>NZ_CP167068.1:1715000-2315000 GCF_051055405.1 Hominifimenecus sp. rT4P-3 | reverse complement strand
AGAGAGTACAAGAACATGCCGCTGCTTTGGCTTTGGGCCGCCTTTTTGATCAGCTATGGAATTTCCTCTTTGCTGACCGCTTCTTATGGTATTGTAGGGAATGGAAAAGCCATGATCTGGATGGCATTGGAGTTCTTTTTACTATTTCCAATGGGAAAGAATCGGACAGCTGGAGAAAAACTGGCGGCGGAGAAGATTTTCTACGGAACGGTGATTTTTTATACAGCGGTTCAGGCGTTGATTAGTTTGGGAATGCTGGCGGTTGGATATCAGGGAGTCAGCGTAGAACGGGGCATGTACCTGGGCGTGCAGCTGGGAAGGCTGTGGGGCAGCTATTCGGATCCAAACTATGGGGCGATTCTCTCAGCAGCGTCTATCCTATGTTCTCTATGGATGATGAAGCAGGTGCAAAGGGGAAGGGCCATTTGGCTTTTCAACTTGGTGCTGCAATATCTCTATATTGCATTCTCCTATTCCCGCAGCGGCCAGATTTGTCTGGCAGCTGCCGGGATTTTCACTTATTTGGCTGTATGGCCAAATATCGGAGGCGCGAAATGGAAAAAAGCGCTGCTGGGTCTGATTTTACTCCTGGTTTTACTGCCGGGAATTTATGTGGTTCGTGAAGGATACAATCGTACGCATTTAACGGTATACGCGGCGGAGGAGGAAAAAGCGGCCCTTCACCGGGAAGAGGAATTAAAAGAGGATTTTTCCAACGGACGGTTTGCCATCTGGAAGGACGGATGGCATGTGTTTCAGAAGAATCCAATCTTCGGGATCTCTTACCGGAACATTGCTCCTTATATGGAAGAAAATTTTCCAGACGCTTACATGGTGACCAAGGAAAATTCGTTAAACACCTTTCACAATATGTGGGTGGATGTGGCGGTCAGCCAGGGTGCAGTTGGTTTCCTGTTGCTTTTGGGGGCGGTCATTTGCCTTGGAAAGCGGTGCATCGCGATGCTTCGTGATTGGCGGGAATCGGAGTTTTTCACACGGGCGTTTCCGTATCTTATGGTAGGAACGATTGGAATCGGCGCTCTCTTTGTCTCCGATATCTTTTATGTCAATACGCCCACAGCGGTAATTTTCTGGTTCTGCTTGGGTCGATGTTTTTTTCGCGAGCGTGTTTAAGAAAATATTCACTTCTCAAACCCTGCTTTTTATGCTATATTTCATTTGTGTTGGGAGTTTTTGGTTGACGGAAGAAAGGCATCCAGTTTATGAATACATTAAAAGAACTATATGCATATCGCCAGATGATTTTTAGTCTGGTAAAAAAAGAGCTGCGGGGGCGCTATAAAGGGTCTGTGCTCGGTTTTATGTGGACCTTTATCAATCCCCTATTGCAGCTGATGGTATATGCCGTTGTGTTTTCGTTCCTATTGGGAAGCAATGTACCCAAATATTATCTTCACTTATTTGTGGCGTTGGTTCCATGGTTGTTCTTTTCCTCTTCTTTGACGGGAGGCTCTGTCAGTATCATTGCTTCCAAGGATATGGTGAAAAAAATTTATTTTCCCAGGGAAATCATGCCGATTGCCTATGTAACCAGTGCGTTTGTCAATATGCTGCTGTGCTTTCTGGTGATTTTTGCCGTGATGCTGATCGGTGGGACCGTTCCGCCAGAAGGAGAAGTGTTTCATTTTACCGCGCTTCTCTATCTTCCGTTGATTATGGTGATTGAATATTTGTTGGCTCTGGGAGGAGCTCTTTTGACCTCTGGCCTGACGGTTTATTTTCGGGATTTGGAGCACATTTTAGGTATCCTGACCATGGCATGGATGTACTTGACCCCGATTCTTTACGCACCTAGTCTGGTGGAAGCAAAGATGGTGGAGCATGGGATGGGACATTTGACCTGGCTATACTGGCTCAATCCGATGACGCCGATTACAGTGGCTTATCGGGATATTTTGTATTATGGCCAGATTCCGCATATTAGCACATTGCTGAACGCGGCGCTTTTAGGCATAGGAATCTTGATTCTTGGATATTTGAGCTTCCGTAAATTGCAGAAAGGTTTTGCGGAAGAACTGTAGCATGTAAAGAGTAGAAGGTATCTTCTATGGACAAGAAGATATTGAAAAGACAGGAGAAACCAGTGAAGATTATTCAGGTTTTAACCACGCTATCTTTTGGCGATGCGGTGGGAAATGACACGATTGCCTTGAAAAAGGTTCTGGAAGAACTGGGATATGCAACAGGGATCTTTGCGGAGAATATTGATCCAAGGCTGCCGGAGGGAACCGTGCAGCCGATTTCCAAACTGCCGGAATTAGGCCGAGAAGATGTGGTGATCTACCATCTTTCCACCGGGACGGAATTGAATTATACATTTGCCAGTTATCCTTGCCGAAAATTGGTGATCTATCATAATGTGACGCCGCCCCGTTTTTTGGCGCCTTATAATGAAGAAAAGGCAAGACAGTGTCAATATGGTCTGTCCGGCGCCAGGTATTTGGCTGATAAGGTGGATTATTGCCTGCCGGTCTCAGATTTTAACCGCAGAGATTTGGTGGACATGGGATATCGTTGCCCCATGGATGTGCTTCCGATCCTGATTCCTTTTTCTGACTATGAGAAAGAGCCGAATCAGAATGTGATCGAAAAGTACCGTGGAAAAAAGGGAACGAATCTTTTGTTCACCGGTAGAATTGCCCCTAATAAATGCCAAGAAGATGTGATTGCTGCATTTGCCGCCTATAAAAGAAATTATGATCCGGATGCGCGGTTATTTTTGGTGGGGGCATGGCAGGGGATGGAAGATTATTACGCCAGACTGCGGGCATATGTGAAAGCGCTTCCGCTTTCGGATGTGATTTTTACGGGGCATATCTCATTTGATGAAATTTTGGCCTATTATCATCTGGCAGATGTGTTTGTCTGCGCCAGTGAACACGAAGGATTTTGCGTCCCTTTGGTGGAGGCAATGTATTTTGACATTCCAATCATCGCATATGACAGCAGCGCGATTGCGGGGACCTTGGGCGGAAGTGGATTTTTGCTTCCGGATAAGGAGCCCTTGATGGCAGCGGGGGCGATTTCCCGTATCCAAAAAGATGAAGGATTGCGGGAGCGGATTTTGGCGAACCAGCGCAGTCGTCTGCAGGATTTTTCTTATACGAAGATAAAAGCACTGTTTCAAACCTATTTGGAGCGATTTTTACAATGAAAGCCCCGCCAAGCGTCTGAGCGAATGGGCAAGCTTGCTTGCACAGATGCTCAGACATTGGGCGGGCAAGGAAGTATGAGCAGGGAGCCTGGCAAGGTGGAATGCGAGTACTTCCGGCAGCCGCGGGAGCGCTGAGGGCGCGGAGCGGCTGGCTTTCCGGAATGTCAGTTGAAAAATATTTGAAAAATATGGAGGCGGGGGCCTGATAGAAGGAGGTAACAATGGCAGATACGATTCAGCCGATCAATGTAGAAAAGATCATGGAGGAAATCCGTCAGGAGATAAAAGAAAAGGGATATGATGCCAGCATGCTCAGTTTCCAGGAGATCGATGGGGCTGATGAAAAGGGGCGTTTGGAATTAGAAGAACATTTTAGTATGGAAGAGCTGGAGCGCAGAGTACAGGAAGCAAATATGCACGCTACGGTTCCCTGGTACTATCCAGTGGAAGGAAACGCTCTGGCCTGTTTTGTAAAAAAAGTGATTCGTAAGTTTGGCCGATTTATGCTGATTCCGGTTGTGGAGACGCAAAATGAGAGCAATCATGCCATGGTCAGATGTTTGAATCAGCTTTTGGCCTGTGTGAAAGCGCAGCAGGAAACCATAGAAGCCCTGCAGGGACAGCTGAAAGAGCTGCAGGATCAGAACTAAAAGCGGACGAGGAGCAAAGAAAACGGGGATACGAAAAGAGCATAGGAAAGGACTATCGTCTTGAAAGAGAAAATTGCTTTCGTGATACAGCGCTACGGCTTGGAGGTAAACGGCGGGGCGGAACAGGAATGCCGAATGTACGCAGAACGGCTTACGGCGGACTATGAAGTACATGTCTTAACGAGCCGTGCAATCAGCTACATGACATGGAAAAATGAATATCCAAAAAAAGATCAGATGATTAACGGCGTTTTGGTAAAGCGTTTTTCTGTGAAAGAGAAACGCAGCCGGAAGAAATTTGATGAAATCAACGGACGCTTTTTTAACGGTCGTCTGGAACCTTTTGAGGAGGAAGAATGGCTGAAGGAGCAGGGGCCGTATCTTCCGGAATTGCTCAAATATATAGAGGAGCATAGAGAAGAATACAAGGTATTTATTTTTTGCACCTATCTTTACTATCCAACTTGTATGGGTGTGAAACTGGTGCCGGAAAAGGCGATTACGATCCCAATGGCTCATGATGAACCTTTCTTAAAAATGGATATTTTTTCTGATGTATTCCGGGCGCCGAAAGCGATCTTTTACAACACGGAGGAAGAGCGGGCGTTCGTGGAGCAGAAATATGGCAATGAGGTAATTCGAAATGAAATCGGAGGGGCCGGCGTCACGATTCCTGCGAAGGTAGAGCCAAAGCAGTTTCGGGAAAAATACCAGGTGGAGGATTACCTCCTTTATGTGGGGCGAATCGACGAGGGAAAGTCCTGTGATGTACTGTTCCGTTATTTTGAGGAATATAAGAAGAGAAATCCGTCCTCGTTAAAGCTGGTTTTGATGGGAAAGAGTGTGATCCCCGTACCGGAAAGCGAGGATATTGTAAACCTGGGATTTGTCAGCGAGGAAGACAAATATAATGGAATGGCGGGAGCTAGAATGTTAGTGCTGCCATCTCGGTTCGAAAGTCTCTCCATCGTTGTTTTAGAATCGCTGGCTCTTCAGGTGCCAGTGGTGGTAAATGGGGTCTGCGAGGTGTTAAAGGGACACTGCAAGAAAAGCGAGGCAGGCCTGTATTATCGGAACTATTTTGAATTTGAGGGCGCGGTGAATTACCTTTTGACGCATTCAGAGGAACGAAGGCAGATGGGGATAAACGGCGCCGCCTATGTAGAGGAACGTTACCAGTGGGAAAAGATTATGGAGCGTTTGAAGATTTTGATTGAGTACGTAAAAGAGGAAAAATAGCGGAGGGAATTTTGTGAGATTCGTTTTTCTGATTCTCTGGATTCTTACAGTCGTATGTTGCCTTTTGATTTTGGCGGCGGGCAAAGGCCAGGGAGAGGTAGGAAAAAAATATTTAGCATTTGCGCTGGTCGGCTCTGTTCTAAATATAAACGGGCTGGCGTTATTTTTGGTGGTACTTCAGCGGTATTCCCTGCCGGTGCTTTGTCTGCTGATGGCGATCGAGTGCCTGATTTGCGTACTGGCGGGGAGACGAAAAAAGGGGTTCTTTGCCATCGGAAAAAAGCTTTGCTGGAGTGTTCCATCGGATCGGGCGGCTCTCCCTATTTTTGTTTTACTGGCAGTTCTTTATCTTGCCTTTCCCACCCAGTATCTATTGGGGGGAAGAGATCCGGGAATCTATGTGATTCATGGAGTTCATATTGCAAAGACAGGTTCCATCCAGTATGATACGGATGAAAAAATGACAGAATTATATGAGGAGTATGGCGATTTGATTCAGCCGGGATACCCCGCGCTTTTTTCACCGGTTCAATATCCGGAGGTGGGCGATGAAGCGGGGGATATCTCTCCTCAATTTATGCCGATGTATCCGGCTTTGCTGGCGGTGGCTTATGATTTGGGCGGGCTGTCCGCGTTGTTTGGAACCAATGGGATATTAACCTTAGTCTCTTTACTGGTGATCTATTGGTTGGTCCGGGAGTTCTTTCACAAAAAGGCTGCCGCTGCTGCGGTTTTGATTTTAGGCCTTTGCCCGGCAGAGTTATGGGGCGCGCGCTTGACAGAGACGGAACTGCTGGCTCAGCTTTTGTTTTTTCTGGCGATATACATTTGGCTGGCTGGGTGGAAAAAAGGAAAGAATTCTTATTTGATTGTCTCTGGTTTCCTTTTGGGGTTTGCGATCTGGAATCGGATTGATATGCTGATTGTCGGTCTGGGGCTTTTTGTGGCGGCGGCATACAGTGTCATTTGGAATCCGGAGAAACGAAAGGCGATGGCAGGAAGCTGCCTTGCTTATATGGGAACCGCGGCAAGCGCATATCTTTATTTATATTGGTTTAGCCGTGCTTATTACCGGATACACATAGACAATCGGTCTCTTCCCACCGCATTATTGATCAATGGCGTCGGTTTAGCAATTTTTGTGTTAGCTTTGGTGATTGCAAGATTCGGGAAGGGGCTCTGTGAGGAACGGCGGAATCTGATTCACTGGCTTACGGTAAAGCGTGGGCCGCGTATCGGCCTTGGAATCGTTTTGACCGCGGCCTTTCTTTATACGTATCTGATTCGCAGTAATTTTGGACAAAGTGATTCGTTTGTGCAGCTTTCTATGATACAATATTGCTGGTATACCAGTGTGCCGCTGTTTTTGTTTATGATCCTGGGACTGATGCTGCTGCTTCGTAAAAAAGGGGTAACGGCGGATGGGTATTATGGTTTTTTGTGCATGGCGGGAGCTTGTATTATCGCTTATATCATTGACCCAGCGATCAGCGCCGATCATATCTGGGCCGCCAGACGTTGGGTTCCCGTCAACATTCCGTCGACGGTGATCTGGGGCTGCTATGGATGGCAGGAATTATTTTCTGGAAAAGAAAAGAGCGTTTACCGGTGGCTCACAGGAGCAGGCTTTATCGGCATAGCCGCCTTTATGATCGGACAAAGCCGATCGTTTCTCTTTACACCGATGATGAAAAATTTGGACGAGCAGTATCAGACCTTGGCGGATCATATGTCTGACGATGTAGTATACCTGACCCAGGACGGAGAGATGGCTTCCGTACTTCGGTATATTTATGGAAAGCAGGTGTATCGGGCGGACGTCAATCAGGCGGAAGCGATGGAACGATACATAGAGGAACAGGGAGAACTCTATTTTGTCGGAGACTTTCCTATGAGCGGGCTCCCTTGGGAAGGTTATGAGAAGAGCATTTCACATTTTCAGATCCTATCCGGAAATTATTTGGAAAAGACAGTGGGAAAATATCCACGAAGCATTTATGAACGGACGCTAAACGGTTCGGTAGGAAAGATTACCAAACAAGCTTCGGAAACGATTCATCTGGAGGAAGGTCATTTGCGTATTCTGAACGGTTTCTATGATTCCGAAGGGAATATAGTGGCCAAACAGCAAGGTGGGATTTTGTTTTATGGTCCTTATTTTTCGTTAGATGCCGGTGAATATCAGATTCAAATGACATGGGAAGGAGCCGATTCTTTTTCCGATGCTTATCTAGAGTTGGTTTCTGATCCAGATCAAACGTTAATCAGAAAAGAAAATGTGATTGCTGGGGAGCCTATGACGATGGACTTTATTCTGCCGAATTCAGTCTCCAATTGGGAAATACGATTGTATGTGGGCGCAAACAGCGAAGTGGTTTGCCGGGAAGTGATTTTGGAAAAAATAAGATAGAGGCAGACAGGCGTATTGTTTCGGGAAGTGATAAGGAGTTATGGACATGAGTGATGGAAAACAGGCGGAATCGGTGGGACAAGCGGAAGAGATTGCAATCGATGTCCGGGAAGTAAAGAAAAAGTTCAAAGTCTATTTGGATAAAGGCTCGGAGCTAAAAGAGCGCCTGTTATTTCGCTCTCGGAACCGCTATGAGGAGCGGTGGGTTCTCCAAGGGATTAGTTTTCAGGTGAAAAAAGGGGAAGCCATCGGCTTGGTCGGGCATAATGGCTGCGGTAAAAGTACGACGCTGAAACTTTTGACGCGTATTATCTATCCGGATCAAGGGACGATTACGATGAAGGGGCGTATTTCCAGCCTGATTGAGCTGGGTGCCGGGTTTCATCCGGATATGAGCGGAAGGGAGAATATCTATACCAATGCGTCCATTTTCGGATTGACGAAAAAAGAGATCGATGAGAGAATGGATGATATCATTGCATTTTCCGAATTGGAGGAATTTTTAGACAATCCGGTTCGAACCTATTCTTCCGGTATGTATATGCGGTTAGCGTTTTCTGTGGCGATCAATGTGGATGCAGATATTTTGCTGATCGATGAAATTTTAGCAGTCGGGGACGCCAATTTCCAGACCAAGTGTTTTAATCGGCTGCGGGAGATCAAAGAAAAAGGAACCACAATTGTGATTGTATCCCATTCCCTTGGCCAGATCGAGCAGATTTGCGATCGCAGCATCTGGATTCACGATGGCTTGGTTCGGGCAGAAGGCGCTCCCAGAGACGTTCACTCCGAGTATCTGGAATATATGGGAGAAAAACGGCAGGAGATTCTAGAAAAAGAAAAAGAACGGATCCGGAAGCTTCACGAGGAGGACCCGGTTAGACAGGAACAGGAAAAGGTTTTAGGGATACCAAAGGGGTATGAAAATCCGGACCGCCGTTGGGGAACCAGAGCGGCATTTGTGACAGAAGTTCACACTTATGGGGCGGATGGAGTGGAGAAAACCGTTTTTGCCACAGGCGATACCATTTATTTGAGAATCTTTTACAAGGTGTTAAAGCCAATCCACAACGCGGTCTTTGGAATCGCGTTGATCCGTGCGGATGGGATTCACTGCTATGGAACAAACACGAAAATTGATCAGACGCCTCCTTTTGACTTGACAAAGGATGGTATGGTAGAGCTGGTTCTGAAAGATGTAGAACTTTTGCCGTGCGTTTATCTGTTGGAAACTGCGATACAGGATATTTATGATAACACCATGGACTATTATAAGGACGCGTTCCGGTTTGAAGTATTTTCCAAAATTCCAGATGTGGGTTTATTCCGGATTCCGCATCAGTGGAACGGCTTGGAGGAAAAGCCGTCGGAAGGGTAAGGACAAATCTTTGTAAATATAGATAGGATGTCTGACGGCGATATTTTTGTGGAAGAGGGCAGGGAGATATGGAGGAACAATACCGGAAAGACCGGATAGCGGAAATTGAGGAGGAAGCAAAAAATCTGGAGTCTTCTTTGGATTCCAAGATAAAAGCGGCGGATCAGCGGTTGTTTGGCGTGCAGAGACGTTATGAAACAGAACCTTATGAACTAAATGAGATGATAAGCGTTCTCGATCAGGTAGGACAACATTCTATGGTGGAGGAGTGCCGTCCCATCGAAGGAAAAGGGCTGAAGAAATTCTTAAAGAGAGTCTTTCGCAAATGCGTGCGCTTTTATATAAGACCGATTGTGGAAGAGCAAAATAACCTGAATGCAGTCATAGAGAAGGGGCTCGATCAGGTTTATCAGTTTGAGCAAAGTATGTTGCAGGTGATGGCGGAAAATGATCGACTGGTCCGGGAAGTACAATGGATGAAGAGGCAGATTCCCGCCGTGGAAAAGAAAAAAATAAGAAAAGATCAGATGCGGGTGGTCCAGATGCTGCCATCGCTGGCTTTCGGAGATGGCATCGGCAACGATACGCTGGCGTTGAAAAAGACATTGGAAGAAAACGGATATGAGACGGAAATCTATGTAGAGTGGGTAGATGAGCGGCTGCCCCAGGGAACTGCCCGTTCTTGGGAGGAATATGAAGAACGTCCGGACGACATCCTTTTGTATCATCTTTCCACCGGATCGGAGATGAATTATCGGCTGGCGGACTATCGATGCCGGAAAGTCGTAATCTACCATAATGTAACCCCGCCGCATTTCTTTGCAGAGTATCATCCGGAGGCATGGCAGGGGTGCAAAAAAGGATTGGAAGCAGTACGATTTTTAGCGGATAAAGTAGACTATTGTTTTGCAGACTCTGCCTTTAATAAAGGCGACCTGCGAAAGATGGGATATCAGGGACCAATCGAAGTTTTGCCAATTTTGATTGCTTTTGAGGATTTTGAGAAGCAGCCGAATCAAGCGGTATTGGAACGGTACCAGGGAGACGGCTATACAAATATTGTTTACACTGGCCGCGTGGTTCCCCACAAGAGACAGGAAGATTTGATCACGGCATTTTACTATTATAAGAAGAATTATAACCCAAAGTCGCGTTTGATCCTGGTAGGAGCTTATGGAGAACAGGATCGGTTTTATCAAAACCTGCGGGAATATGAGCGGGAATTGGGTGTGGAGGACGTGATTTTTACCGGGCATACAAAGTTCGATGAGATCCTGGCGTATTACCAGTTGGCGGATGTCTATCTTTCTATGAGCGAGCATGAGGGATTTTGCATTCCTCTGGTGGAGGCCATGTACTTTGAAATCCCGATTATTGCCTACGACAGCTGTGCTGTCGGCGAGACACTAGGCGGCAGTGGGTTGCTGCTTTCTGATAAGAACCCGCAACCAGCGGCGGCGGCGATCCATCGCGTGGTGACAGATTCGGAGTTGAGACAGGCGATCCTTGCGGGAGAAAAAGAGCGCCTTTCTGACTTTAGCCACGAAAAGATACAGCGACAGTTTTTACAGCGTCTGGAGGCATTGATCGAAGAGGAAGTATCATGAAAAAATTAGGATTTGTGATTCCCTGGTTTGGGGAAAAGATTCCGGGTGGAGCGGAGATGGAGCTGAGAGGGTTGACCACTCATCTCCATGAAGCTGGCGTAGAATTAGAAATACTGACTACCTGTGTGAAGGAATTTGCCAGTGACTGGAATCTGAATTATTACAAGCCAGGATTGGATACCGTACTGGGTATGCCGGTCCGCCGTTTTCGGGTTCGTCTTCGGGACGGGGCCTGCTTTGACTATGTCAACAAAAAGTTGATGATGAATCAGGAGGTCTCGGAGGCGGAGCAGGAGACCTATGTGCGGGAATCCGTAAATAGTACCGAACTTTACGATTATATGAGGAAGCATGCGGACGAATATTCGCTGTTTGTCTTTATCCCTTATATGTTTGGAACCACTTTTTACGGCTGTCAGGTGTGTCCGGAGAAATCGGTTTTGATTCCCTGCTTCCATGATGAAAGCTATTTTTACATGTCGGTTTTCCGAAATCAGTTTTCCAAGATCCGAGGAATCATCTACCATGCTGAGCCGGAATATGAGTTGACAAACCGGTATTATGACATGAGCCAGGTGGAGCAGGCGGTGCTGGGAGAAGGGGTTGATACGGAGCTGACTTACGACGCCGGGCGGGGAAGGGAAACCTATCATTTGGATTTCCCCTATCTTTTGTATGCAGGGAGAAAGGACAAAGGAAAGAATGTCCATACCTTGCTGGCCTATTTTGCGGAATACAAAAAGCGTCAGGATACCGATTTGAAATTGGTTTTAATTGGCGGCGGGCAGATTGAGATTCCTAGAGAGATTCGGGATGATGTCGTCGATCTGGGTTTTATCAGCATTCAGGATAAATACGACGTTACCGCAGGGGCGTTGGCGCTCTGTCAGCCTTCCACCCATGAAAGCTTTTCTTTGGTTGTGATGGAAAGCTGGCTGTGCGGCAGACCGGTTTTGGTTCATGGGGACTGCGAGGTAACGTCCCATTTTGCGAGAAAGTCCAACGGTGGGCTATATTTTAACGATTATTTTGAGTTTGAAGGGTGCTTGAATTATTTTCAGGCAAATCCGGAGCAAGCCACAGCCATGGGGGATTTGGGGCAGCAGTTTGTAATCGATCACTTTTCCTGGAAAAAGATTGTGGAGATCTATCTCCAATTTTTTGAAAAGCTGGTGGAAGAAAACGAGAAGATAGGGTATACGGAAATCGCGGAGTGAGCAAGATTTCAAGGAGGTTTATGATGAAAAAGACGGCATTGATTATGGCCGGCGGACGGGGCGAACGATTTTGGCCGAGAAGCAGAAAGAGCTGTCCGAAGCAGTTTTTATCTTTGACCAATGACGGCAAGACGATGATCCAGTTGACCGTGGAGCGGATCTTGCCTTTGGTCAATATGGAGGATATCTATATTTCTACGAATCGTGACTATCGTCCATTGGTCAGAGAGCAGCTGCCAGATATTCCGGAGGAAAATATTCTCTGTGAGCCGATTGGACGCAATACAGCCCCTTGTATCGGCTTGGGGGCGGTTCATATTGCCAGAAAACAGGAAGATGCGTTGATGATGGTGCTTCCAAGCGACCATTTGATCAAGTATACGTCCATGTTTGTTTCCACCTTGGAAGCGGCCTGCCGTGTGGCGGAGGCGGGAGAAAATCTAGTGACTCTTGGAATTACGCCGGATTATCCGGAGACCGGCTATGGGTATATTCGTTTTCGGCCGGGCGCCAGCATGGATTCTTCTGCCTATGAAGTGGATTGTTTTGTGGAAAAACCGAATTTGGAAAAAGCGCAAGAGTATCTGGCGTCGGAACAATATCTTTGGAACAGCGGCATGTTTGTCTGGAAGGTGTCAACGGTATTATCCAATTTAGAAAAATATATGCCGGAGACGTATTCTGGCTTGAGAACGATACAGGCTGCCATCGGGACAGGAGAAGAAGATGCCGTCTTGGAAAGGGAATTTGCGAAACTGCCCTCAGTTTCGATCGACTATGGAATTATGGAAAAGGCCAGGAACATTTATGTGATTCCGGGAACCTTCGGGTGGGATGATGTGGGCAGCTGGCTGGCAGTGGAGCGTATCAATAAAACAAACGAAGAAGGAAATGTGGTAAACGGGAACGTGATCACGGTGAATACCAAGAATACCACCATCCAGGGAACAGAAAAGCTGATCGCGGCAGTCGGACTGCGAAATCTGGTGATTGTCGATACCGACGATGCGATTTTGATCTGTGCGAAAGAAAGCGCCGGAGAGATAAAAAAGGTATTAGAAAATTTGAGAGTATGCAATCGGAATGAATACATCTAACCGATTTGGAGGACAAAACATGAAACATGCGTTAATTACAGGAGTTACGGGACAGGATGGATCTTACCTGGCAGAATTGCTGTTGGAAAAGGGGTATCAGGTATTTGGCCTGATGAGAAGAAAAAGTGTGGTGGATTACGGAAACGTCGTTCACCTGAAAGAAAAAATTCATTTTATCTATGCGGATATGACCGACTTGGCGTCGCTGATTCATGCGATGCGGGTTTCCCAGGCGGATGAGGTGTACAATTTAGCTGCACAGTCTTTTGTGGCGACCAGCTGGGAACAGCCGCTTGCAACGGCTGAAATCGATGCGATCGGTGTGACGAATCTTTTGGAGGCAATCCGTACCGTGAAGCCGGAGGCTCGCTTCTATCAGGCTTCCACCAGCGAGATGTTTGGAAAAGTGCAGGAGATTCCGCAGTCTGAGAACACTCCGTTTTATCCAAGAAGTCCTTACGGCGTTGCAAAGCTGTATGGCCACTGGATTACAAAGAATTACCGGGAAAGCTACCAGCTTTTTGCCTGCAGCGGGATTTTGTTTAACCACGAAAGCGAACGCAGAGGGTTAGAATTTGTAACTCGAAAGATTACCAACGCGGTGGCTCGTATCGAGGCAGGCCTTCAGGAACGGGTAGAACTTGGAAATCTGGATGCAAAGAGAGACTGGGGACATTCCCAGGATTATGTCCGCGCCATGTGGCTGATGCTGCAGCAGGAGGAAGCCGATGATTATGTAGTGGCGACCAATGAAACCCGTACCGTCCGTTCTTTTGTGGAAACTGCCTTCCGCCAGATTGGCATTGAGATAGAATGGCAGGGGCATGGAGTGGATGAGAAAGGGATCAATAAAGCGGATGGAAAGGTGCTGGTGGCGGTAAATCCCAGCTTTTTCCGGCCGGCGGAAGTAGAGCTTTTGATTGGAGATCCGGAAAAGGCGGAGAAAAAGCTGGGATGGAAGCGGGAGATTTCTTTTGAGCAGATGGTAAAGCGAATGGTGGAGACAGATCGAGCGTTGGTGCGCCAAGAGCTAGAAAGTAAGGGAGCAGGGAAAAGATAGGAGGGCCGTGGATGAAAGCTCTGATTGTAGGAGGTTCCGGCTTTGTTGGAGGGTATCTGGCGCAGGATTTGAAGAAGGTGGGATGGTCCGTCGCCATGACCATGTTGTCTTCAGAAAAGGCACCGGAAGGTCATGACGTTTATCCGCTGAATATTTTAGAACAGGCTCAGATTGCAGATATCCTGCGCTGCCTTTGTCCAGATGTGATTTTTCATCTGGCTGCTCAGAGCTCCGTTGGATTGTCTTGGAAAAATCCGGCTCTTACGGTAGATGTGAATATCAAGGGCGCGGTGAACCTTTTGGAAGCGGTTCGGGAGATTCCAGATTATCAGCCGAGGATTTTACTGATCGGTTCCGGTGAGGAATACGGCTATGTTCTGCCGGAAGAAGTGCCTGTCTCAGAAAATATAAAAGTGCGGCCGGGAAATCTTTACGCAGCGACAAAGGTGGCGCAAAATTTGATTGGAAATATCTATGCGAAAGCATATGGAATGCCAATTGTCATGGTTCGCGCTTTTAACCACATTGGCGCGGGACAAAAAACGGGTTTTGTGGTGGCAGACTTTTGTAAACAGGTGGCAGAAGTGGAGGCAGGGCTGCGGGAACCGGTGATTCAGGTGGGGAATTTAAGCGCCAGACGGGATTTTACCGATGTTCGCGACGTGGTCAGAGCCTATCGCCTGTTGGCAGAAAAGGGCAAGTCGGGAGAAACTTACAATGTGGGAAGCGGCCATGCGGTTGGAATTGATGAGCTTTTGGCACAAATTTTATCTCTGTCGGAAGCAAAGATCCGAGTGGAAGTAGATGCTAAACGGCTGCGTCCGATTGATATACCGGTGATTGAGGCGGATATTGCGAAGCTAAAGGGGCATACCGGCTGGAAACCGGAAATTCCCCTTCGTGAGACGCTGCAGTGGACGCTGCAATTTTGGCGTAAGAATCCTGAAATTTTTCGGTAAAATTAGGGACAGGAACTGTTGCTTTTTTCAGAAGTGTGCTATAATAAAAAGGCTTGACCTCTCATCAGTTCTTTTTTGATTGAGGGGTAGCGGCGTAGAATGTTTGCAGTGAGCGGATTTGGGGGCTGCAAGGTTAGAAACGGGAGGACGAGGAAATGAGAAGTGTTGCGTTAAAGATGTGCGCAATCCTGTGTGCGGGCAGTATGCTGCTTGGCAGTGGTTCTGCTTTGGCATCACCTGTACCTGAAAGCAGTAGCATTCCGGAATCGGCACAGACGGAGGAACGCGAAATACCGGAATTCACAGGAATGGAGACAACGCTGGAATCATCTTCGGGGGAAGAGACGATTCCGGAATTGCCAGAGCAAGAGGAAACGTTGTCGGAAGACAATGTGGAACCGGAGGAAACTCTGGGAGGAGAGCCGGAGGAATCGGTGCCGACAGAGCCGGAGACTCCGTCGTTGGAGGAGCCTGTGGTAGCAGAGGCGCTTCCTTTGGAAGCGAAGAGTGATCAGCAGACTTACTATGAAGCTTTTGTGGCCAGGCTGTATGAATATTGCCTGGGGCGGACGGCAAGAGCAGATGAAATTGCTGCTTGGGTGGCTTGCCTGCAGAACAATCAAAATACAGGAATTGAAGTAGCCTACGGCTTCATTTTCAGCGAGGAATACCAGAATAAGAAAACTGGGGATGAAGCTTATGTTCAGATGTTATACCGTACCTTTTTTGGACGGGAGGCGGATTCATCAGGATTGGCATCTTGGGTGAACTGTTTATATAATGGAAGCAGCCGTCGGAAGGTATTTGAAGGATTTGCCAACTCGGATGAGTATCGAACGATTTGTAGCCGTTATCAGGTGGTGAGAGGGCATTATGTTTCCAATGAAATTGAAGATCAAAATCCTGCTGTGACTAGTTTTGTAATGCGTCTATACCGTACATGTTTAGGAAGACAGGCGGAGACCAAGGGACTTCAAGCATGGGTTTCGGCGCTGCTTTCTGGGCAGAACACGGGTGCAGATATCGCGTGGGGGTTCTTGAACAGCGATGAAATGCAAAATAAGAGATTGAGCAATGCGGATTTTCTGGATGTTTTGTATCGTGCATTGATGAATCGAGAGGCAGATGCATCGGGAAAAAGTGGTTGGCTAGCAGTATACGAGAAAGGTGTTTCTAACCGAGCGGTTGTTCAAGGCTTTGTGGGCTCCCAGGAATTTCGGAATCTTTGTAATGCTTATGGCATCAAGGTAGGGAACCTTGATTTGACGGAAGCGCGGGATTTGTATCCGGAGATCAGCGGATTTGCTATAAAGTTTTATCGCGTTTGTATGAACCGGGTTCCAACCGGAAGAGAGCTGAACGGTTGGGTGCAGGGGTTGAAGGAAAAGTCGATCTCTAGCCTGGATATTGCCTACGGATTTTTCTTCTCAGAAGAGTACCAGAGAAAAAATAAGAATAATACGGATTTTGTAGCTGATGTTTACCGTGCTTTATTGGGAAGGGAACCGGACAAAAGCGGAAGTGCGGATTGGGTTCGAGTTTTAAATCGTGGTGTCAGCCGGGAAACCGTGGTCACTCAGATGGCTGATAGCCAAGAATATATCAATGCTTGTCGATCGCGAGGAATTGCTAGATTTAAAAATGGCTGGCAGACCGGAGGACAGAAAGTATACTATATTAAAAATGACAGCCGCGTAAGCGGTTGGCAGACGATTGATGGGAATCGATATTATTTTGACCCCAATGATGGAAATGCGAGAGTGACCGGCTGGGAGTATGTCGATGGATTGAAATACTTCTTTTACGGAGACGGCAAGCTTTGTACGGATTTGGATGACATCATTGGGAAGCAGTCCTCATACCGGATTGAAGTAAACCGTCAATGCAATACCGTAACCGTATATGCAAAAGACGGAGGGAACGGATATACGATTCCAGTGAAATCCTTTATTTGTTCCACTGGCGCAAGCGGAGCGACTCCGACGGGAACCTTTTCTACTCCGAACAAGTACCGTTGGCATGAGCTGATGAACAAAGTATACGGTCAGTGGTGTACGCGTATTGTTGGCGGCGTATTGTTCCATTCAGTTTATTACCATGATTATACCAACGGAACCTTGTATACCGGCGCTTACAATCAACTGGGAAGATCTGTGTCCCATGGCTGCGTACGTTTAACGGCCGGCGATGCAAAATGGATTTATGACAATTGCAGCTTGGGAACGCAAGTGACCATTTATGATAGCTCTGTGGCCGGCCCTTACGGGAAACCGAGCGCGTATCAATTGCCATCTTGGCATACCTGGGATCCGACTGACCCGACAGCGTATGATCGTTGTGGACAGAGAGGGTGCCATTAAATAAAAGAAAAATTGGAAAATAGGAGTGCTTGTTGCAGAGCATTCCTATTTTTCAATCCCTTTATGGAGAGTTTGTATGAAAATAGCATTTGAGTCTCAGCTGTTGATGGAAGCAGAAAAAACCGGAATCGGATGGGTGGCAGACGGGATCTTGCGGGAGTTGAAAAGTTTAGATACAAAAGATCAGCTGCAGTTAAACTATTTTAAGCTGCGGAATCACTCGGCCGGTCGGCCGCCAGGAATCGAGGAATATGTGAATTTGGGATTCCAGGATGTCTGTGCGCGTTTTAGCTTTAGCTTATATAAAATGATGTGGAATATTTTTCCGATTCCCTACTCGTGGTTTTTTGGCAAGGATTCGGACGTTACCTTTTTTTTCAACTACTATATTCCACCGGGCGTAAAGGGGAAACGTGTTACGATTTTTCACGATATGGCTTATAAGGTTTTTCCGGAAACTGTCCGGAGCCGAACAAAAATGATGCTGGAAGCCAATATGGTAAAAGCTTGTAAACGTGCGGATGCAATTCTTACGGTATCGGAATTTACAAAGCAGGAAGTGATCAAATATCTGAACGTAGATCCGAAAAAAATTACTGTTATGCCATTGGGAATCCGCCGGGAACGCTTCCACTGCGGCTATTCGGAGGAACAGGTGGCGGCGGCAAAGGAAAAATACCATCTGCCTTCGGACTATTTGTTGTATTTAGGTACTCTGGAGCCGAGGAAGAACATTGTTCGTCTCATCGAAGCGTATGGGAGTTTAAAGCAAAAACGGTCAGATATTCCCCCTTTGATTTTGGTTGGAAGAAAGGGGTGGCTCTATGATTCCATTTTTGAAAAAATACAGGCGTTGCATTTGGAAGACTGTGTATGGTCGACTGGTTATGCGGATAGCCAGGATGTGCCTTTGCTGCTAAAAGGCGCGATGGCGTTTGTTTTTCCATCGGTCTATGAGGGATTTGGGATGCCTCCTCTGGAAGCGATGGCTTGCGGTACGCCGGTTTTGACTTCGAATGTCAGCTCTATGCCGGAAGTGGCGGGCGACTGCGCTGTTTTGGTAGATCCCTTTTCCGTGGAAAGCATCGAGGAAGGGCTGCAAAAATTGATCGATGATCCGGAATTTAGGCAGGAGCTTTCCAGGAAAGGAATCCAGCGAGCGGAAACTTTTACTTGGACCCGCACAGCAAACATTGTTTTGGACGTTTTTCAGAGACTGATACAGAGTGAGGAATGATGAAAAAACGAAAGGTTTTGCAGGTAAATAAGTTATATGCACCGGTAACCGGGGGGATTGAACATGTGGTGCAGCAGCTGGCAGAGGGATTGAAAGACGTAACCGATACAAAAGTTTTGGTCTGTCAAAAAAAAGGAAAAGGGCGGATAGAGCAGCGAGGTGGGGTCGAAGTTCATCGTGCTTCAAGCTTTGGGATTTTCTTTTCGATGCCGATCTCACTTTCCTTTTTGTGGAAGTTTCGGAAGATGGCCAAGAAAAGTGATATCGTTCAACTCCATGCGCCTTTTCCATTAGGCGATTTGGCCTGCTTTTTATCCCGCTATAAAGGGAAAGTGATTTTATGGTGGCACAGCGACATCGTACGGCAAAAAAAGCTGCTTTATTTTTATCGACCGTTGATGAATTGGATGTTAAAACGGTCGGATCTGATTCTGGTAGCAACCGAAGGACACATTGAAGGGTCAGAGTTTTTAAAACCCTATCGAGAAAAATGCAAAATCATTCCATATGGGGTGCCACGAGTAGAACCAGTACAGGAATTTCGTGAAGAAATACCCGTCCGATTTTTGTTTGTGGGAAGACTGGTTTCCTATAAAGGCTGCGAGACGCTTCTGCGGGCATTTTGCGGCTTGGACCATGCGGAACTCGTCCTTGTTGGCGACGGTGGACTGAGGGCAGAATTGGAGGCGCTGACATCTTCTTTGGGGTTAGAAGGACGCGTTCATTTTAAGCACCATTTGGATGACAGACAGGTAGCGGAGGAATTTCGTCAATGCGACGTCTTTGTTTTGCCGTCCATATCAAAAACGGAGGCATTTGGTATTGTTCAGATTGAGGCAATGGCATGGGGAAAGCCGGTGATCAATACAAATTTGCCCAGCGGCGTTCCTTATGTGAGCTTGGATGGAATCACTGGATTGACAGTGCCTCCGGAGGATGAGAAAGCATTGCGGTCTGCGATGAAAAAGATGGTGGAATCTCCGAAACTTCGAAAGCAAATGGGAGAAGCAGCAAGAAAGCGGGTGCAAGAGCACTTTCTGGAGAAGACCATGTTAGAAAACGTATATCGGATTTATCAGGAGATGGGAGGAAACTAGATGAAAAAGCCTGTGTTAGTAGTAATGGCCGCAGGAATGGGAAGCCGGTTTGGAGGAGGTATAAAGCAGCTGTCTTCGGTGGGACCATCCGGTGAGCTGATCATCGATTATTCTGTATATGATGCAAAAGAAGCTGGATTTGAGACGGTGATCTTTATTATTCGTAAGGACATTGAGGCAGATTTTCGCGAACGGATTGGCTGTCGGATTGAGAAATATATGGATGTGAAATACGTTTATCAGGATATTCAGGATCTGCCGGCCGGATTTTGCTGTCCGAAAGATAGGACCAAGCCTTGGGGGACGGGCCATGCCGTATTAGCGTGCCGGAAGATTTTGGACGCTCCTTTTGCAGTGATTAATGCAGATGATTACTATGGAAAAAAAGCATTTCGCGATCTCTACCAGTTTTTGAGCAAGCCGCAGAATGATAAAACAAAACATCATCATTTGGCTATGGCGGGATTTGTGTTAGGAAATACGTTAAGTGAAAATGGAACGGTAACCCGTGGAGTTTGTTTGCTGGATGAAAACGGAAAGCTAAAGGGCATTGAAGAGACAAAGGAGATTGGTAAGAGGCCGGATGGCACGGCCCACGGGTTCTACCAGGGCAAAGAAAAGCAACTAGATCCTTCCAGTTTGGTTTCCATGAATTTTTGGGGCTTCCCTGTGGAATTTATTCCCAGGCTGGAAAAAGGGTTTGTGGATTTCTTAAAGCATATTCCAGAGGGAGACGTAAAAGGAGAGTATCTTCTTCCCATTCTAGTAGATCAAATGTTAATGGCGGACGAGGCGGAGGTAACGGTATTGCCTACCACGGATATCTGGTTTGGAATGACGTATCAGGAAGATCAGGCCTTGGTAGCGAAACGGATGGACGAAATGGTGAAACAAGGGAACTATCCGACGCCGCTGTTTCCTGAAATATGATTTTGTGGTTTTTATTTCTATTGCATTTTTGAATAAAGGCGATAAAATAGAAAGAGTACTATGTGCTTGAATTGGAGCATGGGGACGAGGATAGAAAGGATAGAAAGAACAAATGAGAAAAAAGATTTTTACACTTTTTCTTACCGCAGCTATTCTATGGCAGGGAGTTGGCTCGCCGTCTTTGCTTTTTGCACAAGAAGCAACCTTGCCGGTTAGCTCGGAAGAAAGCGGCTATCTGGAAGAGGGGACGGGTAGCTCGGCGTGGGAAGAAGAGCGTTCAGAAGAGCTTTCGGAAGCGTCGGAGGAACAGGAAGGTGTGGATTCGGGAGAGGATACGCAGGAAGGCACGGTTGAAGAAAATACGCAGAGTGCTGTGGAATCGGAAGGCATAGCGGAAACTCCTGGTGTAGAGCAAATCATAACGGAATCAACGGAGGCGCCGACAAATGCAGAGCCAGCTTGGAGTCATTGGATTTTGGGAAGTACCGGCGCTGCCATCTTGGGAGGTGGCCGTCTGGCGTCGGCACCCGATGGTACGTTGTATTTTTCCAATATAGGAGAAGGTACGGTCAATTATTACGATGAATCGGGGCGTACCGTCCAGTTAGCACAGGAAGAGGGACATAGTCTCAATGCTTTTGAAGGGGCGGTCTATTATGTGTCCGAGAGCGGTAACATTCAAAAGTGGGATCGGGTGTCCCAAGCAGTGAGCACGGTACTGGAGTGGGGAGCCAGTATTTCTCAGATGTACGTCGTTAACGAGGAGGTCTTCTTTTTCTTATCTGAGGGGAATATTTATCTCTTTTGTCCGGGAAATGATGTGACAGAAGTGCGGATAGACGGAGCAATCCAAGGGTTTATTCCCACAGAACAGGGAATGCTCTACGCAAAAGGAGAAGCCTTAAACTGGGATATCTGGGCGGAAGACCAATTGGTCAAGGAAGATGTTAGCGCTTGGGACTTGACAGAAGGCTACCTAGTTATGACCATCGAAGGCCAAGATTATCAGATGGAAATTTCCCAGTTGTTTTTCGGCTATCGCAGTGCAGTTCAACTGGAAAATTATCAATTGGGGGAGGCATGTCCGATTGATGAGCTGCTGGGAGAAGGCGAAGAGTGTGCAGTTTGCGCGGAAAATGCCCGCAAGGTGGCGGATGGGGAACTCGTTGTAGAGGAAATGGAGACGCTTTCTGTGGAGGCGGTTAGCCAGGCCTATACGGCAGCCAGCAATGGTCAAAAAAATATTATTAAGAGGGCCAGGCAGCAGGAAGAGATCAAATGGACCCCTCTGGCGGATATCGCGGGGTGGGGGAATACGTATACCTTTTCCAAAGGCGTAACTTATCAGGGACTTCCTTACGGGCAGCCGGTTTATGCCCGCTATATTCCTTTTGATACTTCTTATAATCCGTCGACGGCAGCGTTCCAAGAATTTGCGAATGCAGTCAATGACCCGACAAGTAAGATGTATACCTCGCAGTCTAAGTATAATAAAGTGGCGCCTTACTATTCAAGTGACTGTAGTTCCTTTGTGTCCTATGCGTGGGATCTGTATAAGAGGGAGACGTCAGTCTTGCCTGGAACGGCAACAAAGGTTGCCAATCAGAGTGTCTATAGCGTACAGCTAGGGGATATCTTTAATCGTTCCGGCGTACATGTTGTTTTGGTAGCGGATATTGGCTATGGGAATGATGGGACCATTCAATTTGTCGATATTTTGGAGCAGACCCCTCCAAAGGTACGGAGGACTAGGTACGGCGTAGGCGGAAGCGGGACCCTTGCGCAGCTGGAACAAAAATATCTGGGTTCTGGTTACTCTCTGTACCGGTATGAAAAAAAGGCAGGAAGTTACAATCCAGGCAGAGATGCTGTGAAATATACACATAGTTGCGTAGTTCCCATTGACAAAGACTATTGTGATAGTTGTGAAGATCTCACGTTACATGGATTTGTAAAACGTCTGTATCGTTTGATTTTGGGCCGTACGGCGAAAGAGTCGGAAGTGAATTCCTGGGTAAAGGTTTTAGAAGACGGGAAAAGCACGGGGACAGACGTGGCTTATGGATTTATTTTTAGCGTAGAATATGATAAGAAAAATGTAAGCGCGCGGCAATATGTTTCCCATTTATACCAGACCATGATGGGAAGAACTCCAAAGGAAACGGAAATACAAGCTTGGGTGGACGTATTGAACTGCGGATTTACCAGACATATGGTGTTTAGTGGCTTTGCCAACTCCGCTGAGTTTCAGGATATTTGCCAACGATATGAAATCAAAAGAGGGAGTTATTCCTCCAAACAATATGTCGATATCCACGAACCGGTGACGCGTTTTGTAGCCAGACTGTATCATATTTGCCTCCAGAGGAATCCGAAAACGGAAGAGGCCGAGAGCTGGGTTCGCGCATTGGTAGCCCGAAAAGGTACCGGAAGTGAGGTCGCCTACGGATTTTTCTTCAGCAGCGAATTTCAGAGTAGAAAGTATAGCGATACTCAGTATGTCACCTATTTGTATCAAGCCTGCCTGGGACGTGAGCCGGATACAGAAGGATTGCAGGCATGGGTAAAACAGTTAAAGAATGGAAAAAGCAGAAAAACCGTATTCTATGGATTTGCAAATTCTGTTGAGTTTCAAAAACTTTGTGATTCTTATGGGATAAAAAAATAGAAAATAAAAGACACGAGAGGCGTGGGAAGATACTTTTGCACTCCTCTCGTGTTTTATGCTGTTTGGCGATGGATAGACCATCTATCCTGCTATGAGACGTGTATGTTTCTGCTTATAGAAGATAAGAGGCTATACTATTTTATCTGGATCTGGGAGAACATTCGTAGATTCCGGTGAGGATGGCGTAGTGCGTTCGCTGATGATATAGCGTGGCCTTGCCTTGGTTTCCATATAGATCTTTCCAATGTATTCCCCGATAATGCCGAGACTGACCAATTGGATTCCCCCTAAAAAGCAAAGGATACATACAGTACTGGCCCATCCGGTAACCGTATATCCCAGAAGAGCGGATATGACGGCCCAAATAACGGCGATAAAGCTGAGTAGGGAAACTAGGAGGCCAAAGCCGGTGATCAGGCGAATCGGTTTGACGCTGAGGCTGGTAATTCCGTCGAAGGCCAGAGCAAGCATTTTTCGCAGCGGATAGTGGCTGCTTCCAGCAATTCGTTCATTCCGCTCATAATATACGGAAGTGCTGTGAAAACCGACCAGCGGCACCATTCCCCTTAAAAATATATTTACTTCTTTAAAATTAGCAAACTCCTTTAGTACACGGGAAGAAATCAACCGGTAGTCCGCGTGATTAAATACGACTTCTGCGCCCAACCAATTCATAAATCGGTAAAAACCTTCGGCAGTCAGCCTTTTAAAAGCCGTATCGGTCTCTCTTTTGCTTCGTACACCGTAAACGATTTCGGCTCCATTTCGATAAGCATCTACCATCTGATCCATCGCGTTGATATCATCTTGCCCATCGCAATCGATGGAAATGGTGATATCGCATTGTTCTTTCGCCTCCATCAAGCCGGCCAGAACCGTACTTTGATGACCGCGGTTTCGGCTTTGGGAAATGCCGGTGTAATGAGGATTTTGGCGAGCTAGATCACAAATGATCTTCCAGGTTTTATCCTTGCTCCCGTCATTCACAAATAGAATTTTACTATTTTCATGAATCTTATGCTCGGAAATCAATTGTTCCAGCTTTGATAAAAACATAGGCGCGGTAAGTGGTAATACTTCTTCCTCATTATAACAAGGAATAATGAGAAAAAGAGTTGGCTGTTTATTCATTTTTTCTCCTTGAGCAGAGCAGATTTAGTTGAAGCAGTTATCATTATATCGGGGTTTGGCGTAGGTGTCAACGTACTCTGGCAGAGGAAGTATTCGATCGAGCAAAAATTTTCTAAATATCGCTGGGAAACGGATTTTGCCCTTTACAGAATGATTCGTGACCTTTATAATTGTACCGTATCTGGAAGGGAATGGGTGAAACATGAAAAAGAAAGTTGCTGCATATTTTCTATCCGCTGTTTTGGTGTTCGGATATTTCGCTATATTGTGGTGGGCGCGTACTCCGGAGGTGTCAGATGTGTATCGGATGTATTTTATTGATCACAGCTTGTCGGTATGGCCCGGTGATACGGGATTAAACTGTGAGCTTGGGATAACGGAATATCTGGGAACCCATTCTGGGGAAGAGAAGATGGCTTTGCGCCTCGGAAGGGGATGGTATGATGCGGAAGACGAGGGACGGTGGACAAAGGGAGGCGAAGCTGTTCTTTTCTACGATCCGATTCCGGAGATTTCAAGGGATCTCATATTTACTTATACCATAACCAATTGGATCTCCGATGGGGAGATCGAAATACTTGCCAATGGGATTTCACTGGGAACGCTTTCTAGGGAAATGGATCAGCCATCGTCATTAAAAATACCACGAGAGATCATCGGGGAAGATCGAAGGTTGGAATTGGTTTTTTCTATTGAACGGCCGGTTCGTCCCAGTGATTTTGGTAGCAGTGACGCCAGAGAATTAGGCGTCATGATAGATTCGATCCAGTTAGATGAGGAGAAAGCGGAATGAATAAAATATGCGCGTGGTTAGAACAGGAAGAACATCAAAAAAGAAACCTGATTCTTTGGTCTATTTTACTGGTTCTTATTTCTCGTTTGCTGTTTTATGGCGTTTTTCTTGTTTATGAATCTATAAATGGAACGGATGGAAACTTTTGGATAGCTATGAATCAGTGGGATTCGGGCTGGTATATCGATTTGGTCCAGAATGGATATGCGAAAGGGCCGGCCAGCGTGGGGGGATTGTTGGAACAGGAAAATTGGGCTTTTTTTCCTCTGGCCCCGATTTGTATCGGATTTCTTTACTCGATCTTAGGGGGGAATCTTTGCGCAATTGCAGGGATTGTCATGTCCGCTGTTACCGTAGGAATCCTGGTTCTCATTTATTATTATTTTCAGGAGACGAAAAGGAGCGTATATCAGGCCGTTGCCACACAGATTTTTGTCGCTGCAGGGCTTTATAGCTTTTACTTTGCCTCATTTTATACAGAAGCCTTTTATTTATTTCTTCTTTTGCTTACGTTGTATTTTCTTCAGAAGAAAAGATATTTGGCGATGGGTATTGCAGGCGCCCTTTTAAGCGCTGCCAGAAATACAGGGATTATGGTAGTGTTTGCGATTGCAGTGAAGGTGATAGCTGATTATTTTCAGAATGGGGAGACGCATTCTGTAAAAGGTTTTTTCGAAAATACGCTGGGAAATTGGAGGCTAGTTCTTGGCACTTGCCTGATTCCGTCTGGATTATTCTCTTTTATGCTCTATTTGGGATTGCATATGGGGGATCCCCTGGCATTTCTTCATGTCCAGGCAGGATGGGGAATCGGAGAGAAAAATGCCTTTTTGCTGATTTGGGATGGTTTGACTTCCGGAGAATGGCTCTGGATCTATTTTTCGGTGTGGGCCTTGGCCGGTATCGGATTGATTCTATATTTATTGTTTGAAAAACGATGGGAGGAAGCGGTTCTGGCAGGTATTTTCTTGTTCATTCCGTTGGGGGTGCGCCTACACTCCATCCCTCGGTACATCATAGGCGCCGGATTATTTACCTTTTCTGCCGGAGATTTTTTGCAAAAAAGAGCGAAGAACTGGATGACTTCTCTTTTTCTTGCAGGCTGTATTGTGACAAACTTTATGCTTTTGTATTATTGGTTCTGTGGAAAGAATTGGTTGACCTAAAAGAAAAACGAAATAAAAAAGTGACCGCTCTATTTAGAAAATGATAGAAACGGTCACTTTTTTATTTTTGTGGATCATTAGCCGGAGAGGACAAGATCATTTCCAGTTTACCGGATATCTGGATTTCTCTGTTTTGGCAGGGAATAAAAATGTGCATGCCTTGGGTAATCGGAGTGGATTCCAAAGTACCGTTTCCCTGAAGAATATCCAGGCAGAGGAACGTGTTTTGCGGCGTCAGCGCATAGGACTCATTCTTTAACTTCAGCAGGTCTACTCGGTAGTAAGGCGTCTGAACTAGATTTTGGCAAGTTTTCAGTAAAGGAATGGATTGGAAGCGGTTGGAATATGAGCCTTTCCCATAGTTAATGACATCCAAACTTTTCTCGATATGCAGCTGCCGTTTCCTCCCCTGTTCATCCAGCCGGTCATAGTCGTATAACCGATAGGTGATATCACTGTTTTGCTGGATCTCCAAAAGACGGATACCACCTTTAATCGAGTGGACACATCCTGCGTCAATCTGAAAAAAGTCTCCAGCTTTTACCGGGACTTCCCTTAAAAACTCTTTCCAGCGTCCTTCTTGTACGAAGCGTTCAGCCTCTTCCCGATTTCTGGCATTATGCCCCATAATTAAGGAAGCGTCTTCTTTGGCTTCTAAAATGTACCAGCATTCACTTTTTCCGGAAGCCCCGTTTTCATGCTTTTTCGCATAGGCGTTATCTGGATGAACCTGAATGCTCAAATCTGCTTTGGCAGTGATCTCTTTGATCAATAGGGGAAAACGATCTCCTTCTATGTTGCCAAAATATTCCCGGTGATTTTGCCAAAGCCAACCAAGCGTCCGGCCTTTCCAAGCTCCATTTTTGATGATTCCATCCCCATTTTCATGGGCGGCAATCACCCAGGATTCTTTTCCCCAAATCGGCGTCTTTTCTACGGGTTCCAACTGAAGATATTTTTCCATATTATTCTGAAAGAGCCGCAAAACCCAGTCTGAGACAGCCAAGAATTCCCTGGCGTCCCTTACAGGCAGGCGGCACAATATAAGCCTCCATTTGATTCAGTTCCTCTGTTCGAAGATAGGAGTTCAGCTGGCTGGATACCTTTTTTCGAATCAGAGGAAAAAGCTGCCTTTGCTCCATGATTCCACCGCCTAAAATGATTTTTTGCGGTGATAAAATGAAAATGTAATCGGAAAGTGCCTGCCCCAGATAATCGGCTTCCCATACCCAAGCAATATGATCTTCCGGAAGCTCGTTCGGCCGTTTCCCCCAACGTTCTTCCATAGCAGGTCCGCAGGTGAAACCTTCCAGGCAGGAAGGATGATAAGGACAGTGCCCCTTATAAGAATCGTCAGGGACTCGCTGCACCTGACAGTGACCGGCCTCCGGATGCAGCATTCCATGTACCAGGCTGCCACCGGATAAAATTCCCGCTCCAATACCAGTACCCACGGTTAGGTATAAGCAGTCTGTCAGCCCAATTCCAGCGCCAAAGCAACATTCTCCCAGAAGAGAGGCGTTCACGTCTGTGTCAAAGCCGATGGGAATGCCCAACTCTTTTTTGAAATAGCCGACAATATCGCAATTTTGCCATGCTGTTTTCGGTGTGGAGGTGATAAATCCATAAGTAGCGGAATCTTTTCGCAGGTCGATGGGACCGAAGCAGCCGATCCCTAAAGCTTCGATTGAATTTTCATGAAAGAACTGTGCAATCTTTGGGAGCGTGACTGCCGGGGTTTCTGTCGGTATCTGAATTTCTGTCTCAATCCTGCCATTTTCTTCACCGACGGCACAAACCATTTTTGTACCTCCGGCTTCCAGCGCTCCAATTCTCATGTAAGCCTCCTAGTTTCGTACTTTTTAAGATTCTTCACTTTCTTCCCCGCCTGTTTTTACAGGAAGGAGTAAGCGGACTTTTTCAATCCGGTTCCGGTCGACGGCCTCTGTGATTAGGCGGTAACCTTCCTCGTCCGTAGCCTGTTCTCCAACTTCCGGGAAATGATCGAGGAGCCCTAACAGGTAACCGCCGATGGAATCGTAGTCTTCACTTTCCAGGTCTGTTCCGATTTCATCATTCAGATCATCCAGCTTATAAGATCCTTCTACCAGATATTCCCGGTCATTGATCTTTTGCAATAGTTCCAATTCCTGTTCGTCGAATTCGTCGCGGATTTCACCGACGATTTCTTCCAAGATATCTTCCATGGTGATCAAACCGACCATAGAGCCATACTCATCCAAAACGATGGACATGGTCATAGAAGCCTGCCGCATCTCGTGGAAAAGTTCGTAGGTATTTTTAAATTCATGGGTAAAAAACGTTTCCCGTAAAAAGTCTTTTACATAAAAAGGCGTATCCTGTTTGTAAAGAACCAAGTCTTTCATATTCAGGATTCCAACGATATTATCCGGCGTGTCCTCATAAATCGGAATCCGTGTAAAACGTTCGACCTCAAACATTTCCAGGATATCTTCGTAAGTCGAATTTATGTCAGCACAGACAACGCTGACGCGGGGTACCATGACATCTTTGGCCTGGGAATCGCCCAGGTCAAACACATTGTTGATCATTTCTTTTTCGTCTGACTCGATGACCCCCTCCTCATGGCTGACCTCAACGATGGTACGCAGTTCGTCTTCTGTCATGGAATCGGGCCGCTCATTGGGATCAATCCGTAAAATCCAGAGGTAAAAGAGAGACAGGTGGTTGATACAGAAAATCACCGGTGTCAGGAACCACATAATGGCCCGAATGATTTTTACATTACGCAAAGCCAGCCTCTCCGCACGCAGAGTGGCGATTGTCTTAGGGGATATTTCACCAAAAATTAAAATTATAAGGGTAAGAACACCGGTAGCTACGCCCACTACCCAGCCGCCAATTTTGGAGGCCAATACGGTAGTCAGGGAAGATGCGGTTAGATTGACAATGTTATTTCCAATCAGAATCGCAGACAGCATTTTTCCCTGATTATCCAGCGTCTTTAAAACGAGAGCAGCCCTTGCATTTCCATTCTCGGCTAGGCTGCGCAGCCGGTGGCGGTTTACGGTAGTAAGCGCCGTTTCTGAGGAAGAGAAAAATGCCGAAAGATAAATGAGAATAAATAGTATTAGCAACAATATACTGTCACTTGGGTCCAAAATGATATCACTCCTGTGTTATTTATTTTTATGGTATTGTCCTCGTTAATGAACATATCAATTTTATCAAATATTGCCCAGGCAAGATCCGATAAAACAAAAATACTCTGCATATGGAAGAATTCTACAATATTGCAGGACTATTGTCAAGTTCCCATGCTATATATTATAGAAGGAAAGGGGGATTTTCTTCATGAAAATGAAAGCTTATGGGCAAGGACTGTTGGTTGGGGCGCTGGTGACGGCTGTATTGATCTTTGTGCTAAGTTTCGGTTTGTACCAATTTCACTGGAGCGATAGTACTCTTCAAATCGGAATTTGGCTTATCTATGCGTTAGCCGCCCTGATCGGGGGAATGGTAGTTGGGAAGAAGCTGAAAAATCGCCGGTTTGTCTGGGGGCTGGCATATGGATTGCTCTATTTTGCTGTCTTGTTTTTGATCTCTGGAGCCACTTCAGGAGGTTGGAACGGCAATTTCAGAGAGATGGCCATCGCCTGCGGGATTTGCCTGGGGGGCGGTATGCTTGGGGGAATGATATCCTGAATCGAATCTTTCTGTAAATTTTTTCTCTTACCACTTGAAAAAGATTCATTTCTTCGATATACTACGCTTATGTATACTTTACTGAAAAAATGTGGGAATGCAAAACGAGGACGGTTTCAGACCGTACATGGGACGATCGAAACGCCTGTCTTTATGAATGTCGGAACAGCCGCCGCTATCAAAGGCGGCGTTTCTACGCAAGATTTGGAAACGATTGGAACACAGGTGGAGCTGTCTAACACGTATCACCTCCATGTCCGTCCAGGTGACGAGGTGATTTACCAGTTGGGCGGTCTTCACAAATTTATGGTTTGGGACAAGCCGATCTTAACGGACTCCGGAGGGTTTCAGGTATTTTCTCTAGCAGGGCTTCGGAAGATTAAGGAGGAAGGCGTTCACTTTCATTCTCATGTGGACGGTCGAAAGATTTTTATGGGACCGGAAGAGAGTATGCGGATTCAGTCCCATTTGGCGTCTACCATTGCAATGGCTTTTGACGAATGTCCGCCTCATCCGGCGACCAGAGAATATATGCAAAATAGCGTGGATCGAACTACCCGCTGGCTGGAACGCTGTAAAAAAGAGATGGAACGTCTAAATTCCTTGCCAGATACGATCAACCCCCGCCAGATGCTTTTTGGTATCAATCAGGGAGGCACTTTTGCCGATATCCGGATTGAGCATGCGAAGCGAATATCCGAATTGGATTTGGATGGTTATGCCCTTGGCGGATTAGCGGTGGGCGAGAGCCATGAGGAGATGTATCAGATTATCGAAGAGACCGTTCCCTACCTGCCGGAGGCGAAGCCGACGTACTTGATGGGAGTTGGCACCCCAGCCAATATTTTGGAAGCGGTAGATCGAGGCGTGGATTTCTTTGACTGTGTCTATCCCAGTAGAAACGGCCGTCATGGCCATGTGTATACGAATCGGGGCAAACGGAATCTGTTCAATGCAAAGTATGAAGTGGATGACCGCCCGATTGAGGAAGGATGTGACTGTCCGGCTTGTAAACGGTACAGCAGGGCTTACATCAGGCACCTTTTGAAAGCCGGGGAGATCCTGGGACTTCGTCTGTGCGTGCTTCACAATCTTTATTTTTACAATAAGATGACGGAAGAGATTCGAGAGGCCCTGGAAAGTGGAACCTGGTCGGAATACAAGAAGCGGAAATTGGATGGTGTGACTGGTATACCAGAAGATTGACCAATCGAAAAGCGAGAAATGCGTAGTTAGAATTCAAAGCAAAGCTTTGACCATAGAAACAAAGCCCTAGGAGGAGAAATTATGAACTTTTTGGCAGCAAACAGTATGGGTGCAGGATTTTGGGTTTTTTACATTGTCATCATCGTTGCATTCATGTATTTCTTGATGATTCGTCCGCAGAAAAAGCAGAAACAGAAACAGGCCGAGCTTTTTGCCAATATGGCGATCGGCGACAGTGTTCTGACGACCAGCGGCTTCTACGGTGTTATCATTGATATCACGGAAGACACGGTAATCGTAGAGTTCGGTAGCAATAAGAACTGCAGGATTCCGATGCAGAAGGCGGCTATCGTACAGATTGAAAAGCCGGGTGCAGAGTAAGAGAGCAGCGAGGAAAACCGAATAGGAAAACGAAGTATCGGAAAATGCAAATTAGAAGCCGGAAAACCGGAAGAGCATTTTCCGATTTCTTTATAAAAAAGGTGAATGGTATGATGAAATATGGAAAACTTTTTTTGAGTGGAATGATAATCGTATCCCTATTGGGCGGAACCGCGGAAGGGGCAGCGATAAGCGATATTCAAAATCCATCTATGCCCGTTGCAGAAATGGAACAATCGTCATCTGGGGCTGAAGATGAAGTTTTGGTTTCTGAGTTGGCAGAGCCAAATTTGGAAGACCAGGAGAGAAATATTCCTGAGATAGAGCAAATCGAAAACGGGATTCGTGAAGATGTGGTAGGAGAAGAGCAGCCGTTGGATTGGATACAATCGGAATCGGTTTTAGATTCTGAATTGGTATCGCAACCGGCCATGTTTTCTCTTGACCGATTTGAAAATACATATGCGGATCAACTGACCGATATCGAGCGGGTGATTTATCATACATTTGAAACAAAAGGGCTCTACCAGTATCATTCGGGAAATTATTTATCCATTGAGTTAAAATGTCAAGGGGCAGCGGAATATGCCTATGGCATGGCCTATGATCCGGATTATGCAAATAATCCAGAGTTTCAGAGAATGTTGAATCAAGTATACGCGGATACAATCAAAGGGTTTGATGCGTATATTAAAGATTATCCTAGAAATTTTTGGGCGCGTGGATTATATTTTCGGCCCATTGTTGCGACAGCAGATGGGAGCGCTCTGGGAAAACGGATCATTATTTCCAGAATTGAAGTATATGCGAGCCTCTATTATAATGGGATTTTATCCGAAAAGAGCGAGGTAGAGAGCGCCATTGATACGGTTGAAAAGCGGATTCGGGAGTATTTAGGCAGTGAGACCGGCCGTTATCAGAAAGTTGCGGCTATCCATGATTACCTTGCGGGAAATATCACTTACTGGGGGATCAATGATAGCAGAAGCCACACCATTACAGGGGCACTGCTGGAACGTTATGGATATCGAGGCGTTTGCGAAGCCTATGCAAAACTGTTCAAAATTATTTGTGATGATTTTGGAATACCTTGCGTTTTGATAGCGGGACGGAGCACAGCGAGTGTGAGCGCTGCCGACCATATGTGGAACTGTGTAAAAATGGAAGATGGACAGTGGTATATGGTGGATGTTACTTGGGACAGCGGTTCGGGATTCGCAAATCATAGTTATTTACTGCTTGGCAACGACCGGTTGGGAGATACCCATATTCCCTATGGCATATTCACAGATTTTAGCCAATCTTCGATTGCTCCCTATGCTCCTTTTGTGATGCCTGAGGTAAGCGAAACTTCGTATGCAGGCGCTGCCCATGTCCATCGTGAGGTAAAGATAAGCGAAACGCCGTCTACCTGCAGTGTGAACGGTATCCAAAAATATCAGTGTATTTGCGGTGCAGGTAAAAGAGAGCAAGCGCTTCCTACCCGTAATCATAGTTGGGGAAAGTGGTATCAGGTGACGGAAGCGTCCGTCACGGAAAACGGAGTGCAGAGACGGAGTTGCAATAGCTGTGGAACGAGCCAGGACTCTCTCATTCCGAAATTAGCGCCTACGGCGGAAAATAAAACGAGAGATTTTGTAAAACGTTTATATCGCCTGGTGTTAGGACGGGAGGCGGAAGTGGCAGGACGGGAGGCATGGGTCCGTGTTTTGCAGAGCGGTGCGGACACGGGAGCGCAGACTGCCTACGGATTTATCTTTGGGGAAGAGTATAGGCGGAAACAAACGAGCAATAGCGATTTTGTGGAAATGCTGTATCGGACCTTGATGAACCGGCCTTCGGATGCTTCCGGTAAAACAGCCTGGGTTACCTTGCTGGAAGGCGGAGTGACACGCGAGGGGGTATTCGCCGGATTTGTGAACTCTGTGGAATTCGGAAACATTTGCCGTTCCTATGGAATTCAAGCAGGGAGCTGGTCTTCACAGGACATCTTAGATCGAAATCCACAGGTTACTTGTTTTGTGGGGAGATTGTACCAATATTGTCTGGAACGAAAAGCTGATGGACAGGGCCAAAGAAACTGGGTTTCCACGTTACTTGATCGGAATTCTTCCGGAAGAGAATGTGCGAGAGGATTTTTTTACAGCGTGGAATTTGACCGTAGAGTAAGAAGCGATGAAGATTTTCTGCGGATTGCTTATCGAACGTTATTAAATCGAGAACCGGATCAGAAGGGGTTAAGTGAGTGGGAACTGGTACTCTGGATGGGAGAAAGTAGAGATTCTGTAGTAGAAGGGTTTCTGAATTCTGTAGAATTCCGGCGTATCTGCGATTCTTATGGAGTGAAGTGGTAAAGGAAATACGAGATCATTATGGAAGGAATCATTTTAATAGGAAAAATGTGGGTTATGATACATCAATGATATAAGGTTTTCTCTCATTGACCAGTTGAAAAACCGCTGAAAATGAGGTATTATGAAACATAACGAATTTTTTCCGTGAAAATAAACCAAGGAATTGAGGGAGCAGTATGAATTATCGGATCGCAGTGATTCCCGGCGACGGCATCGGGCCGGAGATTGTAGGAGAAGCAAAAAAAGTGTTAAACGCGGTCGGAGCAAAATTCGGCCATGAATTTACTTATACGGAAGTGTTGATGGGCGGCGTCTCCATCGACGCCCACGGCGTACCCTTGACAAAAGAGGCATTAGAAACAGCGAAAAGCAGCGATTCTGTTCTTTTGGGCGCAGTCGGCGGAAACGCAGAGAGCAATCCAAACTGGTATAACCGCCCGCCCCAGGAGCGTCCGGAGTCTGGACTGCTGCAGCTTAGAAAAGGCCTGGAGCTTTTTGCCAATATCCGCCCAGCTGCTTTATATCCGGAACTTGCCGCCAGCTGTCCGCTGCGTCCAGACATTGTGAAAGACGGCTTTGACATGGTGATTGTGCGGGAGTTGACTGGAGGTCTCTATTTTGGCAAACGTTTTACCGAGGAGGTAGACGGTGTGCGCCGGGCGACGGATACTTTGGTTTACGATGAAAATGAGATTCGCCGGATCGCTGTGAAAGCCTTTGAGATCGCCGGGAAGCGTCGGAAACAGGTGACCAGTATCGACAAGGCAAACGTGCTGGATTCTTCCCGCCTTTGGAGAGCGGTTGTGGAGGAGGTTGCAAAGGATTATCCGGATGTGGAACTTTCCCATGGTTTGGTAGACAGCTGCGCGATGCAATTGGTGCACAATCCGGCTCAGTACGATGTCATTCTGACGGAAAATATGTTTGGCGATATTTTATCCGATGAAGCCAGCGAGATCACCGGCTCGATCGGAATGCTGGCGTCGGCCAGCCTGGGCGCTGGAAAATTGGGGCTTTATGAGCCTGGTCATGGCTCTGCGCCGGATATTGCAGGAAAGAACCTGGCGAACCCGATCGCGACGATTTTATCGGCGGCCATGATGCTTCGTTATTCCTTTGACTTGATGGAAGAAGCGGACGCGATTGAGCGCGCGGTGAAGCAGGTTTTGGCGGACGGATACCGGACAGGAGATCTTTGGTCGGAAGGCTGTAAGAAGGTTGGCACCATCGAGATGGGAGCCGCCATTATCGAAAGATTATAAGGAGGAAGCGACATGAAGAAAAGTGATGCAGTAACAACAGGTGTGCAGCAGGCGCCCCATCGGTCCCTATTTAATGCGCTGGGTATGACGAAAGAAGAACTGGAGCGACCTCTGGTTGGTATTGTCAGCTCTTATAACGAAATTGTACCGGGACATATGAACCTGGATAAGATCGTAGAAGCCGTAAAGATGGGCGTTGCAATGGCCGGGGGAACCCCCATTGTATTTCCTGCCATTGCAGTCTGCGATGGAATTGCCATGGGCCACATCGGTATGAAATATTCTTTGGTTACCCGTGATCTGATCTGTGATTCCACCGAGTGTATGGCTCAGGCTCACGCCTTTGACGCTTTGGTGATGGTGCCAAACTGCGATAAAAATGTTCCTGGACTGTTGATGGCGGCGGCCCGGCTCAATGTGCCGACAGTCTTTGTCAGCGGCGGCCCGATGCTGGCCGGTCACGTGCAGGGGAAGAAGCGCAGCCTGTCCAGCATGTTTGAGGCAGTCGGCTCTTACACGGCTGGAACCATGACGGCGGAAGAACTGCAGGAAATGGAAGATAAGGTCTGCCCGACCTGCGGGTCTTGTTCCGGTATGTATACGGCTAACAGTATGAACTGCCTGACCGAGGCCCTTGGCATGGGACTTCGCGGGAACGGTACGATCCCGGCAGTCTATTCCGAGCGTCTGAAACTGGCGAAGCACGCCGGTATGCAGGTCATGGAACTTTTGAGAAAAAATATCCGTCCGAGAGATATCATGACGGAAAAAGCGTTTTTGAATGCTTTGACCGTGGACATGGCTCTGGGCTGCAGCACCAACAGTATGCTGCATCTGCCGGCCATCGCCCATGAAGCAGGCGTAGAATTAAATGTGGACATCGCCAATGAGATCAGCGCCAAGACGCCTAATCTGTGCCATCTGGCGCCGGCAGGCCCGACCTATATTGAAGAACTGAATGAGGCCGGAGGCGTCTATGCGGTGATGAACGAATTAAATAAAAAGAATCTGCTCTATACGGATCTGATGACAGCGACTGGCCAGACGGTGGGAGAGAATATTGCCGGATGTGTGAATAAAAACCCGGAAGTAATCCGTCCGATTGATAATCCCTATAGCCCGGTTGGCGGTCTGGCAATCTTGAAGGGGAATTTGGCTCCCGATTCCGGAATTGTAAAGCGTTCTGCGGTAGTTCCGGAGATGCTGCAGCATGAGGGGCCGGCTCGTGTGTTTGACTGTGAGGAAGATGCGATCGCGGCCATCAAAGGTGGAAAGATCGTAGCCGGGGATGTGGTAGTGATTCGTTATGAGGGTCCCAAAGGCGGTCCGGGCATGCGGGAAATGCTGAACCCCACTTCCGCCATTGCCGGCATGGGTCTTGGCTCTAGCGTGGCTTTGATTACAGATGGCCGTTTCAGCGGCGCATCCCGCGGGGCATCCATCGGCCATGTATCGCCGGAAGCTGCGGTCGGCGGTCCCATTGCGCTGGTGGAGGAAGGCGATATCATTCAGATCGATATCGACGCCTGCACGTTGAATGTGAAGATTTCTGAGGAAGAGATGGCGGCCCGTAGAGCCAAATGGCAGCCTCGTCCGCCTAAGGTAACGACCGGTTATCTGGCTCGGTACGAAAAAATGGTTACTTCTGGGAACCGAGGGGCAATTTTAGAGATAAAGGAGAAGTGATATGCGGCTGACAGGGTCCCAAATTATTATGGAATGCCTGCTGGAGCAGGGCGTGGATACCATCTTTGGGTATCCAGGCGGCACAGTTTTAAATATATACGATGCTTTATACGAGTATTCTGACCGGATTCATCATATATTGACTTCCCACGAACAGGGCGCTTCCCATGCGGCGGACGGTTATGCCCGTGCGACAGGACGGGTTGGCGTTTGTTTTGCCACCTCTGGACCGGGAGCAACGAATCTCGTGACTGGAATTGCGACGGCGTATATGGATTCGATCCCGCTGGTTGCTATTACTGCAAACGTAGCTGTAAACGCTTTGGGAAAGGATTCTTTTCAGGAAATTGATATTGCCGGTGTGACGATGCCGATCACAAAGTATAGCACGATTATCAAGAATATCGAAGAATTGGCGCCCGCGATACGAAAGGCGTTTCGTCTGGCCCGCACCGGCCGTCCTGGTCCGGTGTTGATCGATGTGACAAAGGATGTAACGGCAGCGGTCACAGAATTTTATCCGGTGGAACCGGAACCAATTCGTCGGCAGGCTCATACGATTCGAGAAGAGGATATTGAAAAAGTGCTGGAAATGATAGAAGCGGCGGAGCGCCCCTATATCTTTGCCGGCGGAGGCGTCATTGCGTCGGACGCTTCAGAGGAACTGACGGAGTTTGTCCACAAAATGGATGCTCCGATTACCTGTACGTTGATGGCCCAGGGTACTTTTGATCAGACCGATCCGGCCTATACGGGAATGCTGGGAATGCATGGAACCAAGACGTCAAATCTTGGCGTTTCGGACTGCGATCTTTTAATCGGCGTTGGCGTCCGCTTTAGCGATCGCTGCACGGGAAATCCGGCGACTTTTGCCCAAAAAGCAAAGGTTTTGCAGTTGGATGTCGATGCGGCGGAGATCAACAAAAACGTCCGTACCGATGCGTCGGTGATCGGAGATTTAAAGGTCATTTTGCAGAAGTTAAACGAGCGGCTGAAAGAGAAAAAGCATCTGGAGTGGATGCAGAAGATCGAGGCGTTGAAAGAACAGCATCCGCTGTTTTGTCCGGATGGCGTGCTGACCGGTCCCTATGTGATTCGAAAGCTTTCTGAGATTACCGGCGGAGATGCGATTATCACGACGGACGTCGGTCAGCATCAGATGTGGAGCGCGCAATTTTATATGTATAGAAAGCCCCGTACATTTATAAGTTCCGGTGGCTTGGGAACGATGGGATATGGTGTTGGTGCGTCCATCGGTGCGAAATATGCGTTTCCGGATAAACTGGTGGTTAATATTACCGGGGACGGCTGTTTTCGAATGAATATGAATGAGTTGGCGACAATCACCAGAAACAATTTGCCGATTGTTACCATCATTTTGAATAATCATGTGCTTGGTATGGTGCGCCAGTGGCAAACCCTATTCTATGAGAAACGTTATTCCCATACAATTTTGGAGGATAAGATCGATTTTGTAAAGATTGCGGAAGCCATGGGAGCCAAAGGATATCGTGTGACGAAGCCAGAAGAGGTGGAGTCTGTACTGAGAGAAGCGATTGCGCTGAATGCCCCGGTGGTAGTGGAGTGTATCATCGATTCGGACGATAAGGTATTTCCGATGGTAGCACCGGGCGGTCAGATTGCTGAAGTATTTAGTGAGGAAGATTTGGAGGAGAAGAAATGAGCAGAGTGTATAATTTTTCCGCGGGACCTGCTGTTCTGCCGGAAGAGGTATTGAAGGAAGCAGCGGAAGAAATGTTAGATTACCGGGGCTGCGGCATGTCCGTCATGGAGATGAGCCATCGATCGAAAATGTTTTCCGACATTTTGGAGAGCGCGGAGGCGGATCTTCGCGATTTGATGGGAATTCCGGATAACTATAAGGTACTGTTCCTTCAGGGAGGCGGTTCCTTGCAGTTTGCCATGGTACCGTTAAATTTGATGCCTCATGGCGCGGCGGATTATATCGTCACCGGCCAATGGGCGAAAAAGGCGTTTAAGGAAGCCCAGAAATTTGGGGATGTCAAGGCCATCGCCAGCAGCGAGGATAAGACGTTTTCCTATATTCCGGATTGCTCCGATCTGCCGGTTCGCGAGAACGCAGACTATGTGTATATCTGTGAGAACAATACGATCTATGGAACAAAGTATAAAAAGCTGCCCAATACCAAGGGGAAAATCCTGGTAGCGGATCAGTCTTCCTGCTTCCTGTCGGAACCGGTGGATGTAGAAAAATACGGGATGATCTGGGGCGGCGTTCAGAAAAACGTAGGACCGGCCGGACTGGTCGTTGCGATCATTCGTGAGGATCTGATTCCGAAGGAGGAATTGCCGGGCGTTCCGACCATGCTTCAATACAAGACCCAGGCGGATGCAGGCTCCCTCTACAATACGCCCAACTGCTATGGAATCTACATTTGTGGAAAAGTATTCCAGTGGCTGAAAAAGCAGGGCGGTTTGTCTGCCATGAAGGAGCGCAATGAAAAGAAAGCGGCGGTGCTCTATGATTATCTGGATCAGAGCAAATTGTTTAAAGGAACCGTGGTAAAGGAAGATCGTTCTTTGATGAATGTGCCTTTTGTGACCGGCGATAAAGATCTGGATGCCGAATTCGTGAAAGCGGCTAAGGAAGCTGGATTTGAAAACCTGAAAGGCCATCGGACGGTCGGCGGCATGCGCGCCAGCATCTATAATGCGATGCCGAAGGAAGGCATTCAGGCGCTGGTAGAGTTTATGACGGATTTTGAGAAGAAGCATCTGTAGGAGGGATAGTTTTGTATAAGGTACATTGCATGAATGTGATCGACCAGGCGGGAACCGACAAACTGGGCGATGGTTATGAATTGACGGAACGGTTGGAGGATGCAGACGCGGTGCTGGTGCGCAGCGCTTCGATGCACGATTTGGAGCTCCCGGAGAAGCTGAAAGCGATTGCTAGAGCGGGAGCCGGGGTAAACAATATTCCCCTGGAAGAGTGTGCGAAAAAGGGCATCGTAGTGTTCAATACGCCGGGAGCCAACGCCAACGGGGTAAAGGAATTGGTATTGGCTGGTATGCTGCTGGCCGCCCGCGATATCAGCGGCGGAATCCAATGGGTTCATGAAAATGCCGGAGATCCGGATATTTCGAAAAAGACGGAGAAGAGCAAAAAGGGGTTTGCCGGTACGGAGATCGGCGGAAAGACCTTAGGTGTTATCGGCCTTGGAGCCATCGGCGTTTTGGTGGCCAATGCGGCGCGGAATCTGGGGATGAAGGTACTTGGCTACGATCCGTACATTTCCGTGGAAGGCGCCTGGAATTTAGATCATCATGTGCGCCGGGTTAATGATCTGGATGCGCTTTTGGAAGAGAGCGATTACATTACGATTCATGTGCCGGCTATGGATTCTACCAATGGAATGATCGATGCGGATACGATTGCGAAGATGAAAGACGGCGTGGTATTTTTGAATTTTGCCAGAGATCTTCTGGTGGATGAAAAAGCGATGGCCGCTGCTTTGGAGAGCGGAAAGGTAGGCCATTATGTCAGCGACTTCCCAAACGCTCTCAGCGTGACCATGAAAAATGCCATCGTGGTTCCCCATCTGGGAGCTTCCACAGAAGAGGCGGAGGTAAATTGCGCGGTAATGGCGGCCAAAGAAATCCGCCGGTACTTGGAAGAGGGAAATATTATAAACTCGGTAAACTTCCCGAAAGTCGATCTGGGTCCGGTAAAATCGGAGGGGCGTATTGCGATTTTCCATAAAAATATTCCGAACATGATCGGGCAGATTTCCACAACTCTTTCCAGCAATGGCGTAAATATTGCCAATCTGAGCAATAAGAGCAAGGGAGAGTTTGCTTATTCCCTGATTGATGTAGAAAGCCATATGGACGAAGAGATTCTCGGAAAACTTGCGGCGATTGAAGGCGTATACCGGATTCGGAAGATTCAGTAAAAGCAAAAATTGACATATAAGAATAAAGAATTTCGCTCTGCGAAATTTCTTGTTAAACAAAAAAGGGGTAGGTTCCCAGTTGACGGCGGGAAACCTACCCTTTATACTATATGGTAGTGTCTGCTGGGATTTTTGTTTGGATGAACTGAAATTAAACTTATTTAGGAGGATGAGCATGAAAAAGAAAGAAACGGGAAAGAATCGCTTGATACGTTGGCAATGTTTCCTTTTGGCATTCTTGTTGTGCGTGGGACTAATTGGACCGGCCGCACCAGCTTTCGCGGAAACCGAAGCCTCCGGGGAAGGCCTAGTGGGGACGGCGAGCGAGACGACACCAATTTCAGATGAGGGGGAATCCTTCTCAACTAGTGAAACGGAAACTTCGGAAACTACTGTACCGGAGAGCACAATACAAACGGACTCAGTTGCAACGACAGAAGGCGATCCGGTAACGGAAACAGAGAGTACAGAAGTGGATTCGTCCAACGCAGAAGAGACGACGGAGGTGACTCCGGAGAATGTGGAGCAGATTATCGAAGAGGCTGTAGAAGGAGGCGAGATTGCCGCTCCGGAGGAAGTTTTAGTAGGTTTTGCTCTGTATGCGTCGGTTCAGAGAGGAACCACGACGGCTACGGTAAATTATCGCTATCAGCCGGGAACCAATAACCCATCGATTGGGACGATACCAAAAGGAACAGTTTTGACAATCCTTGGCGATGGAAAAGATAAAGACGGCGACGTGTGGTTTTTGGTTACCTATAATGGAAAACAGGGGTATGTCAGCAGCCCTTATATCACACTTTCCACCATGGAGGTCGGAGGGGACGCTGCCTTTGAAGCGGAGCTGTCTGCTCAAGGCTTTCCGGAAAGTTATAAGCAGAAATTAAGAATTTTACACGCTCAGTATCCGAACTGGAAATTTGTCGCCCAAAAAGCGGGAAATTGGAGTACGGCCCTGACAAAAGAAAGCTGGTTTAACCCCAATGGACCGGGAGGCGCAAGCTCCGGAGGAACCCAGGCGGTTAGCTTGGTAGATAAAAATAGTATTGCTTCCTGGAAGTCTACGGAACCGGGAGCTTTCGACTGGAATACCGGCAAATGGATAACGGGATGGGATGGAGATGCCTGGGCGGTTGCTTCCAAGGAATTGGTGGCCTATTATCTAGATCCAAGAAATTTCCTGGATGATGCGAGTGTTTTTCAGTTTTTGGATCTGGCGGATACCAGCGCGGACGCGGCGAAGGTAGCTTCCGTTGCATCCGGTATGGGAGCAAGATGGCTGACGGGAAGCTATACCCACGCCAATGGCGATACCATTAATTACCCGGAAGCGATCCTGAATGCAGCAAAAAAAGCTGGCTTTAATCCGATGGCTCTATGCAGTATTCTGATCCAGGAATTAGGGGTAAACGGAGCGGACAAACCGACCATCAGCGGGACGGTATCGGAACCTGGACATGATTATAGGGGCTATTACAATTATTTTAACATTGGAGCCTATACGGATTCGGAGCATAGTAAAGCATACTTGAGAGGACTTCATATTGCGGCGGGCTGGAAGAATAACAGCACTTCCTGGGGACGTCCTTGGAATAGCAGAACAAAAGCGCTTGACGGCGGTGCAGAGTATTTTGCGGAATATATTACTCGTTATGGTCAAGATACCCTGTATCTGAAGCGGTTTGACGTATTGTCCGGGAGATATTCCCATCAGTATTCGACGGATATCCAGGGAGCGGATGGTGAGGGCCGCATTTTAAGCAAAGCTTATTCTGCTGATCTGAGAAAGGGAACCTTGACCTTTAAGATTCCTATTTATAGCGGCATGCCGGCATCGGCGGCTCCTATGCCGAGCGATGACATCAATCCGACAGCGCCTGTGCGGAATTTTATTGTTCGTCTGTATGAGACGATCTTGGGCAGAGAGCCAGACTCCAAGGGCTTAAGCGAATGGTACTATGTGTTGACGACAGGAAAGGCAACTGCTGTTGAGGTGGCGGCTAGTTTTGTTTTCAGTCAGGAATATCTGAATCGAAACGTAAGCGACACTACCTACCTTCAGATGTTATATCGTGCGGTACTGGGAAGAGAACCAGAAGCAGGCGGAATGACTGCGTGGCAGACTGTGCTAAATCGGGGGGGAAGCAGAGAGGGCGTCTTTGCCGGTTTTGCCAATTCGCAGGAATTTACCAACATCTGTAATAAATATGGCGTAAAGAAGGGAACCTATACATCGAGTTCTGTTTTAGACAAAAATATGGATGTGACCGCTTTTGTGACCCGCATGTACAGCGTGTGTCTGGGCCGCAGCGCGAGGGAGGATGAGAGAGCGTTTTGGGTGGAGCGTCTTTTGAATCATATCATATCCGGAAGTGACATTGCAGGCGGATTTTTCCTTAGCGAAGAATTGATCAATAAACGTCTGTCGAATCAGAATTATGTTACCATTTTGTACCGGACGTTGTTTGACCGCGAACCGGATACTGCCGGACTAAATGCTTGGGTAAATGTATTAAATCGCGGCGAGAGCCGGAGCACTGTCTTGAAGGGATTTACAAATTCCGTGGAATTTGACCGGCTGTGCAAGCGTTTCGGTATCACCCGTTAATCAACTATTATAAGGAGAATCTTGTCCATGTCAATTTGGGAATATCCCTTAACAGTTCCATGCGAACAAGTGCTGAAGGAGGCGTCTGCTGCGGCAGACGCCTTAGAGCACCTTAATATTGGGACCGAACATCTTCTCGTTGGATTGCTTCAGACAGAATGTCTTCCGGCGAAGCTATTAGAAGCGCAAAATGTCACGGCTCAGAAAGCTTTAGACTTGATTCAGAGACTTTCGGCAACGGAAGATGACAGCATCTTTGCCGGACGGCCGGGCTTTACGCCGCGCGCCAAAGAAGCGATGGAGCTAAGCCTTTCGATTGCAAACCGAGGCCGTCAGGAAAAGATCGGAACGGAACATTTATTTATGGCGCTATTAAAATGCCGCGGCTGTGTGGCATTGCGTCTGCTGCGGACCATGGATGTGAATACGGGCCGCGTTCTTACCGATTTGATTGCCGCCATGGGCAGCGATGGTCGTTATTATCAGGACGAATTAGAAGAAAACGGTCAGCCGTCCCAGGGAACGCCGACCTTAAATAAATATAGCAGGGATCTGACTGCCCTGGCGGCGGATGGCCAGCTGGATCCGGTGATCGGAAGAGAAAAAGAGCTGCAGCGTCTGATGCAGATTTTAAGCCGCCGTACAAAAAATAATCCCTGTCTGATCGGGGAGCCAGGCGTGGGAAAAACCGCCATTGTGGAAAGTCTGGCGCTGCGGATCGCCGCTGGAAAAGTACCGGAAGCGATGCGGGACAGGCGAATTCTCTCTCTCGATCTTTCCGGCATGGTGGCCGGCTCCAAATATAGAGGAGAATTTGAAGAAAGAATAAAAAAAGTCATTCAGGAAGCTTCCGGAGACTCCCGGATTTTACTCTTTTTAGATGAGATTCATACGCTGATCGGCGCCGGCGGCGCGGAGGGTGCTCTGGATGCGGCCAATATCTTAAAGCCTGCGCTGTCCCGTGGAGAAATTCAGCTGGTTGGGGCTACGACTATCGAAGAGTATCGGAAACACATCGAAAAGGACGCCGCGTTGGAACGGCGTTTTCAGCCGGTGACGGTGGAAGAACCTTCGGAGGAAGAGACGATAGAAATTCTTTACGGTTTGCGGGGGCGCTATGAGCGTCATCACCAGGTAGAAATTTTAGACGAAACATTGGCAGCTGCCGTGCAGCTCTCCGCCCGTTATGTAAACGACCGATTTCTGCCGGATAAAGCTTTGGATCTACTGGATGAAGCGGCGTCCAAGGTACGCCTTCACGAGGGAAAAGACACGCCCGTGGTATCTAAGCTGGAGGAAGAAATTCAACTGCTGGAAGAAAAGAAGGAGCAGGCGATCCGCTTGGGCGATTTTGAGAGCGCTTCCCGGTTCCGGACGGAACAGGCGGGGCTTCGGAAGAAATTGGATGCTTCCAATCGCCGTAGGAAAAAACAGAAGAAGCTTCAGGTAACAGAAAACGATGTAGCCGGCGTGGTAGCAGATTGGACTGGGATTCCAGCCCAGCAGCTGACAGAGGGCGAGTCGGCGCGGCTGCAGCGCCTGGAAAAGATTCTGCATAAAAGAGTCATTGGTCAGGATGAGGCTGTCTCCGCGGTGGCAAAAGCAGTACGCCGCAGTCGGGTTGGCCTAAAAGATCCCCGTCGTCCCATCGGTTCCTTCCTTTTCCTGGGGCCGACCGGCGTAGGAAAGACAGAGCTTTGTAAAGCCCTGGCGGAAGCCATGTTTGGAAAAGAAGAAGCCATGATCCGGGTGGATATGTCGGAATATATGGAAAAACACAGCGTTTCCAAGCTGATCGGTTCTCCGCCTGGCTATGTGGGATACGAAGAAGGCGGGCAGTTAAGTGAGAAAGTGAGACGGAATCCCTATTCCGTGATTTTGTTCGATGAGATTGAGAAAGCCCATCCGGATGTATTCCATATCCTTTTGCAGGTGCTGGACGATGGTCACATCACCGACGCCCAGGGGCGGAAGGTGAATTTTAAAAATACCATTTTGATTATGACTTCAAACGCAGGAGCAGAGCGGATTTTGTCTCCGAAAACCCTTGGTTTTGCGGCGAAGAACGATGAGAAGACCAACTATGAAACCATGAAAAACGGGGTGATGGAAGAGGTCCGCCGTATCTTTAAACCAGAGTTTCTCAATCGGATTGACGAGATTCTGGTGTTCCATGCGCTAAATAAAGAAAATATGAAAGAAATTCTTCAGATTATGCTGAAAGATATCAGCAGCCGGTTGGAGAAAAATTTAGGTCTCCGCCTCAGTGTGACGGGAAAAGCAAAAGAATGGCTGATCGAAAAAGGGTATGATGTGAAATATGGGGCAAGACCGCTCCGCCGTGCGCTTCAAACAGAATTGGAAGATAAACTGGCTGAGGAGATTTTGACTGGCAGCTTGAAAACTGGATCCGAGGTGCAGGTAAAAGTACTAAAGAATCAATTAATATTTTCTGCAAAAGATTGATGAACTTTCATTCATCGAGTATAATGAAAGAACAGGAAACAGCGCATGGCGCACAGGATAAAGGAGGATATACCCATGTCAGTGGTGACGGAATTATTGCAAAGCGAGAATGACGGAACCATTAGTTTCGGCGATTACACGAGAGAACAAAAGGGAAAACGGGAAGATTTTGAACATGGCGGCGACGTTTACAAGGTCAAAACCTATGATGAGATCACCAAACTGGAACGAAACGGCCTATTTGTATACGAATCGGTGCCGGGAAGCACAGTAACCCATTTCCTGGAGAAGGAAAACGGGGTTAGTTTCCAATTGGAGAGCAGTCAGGATGTTCAGATTACCTTAGAGTTGGCCGAGTCGACGGAGTACGAGATTTTTGTCGATGGGGAACAAGTTGGGCTGGTAGAGACCAACCGGAGTGGGAAGCTGTCTTTTAGTGTGGAACTGGAAAAAGGCGCGCCCGTTCAGGTGAAAGTAGTAGAACGGTAAAGTAAGGAGCGGAAAACGAACCGCTGGGAATGGATTTTTGATGTAGTGAGCGCCTCCCACCAACTGTTTTGCAGGAAGAACCGTTGGTGGGAGGTATTCATTTTTTAGCGGAACGAAAACCATGATTGATCTGGTATGGAACAGGAAAGGTACCCCCAAGGAATATTCTTGACAACAATCCATTTACAGCGTTATGATAAACCTGCGTTTTAGCGAAGATACTCTGAAAAAAGCCTGACACCCCACGATTACCCCAAAGGAGGCCCATGGATTCTTACCGTATTGAATTTATCGACAAAATCTTAGACAACGTCCACGGCTTTATCGAATTCACCGCCGTGGAAAAAGAGATCCTGGAGCTTCCGATTTTTAAACGCCTTCAGGGAATCAAACAGTTAAGCCTGACCAACTGGATTTTTCCGGGAGCGGAGCATACCCGCTTTATCCATTCCCTCGGCGTCATGTATATTGCGGACCAGATGGCGGTACAGCTGCGATATTCCGACGAGGAACGCCAGCTGGTACGTCTGGCAGCGCTTCTCCATGATATCGGCCATTATCCGCTGTCCCATGTCGGAGAGCAGGCCTATAAGACGCTGCCCGACCACCCGGAACGGATTCCGGAAAACCAGAAAAAGCGGGTATTGGCAGAGTTAGACGGACTGGGGAAAACTAATTGTAATTATATGCAGGCATCGGAGAATCCCTTTCACCATGAGCAGTTGACCGTGCGGTTGATCCGCAGCGACGCGGATATCCGGAAGATCATTGAGCGCCACTGCAAAGGCTCTTCCTTGATTACGATCGATCATATCTGTGATATTATTACCGGCAATGCAGAACGAAACCCAGAGATCTCCGGCCTGGTACAGCTGATTCACTCCGAACTGGATGCGGATCGAATCGATTATCTGCTGCGGGACGCCACTTTTTCCGGAACCAGTTACGGAGGTTTTGAACTGGGGCTATTTTTGCGCAACCTGGTCAGGCGGGATTACCGCGGTGTTGAGATCATCGGAGTTTCCCCAAAGGGAATATCCATCGCGGACCAATTTTTGATGAACCGTTATTACTCTTACACACAGGTGTTTTTTAACCGTCATGTGGCGATTTTGGAGTTTATGGCGCGGGCCTTGACTGAAGGGTTTATCGGGCAGAATACCAGCGAATTTCCGTCTCCGGACGGCTTGCTTCGCTATGTGGAAAAGCACAATGGCAAGACAGAATTTCTGTATTTTACCGATCGGGCGTTTTGGGACAGCCTCCATCACGTATCTATGGGATATTCTCCCTTTGCCGACGCGCTCCAGGAACTGCTTTTGCGGTATCAGGAACTGGCTCTGACAGAAAACCGAGAGATCGCGGTTACTTTCGCCGGAGAAGAGGAATTAAAAAAGAGTTTGCGAAAACATCCGATTTATCGGAATTTGCGACAGAAAGACAGCCGGGCCATCCCGATTCTCCATGTGGGCGCCTTTACCAATCAGATTCCGGACCGGGAATTTGAGGAACGGCTGGAGCCGATTTTGGCGTCTTCTCCTTTGCCTGAGGCGGAGGCGGAGATGCGCCGGATTCGGCGTTTGCAGGAAGGGATTCCGATTTTGGAGGAAGGGCGGGAGCCTGTACTGCTGCCGGACAGTCCGGCGTCCTTGATGTCCCGTCTATATAGTACACGGACTTGCATTTTGCGGGAATATGAGTTTCCGGAAGCAGTTTTGCAAAGATTGGAAGAGGGAGGAAACGAATGGAGATGATATCTCCAAAGGGAGAAACAATGGCAGTTGCCAAATTGAAAAGAGGAGCGGGCCGCACACTAAAAGCGGGCGGACTGTGGATATATGACAATGAAATTGCGGTGGTGGACGGCAGTTTTGAGGATGGAGATCTGCTCGCGGTAGAAGATTTTGATGGATACCCCATGGGGATTGGTTTTATCAACCGTCATTCAAAAATTCGTATTCGTATGATGACGAGAAATCCCAATGCTTCCATCGATGAGGAATTTTTGCGAAAGCGGCTGAAAAATGCCTGGGAATACCGAAAGAAAACAGTGGATACCAGCAGCTGCCGTGTGATTTTTGGAGAGGCGGATTTCTTGCCGGGCCTGGTCGTCGATAAGTTTTCCGACGTACTGGTGGTAGAATCGCTGGCTTTGGGGATTGACCGAATGAAGGAACAGATTCTTACGCTTTTAACGGAGATTTTGGCGGAAGATGGAATCCGGATTCGAGGTGTTTATGAGCGCAGCGACGCGAAAGTGCGGGAACAGGAAGGCATGAAGCGGGTGAAAGGCTTTCTGTCAGATCCCTTCGAGCCAATCGTAGAGATCGTGGAAAACGGAGTAAAATACCAGGTGGACGTGGAAAATGGACAGAAAACAGGATTTTTCCTGGATCAAAAATACAACCGCCTGGCTATCCAAAGGCTTTGCAAGGGGGCAACCGTACTGGACTGTTTTACCCATACCGGATCTTTTGCCTTAAATGCTGGGATAAGCGGCGCAAAAAGTGTCTTGGGGGTGGATGCGTCGGAGGTGGGCGTGCGGCAGGCGGAAAAAAATGCAAAGCTGAACGATTTATCGAATGTGGTTCGGTTCCAGTGCGCGGATGTCTTTGAATTACTCCCCGAATTGGAAGCGGCGGGGGAGCAGTTTGACGTGGTGATCCTAGATCCGCCGGCTTTTGCCAAGTCGCAAAATTCTGTAAAAAATGCGGTGAAGGGGTACCGGGAAATCAATCGCCGGGCTATGCGTCTGGTGAAGGATGGCGGCTACCTTGCTACCTGCTCCTGCTCCCATTTTATGACCTATGATCTTTTTACGAAGACGATTCATCAGGCGGCAGAAAATGTGCACCGACGCCTCCGCCAGGTAGAATTCCGCACCCAGTCGCCGGATCATCCGATTCTGTGGGCGGCAGAGGAATCCTATTACCTAAAATTTTATATCTTCCAGGTGTGTCGGGAGTATTGAGAAAGAAGTTGGAAAAAGGAAAGAACCATTCGGTATGAGAACGAATGAGCTGGAACGGAAAAGCCAACAGAGAGAAGAAAAGAGGAATGTCAATATTATGTCTATTGATCGGGTAAGAGAATATTTTAAGCAGTGGGGCGTGGAGAACCGGATTCAGGAATTCCAGGTTTCCAGCGCCACGGTAGATTTGGCGGCGTTGGCCCTTGGCTGCGAGGGGAAACGGATTGCCAAGACCTTGTCTTTCCAATTAGATGGCGTCAGCCTTTTGATTGTTGCCGCCGGAGACGCGAAGGTGGACAACAAAAAGTATAAAGCAGCCTTTGGCGGAAAAGCAAAGATGCTGACAGCAGATGAGGCCGTGGAGCAGATCGGCCATGCGGTAGGCGGAGTCTGTCCTTTTGCGGTCAAGGAAGGCGTAAAAATATATTTGGACGAGTCCTTAAAGCGGTTTGAGACCGTATTTCCGGCCTGCGGCAGCAGCAACAGCGCGATTGAGCTGACGATTCCGGAATTAGAAGAATACTCGAAATGTGACGGCTGGGTAGACGTCTGTAAGGGATGGCAGGAGGAAGTGTAGAGATTACTCTACAATCCGGTGAATCCATACTCCCTTCTTTACCAGATAGAATCCAAGCCCAGATTTAAAAAGATCGATGGCCTGGCAAAGGAAATATACCCAGAAGATCGACAGGCCGGTATAACGGGAGAGCACAAATGCCAAAGGGATATTGAGCACCCAAGTGCAGAGGCTGTCAAAGGCAAAGGTAATCAAGGTTTTTCCACCGGAACGCAGGGTAAAATAGGCGGCGTTCATAAATGCATGCTGGGGCATAAAAAGAGCTGCGATCCATAAAAAATCACATGCCAAGCGCCGAATTTCATCGGTGGTATTGTAGATTTTCGGGAACAATGGGGCCACAACGGCCAAAACCAGGGCAAGACAAGTACTGCAGATAACGGAAAAGAAGATCATTTTCTTATCCATGTCCTTGGTTTCCTCCATCTTTCCTGCGCCAAGCTGCTGTCCCACGAGGATCGAGATGGAAGTACCAAGGGCTAAAAACACTACGTTAAACAGGTTTACCAGGGTGGAGGAAATGTTCATTCCCGCTACCACGTCCAGTCCCCGGATGGAATAGCACTGCATCAGCACGGCCATTCCGGCGGACCAGAGCCCTTCGTTTACGAGAAGAGGCATCCCTTTGCAAATGATCTGCCCGGTTAAACGGCGGGGAAGTTTCAGGGTGCGGTAGATCCCCTCTATGTAAGGATGGAGCGATTTATGGCAGTGGGTCCAGATCAGGACGATCCCGCATTCCACGAAGCGGGAGGTGACGGTAGCGATCGCGGCGCCGGTCACTCCCAGGGCAGGAAAGCCCAATTTCCCAAAGATCAGGATGTAATTGAGACACATATTTACGAAAACAGCCAAAATGCCGGCTTTCATCGGCAGAACCGTTTCACCGGTTTCCCGCAGCGTGCTGGCGTAAATTTGAACCAGACAAAAGGGAATCAGGCCAACCAGCATCATGCGCAGATACTGCTTGGCAAAGAATAACGCATTTTCAATATTTCCCGCTTCTCCGCTTTCATGTAAGTAAAGACGGATGAGCGGCTCCATACCGAATCCAAAGATCAAAAGAGCAACAAGGGTCACCAGAAAGCCAATCCAAATCTTGAAGCGGAAAGTATGGCGAATTCCTTCGTCGTTTCCTTGCCCATAAAACTGGGCGGTAAAAATCCCAGCTCCGGACAGGCCGCCGAAGATGCACAGATTGTACACAAAAATCAGCTGATTGACAATGGCGACGCCGGACATCTGTTCCGTCCCCACCTGCCCCACCATGATGTTGTCCAGCAGACTGACAAAATTGGTGATTCCATTCTGAATCATAATCGGGACGGCGACGGCTAAGACCATCCGGTAAAAGTTTTTATTTCCAATCAGCGAAGAAGTTCTCATCTTCCTATTCTTCCTTTCCGCCATCCCCTTTTTTCTGATTTTTCCCTGTGACGATTTGAATCCCATAAAGCAAAATAGGAACGGCTGCCGTACATAGAAGGGAGATCATCAGCAATTGTTTGGCGGCGGGACTTCCAATGAGAGCCAAAACAAGATCCACGAGATACATACCGGCCAGAAGTATGATACCTAGCCAGGCCATGATTTGTTTCTTTTTCATGATTTATCCTCCGAAATATGTCTCCAACCACTATAGCGTAGAAATGGAAAAAGTGCAAGAAAATCAAACGGAAAATAAGCTTTTTCTTAGCTGCCTGCGGGGAGATGGACGGGAAAGGAAATATGTGGAGACTCAGAGGGACTGGAAGGTGAAAAAACTGGGATTCTTACGTTTTTTCGATAAATTTTGTCCTTTATATAAGAATATATATTTGACTTTTTTTGCCCTTCGTATATAATGAAATGTGGATAGTTTTTGGTAGGAACTATATATCATTAGGAGGATTAAAACCTATGGCAAGAAAAATGAAAACCATGGATGGCAACAACGCCGCGTCTCATGTTTCCTATGCATATACGGACGTTGCTGCGATCTACCCCATTACTCCGTCTTCTGTAATGGCAGAAGTAGCGGATCAGTGGGCGACCGAGGGTAGAAAAAATATCTTCGGCCAGGAAGTGAAGATTGTAGAAATGCAGTCAGAAGCAGGAGCGGCTGGCGCTGTGCACGGCTCTCTGGCCGCTGGCGCTCTGACGACGACCTACACGGCGTCCCAGGGTCTGCTGCTGATGATTCCCAATATGTACAAGATTGCCGGCGAACAGCTTCCCTGCGTGATTGACGTATCCGCTCGTGCGCTTGCCAGCCATGCTTTGTCCATTTTTGGTGATCATTCGGACGTTTATGCCTGCCGTCAGACTGGTTTTGCTATGCTTTGCGAATCCAGTGTGCAGGAAGTTATGGACCTGACCGCAGTGGCTCACTGCGCTGCCATCAAGGGCCGTGTTCCGGTACTGAACTTCTTTGATGGTTTCCGCACCTCCCATGAGCTGCAGAAGATCGAAGTTTGGGACTACGATGATCTGGACGAGCTGGTAGATCACGATGCCATCGACGCATTCCGTAAGCATGCGCTGAATCCGGAGCATCCTTGCCAGAGAGGTTCCGCTCAGAACCCGGATATCTTCTTCCAGGCGAGAGAAGCCTGCAACCCTTACTACGATGCCTTCCCGGCTGTTGTAGAAGAGTACATGGATAAGGTAAATGCCAAGATTGGCACGAACTATAAACTGTTCAACTATCACGGAGCTCCGGACGCAGAGCATGTCATCATTGCCATGGGTTCCGTATGTGAGACCATTGATGAGACGGTAGAGTACATGAACGCTGCCGGCAAGAAAGTCGGCGTAGTTAAAGTTCGTCTGTATCGTCCGTTCAGTGCACAGCACCTGATCGATGCGATTCCGGATACGGTAAAGCAGATCAGCGTTCTGGACAGAACGAAAGAGCCTGGTTCCTTGGGCGAGCCGCTGTACCTGGATGTGGTAGCTGCTCTGAAAGACAGCAAGTTCCACAATGTACCGGTATTTACCGGACGTTACGGCCTTGGTTCTAAGGATACGACTCCTGGACAGATCATCGCTGTATTTAACAATACGGAGAAGAAGAGATTCACCATCGGTATCGTGGATGATGTGACCAATCTGTCTCTTTCCATCGGCGAGGACCCGGTTACGACTCCGGCTTCCACGATTTCCTGTAAGTTCTGGGGCCTTGGTGCAGATGGAACCGTCGGCGCCAACAAGAACTCCATCAAGATCATTGGCGATCATACCGATATGTATGCGCAGGCATACTTTGAGTATGACTCCAAGAAGTCCGGCGGACTGACGATCTCCCACCTGCGTTTTGGTAAAGATCCGATCAAGTCCACCTATTTCATCTCCAAATCCAACTTTACCGCTTGCCACAACCCTTCCTATGTCAGAAAATACGACATGGTACAGGAAGTGGTGGACGGCGGCAGCTTCCTGCTGAACTGCCCTTGGGATATGGAAGGCCTGGAGAAACATCTGCCTGGCCAGATGAAGCGCTATATTGCGGAACATAACATCAAATTCTACACCATCGACGGCATCAAGCTCGGCAAGGAGATCGGACTGGGCGGAAGAATCAATACGATTCTGCAGTCTGCGTTCTTTGTTATCTCCGGCGTGATTCCGAAAGATGACGCGATCAAATACATGAAGGAAGCTGCGACCAAGAGCTATGGCAGAAAGGGTGAGAAGATCGTAAAGATGAACCACGATGCCATCGATGCCGGCGCAACGAACTTTGTAGAGGTTCAGGTTCCGGAGAGCTGGAAGACAGCTGGGGACGAAGAACTGATCGAGAAAGTAAATGGCGACCGTAAGGATGTTGTGGACTTTGTTAACAACGTTCAGAAGCAGATCAACGCTCACAATGGCCAGAATCTGCCGGTTTCCGCTTTCACCGAGTATGTGGACGGCTCCACTCCTTCCGGTGCGGCTGCTTACGAGAAGCGCGGCATCGCAGTGGATGTTCCGACCTGGAATCCGACCAATTGTATTCAGTGTAATTTCTGTTCTTATGTCTGCCCGCACGCTGTTATCCGTCCGATCGCTCTGACCGACGAAGAAGCGAAGAATGCGCCGGAAGGCATGAAGATGGTTCCGATGACCGGTATGCCGGGATATCAGTTTGCTATGACCGTAACCGTGATGGATTGTACCGGATGCGGTTCCTGTGCGAATGTATGCCCTGGCAAGAAGGGTGAGAAGGCTCTGACCATGACTTCTCTGGAGTCCAATATGGGCGAGCAGAAAGTATTTGATTGGGCTCAGACTCTTCCGGAGAAGGAAGAAGTTGCGGCTAAGTTCAAACCTACCACAGTAAAGGGCAGCCAGTTCAAACAGCCGCTGTTAGAGTACTCGGGCGCTTGCGCAGGCTGCGGCGAGACTCCTTATGCGAAGCTGATGACCCAGCTGTTTGGCGATAGAGCATATATTGCAAATGCAACGGGATGTTCCTCCATCTGGGGCAACTCCTCGCCGTCCACTCCTTACACGGTAGACAAGAAGGGCCATGGCCCGGCTTGGTCCAATTCCCTGTTCGAGGATAACGCTGAGTTTGGTCTTGGCATGCAGTTAGCTCAGTCCACGATCCGGAACGGCCTGAAGGCAAAACTGGAGAAGATTCTGGCGGAAGTAGGCGAAGGCGATGTAAAGACTGCCATCGAGAATTATCTGGCTACCTACGAGAACGGCACCGAGAACGCCGCTGCTACGACGGCTTTGATCGCTGCTCTGACGGCTTGCGGCTGCGAGGCTTCTAAGGAAATACTGAAGGATAAAGAGTTCCTCAGCAAGAAGTCTCAGTGGATCCTTGGCGGTGACGGCTGGGCTTACGATATCGGTTTCGGCGGCGTAGATCATGCGCTGGCTAGCGGCCGTGACGTGAACATCCTGGTATTTGATACGGAAGTATACTCCAATACTGGCGGCCAGGCTTCCAAGGCGACCAATGTCGGCGCGGTAGCTCAGTTCGCAGCAGGCGGTAAGGATGTGAAGCAGAAAGATCTGGCGGCGATTGCCATGAGCTATGGCTACGTTTACGTGGCTCAGGTTGCCATGGGCGCCGACTACAATCAGACCATCAAAGCGTTCGTAGAGGCGGAGAGCTACAATGGACCGTCCCTGATCATCGCTTACGCTCCTTGTATCACCCACGGTATCAAGGCCGGCATGAGCAAGGCTCAGACCGAAGAGAAGAACGCGGTTGCCGCTGGTTACTGGCATAACTTCCGCTTCGATCCTCGCAAGGCTGAGGCAGGCGAGAATCCGTTCCAGCTGGATAGCAAGGCTCCTACCGAGAGCTATCAGGACTTCCTGAAGGGCGAGGTTCGTTACACCTCCCTGGCTCTGAAGAATCCGGAGAGAGCAGAGCAGCTGTTCGAGCAGGCGGAAGCCAATGCGAAAGCAAAATACGAGCATCTGAAGAAATTGGAAGAAGTTTACAGCAAATAAGAAGTGATAAAGGACGGACAGCTTCGGCTGTCCGTCCTTTCTTTAATGGCATTCCGGATAAGCGTGGTATCCGTTACCTTCTGCTGCATCGATATGATATATCCAAAAATGTGATGCGTCAAAATCATTGCAGCCATATTTGGTCTTAATCGGTTGCTTCTTTTAGGGGGCAGGATGGGCCTGCGTTTCTGCATTGTCCAAGACAAATCCAGCAGGTGCTTTGGTCGATTTCCTGGCACCATACATATTGATGTAGATCGTCTTATAATGTTGTCCGGAAGGCAGGTATGTATCGTAAATATCAATCATACCGTTGATACCGTCAACGCTTATAGAACCACGGCGATTGTATTTTATTTTTTCGCCGTTGACAGTATGGAGTTTGTTAAGGTATTCCTTTTCGCCGCCAGCAGACATCAGAGCAAGAGTGAAAATCGGTTTTTCGGGAACAAGTCCGAAATCGACATCACCTTCGTTATTGGGCTGTGTCTGGCTATTTGCCTCCATTGTCTTAATGGTTTCTTTCGCCTGCATTTTAAGAATTGCGTTCAATGCTTCCTCTGGAGTCATATCATCAATGCTGGCCTCATCATCTGCCGCTCTTTCTATTTTGTTGCCGCAGTATGGGCAAAACTTACTATCATCTGGTAATTCGTGATTACATTTGTTACAAATCATCTTTGGTTCCCCTTTTATTATTGGGGTACCGCACACATAGCAGAATTTACTATCTGACAGCAATGCCTGACCACAATTCTCGCAAAAAATAGCCGGTTCGGATTTGTCCGACAGTTCCGGAGCAGGTGTATCACAAATTGGTGCATAACTGGCATGATTTGCGGTTTTGGTATTCTTTTTACGGGACTGCACAACTGCAATCACAATTACTGCTGCGATGACCAGCAGCAGTATCACTGCAATTATGACCGAATTATCATTAGAATTATTGTCCGAATTGTCGAAAGCCGAAGCAGCATTGTTGACAGAGTCAATCCCTTCCACATCAGAAACAGTGGGATATTGTACACTGTTGAGCAAACTTTCAAAATCAGAATAAAGTTTATTGGCGCTTGTGCCGCCGAACTGGAACATATATATCCAACCATTATCAATATGAATCAACTGGGTCATTGTAGCCAAAATATCAAGGCCGTAAGCAGTGTAAGAATGGTTGATCTCACCTTTGAAATAGGGTACTCCGTTATATGTAACCGTAGAAATTTTATCTGCGGTTGTATTATACATGGCGGCAATATCAGACTTTGTAAAAGCAGAATTGTTCAGGTCAGCACGGGTATGCCCAACTCTATCGGATGCGGACATCTGCCCCCACATATCAATACTGCCAAAAATTATCATACAACCATCTTCCTTGGTGGAAACAAACTTAACATCAATGAATTCTCTATCTTTCGTGAAATCTTCTTGCTTCCAGTTCGTAGGGACGGTAAATGTCACACCTGAATCTGTATCCGTATGAGTGAATTCATTCGTATCTTCACCCGGGGCGGCAGCCGGCAGAGCATGGTCATAAATAATACTGTCCACAATTGTTTTGATTGTTTCTTCCTGTCTAGAAGATAGACTTCCTTCGTAGGATCGCATTGTAAAATTCATTGCCTTACCATCATATATCGTGTAATACTGCAAGCCATGAACTGCGTTATCTGTGTCGGCAAAATACGATTTGATAAACTTGGTCTGCGAGTGCTGGTAAATTTCATACTTTGGAGCATCGATACCATAGTTGGCATATTGATTTACCAGTGTTGAAGCTAAGATGTTTAGTTCTGTATCGCTATACAAACTGAGACTGTCTGAGTGAGTCTCCACCATTGTAACAACGATTTCTTCGTAGTGTGTATCGGAGACGGCATTCAAATAGATATTGCTTGCCTCAAACTGACGGATAAGCACCGATTTTGTAGTACCAAAATCGCTAAATATTGGGTCGTTGGCAGAGGTGTTTCTTGTGATAACCGAGTAACCTGTTGGAATGGTTACTTGAAGTTCCAACTCATCCAGAGCGTATGTATTTGATGCGGCAAAAGCAGTGTTGCAAGAAATTGACCAAAAAGCAATTATAGTTACTATAACGGTAAAAAACCTTTTCATAATACGATCTCCTTTCCGTTGGATTCTCTTAAAAAAGTGGTGACAAAAACCACGCCCCCCTCTGACGTTGCCAAACAAATCTTAGGCAATCATAAGTCGCCCGCACAATAACTGGATAAACTTTGTGTTTTTGTCAAATTCATATAGTTATTATGCTCAAAAAAGGATATAGCTGCCCCCTTGCGAGAAATAAACAGTCATTCTTATTATAAAATTTGTTTGATAATAATCATTATATCACAACAACTCAAAAAGTGAAGTACATTTTGGGAGAAGTAAGAAATTTACTGTTTTTAAGATGGGAAATTATATGATTTTTGAAATCACGCGGTTGATTTGCACTTGCTGATTGATTTTTGTTGAATTTTCCGAACGTCTTATAAGAAGCACGCTTCGACGCTCTCTTTTTGCGTAGAGAAAAAGTAAGGGGGAGGCCTGCGGGCTTCGTAACTCTGAGCTGGCCTCCCCCTTGTAAACTTAATCCGACAAAATCGAAAGCGCCTTGGACGCAGAGATATGTGTCTGCTCGAAACCGGCGGCTTTTACCGGATCGCCTTTTAAAAGCGCGTCTAAAATTTGCATATGTTCTTCCCGTACACGATCCACTTGATTGTTGAAAAGCGCCATATACCAGAAACGCTGAGATTTATAGATCAACTCCTGGCAGAAATGTACCAGATGAGGATTTTCGCACAGTTGAATCAAAGAACTGTGGAACTCTAAGTCTGCCTGCAAAAAGGTGATATAGTCCTCTTTGGTTTGCCCGGCCACATCTATATTTTGCCATTTCTTTTTTAAAGAGGTCAACATCTCTTTGTGTTTCTTGATATCTCCAAGGGAAATATGGCTGATGATATGAAGCTCGATCAGAGAACGGGCGTCGTAGACGTATTCTAGGTCTTTCAACGAAATCCGGGAAACAATGGTTTTCTTTCTGGGGATAACGGTAATATAGTTTTCATATTGCAGTTCCAGTAATGCCTCGCGGACGGGCGTTTTGCTGATCTCCAATTTTTCGGCAATGTCATTGATGTTGATCGGGGAACCCGGCGGCATAGCGCAAGTGATGATCTGTTTCTTTAAATAGTTGAGCGCAATAATTTTATTATCTTGATTGCTGGCCAATGTGATTCCTCCATTTCTGAAATATGAGCAGAAAATTTCTGTGATAAGATTAGCTCATTTTTGATGGAAAGTCAATAGAAAAGTACAAGAATGAAGATGTGTCTAAGGTGTGAAATATTATAAAGGAAGAAAGATGGCAGAACGGGAAAAGACGTTCGAAAAAGAATGAAAAGATACAAGATAAAAAAATAAGAATAAAAGCTAAAAATGAGAGAGAAACCAAACGTAGTGATTAAAAAAGTAATGTTTTTAGGTGTAGCACAAGAAATGGATTGACAGATTTTAAAAGTAATGATAATGTAAAAACATATCAAGGGATGAATTTAAGACTTTGTGATATATCACATAATGATAAAAGTGAAAAAGTGTTATGACTTATAGGCCTAAAGAGATGGCGATGAAGCCCGAAAACGGTCATGTGTTATAGCACATAATGTAAATAAGAACGTGAAAACTATCGATAGGAGGAGAAACATGAGCATTCAAAAACTGGATTTTGGGCAACCGCTATTTGAGATGGAATACGTGGAAAATGAGGAAAGATATTTTGTAAAACCGAAAAGTATGGTGATCAATCTGGCGGAGAGGAGCCAGACGACGATCTGGATCAAGGGGATTCCGCTTCTTCCTTTAAAGGGAACGATAGTGGAAGGCGTTTGGTTGGAGAACATTGGCCGTGCGTTGGTTATTCTGGATTATGAACGATACGATATTGAAGATCCGGAGGTGATTGCCCGAATTAAGAGCAGTTGGAAGAGCCTTTATGAGTGTTCTGGTATTGAGCGTCATAAAGGAATTCCTTACTTTAAATCGCCCAAGGTGCGTGTGGGCGGAGATACGGAATTGAATGTATGCTTTACCGAAGCGATGGCTCCGTCGGGACCGCATCGGGATCATGATCGGGATTTTGACGAAGTTCACGCGCAGATTCGTGGGTTTGGCAAGATGCAAAAATTTGAGGAAAACGATACCAGCACATTTTATCAGGAATTTATCATGGCCCCGGGAATTGTCCACGACAAGTTTTACAATGAGAAGGGGGAGTACCCGTGGCATCAATACCACAGCATTACCCGCGCCGTTTATATGCCAATTGAAATTGACCGATAGGAGGAGCAGGGATGAGCATAAAGAAATTAGACTTTGCCAGACCTTTTTTTGAGGATGTGGAGTTTGTAGAGAACGAAGCAGCGTATTTTGTAGAGCCGAAGAGTATTGTCATTAACCTGGCCTATAAAACACACGGCGTTATTGACATAGAAGGACTTCCCTTAGAACCGTTAAAGGCGGCGATTCTTCAGGGCGTGGTTATCAACGACGTGGAGCGGGCGTTGGTGTTTCGAAATTATGACCGATACGATGTCACATGCCCGGAAACAGCAGCTTTGATAGAGAAAACTTGGAAGTCTTTGTATGAGTGGTCAGGGCAGGAACACCAGAAAGGAATTCCCTATCATAAGACAGAAAAAATAGCATTGACAGAAGATACCTCGGTAACGGTCTGCTATGCGGCGCCGATGTCCCCATCAGGGCCTCATAAGACCCATGCAAAAGATGTGAATGAGGTACATATACAATTGCAAGGCATGGGAAAAGTGCAGCTGTTTCGGGAAAAGGAAGAGGAGACGTTCTACCGGGAATTTATGCTGGCTCCTGGCAGCGCCCATGATAGGATTTATGGAGAAAACGGAGAGTATCCCTGGCATCAGTACTGCAGTGTGACAGCTTGCATCTATGTGCCGGTGGAGATTGAACGGTAGGGGGGAATCCTATGAAATTTAGCGTGTGCACAGTAGATCGAGAATTAAGCAAGGACGTTCCTTTTCCACTCAGGGGAAATTCTTATGAGGAGTGTGCAAAAAAGGCGGAGCAGTTGGGATTTCATGGAATTGAGTTGCAAATTCAAGACCCAAGGGATTATAATGGAAAAGAGTTGAAGCGGATTTTGGATTCCCATGGCCTGGAAGCTTCGGCTGTGACGACGGGCCTTGCCTATACTCTGGAAGGTATGAGCATGACCCACCCAGACAAAAAGGTGCGGGATGCCACGGTAGAGCGGCTGAAACGTCAGTTGGATCTGGCAAAAGAATTGAATTCTCAGATTTTGATTGGATATCTGCGAGGCAGAAAAGTTCCAGGACAAAGCGATCAGAATTTTGAGGATATCTTGACAGAGACGCTGGGGAAAGTGGTGGAGTATGGCGCCAGCATCGAGACGCCTACGGTGTTTGAACAGATCAATCGGTACGATGGGGACGTGTTTAATTCTACGGAGCGGACAATGGGCTTTTTAGAAAAATTCAACTCAGATTGGCTGCTTTACAATGGGGATACATATCATATGCTGAGCGAGGATCCGGACGTACCGGCAGCGATCCGCCGCTCTTTGTCAAAACTGGTTCTTTTTCATGTCTCGGATGAGGGAAGAAATTTGCCGGATGATCAGCATTTTGATTTCTATCAAGCTGCCCGCGTCCTGCGGGAAGCAAATTATGAAAAATGGGTTACGATTGAGTGCAAACCTTTGCCTGACGTAGAAACGGCTACCCGGCGTGGGATTGAATATTTGAAGAAAGTATTTTGTTAGGAGGGAAAGTGGCATGAAGCAGAAAGTGGATCGTCCAATCGTGGTGGGTATGGTAGGAACTGGCTATGGCTGTGAACTCCATGGAGGCGGTTATGAAAATATGGTGGGAGTTCCAGTCCGCCTGAAAACCGTTTGCGGCGGCTCGAATCGGGCGAAGGCGGAGGCGATGAAAGAACGCTATGGCTATGAAGTTGTTACGATGGATTACTGGGATATCATCCGGGATCCGGAAATCGATGTGGTGGATATCAATACCAATCAAACCCTGCATGTTCCGATTGCCATCGCGGCGCTAAAGGCTGGAAAACATGTTATTTGTGAAAAACCTCTGACTGGTTATGTGGGAAATGGCGAGGACAACATTGGAAAAACGGTTCCAAAATCTGTTATGTACGAGAGTGTTCTGGCGCAGATGGAGGAGTTGCGGACTGTCATGGAAACCAGCGGAAAGAAATTCATGTACGCGGAAAATCAAGTCTATGCGCCGCCAATACAAAAAGCAGCAGAAATTCTTCGGGCTAAAAAGAGCAAGATTGTTTTTATGAACAGTGAGAATACCTTGATCGGGTCCAGTTCGCCGAAGGGAGGCCATTGGAATCAGATCGGCGGCGGCACTTTGATGAGGAATGGAATTCATGGACTGACCGCTATGCTTTGGCTGAAGCGCCAGGAGGCAAAAGCGCGGGGGGAAGAGTTTGGAATTGTCAGCGTAGTGGCGGATACCGGCGTGCAGACAGCGTCCATTGAGAAGGAAAAGCATCGCTATATCAACGCTCATCCGGTGGATGTGGAAGATGTAGCGGTGGTGACGGTGACTTTTTGGGACGGGACAAAGTGTGTGGCGATTTGTTCGGACGCTGTATTGGGCGGTTCCCGCAATACGGTGAATGTCTATGCCCACGATGCTTCTCTGCGCTGCAATCTGAATCCGTGCGATATCCTGAACACTTACTTCATGGATGAAGAGGGCCTGGATGGTGTGCATATTTCAGAGATGCTTCCGCAGAAGACGGGTTGGAATCAGGCGTTTGTCTCAGATGAAATTATCCGTGGCTATGCGGGCGAGTTGAAAAACTTTATGGAGTGCATTGCCTTTGACCGGGAACCGGATTCGGATTTTTATCTGGCCTATGATGTGATGCGAGTGATTTATGGAGCCTACCGGTCAGCGGAGGAAGGAAGAAAGATCGTTTTAGATTAGGAAAGAATAAATGCGGAAAATCCTATGTTTATAGGATTTTCCGCATTTGGTTTTGGGGCATATGGGAAAACCTGTAAAAACACTTGACAAAAGTGAAATTATCGAGGATAATATACGGGTAGCAAATTGAATAGTTTTTTTATGCGGATATAGTTCATTGGTAGAACACCAGCTTCCCAAGCTGGATAGGCGGGTTCGATTCCCGTTATCCGCTTTTTTATTTCAATATTTTATTTCCTGGAAGGATATTCCCATCTTTGGCATATCGTTGTTTTATCTTATTTTCTTTTCTTAGAAAAGCACTGTCTTTGTTTTTTATTTCAGGGATTCGTCAATCAATAACCATGACTTTTAGTTGATCGTGTGTCCTTATCAACGGAAGGTATAATAGGCTTATCAAGGGAGCCGTTGGGGCGATATGCTCAGCCGTCGGACTTTAGAAAAGGGGGCTGGTACTATGGTTACATATGCGGACTTGTTCCAATTTGTGATTATGCTTTGCGCTATAGTAACTCTTGCTGTTTTACTTACACGCAAAAAGTAGCGCCCTCGTCTGATATGTACCCAGAATCCTGGACACATTGATTTTATGAATTAGGCACAACAACACATGGATGTTTCTCTGTATTTTACAGGGGGCATCCATTTTGTTTTTGCCTGAATTCTTACGTTGTTATAATAGTTTATATATTCGTCCACTGCTTTTGCAAAATCTTCAAATGATTCGTACTCTTTCTCATATCCATAAAACATCTCGTTCTTAAGTCTTCCAAAGAAAGTTTCCATGATACAGTTATCATAACAGTTTCCTTTTCTTGACATTGACTGCCTAATACCATGTTCTTTTAAGGTGTTTCTAAAGGAGACATGCTGATACTGCCATCCTTGATCAGAGTGCAATATCAAGCCTCTAACAGATGGAAATTTCTCAAAGGCTCGATTCAGCATACGATTGATCTGTTCCATATTTGGACTTAATGATAAATCGTATGAAATAATCTCATTTGTATTCATATCTAAAATCGGAGAAATATAGCATTTTCCCCATGAAAAACGAAACTGTGATACATCCGTTGTCCATTTTTGTAATGGTGCGGTTGTACTGAAATCTCTATTTATGAGATTGTCTGCAATCTTCCCAACTTTGCCTTTATAAGAATGGTATTTTTCCTTAGGGCGTTTTCCTAACAGTCCCATACTATGCATAAGCCGCTGAACGCGCTTGTGATTGACTTTATATCCTTTGTTCACCAGTTCTTTATGTATGCGGCGAACACCATATCTGCCTTTGTTTTTTTTGAAAATATCTTTGATTTTATCTGCCAACTCCCTATTTCTCAACTCTACAGAATCTGTTTTGCTTAGCTCAAAATAATAGGTTGATTTTGCCATTTCCATTGCTTTTAAAAGGTGTTTTAATTGGTATCCTTTTTCTCGGAGTTCTTTGATGATTGCTGCTTTTTCGCCTTGAGTAGCGCAGCTTGCTTTTCTTCTCTCAAGGCGATCTCTTTTTTTATTACTTCATTTTCTGCTTTAATATATTCATTTTCAGCTCTCAGACGTATCAATTCTTCCCGTTCCGTTTCGTCAAGTGGCCTGGGATTATTAATATTTACCTTTTTCGTTTTCATTTGAGGCTCCTTAGTTGGGCGACCTTTTTTTCTGTTTACCAGACCATTATAGCCCTTTGTCTTATATTTTTGAACCCATTGATAAAGCAGTCCGCCAGTAATACCTGATGAAAATGCTGCATCTTGTAAAGAACGACCTGCAAGGACTTGAGAAACTATTTCAAGTTTTTGTTCTGGTGTCCAATTTTTATTAAAGTTTTTATGTTTTAATACTTCTGGTCCATTAGTATCTTCCATTCTTACCCACCGTCGTATCATATCATGGAAATTTTTTGGTTCTTTAATTCCAATGGGAGTTTCAGGCCATCGGCCCTGACGATACAATTCAATACATTTTCTTTTGTACTCATAAGAGTAACGCATAAAAATACCCTCCTTACTGGTTTTGTCCAGTAAAGAGGGTACATATCAGTCCTGGTAAGATAAGGCGCTACTTTTAGGAATTATCCTGCCGGCGGCTAGGTGCATCTAGCTAACGGCTCTCTTGCTAAGCCTATTATAACTGTTCCGGGTGCCCTCGTCAAGAAAAGCAGGAGGATTTTTTGCACATTTTTTTAATGAGAGAGAAACCCTTTCCCGATGATTTCACTGGAATTTTGGATAAACAAGAACGCATGCGGGTCTACTTTTTTGACGTAGTTTACCAGCATTCGCGTTTCTTTTGTTTTGATCGCCGTGTAGATAATGGTTTTATGGCTTCCGGTGTAAGAGCCGGTGGCCCCAGTCTGTGTGGAACCATGGTGCAGCGTGTTATTGATGTAGTCTACGATCAAATCCGGTTTGCTGCAGACGATGGTAAAGTATTTATTCCGGTTTAGGCTGGCGATCATGCTGTCGATAATCAAAGATTTTACCACCAGACCGGCGAGAGAAAACAAGCCTGTTTCCACTCCAAAAACAAAAAAGGAGGATGCAGCCAGTAAGAGGTCAGTGAGTAATAATGCCATTCCAATATCCAGGCTGGTGTGTTTTTTTAAGATCATCGCCAGAATTTCCGTTCCCCCGGTGGAAGAATCCAGACGGAATAAGAGAGCGGCGCCTGCCGCTGGCACAGCAATCGCATAGACTAACTCCAGGATTGGCTGATGAGTCAAAGGCCCATTCATTGGAGCGACCCATTCAAAGATGGAGAGCAGGATAGTAAAAATAACCGTACCATAGATCGTCTTAATTCCACACTCTTTTCCAAGGAAAACCCAGCCAAGGATCAGAAACAGAATATTCAAAATCGTACTGACCATGGATGCGGAAAGCGGCGTCAATTTGGCGACAACTGTGGCAAAACCAGTTACGCCGCCGAAGGCAAAGTTATTGGGGAATTTAAAAAGATATACGCCGATAGCCACAAGAAGAGCGCCAAAGGTAATAATCGCGTATTCTTTTGCTGTATTGCTTTTCATGTTATCCCTCCGGCTAATCCAACAACGTATATTCTAAAAATTCGCGGAGCAAGCGACTGCCCTCTTGGATATTTTCCGGCAGCAGGGCGCGGGCAACGGAAATCGGTTCTGCATTTTCCTCTTCCAGCCGGCGTAGAAGAGCATAGTCCCCGTCAATTTTTATTACTAGATAAGTGGTTGGCGTCATATCGATCATGAAAAATACCCCTTTCTTTTCCATTTCTTTTTATTATACCCAGTTTTGACATGACACAAGGATACCTGCCTTCCGGATGCAAAAATGGTATCCGAAAGACAGGCATGGCTATTATAGCATGGAGACTTCAATTTTCCTAGCGTTATATCCTTTCTCTATCATTTCTTTTTTGCGCTTTTTCTTAATAAAAGAAGCTGGTGGGCGAAAAGGGGGATTGCCGATAGCGCAAGCAGGAATCCCCATTCATGAAGCGCCAAAGGCGCAGTGCCAAAAATACGGATCAACGCTGGGATTTCCGTAACAGCTACCTGAAGGCCCAGTCCTAGGATAAGAGCCAGCAACATCATCGGATTTCCTAGATGGTCCATCTCAAAGAAGGATTTCCTTTGGTCCCTCATGCCAATGGCGTGAAAAAGCTGTGATACGCCTAAGGTAGTAAAGGCGTAGGTCTGAGCTTTGGCTAAAACGGCAGGGGTCTCTAAGGCCATCCGGAGATTTCTGAGGGTAAGTTCCATATCCAATTGGCCGAGCATCAGGACTGGCAGCATCAGAAAGGCAAACAGACTGATGCCGGCGATCAAAGCGCCGTAAAAACAAGTGCAGAACCAACCGCCATGGGCCATAAGGCTTTCTTCTGGATCCCGTGGAGGGTCTTGCATCAAAGCGGCTTCATCGTTTTTGTCCATTCCCAGCGCTAACGCAGGAAGAGTGTCCGTAATCAGATTGACCCAGAGAATATGGATGGCTTTCAGAGGCATCGCCAACCCAGCCGCCACAGCCGTGAACATGGTCATGATCTCACCGAAATTGGAGGAGAGCAGGAAAAGGACGGACTTTCGGATATTTTCATAGATGCCGCGTCCGCCTGCAATCGCTTTTTCAATGGTGGCAAAATTATCATCGGTCAAAATCATATCGGCAGCCCCTTTTGCCACGTCAGTACCACATTTTCCCATGGCGATTCCAATATCCGCAGTTTTCAAAGAGGGTGCGTCGTTGACTCCGTCGCCGGTCATGGCAGCCAGGTGCCCGGCCTTTTGGAATGCTTTGACGATCCGTACTTTGTGACCGGGAGAAACCCGGGCAAAAACGCGGCAATGTTCGATTTGTTGACTCAGTTCTTCATCGGAGAGCCGGTCCAGTTCCTCGCCAGTCAAACATTGGGACGGATGTTCCGCCAGCTCTAATTCTTTGGCGATGGAGAAGGCTGTATTTCGATGATCGCCGGTGATCATGACCGTTTGAATGCCTGCGTTTTGGAAACGGCGAATGGCTGGGAGAGATTCCGGGCGTACCGGATCCTTCATGCCTGCGAGGCCAAGAAATACCTGATCTTCCGCCAGCGCCAAAACGCGAAGTCCATCGTTTGCCATGGTCTCCACGGCCTGCTCGATCATGCGGCGGGACGCCGCAGTCAGAGGTTTGACAGAACCGTAAGAATTAAATTCTGTACAGTTCGCCAGTACTACGTCGGAAGCTCCTTTTATATAGGAAACAAGACGGCCATTTTTCTTGTGCCGGGTTATCATTCGGCGGGTTTCAGAGGAAAATGGCTGTTCATCGATTCGCGGATAACGAATTTCCAGTGCTTCCTTATAGGTTTTGTGGGACATGGCCCAATCCAGGAAGGCCAGCTCCGTCGGATCGCCAATCCGTTGTCGTCCAGCTAAAAGTGCATTATTACAAAGGACAAAGCCGTCTAAAAGTCGAGAAGGCTTTCGCTCGGAAGCGGAAAAAATTTTTCCATTTTCATAATAGGCTGTGACCGTCATTCGATTTTGCGTGAGCGTACCGGTTTTATCGGAACAGACGACGGAGACAGAGCCCAGAGTTTCTACTGCAGGCATCTTTCGTACAATAGTTCCGGCAGAGGCCAGCCGGTTGACGCCAATGGCCAACACGATCGTTACGATCGCGGGGAGACCTTCCGGAACCGCCGCTACAGCTAAAGAGATTGCAGTGACTGACATTTCCGCCACATCCCTGCCCATAATCAAAGCAAGAGCGAACAAAAGCGCGCAAAGAATCAAAGCCAGGATGCTTAAGGATTTTCCAAGCTTACCCAGACGTTTTTGAAGAGGGGTTTGAATGGTTTCACTCTTATGAATGAGAGCCGCAATTTTTCCAATTTCCGTGTCCATCCCAATCTTTGTTACGACGCCCTCCCCGCGTCCGTCGGTAATGAGTGTGGACATGAAAACAGATTGCCCCGTTGATTTATGTACCGGTAAGGATTCTCCGGTCAAAGCGGATTCCTCTACCGCCAGATGGGATGCCTCGGTCAGCTTTATGTCGGCAGGAACCTGGTCTCCGGCTTCTAAAAGTACTACATCGCCAGGCTGCAAGGATACGGCGGGGACACGACGGACCACATCGCCTTTTCGAACTAAGGCGGTAGGACTCGTCATCTTTTTTAGAGCTGCCAGGGCATGTTCTGCCTTTCCTTCCTGTACAACGCCGAACACGCCGTTAAAGAGGACTACGACTAAGATGACAATAACGTCGCTGTACTCTGACAACAGTAAGGAAATGGCGGCTGCTGCAAAGAGGACGAAGGTAAATGGGTTGTTGAGCTGAGATACAAACTTTTCCAGTACGGAGGGCGGCGCCTCCTCAATTAGGCGATTTTCATTCTTCATGGTACAATGTATGGAAAAGCATGGCTTCCTATGCGGACAATTTCCCAGGATTCAAATTGAATTCCCCGGTAGTTTGTGCTATACTTTATCGGGCGAAACATACCAGAGAAGAGCATTGTAGTTTATCGAGAGATGGGATCGATCTTTTGCGGGTGTACGGAAGAAATTGAGGTTATGAAATGGAAAAGTGGGTGCTGGAGGCAAAAAAAGCAGATTTTCAGAAGCTGGGACGCCAGTTCGGAGTAGACCCACTGTTGATTCGGCTGATGGTCAATCGAGGCGTTGGCACGGAACAAGAGATGCGGCAATATTTGTATGGAACATTGGAAGATTTATATGCTCCCCAAGAGATGAAAGATATGGAGAAAGCCGGCGACGTGGTGCTGGGTGCTATTGCAGCCGGACTTCCCATTGTTATTGCATCAGATTTTGATGTGGACGGTATTTTTTCAGGACAAATCCTTTTGGAAGGATTTCAGAAACTGGGAGCCGCCGCAACGGTGAAGACCCCCCATCGAATCCGGGAAGGGTATGGCCTGAACCGGCGAATTGTGGAAGAAACAGCAGCCGAGGGGGCAGGACTGATTGTCAGCTGTGACAATGGGATTGCTGCTTTTGAGGCGGCGGAGAGAGCCGCGGAGCTGGGGCTGCCCTTGGTCGTAACCGACCACCATGAAGTGGCTTTTCAAATGGAGGCGGATGGAAGCCGGATTTATCAATTGCCAAAAGCAGAAGCAATTTTAGATCCGAAACAGGAGGACTGTCCATACCCGTTTAAAAAGCTTTGTGGGGCAGGAGTTGCCTATAAGTTGGTCCAATATTTATACGAACGGCAGAACGTTCCGAAAGAGGAACTGGAAAATCTGTTGGAATACGTAGCCATTGCTACGGTTGCGGATGTGATGGATCTGGAAGGGGAAAACCGGATTTTTGTGAAGGAGGGATTGAAGCGGCTGCGCAGAACAAAAAAACCGGGACTGCAGGCCCTGATCGACGCCAATCAATTGGCGAAAGAAAGACTTTCTTCCTATCATATCGGTTTTGTACTAGGTCCTTGTTTTAATGCGGCGGGGCGTTTGGAGACAGCGGCAGAGGCGTTTTCCCTTTTGGCGGCGAAGACACGGGAAGAGGCGGAGCCTTTGGCGAGTCAACTGAAAGTTCTGAATGACTCCCGCAAGGAGATGACGGTGCGGGGAACCGAGCAGGCGATCGAATGGATTGAACATTCGTCTGTTAAGGAAGACAAGGTGATGGTGGTTCCTTTGGAGGAATGCCATGAAAGCCTGGTGGGAATCATTGCCGGCAGGATTAAGGAACGGTACCATCATCCGGTGATTGTGGTTACAAGCGTAGAAGAAGGATACAAGGGATCTGGCCGGTCAATCGAAGCTTATAATATGTTTGAAGGACTGCAAGGGTGTCGCAAGCTGATGAGCCGCTTTGGCGGCCATGCCATGGCTGCTGGTTTGACCCTTCCGAAAGAGAATCTTCCTATATTAAGGGAACAATTAAATCGGGAAGCACATTTGACAGAAGAGGACTTTGTTCCTATAATAAGAATTGATGCGGCCATGCCTCTTGGCTACATTAGTGAAAAGTTGGTGGAGGAGATAGAGGTTCTGGAGCCTTTTGGAAAGGGAAATCCGAAACCACTATTTGCAGAAAAAAAGTTTTGGATCCGTCGGGCGTCTGTTGTGGGAAAGACGCGGCCTTTTCTTCGCTTACAGGTTCAAAATGCCGCAGGTACTGTGATGGATGGGATTTATTTTGGCGATGCAAAAGAATTTGAACAGCGAGTAGCTGGAAAGTTTGGCAGCGCTGCCTGGGAACAGGCGTTACGAGGCGAAAAGAATGGAATTTGTCTGATGTTGGCATACTACCCGTCGATCAATGAATACATGGGAAGGCGCAGCCTTCAGATTGTAATAGAAAATTATTGCTGTTGAAGGGAGACAGAATGAAAAAGCTGGAAGATTATGTGATAAGTATTCCGGATTTTCCGAAAAAAGGAATTATTTTTCGGGATGTAACGAGTGTCTTGCAGGATGCGGACGGTTTTTCGCTGGCAGTTGAGCGCATGAAGCAGATGGTGGAACATGTAGATTTTGATGTGGTGGTTGGCGCGGAAGCTAGGGGCTTTATCTTTGCCGCTCCCATTGCAGAACATTTTCATAAAAGTCTGGTTCCGATTCGAAAAGCAGGAAAGCTGCCTCGTGAAACGATCTCTGAGAGCTATGCGCTGGAATATGGGGAAGCAACCATTGAGATTCATAAAGACGCGATCCGCCCAGGGCAGAAAGTGGTTTTGGTGGATGACCTGATTGCCACTGGCGGGACCACGGAAGCGATGATTCATCTGGTAGAACGTCTTGGCGGTCAGGTAGTAAAGCTTTGCTTTTTGATGGAGCTAGGGGGCCTAAAAGGGCGGGAGCGCCTGGCGGGTTATGAGATAGAAAGCGCCATTTGGTATGAGGGAGCCTGATGATTACGAGCACATCCAATGCGCAGGTGAAGCAGATCGTCAGCCTTCAAACTAGGACAAAAGCAAGACTGGAGACGGGACTTTTTGTCGCAGAGGGAACAAAGATAATTAAGGAACTTCCGGAATCCTTGCGAATTCGTGTGTTTGCATCGGAATCTTACTTAATTAATAAAGAAAATTCGAATTTTGCTGCCGAAGTGGGGGCCGAGCCTATACCAGATGTAGTGTTCCGTCATATGTCGGATACGAAAACGCCTCAGGGAATTCTTGCAGTGGCCAGACAACAGAAGTTTACGCTGGAAGACTTGCTATCCGGAGGTCCTGTGATTGTCCTGGAAGGCATTCAGGACCCTGGAAATTTGGGAACAATTATTCGAACTGGGGAGGCTGCCGGAGTGGGAGGCATTTTAGCTGACCGAGAGACGGCGGATCGCTATAATCCAAAGGTGGTACGGGCTACCATGGGGGCTATTTACCGGGTTCCTTACTGCGTGACGGAAAATCTACAGACAGATGTAAAAGCCTTGAAAATGCGAGGGTTTCAGGTGTATGCCGCTCATTTAAAAGGGACCTGTTTTTACGATCAGGTGGATTACCAAAAGTCTACCGCATTTTTGATCGGAAATGAAGGGAATGGTTTGACAGACTCCTTAGCTGCATTGGCGGATACTTATATCCGGATTCCAATGGAAGGAAAAGTGGAATCTTTAAATGCAGCTGTGGCCGCCTCGATTTTAATGTACGAAGCTTATCGCCAAAATCGGTAGAAAAAATAAAGAGAAAGTGTCGAACTGACGCTTTCTCTTTTTCTTTTCAGGTGGGGGCATGGACCACAAAATATTGTGTTTTAGGCCGGAAAGTGGGAGGGGGTTGACATTTTTCCTTAATGATGATATATTCTTTTTGTAACATTTATGTAATAAACTTCGTATCTTGGTAATATAATATGAAAAAATGGAGTAAGAAATTAGGAGGTTCTTATGAAGAGGAAGAAAAGCGACGTAATCATTTACGTTGTTATCGCCGCTGTATTTTGCCTCCAGCTGGCTTATACGGCAGTAAGAACAGATAAAGTAAGTCAAGTAGAGGCAGCAGGCATCTCCACCATATCGGAAGAAAAAGAGGGACAGGAGGAAGGAGATCCCCTTCCTATGGTAGATATCCATGGACAGATCGCCCAGATGGCGGCGTCGCTTTCGGCACAGGTAAAGGAGCCTGCGACAGAAGCACCGGAGACAACTCCGGAAAGTATTCAGGAGACGGAACCTGCGGTTCCGGAGAGCAGATTGAAATTTGCGGAAGGAATTGATGTGGCTGCATTGGAGGCAGAAGCAGCCGCTGCGGCAGAGAGCAGAGCCGCACAGGAAAGCACAACGGTTGATGAGACAAAATTGACGGCCGCGGAGCTTCGGGCAGAGCAGGCCTATCAGGAGAGCAAGGCAGAGGAATCGCCTGTGAGCGAGAATGCGCCGGAAGAGCTTGGCGTGGTTAACGCCAGCGTAGCGTTGAATGTCCGCCAGACTCCAGGAGAAGACGGAGAGTTGGTTGGGCGGCTTTATCGTGGCGCCGGAGTGAAGATTCAGGAGACCGGGGAAGAGTGGAGTAGGATTCTTTCCGGAGAAGTGAATGGCTGGGTTCTCAGTTCTTATTTGGTAACGGGAGAGCCGGCGGAGGCTTTGGTGTCTGAGATGAATCCTCAGGTGGCTACGGTTGTGACCGACGAGCTTTGCGTACGTTCCGGTCCAGATGAAGAAGCAGATCTTTTGGCTGTTATCCGCAAAGGAATGCACTTTAGCGTGTTGGAACTTCAGGATTCTTGGGTAAAGATTCAATTGACGACTCAGGCAGTCGGTTATATTCATGCAGATTATGTGTCTGTTGCATCGGGACTTTCGGTGGGAATGACCATCTCGGAGGAGGCGGAACTCCAGGCGGAGGTGAATGACCGGGAGGAAACCCGTCAGGCAGCCGCTGAAGCAGCTGCTGCGAGAAAAGCAGCGCAGGAGTCAAAAAATAACTCTTCCAAAAAGAATAGTTCCAGCTCTTCTAAGAAGGATAACTCTAGTTCCTCGAAGAAGGAAAATTCCAGTTCTTCCAATAAGAATAATTCGGAAGGGTCTAGTTCTTCCAGCTCAAAAGACGGTTGGAGAAGCCTGGGAACATTTAAAATTACAGCTTACTGCCCTTGTTCTAAGTGTAACGGCAGTAATGCGGGACAGACGGCGACGGGCGCAGAGATGGAACCTGGTTACACGATTGCAGTGGATTCCTCTGTGATTCCTCTGGGATCCCGGATCAAGATTGAGGGCAAAGACGGCGTTTACTGCGCGCAGGATACGGGCGTTTCTGGTCATACGATTGATCTGCTGGTTTCTTCCCATTCCAAGACATCGGATTGGGGCGTGCGTTACCGCGAGATTTGGATTGAAGATTAGTGAATTATTAGCAGTATAGAAGTGGATAAGGCACGATTTTGGTTTGATACCAAAATCGTGCTTTGTTTTGGGAATGGATTCTGACGGCAGTTGCAAAAAAAGCGGATTTGTGTTAATATCAATCTAATCTATTAAGAAAAAGGAGAGAAGTCATGGTAGATTATAACGACAAATCCACATTTTCAACGGCATCCGGGCAGAGCTTGCAGTATGTTGTATTACAGGTGACCTTAAAAGAGAAATTTATGGGGACAGGTTCTGGAAACTTGACGGAATTAGAAGCTGTGATCAATGAACAGGCGGCAAAGGGCTATCGGCTGCATACCATCGCCACCTCAAATGGAGGCAGCAAAGGAATGCTGGGAGGAGATCGTATTCAAGCTACGCTGGTCTTTGAAAAGCTATAAAAAGCCATAAGAATTTGGGCGAAAGAAGATCAGAATTGGGAAATTCCGATAGAGTGTCCAATAGAATGAAAAGGAGTTTGCAAAAAATGCAAACTCCTTTATTTTTCCCTGAGGACAATTTTCTATAGAATAAAAACTCCACTATAGATACGTACACAGATTTGTTACCTGGCATAATAGTATTGCTGGTGGCCCTCGAGGTCTTTACCGTAAAGCTCGAAAAGCTCGCTGACGGTGACCAGTTGGTATCCTTCTTCTATTAACTTTGGAATTACTTTTTCAACAGCCTCCGCTGTTTGTCCATAAATATCATGCATCAGTACGATAGAGCCGGGTTTAACGGAATTTAAAATATTTTCCACCGTTTTATCCGGATCTTTGGTTTCCCAATCCAGGGTGTCCACATCCCATTGAATCATCGGAAGATCTACTTTGGAGAGGACGTTCTCGTTGGCGTTGCCATAAGGAGGGCGCATCAATTTCACTTTTTGTCCAGTGATATTTTCGATGACCTGACAACTTTTTTCGACTTCTTCGGCAATCACATCATCATCGGCTTTATTTAGGTTTTCATGGCTGTAAGTATGAGTTCCAATCTCGCAGCCCAGAGAAACCGCTCGTTTCATAGCTTCTGGACCAGAAGTGGGGAACCATTCGGCCGCCGCCTGTCCTACGACAAAGAAGGTGGCCTTTGCCCCGGTTTCTTCCAAAACGTTTAAGATCATGTTGGTCGCCTTGGTATCGCCGGTGTCCGGTCCGTCGTCAAAGGTCAGAGCGATTGCTTTGACTGGTTTATCCGGAGCGGGCGCTACCGTCGCGTTCACCTGAGGGAGGGGATTGCCTTTAGCGCCTGGCTCTTCCGATGGATAATTTTCGTTCATCCCGCTGGAGTCGGTAGCCTGTAGGCTTTCGCCTGTCATATAAACGGCGGACTTTGAAACCCCTTTACAGCCGAGGAATAGGAAGGAGGCGGATACCAAGAGAAAAAGCACGGCTCGTCTTTTTCGTTTTATTTTCATGAGAATTATGTGCTCCGTTTTTTTATTATTGTATGACGGAACCTTAACTTTCTATGTCTCTGTCTCCCCGGGCGTCGTAATATTGGTGATGCGGTTCCAAAGTTTTTCCGTAAAGTTCAAAGAGTTCGCTGACCGTGACCAGCTGATAGCCCTGTTTGATCAGTTCTGGAATCACTCGTTCCGCCGCTTCTGCGGAGGAGCCGTAGATATCGTGCATCAGTACGATAGAGCCAGGTTTCGCTTGTTCTAAGATCACTTTCACCGTGTTGTCCGCATCTTTGGTCTCCCAGTCCAAGGTATCGATATCCCACTGAATCATGGGAAGGTCCACCTGATCCATCACGCTTTGTTTGGAATTACCATAAGGCGGACGCATGACCGTTACCTTTTGGCCGGTAGCGTCTTCAATGGCTTTGCAGCCCTTTTCCACTTGCTCTTTGATCACATCGCTGGATGCTTTATTCAGATTTTCATGGCTGTAGGTGTGAGTACCAATCTCACAACCGATGGAAACTGCTTTTTTTAGAACTTCCGGCCCATCGGTCGGAAACCATTCGGTGACAGCCTGACCGACCACAAAGAAAGTAGCCTTGGCGTTGTTCGCTTCTAAGGCGTCGACGATTCGGTTGGTAACATTTTTATAAGTATAAGGACCATCGTCAAAGGTCAGAGCAATCGCTTTTACATCGCTTGGACTACCGCTGGAGGGGGTGGTTTCTGCTGCGGAACTTTCTCCGCTTTGCGGTTCGGTTTCTTCCCCTGTGGCGGCAGCGCTTCCGCCTTGGGCAGGGACGGTGACGGTAATTATATGAGAGCCGCTGTTTTCCTGCTGCCCTGCAGTAGGGGATTCTGTGCTTTGGGTTGCGGCAGGCGTGGCAGCCACGTCCTGATCCGATTTCCCACAGCCGGAAAGAATGGTGGAGATTCCGAGAGCCGAGATCAGAAACAGAGATAATAATTTTTTCTTTCCTCTCATTTTTGCAAAAGTCCTCTTTTCTTTCTTCTTTTGATTGGCGGCCATTGTAGATATGGAGTCGGAGATGCCTGCGTGAGGCTGGATAGTCGCCAAGTTGTCCCTATTATAACAAATTGCTGGAGGGAAGGACAGAGCGAAAACCTTAAAATTCTTTTAAAATTTAAACATCTGACATAGAGAAGGTTGTTATTTTCAAACAAAAAGAGATCGATTTTTAGGGATAACTATTGTATAAGCAAAAGATTTGTTATAAAATATGTTATAGTGCGGCTATTATCAAAAACTCTACGAAATGGCGTATAGAGTACATATAGCAAAAGCGATAGGAAAAACACAAGAAATCGATAAGAGGTGAAAGGAATGAAGAAGATGTACAGGAAGAAACTTGCATGGATTCTAGCTCTCGCCTGCCTGCTTTCTTTGACGGGAATTGATTTCTCAAAGGGAAGCGTTTGGAATGTCTATGCGAATCCTGCCGTGGAAACCACAGATAACGGCGGAGATGAAGTAGAATCCACGGAGATGGAAAGCAGCGAAGCCGAGACGATGGAATCCAAAGAAGGAGAGAGCACAGCTGCCGAGACGATGGAAACCACGGAAGTGGAGAATCCTGCTGTCGAGACGATGGCAGAGTCCGCGGAGGCGGAAACCACGGATCTGGCCCTTTATGGCTTGGAAGTTGGGGCGGACGGTTCTTCCGTTACTGTCGGTGGCCTTACTTTTTCGGCGGACGATGGGAACGCGCTCGTAGTAAACGTGGATTATAAAGTGACTACGCGTACCATAAGCGTGGACAATGTATATGATAATGCTTATGCGGGGGCCAATGTCACCGAAAATATGATTGAAATTATGACGAACCGTCCTCTTACGGTTAGTGGAACGTCGACGACCCATGGAATCCGGATTGGAAAGGGAACCCATGCCAGCCTTACCTTTGACGGTGTAAGCATTACAGGCGTGGTGCCTTTTGATATTGCGACCAATAACCCGAATAGCGCGACGAGAGGATCAGGAATATCCTCTGCGGAGCGTACCAAGCTGCATCTTACATTGGCAGACGGTAAGACCAATACGTTGACGGCGAAAGGAACCGATTGGCCCGGTCTTCATTGCGGCGAAGGTACGGAGTTGATCATTGACGATACCGTGTGGAATCAGACCACGGACGGCGCGGAAGTAGTACCGGTACAAGGCAGAGTACCGTCTGCCTGTACTTTGGAAGTGATGGGCAGTAGTACTGGCAAGGCTGTCTCCGCCGGAGATCCGGCTTGGTATATGGATTCTTCGAATCCTGGCAGTCTGACAGTGACGGGCGGCTATTGGAGTTCCGGTATTGGCGGCAGCATCCATGAGGAAAGTGGAAAGATCACGATTAATGGAGGCATGATTACCGCGAAGGCTTGTGGAAAGGAAAATAAAGCGGAAAACGGCGGTGCTGGTATCGGCGGCGGTAAAGGCGCCGGCGTGGGCTGCCATGAAGAAGGCGGCGGCATTACGATCAATGGCGGCCGGATTATCGCTACCGGCAGCTATCATGGCGCGGGTATTGGAGCGGGCTGGTTTAATTCGATTGCTGCGTCCGTAAAAGACAGTGGTATCGCAGCCAGGGCAGTGGCGGGAGCAGGTACTCCTTGGACGCCGGTGCCTGGCGATATTACGATCAACTATGGTTATGTGGAAGCCACCGGTAATGACCATGGAAACGGTATCGGCGGAGCCTGCGGCAGCGGAACAAACGCCGGCCATGCCATTACGATCAACGGCGGTACGCTGATTCCGACAACCACCTCGACGGGAGCCTTTTATGCGGTCGGTGCGGACGGAGGTCTGGTTATCGTAACCGGTGGTTCCTTCCCGGTTCCCGCAAAGTCCGGCGGTTATGATAACTTGAGTTTTAAGGGAAGCGGCGTCTATGCGGCGGACAGAGCGACGAAACTGACATTGGTGAAAATCAACGTCAGCGCACAAACCCAGTTGATTGGAAAACGCGTCGTGAACTTTGACGTTTATGTGGACGGCGCTAAGCTTGCTACAGAATATGGCCTCGCATATAAGATTGACGACGAGGGAATCCTGTATTTCTGGTTACCGGCAAATGCGGCGACAAAAGAGGTTTCGATTGAAAATGTAAGAGTGGAGGGCGAGGATGGCGGTATCTTTGACTTGGATTACCCGTTTACCCTGGAAGAAGACCGGGATGCCTCGGATACTTCTGCGAAACAGTATGTTCTCTTTAAAGTAAATGAAGAACTTTTCTCCGAACCGTTAAAAGAGCAGCTGAATAAACGGTATGATGGCTTGACGTTTAACTGGCCGACTCTGGCAGAAGCCATCGCCGCCCAACGGATCGAAGTCAGCCAGCCCAACGGCGGTATCATCAGCAAAACGGACTCAATGAAGTTTTCGGCGGTTCGTACAGAGGATAAGGACGGCGATAAGACGGGAGAGAGCAGTTCAGATGTACTGCAAAATACCGGTACCTATACAATCACGATGAATTACACGGAATATTCGAGTACCGCCGGCTTTAAAGAGATGTTCCGGGGACACCGGACTACTTTGAATTCGCAGATTACACCGGCAGATAGTTTCCTGTATGATGTGACGTATGAGACCGATTATTATCAGGATGCAGAAGGAAAGAATCAGGTTGACAAAATGCACCTGGCGGCTTATGTGCGTCCGGCGGATGGGGAAGCGTATACATGCGCAGCACCTGACGGATATATTCAGTTTTATATCAATGGAGTAAAAGTAGGAGAACCGGTTCAGGTACAGCCGGTGACCACCTATGCGGCTAGAGACAACACTTACGCCTCCAGTATGGCAAATATAACGTTGGCATTTAAAGATAATACGAATTATCCGAAAGTTCCGGAAATGCTGACCACAGATGATTTTATCGTGACGGCGTCGTATTACCAAGGAACGAACTATACCGATAGCAAGGCTGCCGCAGAAAAAGTGGAAGAACCGGAGAATTTCCCGTATGTAACGCCTCCGATCTTGGTGGTAACGCCGGTAGACCCATCTGATCTGGGAGAAGATGAAGAGTTAGAAGGCGATTACCAGACTCCGGAGAAAATTGAGCGGGAAGAGATTACGGACGGCGTTGTGATTCTGCACAGTTATGTGGAAGATCAAGTGACGGCTATGGCACAGCCGGATACGACGCGGGATAAGGCGGAACTGATAGGGATGATGAATCACCGGTATGGTTTTGCAAATCCAAACTATACGGTGGCGACAAAAGATGATCAGGCGCTATCCATCGAGGATGTTGTGATTTCCGACGAAGATGGAAACAAGCTGGATGAGATCGATATGTCTAAAGCCGCCGACTATACTTTGGAGGCAACCGTTACGGATGCGGACGGAAATAAAACGACCATTACTCTGTCTTATCATGTCAAAGCCTTGGATGAATCCAAGGAAATCATTCCGGATGTGGATACGGATGGAGATGGCTTCCCGGACATCAATCTGGACACGGATGGAGACGGAAAACCAGACGTGGATATCGATACGGATGGAGATGGAGAGCCGGATGTGAATATTGACCCGGATGGAAATGGAAAGCCGGATGTGAATGTGGATACGGACGGAGACGGAAAGCCAGATGTAAACATTGACACGGATGGAGATGGAAAGCCGGATATCAATATCGTCGATAAAGACGGAGACGGAAAACCGGATACGGATATCGATACAGACGGGGATGGAAAGCCGGAACCGGATGTGAATATTGACACAGACGGGGATGGAAAGCCGGATGTGAATGTGGATACAGATGGCGACGGAAAGCCGGATGTAAACCTGGACACGGACGGAGACGGAAAACCGGATGTAGATATTGATACAGATGGAGACGGAAAACCGGATGTGAATATCGATACAGATAAAGACGGGAAACCGGATATCAATATCGACACAGACGGAGATGGAAAGCCGGATGTGGACATCGACACGGACGGGGATGGAAAACCGGATGTGAACCTGGACACGGACGGAGATGGAAAACCGGATGTGGACATCGACACGGATAGAGACGGAAAGCCGGATGTAAATATTGATACAGATAAAGACGGGAAACCGGATATCAATATCGACACGGACGGAGATGGAAAACCGGATGTGGACATCGACACGGACGGAGACGGAAAGCCGGATGTGAATATCGATACGGATAAAGACGGGAAACCGGATATCAATATCGATACGGACGGAAACGGAAAACCGGACGTGAATGTGGACACAAACAAAGATGGAAAACCGGATGTCAATATCGATACGAATGGAGATGGGAAACCGGATACCAATATCGTGGATAAAGACGGAGATGGAAAGCCGGATAAGGATATCGAGACAAAAGGCGATGGAAAACCGCTTCCGGATGTGAATGTGGATACAAACAGGGATGGAAAACCGGACGTGAATATCGACACGGATGGAGATGGGAAACCAGATATCAATATTGTGGACAAAGATGGAGACGGAAAGCCAGATAAGGATATCGATAGTAATGGAACGGTAAGACCGCTCCCGGATGTCAACATCGATACAAATGGAGATGGAAAACCGGATCTGAATGTCGACGTAAATGGTGATGGAGTCCCTGACCTAAATATCGTGGATAAAGATCACGACGGAATCCCGGATAAGGGGATTGATCCCGCAGCGGGAATTACGCCGGATCTGAATATCGATGCGGACGGAGACGGGGTTTTAGACAAATATCAGAAGAAACCGGCGAAAACCGGGGATGAAAGCAATATGACGCTGTGGATCGTGGTGATTGCTGTGGTATTTGTCGGAGTGTGTATCTTATGCGCGATAAAAATTAAGAGACGGAAATCTGAAAAATAAAGGGTAAATATTCTCAAACAGCTGCATATATGTAAAAATAAGGAAGGCCCCTTTTCTTTTCAAAGGAAGATATTTCTTTTTGAAAGAGGAAGGAGCCTTCGTCTATCTGTAAAATTTTTGGAAAAATGATTTTGCAGTTTATTCTCTGTTGTATTCTAGCCGGAAATCGGTTAAAATGATAACAGAAAGAGCCTTCCGTTGACTGTGTATGATCCTGTCAGTGGAGGGTAAGTAAGCCGAAACAAAAGGAGGATGCAATATGGAATCCATCTATTGGCTGATTTTATTTGTGATTCTGCTGGGAATTGAAATCTTGACGTTGGGTCTTACGACGATCTGGTTTGCAGGAGGCGCGGTGGCGGCGTTTTTTGCCTCGCTTCTGGGCGCAGGACTTATCTTTCAGATTGTGGTATTCGCCGCGGTTTCCCTACTTCTCCTGGTGTTTACAAGGCCGATTGCCACGAAATATCTGAACCGGAGGACGATCAAAACCAATGTGGAAAGCATGGAAGGTCGTCACGGAGAGGTGGTCGAGGAGATCAACAACCTCCAGGCAGCCGGACGGGTAAAAGTGGATGGGATGCCTTGGGCGGCCCGGTCGGAACGGGAGGGACAGATTATTCCGGCTGGCACAATGGTTACTGTAGTCCGGGTCAGCGGTGTGAAGCTGATCGTCAAAGTTTTGGAGGAGGAAGAACATGTTAGTAGCAGCGACCTTTGAAAAGTATATTGGAACCGCACTGATTATCATTTTGGCTCTGTTTTTACTAGGGATCTTGACATCCTGCATTAAGATTGTACCCCAGGCGAACGCCATGATTGTCGAGCGGTTGGGAGCCTATATCGGCACTTGGTCCGTGGGTCTTCACTTTAAACTTCCTTTTGTAGACCGCGTGGCGCGCCGAGTCAACTTGAAAGAGCAGGTCATTGATTTTAAGCCGCAGCCGGTGATCACAAAAGATAATGTAACGATGCAGATCGATACGGTGGTATTTTTCCAGATTACGGATCCGAAGCTGTTTGCTTACGGCGTAGAAAATCCGTTGATGGCGATTGAAAATCTGACCGCTACCACCCTTCGAAATATCATCGGAGATTTGGAATTGGATCAAACCTTGACGTCGCGCGAGTTGATCAATACAAAGATGCGGACTCATTTAGACGAGGCTACCGACCCTTGGGGAATTAAGGTAAACCGGGTGGAACTGAAAAATATTATCCCTCCTAGGGAAATTCAGGACTCCATGGAGCGCCAGATGAAAGCAGAACGGGAACGCCGTGAGAAAATTCTTCAGGCGGAAGGTGAGAAACGCTCAACGATTCTGGTGGCGGAAGGAAAAAAACAGTCTGCAATTTTGGATGCAGAAGCGGAGAAAGCAGCTGCCATTCTGCGGGCTGAGGCGAAGAAGGAAGCGACGATCCGCGAGGCGGAAGGTGAGGCCGAAGCAATTCTGAAGATTCAGCAGGCAAACGCCGACGGTATCCGTGTCATCCGGGAAGCTGGGGCAGATGATTCAGTCATTCAGCTAAAGAGTCTGGAAGCATTTACCAAGGCTGCGGATGGCAAGGCGACGAAGATCATTATTCCTTCCGATATCCAAGGGTTTGCCGGGACTTTGAAAGCTTTAGTTGAGACTGCTAAAGAGTAATCCTTGCAACAAAAAAGAAAAACAGTTATCCTGAACATGCGGAGAGCCGGTTTCGGCTCTCCGGGCCGACAGCCCTCAGGATGGCATTTTATGCCCCGTCAGCTTTGCTGCGGGGTATTTGAGTGGTATACCGGTAGGAGAAAAAGAAATGGAAATGACAACAGAGAGAAAAGAAAATAAGATGGGTTCGCGGCCGATTAAGCCGCTGCTTTTGTCAATGGCCCTGCCCATGATTTTGTCTATGGCTGTACAGGCTCTTTATAATGTAGTAGACAGCATTTTTGTGTCCCAATTAAACGAGGCTGCCTTAACCGCGGTCTCGCTGGCATTCCCTGTGCAGAATTTGATGATTGCCGTTGCAGTAGGAACCGGCGTCGGCATTAATTCTTTGCTATCGCGGAAGTTGGGAGAAAAAGATTTTGAGGCGGCAAATTGTACGGCGGTCAATGGGATTTTTCTTGGCATGGTCAGCTATTTGGTATTTGCGCTGCTGGGGATTTTCTTTTCACGGACTTTCTTTGAGGTGCAGCTTCAAGACGAACAGATTTTAAATTACGGAGTGGACTATCTGTGGGTGGTCATGGTGTTTTCTATGGGGCTTTTTATGCAGATTATCTGGGAGAGGCTGCTGCAGGCCACTGGAAAAATGGTCTGCCATATGTTTGCCCAGGTGGTGGGAGCCGTGACCAATATCATTTTAGACCCGATTTTAATATTCGGCGTTCCCTCGTTGGGCATTCCCCGCTTGGAGGTTCTGGGCGCTGCGGTTGCCACGGTAGCCGGGCAGATTCTGGGTATGATCCTCGCGATTATTTTCAATTTGACTTTAAATCGGGAGCTCCATCTTTCTTTCCGCCGGTTCCGGCCCAGTAAGAAGATTATAAAAAATATTTATTCCGTAGGCCTTCCTTCGATTGTGATGCAAGCCATCGGATCGGTGATGACCTTTGGCATGAATAAGATTTTGTTAATGTTTTCAACGACAGCGGCCGCAGTCTTTGGCGCGTATTTTAAACTGCAAAGTTTTATCGTCATGCCAGTGCTGGGGCTGAATAATGCGGCGCTTCCGATCGTAGCTTATAACTATGGGGCAAGAAGGCCTGGACGAATGAAAGAGACGATCCGTACCAGCATTGTTTGGGCGGTTATTTTGATGCTGCTTGGCGTTCTGGCATTCCAGCTGTTTCCGGAGCTGATGCTTTCCTGGTTCCAGGCCTCGGAAGAGATGCTTGCCGTCGGCGTGCCGGCCCTTCGGATTATCAGTTTGAATTTCCTGATTGCAGGAATCAGCATCGTGCTGTCCGGATCGTTTCAAGCGTTGGGAAACGGGGTGTTTAGTCTGGTGATGTCTCTTTGCCGCCAGTTGATCGTGATTTTGCCGCTGGCGTATCTGTTCGCCAAGTGGTTTGGACTGACAGCGGTCTGGTTTGCCTTTCCGATTGCGGAGATTGTCTCTTTACTTTTGGGACTTTTATTTTTCCGTAAGCTGTACCAGGAAAAGATTCTGCCGTTGGAGGAAGAAGTACGAAACAAGGGGGAATCTGCATGAAAAAGTGGCTCCGGGAGTTTTTGCCTTATTTTATTCTTTTAGCTGTGGTGCTGCTGATTCGGGTTTTTATCTTGATCAATGCGACGATTCCAACAGAATCCATGGAAAACACGATTATGGCGGACACTCGGGTCATGGGACTCAAGTGCGCCTACTGGTTTTCTGAACCGGAAAGAGGGGATATCATCGTGTTTCGCGCGCCGGACGAACCGGATTCCCTCTATGTAAAACGGGTGATCGGGCTTCCTGGGGACACAGTGGAAGTCCTGGAAGGGGTTACTTATGTGAATGGGGAGCCTCTTGTGGAAGATTATCTGCCGGAGCCGATGAGTGGCAGTTATGGTCCTTATCATGTGCCGGAAGGCCACTATTTTGTGATGGGGGATAATCGGAATCATTCGTTGGACGCACGCTTTTGGAATAATACGTACGTCAGTGAGGAGGCCATCAGCGGAAAAGTTTATTTTTCCTATTGGCCTAAGTTAAAATGGATAAATTAATGCTTTCTTTTTTACGGAAATCATGATATAATGCTAAATTGACTAAGCCTGAAAGCTCGTATTTGCCGCTTCCAGGCTCACGGAAAAAGAATAAGCGGAAAAAAACCGATAAATCAAGGAGGAAACACAAAAAATGAGTGTTAAGGTAGAAAACCTGGAGAAAAATTTGGCTAAGCTGACCGTAGAGGTACCAGTAGAAAAATTGGAAGCAGCCATCGAGCAGGTATACCGGAAAGCTAGAAATCAGATTACCTTACCCGGTTTCCGGAAGGGCAAAGCGCCTCGTAAGATGATTGAGAAATACTATGGTGCAGATGTGTTTTTAGAGGACGCGGTCAATGAGCTGGTTCCTGCCGCATACGAAGACGCCTGCAAGGAGAGCGGGTTGGAGATCGTTTCCCATCCGGAGATCGCCTATGAGCAGATCGAACCTGCAAAACCCGTGATCTTTACGGCTACGGTCGCTACCCGTCCGGAAGTGACTCTCGGCGAGTACAAAGGACTGGAAGTAGAAGAAAAGGCCGTGGAAGTAACGGAGGAGGAAGTCCTGGCGGAGCTTACAAAAGAGCAGGAGAAGAACGCTACGATGAAGACCGTGGATGACAGAGCGGTGGAAGACGGCGATATCATCGAACTGGCCTTTGAAGGCTTTGTGGACGGCGTTCCTTTTGAGGGCGGAAAGAGCGAGAATTATCCTTTGACCATCGGTTCCCACTCCTTTATTCCTGGCTTTGAAGAGCAGCTGATCGGCGCTGTGATCGGCGAAGAGAAGGATGTAAACGTGACTTTCCCGGAGGAATATCACGCGAAAGAACTGGCCGGAAAACCCGCTGTTTTCAAATGCACAGTTCACTCGATTAAGGTGAAGGAACTGCCGGCGTTGGACGATGAGTTTGCCAGCGAGGTTTCTGATTTTGAATCCCTGGACGAGTATAAGGAAGATGTAAAGAAGAAACTGACGGAAAATAAAGAAAAAGAAGCAAAGATCGCCAAGGAAGACGCGTTGGTTGACAAGATCATCGAGAATTCCCAGATGGAGATTCCGGAGCTGATGGTGACCTCTCAGGCCAGAAATATGGTGGGAGAATTTGGCCAGCGTCTGCAGGCTCAGGGATTGAATTTGCAGCAGTACATGCAGTACAGCGGACAGACCGAAGAGCAGATGGTCGAGCAGATGAAGGATCAGGCCAAGAAGCGGATTCAGACCCGTCTGGTGCTGGAAGCGATCGTGGCGGCGGAGAATCTTTCCGCCAGCGAAGAGGATGTAGAGGAAGAGATCAAGAAGATGGCGGATGCCTACGGCATGGATGTCGATCAGGTCAAGACTTATATGGACGATGAGCAGAAGGAACAGATGAAAGAGAATATCGCTGTTCAAAAAGCGATCGATCTGGTATATGGAGCCGCCAAATAAATGGGAGAAAATATATGAGCTTAGTACCTTATGTAATTGAATCCACCAGCCGCGGGGAACGATCCTATGATATCTATTCCCGCCTGTTAAAGGAGCGGATTATTTTTCTCGGTGAGGAAGTCAATGATGTGACGGCAAGCTTGATTGTCGCCCAGTTATTGTTTTTGGAGTCCGAAGATCCTGGAAAGGATATTTCTTTATACATCAATAGCCCCGGCGGATCTGTCAGCGCCGGATTGGCGATTTATGACACCATGCAATACATTAAAAGCGATGTTTCTACGATCTGTATCGGCATGGCGGCCAGCATGGGAGCTTTTTTGCTGGCGGGAGGCAAAAAGGGGAAACGTTTTGCCCTGCCCAATGCGGAAATTATGATCCATCAGCCTTCGGGCGGCGCCCAGGGGCAGGCGACGGAGATCAAGATTGTTGCGGAGCATATTTTAAAGATCAAGCAGAAATTAAACCAGATGCTGGCGGAGAATACCGGACAGCCGTTGGAGGTTATTGCTCAAGATACCGAGCGTGACAATTATATGTCTGCGGAGGAAGCAAAGGCCTATGGTTTGATCGATGAGGTCATCGCTCACCATTAAGGAGTAAAGGATGTCAAAAGGAATGGATATGCTGTACTGCTCATTCTGTGGAAAGTCCCAGGATCAAGTACAGAAACTGATAGCGGGAAATAAAAAAGACGTTTATATCTGTGATGAGTGCGTCGAGCTCTGCTCCGAACTTTTGGAGGAGGAGTTTGAGGAATTAGACGGCGCGCCGTCCAGCTTTCGTGGCATTGATTTGAAAAAACCCAAGGAGATCAAAGCATTCCTAGATCAGTATGTGATCGGTCAGGAGGATGCGAAGAAAGTGCTGTCTGTGGCGGTTTATAACCACTATAAGCGGATTTCTTCGGATATTACGGACGTAGATGTTCAAAAGAGCAATATCCTGATGTTGGGTCCCACTGGATCTGGCAAAACTTTTTTGGCCCAGACCATTGCCCGCCTGCTGAATGTTCCCTTTGCCATTGCCGATGCCACGGCCCTAACGGAGGCCGGCTATGTGGGCGAGGATGTGGAGAATATCCTGCTGAAACTGATTCAATCGGCGGATTATGATATTCACAAGGCGGAGTATGGTATCGTCTATATTGATGAGATTGATAAGATTACAAAGAAATCGGAGAATGTTTCCATTACCCGTGATGTGTCGGGCGAGGGTGTACAGCAGGCTTTACTAAAGATTTTGGAGGGGACGGTGGCCAGCGTACCGCCTCAGGGCGGACGGAAACACCCCCATCAGGAGATGTTTCAGATCGACACGACCAATATTTTGTTTATCTGCGGCGGTGCTTTCGACGGTCTGGAAAAAATTGTCGATAACCGTCTGGGAGCCAATTCGATTGGTTTTAATGCGGATATTAAGAGCAAACAGGAAGAAAATCTTGGGGAGCTGTTAAAGCAGGCGATGCCTCAAGATCTTGTGAAGTTTGGTCTGATACCTGAATTTGTAGGCCGCGTGCCGGTTGTGGTGTCTCTGGAACCTTTGGATGAGAATGCTTTGGTAAAGATTTTAACGGAACCGAAGAACGCCATCATCAAACAGTATCAGAAACTGTTTGAACTGGATCATGTGGAACTGGATTTCACGGATGGAGCGGTCAGAGAGATTGCAAAGCTTTCGGCGGAACGAAAGACGGGAGCCAGGGGACTGCGTTCGATCCTGGAGAAGGCAATGACAAATCTGATGTATGAGCTGCCTTCCAATGAAGAGGTGGGCCGCTGTCTGGTGACGGAGGATGTCATCCGCGGGACCGGAGAACCGGAACTGACGATCCGGGATGTGGAGGTTCCACAGAAAAAACGCCGCGTCAGCCGGAAGGATGGCAACGAAATCGCATAAGTATAGGGCTGCTGCAGACGGGTAACTGTGGCTTCCAGCTGTCTTTTACAGCAGGGGGCTTTTGCGGCGGCCTTTTTCCTTTTCATTACATAGGATGGAGGATATAAATATGAAATTACCGGTAATCGCATTGAGGGGAGTAGTGATACTTCCCAAGATGCTGATGCATTTTGATATCAGCCGGCGGATTTCCATCGCAGCGGTGGAGCGGGCTATGATTCAGGACAGCCAGCTGTTTTTGGCTTGCCAAAAGGACGAGGCGACGATGAAGCCCACGGAGGAGGATCTGCACCGTATTGGTACGATTGCCACGGTAAAGCAGATTTTAAAGCTTCCAAACGATACGGTTCGGGTGTTGGTGGAAGGCACTGCCCGCGGAGAAATCGTGAAAGTGCTGAGGAAATCTCCGTTTTTTGAGGCGGAGGTGGAAGAAGCGCCCTATTGCCATGATATCCTAGATCCGCTGGAGGAGGAAGGAATGCTGCGGGCGCTCAGAGAGAATATCGGGCATTATGCAAGGTTGACGCCCTCTTTTGGACAGGCGGGCGAGAATCAGATGCTGGAAATCCCAACGCTGCCGGAACTGATGGATCAACTGATGATTCGGATGCCCATCAGCAACCAAAGCCGCCAAGAGCTTTTGGAACTGGATTCTACCTATGCCCGTTATCAAAAAATGGCAAAGCTTCTGGACAATGAGATCGATATCATTCTTTTTAAGCAGGATATCCAGGAAAAAGTCCGGATGCAGATCGATAAAAACCAGAAGGAATATATGCTAAGGGAGCAGATCCGGGCTTTGCGGGCGGAACTGGGAGAAGATGATGCCAATGATGCCGATCACTTTGAGAACCAGGTGAAAAAGCTGAAAGCGGATGCGGAAGTAAAGGAGAAAATCCGCAAGGAAATTCGTCGGTTTCGTATGATGCCCTCGGGAAGCCAGGAGGGAACGGTGAGCCGCACCTATATTGAAAGCCTTCTGGAACTTCCTTGGAATAAAGTACAGAAAGAAAATAGGAATATCAAAAAGGCAGAAAAGATTCTGAACGAGGATCATTACGGCCTGGAAAAAATTAAAGAAAGAATTTTAGAATATCTGGCGGTCCGTATTTTTAGCGGCAAAGGGGATGGATCAATCCTTTGCCTGGTGGGACCTCCCGGAACCGGAAAAACTTCGATTGCCCGCTCGGTAGCGAGAGCTTTGGATAAACAATACGTCCGTGTCAGCCTGGGCGGCGTGCGGGATGAGGCGGAGATCCGCGGCCACCGGCGTACCTATATCGGCGCGATGCCGGGGCGCATTGTGGCGGGACTGAAGCAGGCGGGCGTGGCAAATCCGCTGATGCTTTTGGACGAGATTGATAAAGTCAGCAAGGATTACAAAGGGGACACCTCTTCTGCACTTTTAGAAGTGCTGGATTCAGAGCAGAACCAGAAGTTCCGGGATCACTATGTGGAAGTCCCTGTTGATCTGTCAAAAGTGCTCTTTATCGCTACGGCGAATACCACGGAGACGATTCCGCAGCCTCTGTTAGACCGGATGGATGTCATCGAAGTCAGCAGCTATACGGAGAATGAAAAATACCATATCGGCAAAGACTATCTGGTCGGGAAGCAGTTAGAGAAAAATGGCCTGACGGCAGAGCAGTTTTCCATCGATGAGGCGGCGCTGAAAAAGATCATTCACAATTATACGAGAGAGGCGGGCGTCCGGAGTTTGGAGCGCCGGATCGGAGATTTGTGCAGGAAATCAGCGAGGGAGCTTTTGGAGAATAAAGAGCAGAAAACGGTCGCGATTACGGTGGACAACCTAGAACAGTATCTGGGTAAAGAGAAGGTGACTTACGACGCCGCCAATGAGGAGGCTCAGATCGGTATTGTTCGGGGCCTGGCTTGGACCAGTGTCGGCGGAGATACTCTCCAGGTAGAGGTGAATCAGATGCCTGGCGATGGAAAATTGCAATTGACGGGACAGCTTGGAGATGTAATGAAAGAGTCCGCTCAGACGGGTATTACCTATATTCGTTCCGTGGCCGCCGATTACGAGATTGAAGACGATTATTTTGAAAAGCATGACGTTCATATCCATATCCCGGAAGGCGCCGTACCCAAAGATGGGCCGTCCGCCGGGATTACCATGGCAACGGCAGTGCTTTCCGCTGTGACGAAGAGGTTGGTTCGAGCCGATCTGGCCATGACCGGAGAGATTACGCTTCGGGGAAGAGTGCTTCCGGTGGGAGGACTGAAAGAAAAGCTGTTGGCCGCGAAACTGGCTGGTATCCATGAGGTGCTGGTACCGGCAAAGAATCGGCCGGATATAGAAGAGTTATCGGAGGAAATTACCGGAGGTATGGAAATTACCTATGTTTCTTCCATGGAGGAAGTCATTCCAAGGAGTTTTGTATGATTATAAAAACGGTGAATCTGGAGACCGTCTGCGGCGTTACCAGCGTGCTGCCGAAAAATGAACGGCCGGAGTTTGCCTTTGCCGGGAAATCCAACGTAGGAAAATCTTCCTTGATCAATGCGCTGATGAACCGGAAATCCTATGCCAGGACTTCCGCGCAGCCGGGAAAAACACAGACGATCAATTTTTACAATGTCAATGAGGAACTGTATCTGGTGGATCTTCCCGGATACGGTTATGCCAAGGTATCGGCGACAGAGAAGGAACGATGGGGAAAATTGATCGAGCGATACCTTCGGAGTTCCCATGTGCTGCAGCAGGTGTTTCTTTTGGTGGATATCCGCCATGAGCCCAATGCCAATGACCGGCAGATGTACGATTGGATTCTCCACAATGGCTATCAGCCGGTGATTATTGCCACAAAGCTGGATAAGATTAAGCGCAGCCAGCTTCAAAAACAGATGAAGCTGATCCGGACGGGCCTTGGGGCAGGGCCGGAAGTGACGGTGATTCCTTTCTCGGCAGAGACAAAGCAGGGGCGAGAAGAGATTTACGCTCTGCTGGAGCGGGATGATTCAGAGGAAAGCGCGGATTCTCCTGTTTGAGGCTTGCGGGACGCCATAGAATCTGCTATAATCTATGTTTAAAAATGGAAGGAGAAATACAGATGGATTGCATCAGTATTCGAGAATTGTTTCGGGATACGGAACAATATGCGGGAAAAAGAGTAAAAGTCTGCGGCTGGGTAAAAAACCTGCGGGACTCGAAAAGTTTTGGCTTCCTTGTTTTAAATGACGGAACTTTTTTTGAGCCGCTCCAAGTGGTTTATCATGATACGATGAAGAATTTCAATGAAATTTCCAAGCTAAACGTCGGGGCCGCTATTATTGCGGAAGGCGAGCTGGTACTGACGCCTCAGGCGAAGCAGCCCTTTGAGCTGCAGGCGGATCAAATCGAGGTGGAAGGGCCTTCCACGCCGGACTATCCGCTTCAGCCGAAACGCCACTCCATGGAATTTTTGCGGACGATTTCTCATCTGCGCCCCAGGACCAATACATTCCAGGCTGTATTTCGTGTTCGCTCCTTGGCTGCCTATGCCATTCACAAATATTTTCAGGAGCGAGACTTCATCTATGTCCATACGCCGATCATTACCGGAAGCGACTGCGAAGGCGCCGGCGAGATGTTCCAGGTAACGACCTTAGATATGGAGAAGCTGCCGAAAAATGCGGATGGCTCCGTGGATTACAGCAAAGACTTTTTCAATAAGCCGACCAGCCTGACCGTCAGCGGTCAGCTCAATGGCGAGACCTATGCGATGGCTTTCCGAAATATTTATACCTTTGGTCCGACGTTCCGAGCAGAGAATTCCAACACCACCCGTCATGCGGCGGAGTTCTGGATGATCGAGCCGGAGATGGCCTTTGCTGATCTGACGGACGATATGACAGTGGCGGAAGGTATGTTAAAATATGTGATTCGCTATGTGATGGAGCAGGCCCCGGAAGAGATGAAATTTTTCAATCAATTTATCGATAAGGGGTTGATTGAGCGGCTGAACCATGTGGTGAATTCGGATTTTGCCCATGTGACCTACACCGAAGCGGTAGAGATATTGGAAAAGCATAACGATGCTTTTGACTATAAAGTATCCTGGGGCTGTGACCTTCAGACCGAGCACGAGCGGTATCTGACGGAGCAGGTGTTCAAACGCCCCGTATTCGTAACAGATTATCCGAAGGAGATTAAAGCTTTTTACATGAAGCTGAATGAGGATGGGAAAACCGTGGCCGCTATGGATTGCCTGGTTCCGGGAATCGGCGAGATCATTGGCGGAAGCCAGAGAGAAGACGATTATGATAAGCTGGTGAAAAGGATGCGGGAGCTGGGATTAAAGGAAGAAGATTATGATTTCTACCTGGATCTTCGGAAGTACGGTTCTGCCCGTCATGCCGGCTTTGGCCTGGGATTCGAGCGGCTGATCATGTATGTGACCGGCATGGGCAATATCCGCGACGTGATTCCGTTCCCTCGGACCGTGAATAACTGCGAGCTGTAATTTTTCAGGGTGATATAAAGGGCGCTGTGGCTGGCTGGCCAGAGCGCCCTGTTTTTATTGGATGAACGATTACTTATAAAAATTTTACGAAATATTCTAAATCTTCTTATTGCTTTATTTTGAAACGAATTTTATAATAAATAGTGCATGACTTTACGCTTCCGCCGGAATCGGCGGATACATAAGTGAAATTCGAAGGAGATATTGAATGGAACCGAACCGAAATAATCCGCAGAACAACAATGGGAAGCGGAATCAAAATTTTATGGCGATGGCGGCGTTGGGGATGCTGATGCTGTTTGTCGTGACCTTTCTGACTCGGTCGCTGGGGGGAGGGCAGTCGCAGGAGATTTCCTATCCGGAATTTGAAAAGCTGGTGGAGACCAGGGAGGTCGTGGAAGTCGTTCTGGACGAATACTATAACAAAGTGACCATCACGGTAAAATCTGAGAGTGGAAACAGCGAGGAAAAGTATTATACCGCGATTGTAACCAACAAAGATTTGAAACAACTTTTTGAAGAGAATGGAATCGAAGACTACAAAGGAACGGTGATAGAAAAAAGTTCTTGGTTGATGGAACTTTTGATCTATATTATTCCGGTGTTTTTGATTTTGCTGGTCTTTAACATTATGATGCGCAAAGGCGGCGGAGGCGGCCTGATGGGCGTTGGGAAAAGCAATGCTAAAGTCTACATGCAGCGGGAGACCGGCGTTACCTTTAAAGATGTGGCTGGACAGGATGAAGCGGAAGAGTCTTTGGTGGAAATCGTGGACTTTTTGCATAACCCCGGAAAGTATACAGCCATTGGGGCAAAACTGCCCAAGGGAGCGCTTCTGGTGGGCCCTCCCGGAACGGGAAAAACTTTGCTTGCCAAGGCGGTTGCCGGCGAAGCGCGGGTTCCTTTTTTCTCTTTAGCAGGCTCCGATTTCGTGGAGATGTTTGTGGGCGTCGGCGCGTCCCGTGTGCGCGATTTGTTTAAACAGGCCCAACAGCAGGCTCCTTGTATCGTATTCATTGATGAGATTGACGCGATCGGAAAAAGCAGAGATACTCGCTTTGGCGGGAACGATGAGCGGGAGCAGACCTTAAATCAGCTTTTGGCGGAGATGGACGGTTTTGACTCCTCCAAGGGCGTATTTATCTTGGCAGCGACCAACCGTCCGGAAGTCTTAGATCCGGCTTTGCTGCGTCCGGGCCGTTTGGATCGCCGGATTATTGTGGATAAGCCGGATTTGAAAGGTCGTTTGGCCGTACTGAAAGTTCATTCAAAGAGTGTTTTGATGGACGATACGGTGAACTTGGAAGATATCGCTATGGCTACGTCCGGTGCCGTGGGTTCGGATCTTGCCAATATGATCAATGAGGCGGCGATTTTAGCGGTTAAGCAGGGGCGTAAGGCGGTCAGCCAGGCAGATCTGTTTGAGTCGGTGGAGGTCGTCATCGCTGGTAAGGAAAAGAAAGACCGGATCATGAACGCCCAGGAGAAAAAGATGGTGGCCTACCATGAAGTCGGCCACGCCCTGGTGGCGGCTCTTCAGAAACACACAGAGCCGGTGCAGAAGATCACTATTGTGCCCCGTACCATGGGTTCTCTCGGCTATGTGATGCAGACGCCGGAAGAAGAGAAGTTTTTGATGACAAAGGTAGAGCTGGAAGCTGAGTTGATTACCCTTTTGGCAGGCCGGGCTTCCGAAGAGATTTTCTTTGATTCCGTTTCCACCGGCGCGTCCAACGATATTGAAAAAGCGACGAAGATGGCCCGCGCCATGGTAACTCGTTTTGGTATGAGCGAGGAATTCGGACTGATGGGTCTGGAGACTATCGAAGGCCAATATCTGGACGGCCGCGCCGTTTTAAACTGTGGGGACAATACGGCAGCCCAGGTGGACGGAGTGGTAAAGGAGATGCTGAAAGAGTCTTACGCCAAAGCAAAAGCCATCATCGAGGAAAATAAAGAATCCCTGGAAACGATTGCGGCATTTTTGATTGAGAGAGAGACGATTACTGGAAAAGAATTCATGCAGATTCTGGAAGAAGTCCATGGGCCGCTTTCCAAAGATGGGAAGACGGATTCTTTGGAATCGAGAGTTTCCTCTGAGCGTCCGCTGATGAAAGCTGGGAGGAAGTCTATGTATACCTCTGCGGAGGTGGAGCGTATTGTCAGACGTGAGCTTCTCAGACGCCGCGTAAGACATAGCAAAAAGGCGGATACCCCCATTCCCCACCGGGTTAGAATGAAGCGTCCGGTCAGAAAATAGGAGAAGTAAATCGTTTCAGCCTTCGATAAGCAACCCTTACCGGAGGCTGATTTTACGAGGAGAACGTTCGATGTTTGATATCAAAGAAGAGTTGAAAAAATTGCCGGATAAGCCGGGGGTTTATCTGATGCACGACCAAGCCGACCATATTATCTATGTGGGAAAGGCGATCAATTTGAAGAACCGTGTCCGCCAGTATTTTCAAAATAGCAGCAATAAATCTCCAAAGATCCTGCGCATGGTCAGTCAGATTGCCTGGTTCGAGTTTATTATCACCGATTCGGAGACCGAGGCCTTGGTGCTGGAATGTAATCTGATTAAGGAGCACCATCCGAAATATAATACGATGCTGACAGATGATAAGGGGTATCCGTTTATCCGGGTGACGATAGAGGAAGCCTTTCCGCGGATTCTGATTGCACACACCATGAAGAAAGATAAATCCAAATATTACGGGCCTTATACTGATGTGGGCGCGGTGAAAGACAGTATCCGTCTGGTACAAAAGCTTTACCGAATCCGCACTTGCCGGAGAAACCTGCCTGCGGACACAGGAAAAGAACGCCCCTGCTTGAATTATCATATTCATCAGTGCGATGCGCCCTGCCAGGGGTATATTAGTGCGGAAGAATACCGGGAGGCGATTGATAAGGCGCAGGAATTTTTAAAGGGAAATTTTGGCCCGGTTCAAAGACATCTGAAAGAAAAGATGCAGGAAGCGTCCGATGCGTTAGACTTTGAGGCGGCTATGGGTTACCGGGAGCTTTTGTTCAGTGTTCAGAGAACGGAACAGCAGCAAAAAGTAACGGACAACGGGCAGGAAAATCGGGATATCGTGGCGTTGGCCATCGAAGGAGAGGATGCCATTGTCCAGGTCTTTTTTATCCGGGAAGGCCGTTTGATTGGCCGGGAGCATTTCCATGTGAAAGTGGCGGAAGGGGATGAGAAAGGCCAGGTAGTCTCAGAGTTTGTGAAACAGTTTTATGCGGGAACGCCCTTTTTTCCACGGGAAATTTTTGTGCCGGAGGAATTGCCAGATGGGGCGCTGATCGAGAAATGGCTGAGTGCGAAAAGTGGGCATAAGGTCTCGGTGGTGGTTCCGAAGAGAGGAGAAAAGCATCAATTGGTGGAATTGGCGGAGAAAAATGCAAAGCTGATTCTAAGTCAGGACCGGGAAAAAGTAAAACGAGAGGAAGCCCGTACCATGGGGGCTGTCCACCAGCTGGAAGCTTTGTTGGGGCGGGAAGGCTTGTGCCGGATGGAAGCTTTCGATATTTCCAATATCAGCGGATTTGAGTCGGTGGGTTCTATGGTAGTCTATGAAAATGGCCGCCCAAAGCGAAACGATTACCGGAAATTTAAGATTCAGTGGGTAAAAGGAGCCAACGATTACGCATCGATGGAGGAAGTACTTACCCGCCGTTTTTCCCATGGGCTCGAAGAGATGGAGATGCTGCGGGAAAAGGGAATGGAAGAGAACTATGGGAGCTTCAGTCATTTTCCGGATCTGCTTTTGATGGATGGCGGCCGGGGACAGGTCAATGTGGCGGAGCGGGTGCTCCAAAGCCTGGGGCTTTCGATCCCGGTTTGCGGCATGGTAAAGGACGACAATCACCGGACCCGCGGCCTTTATTTTGAAAATCAGGAACTGCCTCTGGATCATCACTCCGAAGCCTTTCAGCTGATTACCCGAATTCAGGACGAAGCCCACCGGTTTGCAATTACGTATCACCGGGCTCGCCGGGGAAAAGCCCAAATTCATTCGATTTTGGATGACATCGACGGCGTCGGGCCGGTGCGCAGAAAGGCGTTGATGAGAGAGTTTAAAACCATCGATGCCATGAAAGCTGCAAGCGTGGAGGATATCGCCGCTTTACCAGAGATGAATCGGGGCGTGGCCGAGGTGGTGTATGCGTTTTTCCATGATGGGGAAGTTCCGTTGAAGTAAAATTTATTTTATGTTATGATATGACCTAAGGAGGGGCCTGCCACATGACCTGAGGAGGGGCCCACCGAAGATGGGAGGAGTCCTGGGGTCGGATTGAACCAGAGTATAAAGGAACCATGATCTGAGGATTCCTTAGGTCGGACTGAACCAGAGTGAAGAGTAGTTAGGAAGCATAGCAAAATATAGGAGGACGCGCGATGGATCAGATTAGTGTCGGGCAGTTGGCGCGAGCGATGAATCTGGTAAATTTAACGCCGGAGGTTGATTTAGACAGCCAGATGCTGAAAGCAGAAGGGATTATCAGTAGGCCGGCTTTGCAGATAGCCGGCTTTTTTGAACATTTTGACTACTGCCGAGTACAGCTGATCGGCAATGCGGAGATGGCTTATATGGAGACTCTTTCTCCGGAGCGAAAAGCAGAAATCTTTGAGAAATTGTTCAGCTTTGCGGTGCCCTGCATGGTGTTTTGCCGTGGACATATGCCGGATGATATTATACTTGACGCGGCACGTAAGGCGGAAGTCCCGATTCTATCCAGCAAACGTGTGACTGCAGATCTATATGCGAGAATCCTGCACTATGTCCAGGAAAAAACAGCGCCGACCATGGTGATGCACGGCGTTTTGATCGATGTATTTGGAGAAGGCGTATTGATTATCGGAGAGAGTGGTATTGGAAAAAGCGAAGCGGCATTGGAGCTGATTAAGCGTGGCCACCGGTTGGTAGCGGACGACGCTGTGGAGCTGCGTCGGATCAATGAAGAACGGTTGATCGGCTCGGCCCCGGAAGTGACCCGCCATTTTATTGAACTGCGGGGAATCGGCATTATTGATGTGAAGACTCTGTTTGGCGTGGAGAGCGTCAAGGAAGAGCAGGATGTGGACATGGTGATTCGTCTGGAGGAATGGGACCGGGTGAAAACCTATGACCGCTTGGGAAACAATGAAGATTATGTGGAATATCTGGGAAATAAGGTCATATGCTATTCCATCCCCGTGCGCCCTGGGCGGAATGTGGCTGTGATCGTCGAGGCGGCGGCAGTCAACTACCGTCAGAAAAAGATGGGATATGACGCGGTAGCGGAGCTGTATAAGCGAGTACAGAACAATATGCTGAAGAACCGATAGGAGAGGATCATGATAAATTGGTTGGAACAGTTGCGAGAGGTGGCTCCGGAGGCTGCTTTTCTTCAAAATGAGCCGATGAGCCGCCATACAACTTTTCAAGTAGGAGGACCGGCGACGCTCTTTGTGGAACCGAAAACAGTTGACGAGCTGACCGCTTTGGCTGGTTGTTGCCGAAAGAAAGAGATTCCCCATTATATTTTGGGAAAAGGAAGCAACCTGCTGGTTGGCGACAAGGGATATGATGGAGTGATGCTTCATCTTGGTTCGGAGCTTGCCGCCTGTCAGGTGGACGGAGAGCGGATTTATGCGGAAGCAGGGATTTCCTTGGCGCAGCTGGCAAAACAGGCCTGCGCGGCTGGCCTTACTGGTTTGGAGTTTGCGGCTGGGATACCGGGGAGCCTAGGCGGTGCCGTGACAATGAACGCGGGCGCTTACGGCGGAGAAATGAAAGATGTGCTTACAGCCGTCCAAGTACTTACGGAAGCCGGAGATCTGATTTGGCTGACGCCAGAGCAGATGCGAATGGGTTATCGCACCAGTGCGGTGCCAGAAGAACACTATGTGGTAACTGCGGCGGAGTTTCAATTGAAGGATGGGTGCATAGAAACGATAAAAGAGCGGATGGCGGAACTTGCGGCGATGCGAAGAGCAAAGCAGCCTTTGGAATATCCCAGCGCTGGGAGCACCTTTAAAAGACCAGCCGGTTATTTTGCAGGAAAGTTGATTCAAGATACCGGACTTTCCGGATTTTCGGTGGGAGGCGCGCAAGTGTCGGAAAAGCATTGTGGTTTTGTGATCAACCGGGGAGACGCCACGGCTTCGGACATTCTGTCGCTTTGCCGGGAGGTGGCCCAGCGTGTTCGGGAGAAGTTCGGCGTAGAGTTAGAGATGGAAATTCGATGTCTGGGGGAATTTTAATATGTCTTTTTCTTTCAGCGCGAAAGAAGAGCTGGAAAAGCATATGAGCAATGCGCGTCACTGCCGGCTGGCGGAACTGGCGGCCATTATCAGCGCCTGCGGACGTGTTTCCGTACGGCTGGATGGAAGGCTTTTTTTGGTGATTCAAAGTGAAAGTCCTATGGTGGCCAGAAAAGCTGGGATGCTTCTGAACTGTATTTTTCATCTGCAGCCGGATGTCTCTGTGATGGGAAGCGGAGATTGGAAGAAAAGCAGGGTGTACACGCTGGCTTTGCGGCACCATGAGGATGTCTCGCGGGTCTTGCAGGCGACAAAATTTTTGCAGGAGAACGGAGTGTTGCGGGATCTGGAATTGCCGGTGGACAACCGAGTCATCCAGAGCGCCTGCTGTCGCCGGGCTTTTCTTCGGGGCGCATTTTTAAGCTCCGGCTCGATCAGTAATCCACAAAAATCGTATCATTTTGAGATCGTATGCGCCAATGCCGGGAAGGCGGGCCAGATTCAAAAAGCCATGATTTCTTTTGACATCGATGCGAAGATTGTGCAGAGAAAAAAATATCATGTCGTTTATGTAAAAGAAAGCGATGGAATTGTGGATCTTTTGAATATTATGGAGGCTCACGTCAGTTTAATGGAGCTGGAAAATATCCGTATTCTTCGGGGGATCAGCGGTTCTGTCAATCGTAAGGTAAACTGCGAGACAGCAAACCTAAATAAAACCGTTTCGGCAGCTGTGGAGCAGGTCCGGGATATCCGACTGATTGAAGAAAAACAAGGCCTGGACAGTTTGCCGGACAATCTGCGGGAAATGGCCTATATCCGTCTGGAATATCCGGATATGCCTTTAAAAGATCTGGGAAATTTGCTGAGCCCTCCGGTGGGAAAATCCGGCGTCAATCATCGTTTGCGGAAACTGAAGGCTATTGCGGAAACGTTACATGACTAACCAAATCTCTCCGTTGCTGCTGCGGCTTAAACGTTTGTGTGGAACGGGACATTTTTCAGTGGGCAACAGAATAGTTTTGTTAATGGAGAAAAAGTGATTGACAAATCATGATGAATCCGTTAAAATAAGCAACTAGATAAAGAATCGTATGAGGAATTCGAGAGAGACCATGCATATGGCGCCGAAGGGGCAAAACTCTCAGGCAAAAAGATCGGATTCTGACGAAACTCTGGAGAGCGTAACATCACCGACGAAGTAAGTCCTGGTTCAGGATAAATCTTTCAGGTAAACGGACAGAGACAAAACGAAGTTTTATTTTCGTTTTGTTTCTGTCTATTTTTTTACTATAAAAGCCCCATCCGGCGGCTGAGCGGCGTCGCAAGCTTGCTTGCGTAAGCGCTCAGACATCGGATGGGCTGACCCGTATGAGCAAGTAAGGCGATAGCCTGGATTGCGAATACGGGGCGGCAGCTGCGGTAGCGCCGAAGGAGCGAAGCAGCTGGCTTTTAAAAAAGAAAAAGATTGCGAAAAGGAGAAGGAGCTGTATATGGAAAAGAAAACCCCACTTTATGAAAACCATGTGGCTGCTGGAGGCAAAATCGTCCCCTTTGCCGGCTACCTGCTGCCGGTGCAGTACCCGGCAGGAGTGATTGCCGAGCATAAAGCAGTCCGTGAAGGCTGCGGGATGTTCGACGTATCCCACATGGGTGAGATCCGCTGCACAGGAAAGGACGCGCTGAAAAACTTAAATCGCCTGTTAACCAATGATTTTACGGTGATGTACGACGGCCAGGCCAGGTATAGCCCCATGTGCAACGAGCAGGGCGGCGTGGTAGACGATCTGATCGTTTACAAGGAAGCAGACGAAAATTACTTTATCGTGGTCAACGCGGCCAATAAAGACAAAGACTTTGCCTGGATGAAAGCGCACCAGACCGGAGAAGTATGCTTCACGGACATCTCAGAAGAAATTGTCCAGATCGCCTTACAGGGACCCCTGGCAGAACAGATTCTTCGTAGACTGACTGCGGAAGAGAACATTCCTACCGCCTATTACAGCGCGGTATTTGACGGCAAAGTGGGCGAGATTCCCTGCATCATTTCACGCACCGGATATACGGGAGCAGATGGATTTGAATTTTACTGTGATGCAAAGCAAGGACCGGCGCTCTGGGATCTGCTGCTGGCGGAAGGAAAACCGGAAGGCTTGATTCCCTGTGGATTGGGAGCAAGAGATACCCTTCGCCTAGAAGCAGGAATGCCTTTATACGGCCATGAGATGGACGACAGCGTTAGCCCAAGGGAAGCTGGTCTTGGCATGTTTGTCAAGATGGAAAAGACCGATTTCATCGGAAAAGCCGCCTTGGAACTGAGGGGGACTCCCGCGCGGAAGCGCATCGGACTGAAAGTAACCGGACGCGGTATCATCCGGGAACATTGCGACTTATATGCGAACGGACGCCTAGTTGGCCGTACCACTTCCGGAACCCATGCGCCTTATCTGGGCTATCCCATCGCTATGGCTTTGGTGGAAGCAGGCGTAGCCACAGTAGGCAGCGTGTTGGAGGCGGATGTCCGGGGACGGAAGGTAGCAGCTGAGATCGTAAAGCTTCCCTTTTACAAAAAGGAAGCAAATTAAATAAAAAAGGGATCTATATTGGAGGAGGAAAAGAAAATGGAGTATCCTGTAAACCTGAAGTATGTGAAGTCTCACGAGTGGATCAAGAGGGAAGGCGACACCGCCATCATTGGCATCAGCGATTATGCTCAGGATGCCCTGGGAGATCTGGTCTTTGTCAATCTGCCTGAGGTAGGCGACAGCGTATCTGTCGGCGAAGCTTTCGGCGACGTAGAGTCGGTAAAAGCGGTGTCTGACGTCATGTCCCCGGTCAGCGGCGTAGTAAAAGAAATCAACGAAGAGCTTTTGGATAACCCGCAGAAAATCAATGAGGCTCCTTACGAGGCATGGTTTATCAAAGTGGAGGAAATTACGGAAGAGGAAGAGATGCTGACGGCGGATGCCTATGAGGCATTTGTCGCAGAGGAAGCGGAGGGCTGAGCATGGGACGCTTTGTAGTATCTACGAAGAACGAGCAGCAGGAGATGCTGGAGTCCATTGGTTTTCACAGCTTTGAGGAATTGTTTGCGGACGTTCCGGAAGAAGTTCGGGTAAAAGATGGTCTAAATCTGCCGGAGGGCATGTCGGAGATGGAAGCCTACGAGGCGTTGGCAGAGCTGGCTGGAAAAAACCAGGTATTTCGGCATGTATTTCGCGGGGCTGGGGCTTATCGCCATTACATTCCCGCCGCAGTAAAGCGGATTACGGCAAAAGAAGAGTTTATTACCGCCTATACGCCTTACCAGGCGGAAATCAGCCAAGGTGTTTTGCAGTCGATTTTTGAATATCAGACGATGATGTGTGAATTGACTGGTCTGGATGCTTCCAATGCTTCCGTTTACGATGGAGCGACGGCAGCGGCGGAGGCGGCCGCCATGTGTATGGACCGGAAGCGCCATACGATTCTGGTCAGCGCAACCGCCAATCCAGAAGTGATTCAGGTCATTCGTACTTACTGCTATGGTAATAATACGGAAGTGAAAGTCGTTCCGGAAAAAGACGGCGTTACGGACTTGGATGCGCTAAAAGAATTGCTGGATTCGGAGAGCGCGTGTCTCTATGTACAGCAGCCGAACTTTTACGGCATCTTAGAAGATTATGATGCGTTGGGGACGATGGCCCATGAAGCCGGCGCCAAATACATTATGGGATTCAACCCTATTGCCCTGGCAGTCTTAAAGACGCCTGCCGAATATGGGGCGGATATCGCGGTAGGAGAAGGGCAGCCGCTGGGACTATCAATGAATTTTGGCGGCCCTTATCTGGGAATTATGACAGCGTCGTCTGCCATGATGAGAAAATTGCCTGGCCGTATCGTTGGTCAGACGGTAGACGCAAAAGGAAATCGGGCGTTTGTGCTGACCCTACAGGCGAGAGAACAGCATATCCGCAGAGAAAAGGCCAGCAGCAACGTTTGTTCCAATCAGGCGCTCTGTGCCTTGACCGCAGGCGTTTATCTCAGTGTGATGGGCCGGGAGGGACTCGTTCAGGCAGCAACGCAGTGCACTTCAAAAGCGCACTATCTGCAGGAAGCATTGGCCAAAGCCGGTTTGACGCTTAAGTATGCGCAGCCGTATTTCCATGAATTCGTCACGGTTACGCCGGTACCGGCGGCAGCAATCCTGTCCGCATTGGAAAAGAAAGGATATCTTGGCGGCCTTCCGGTTGGAGAAAATGAAATTCTCTGGTGTACGACGGAGCGGAATACTCGGACGGAGATGGATGAACTTGTTTCGCTGGTAAAGGAGGTATGTGCGTCATGGAACTGATTTTTGAACGAAGCAGAGAAGGGCGCGGCTGTTCGGTTTTGCCGGAATGCGATGTACCCGTGGTTTTGCCGGAGGGCCTTTGCCGGGATCAGGAGCTTCATTTGCCGCAGGTTTCGGAAACGGATATCAGCAGACATTATACCGCGCTTGCTGGGCAAACCTATGGGGTCAACGACGGATTTTACCCCTTAGGATCTTGTACGATGAAATACAATCCCAAGATCGATGAGGAGACGGCGGCGTTTCCTGGGTTTACGGAGATTCACCCGTTGCAGCCGGTTCATACGGTTCAGGGGTGTCTGGGCGTTTTGGCAAAGGCAGAAGAGCTGCTTTGCGAGATCACGGGCATGGACGGCATGTCCTTCCAGCCTGCAGCCGGCGCTCACGGTGAGTTTACCGGCTTGCTGCTGATCAAAGCATATCACGAGAGCCGCAATGATTCGAAACGGACGAAGATTTTGGTTCCGGATTCTGCCCATGGAACGAACCCGGCCAGCGCATCCATGGCAGGTTTTACCATCGTCAACGTTCCTTCCGCGCCGGATGGCGGCGTGGATTTGGAGGCGCTGAAAGCAGCGGTTGGAGAGGATACCGCAGGACTGATGCTGACCAACCCCAATACAGTAGGGCTATTTGACCGAAATATTTTAAAGATCACAGAAATCGTTCACGGAGCCGGCGGCCTTTGCTATTACGACGGAGCGAATTTAAACGCGGTGATGGGCGTGGCGCGTCCCGGCGATATGGGATTTGATGTGGTACATCTCAATCTGCATAAGACCTTTGCTGCTCCTCACGGTGGCGGCGGACCAGGAAGCGGCCCTTGCGGATGCAAGGATTTCCTGATTCCTTTCCTGCCGGGGCCGAGAGTAAATCGGACGGCGGACGGCTATGCCATGGAGCGCTTGGAGACTTCCGTTGGCAGCGTAAAGGCTTTTTATGGAAACTTTGCGGTGGTCGTAAAGTCTCTGACTTATATTTTAATGCTGGGAAGAGAGGGCATAACCGAAGCCTCTCAGAACGCGGTGTTAAACGCCAATTATATGATGCACGGGCTGATGGATCTCTATGAGATGGCATTCCCAGGAATCTGTATGCACGAGTTTGTCATGGACTTGGCAAAGCTGAAGCATGAGACGGGGGCATCCGCCTTGGATGTGGCGAAAACCTTGCTGGATTACGGGATTCATCCCCCGACCATGTACTTCCCGCTGATTGTCCATGAAGCTTTGATGATAGAGCCGACGGAGACAGAGTCGAGAGAGACCTTGGATCATGTCATCGATATCTTCCGCCAGGTCTATAAACGGGCGAAAGAGGAAGGCGAAGCGTTGCATCAGAGCCCTACAAAGACGCCGATTGGACGGCCGGACGAGGTTCAGGCGGCTAGAAAGCCAGTGATTCGTTACGCATTTGCTGGTGAAGAATAACGCATTCCGTTTTAAAAAATACCCTGCGTCAAGCGCAAAAGGAAGGGGTACTGGTTATGTGGAAACAATTGTCGTGGATTCAGACAAAGGAAACGAATCCCTACCGGAATCTGGCGCTGGAGGAGCAGCTTCTCCTCCAGTGCGAGCCGGAAGAATGTATTCTTTATCTTTGGCAAAACAGGAATACGGTGGTGATTGGCAGAAATCAGAACTGCTGGCGGGAATGCAACGTCAGCAATTTGGAAGCAGACGGCGGATTTTTGGCTAGACGTCTTTCCGGTGGAGGCGCTGTATACCATGACCTGGGAAATTTGAATTTCACCTTTTTGGCGCGCAAAAAGAATTATGACGTAGACCGCCAACTGGCGGTGATTCTCCGGGCGATGGAGCTGTTGGGACTGAAAGCGGAGAAAACAGGCCGCAATGATGTGACCATTGACGGGCGGAAATTTTCTGGCAATGCGTTTTATCAGACCGGAGACCATTGTTACCATCATGGAACACTGTTGGTGAATACAGATGGGGAAAAAATGGCGCGTTATCTTAATGTCTCGTCCAGCAAGTTAAAGTCCAAAGGAGTAGCTTCGGTGCGTTCTCGTGTAGTGAATCTGGCGGAATTGCTGCCGGCGGGGCAGGAAACAGAGGAGATGATTGCAGACATTTGTGAATGCCTGCATCGCTCCTTTGCCGAAGTATATGGGATGAAGGTGGAAGAATGGAATCCAGCGCGTTTGGATCCAGCAGCTTTTGCGGCAGGCGAAGCGCGTTTTGCTTCACGGGAATGGAAATACGATACGTCATTTCCTTTTGAACATGGGCTGGAAGAGCGTTTTTCCTGGGGAGAAATTCAGATTCAGATGGCTGTGCAGGAAGGCCGGGTTATGCAGGCAAAAGTCTATTCCGATGCCATGGACCCAGAGTGGGCTTCTGTATTGGAGCAGGCGCTGACAGGAACGCGTTATGAACGGCAGGCTCTGATGCTGGCTGTGGAAGCGTTGCCGGAGAGTGTTCGGAATGATATTTGTCAGCTGCTGGAAGCGCAAATCTAATCAAAAGGCGAATAGGCCGGTGGGAAGGAGACGAAGCAATGGCAGAGCAGTATGATCTGGTGATCATTGGAGGCGGGCCGGCAGGTTATGAATCTGCATTTTTTGCCGCGGGTCATGGAATGAAAACCGCTTTGGTAGAGAGCCGCGAACTGGGAGGGACCTGCTTGAACCGCGGTTGTATTCCGACCAAAACGATTTTACATAGTACGGCGCTTTATCAGGAAATATTGGAAAGCGAAAAATTGGGAATTGCGGTAAAAGACGTGGAGGTTTCTCTGGAAAAAATTCAGGACCGCAAGACGGAAGTGCTGGACGCCCTGCGCAGCGGAATTGCTGCGGGCATGAAGAAAAAGCATGTTACGGTAGTACAGGGGACCGGTACGATTTTAGATGCCCATACGGTGAAAGTGGGAGAAGAATGTTTGTCTGCGGAACATATTTTGATCTGTACCGGTTCGGTTCCAGCGACGCCTCCGATTCCTGGTATAGAGCTGCCCCAGGTGATGAATAGCGACGCAATGTTGGAAAACCGGGAGAAGATTGGTCGTCTGCTCATCATTGGCGGCGGAGTCATCGGATTGGAATTTGCTTCTATTTACCGTCAGTTAGGGGCAGAAGTTGTGATCGTGGAGGCATTGGACCGAATTTTGGCCAATATGGACCGGGAATTTGCACAAAGTCTAAAAGTATCGCTGAAAAAGCGGGGTGTGGAAATTCATACGGGCGCTTTGGTGAAACAGATCCGGGAGGGCGCAGAGGGCGGCCTGATTTGCACGATTCAAGAAAAGGACGAAGAACAGGAGCTTATGGCAGATCGGATTCTGGTGGCGACGGGCCGCCGCGCCAATACGGTTGGGCTCTTCGAAGAAGGAATCAAGCCGGACATGGAGCGGGGGGTTCTTTTGGTCGACGAATACGGCCAGACAAGTATTCCGGGAATCTATGCGGCTGGGGACGTGACGGGTGGAATTCAATTGGCCCATGTGGCCTCTGCCGAAGCGGTCAACGCGGTCTGTCATATGTTAGGGCGGGCGCCAAAGAAAAACAAGGCGGCGATTCCAGCTTGCGTCTATACCAATCCGGAGATTGCGTCGGTGGGTCTGACTGCGGATGAAGCCAAGAGCCAGGGGCTTGCTGTCAGCACAGCAAAATATCCGATGTCCGCCAACGGAAAGACGGTACTATCCGGCGGAGAAAGAGGATTTATTAAGATTGTAACTGAGGCGGAAACAGGAAAATTGCTGGGCGCGCAGATGATGTGCGAACGGGCAACGGATATGATTGCCGTCTTTACGGAAGCCCTGGTACAGGGGATGACGGCAGCGAGGCTCTCAGAGGCGATTTTTGCCCATCCGACCTTCAGCGAAGGAATCGCAGAAGTGTTGGAATTGGCGGTAGAGCATTAAAAGAAAAATACACAAAAGACAATACCTTCAATTGACAAGTTAATTGAAGGTACCAAAACGCAGGTGCCTTTTGCAGTATGATGGAAGATTAAGAAAAAGGAGAAAAGGATATGGATGGAACCATGTTAGCATTGGTGAAAAAAGAACCGGGGAAAGGATTGGTAATGGAGCGGGTGCCGATTCCGTCGCCAGGACCGGAGGAAGTAAAGATTAAAATCCATAAAACTTCTATCTGCGGAACCGATTTGCATATTTATAACTGGGATGCCTGGTCCCAGAAAACGATTCAAACCCCAAGAGTCATCGGGCATGAGTTTGTGGGAGAAATTGTAGAGTTAGGCAGCGCCGTGCGTGGCTTTCATGTCGGGGACGTGGTTTCCGGCGAAGGCCACATCGTCTGCGGCACCTGTCGGAACTGCCGGGCGGGGAACCGTTATCTTTGCCCCAATACAGTCGGAGTGGGTGTTCAGCGGGATGGCGCATTTGCCGAATACCTGGTGATTCCAGCTGACAATGTGATTGTTTGCCCTCCGGAAATCTCGGAAGATATTTGTTCTTCTTTTGATCCGCTGGGAAATGCGGTCCATACGGCGTTGACCTACGACGTGGTCGGCGAGGATGTATTGATCACCGGGGCGGGACCCATCGGTATTATGGCCGCTACTATTTGCGACCATATTGGAGCACGAAAAATTGTAATTACGGATGTGAACCCGTACCGTTTAAATCTGGTATCGGAGATGAGCCGCGCCGTGCCGGTAAATGTGGCGGAGCAGAAGATCGAAGATGTGATGCACGAGCTGGGAATGCGGGAAGGCTTTGACGTGGGACTGGAAATGTCCGGAAACAGCGCGGCTTTTCGCATGATGGTAGATACCATGAAGAACGGAGGAAAGATCGCTCTTCTTGGCATCCACAGCAAACCGCCGGAAATTGACTGGGATAAGGTGGTGTTCCATGGCCTGACAATCCAGGGCATCTATGGACGGAAAATGTTTGAAACCTGGTATAAAATGATCGCGATGCTGCAAAGCGGATTAAATATCGATCGTGTACTGACCCATCGGTTTGACGTCCGGGATTTTGTCAAGGGCTTTGAAGTAATGAACACGGGAAAATCTGGCAAGGTGGTCCTGGATTGGACAAAGCTGCATGAGGAGGAGACGAAATGAAAAAGAGCGCTTATTCCTATTACCAGAACACGCTGAAAGATCTGAAAAAAGAGGGACTTTACAAGGAAGAGCAGACGATTGTAACCAGACAGAGCGCGCAGATCGAAACAAAAGAAGCGGGTCCCTGCATCAATTTCTGCGCCAATAATTATCTGGGATTAGCTGGGAGCGAAGAACTGGTGGAAGCAGCGAAGGCTGGCTTAGACCGCTGGGGCTTCGGTATGTCTTCCGTGCGGTTTATCTGCGGGACCCAGGAAATCCATAAGACGCTGGAAAAGAAACTGGCAGGTTTTCTTGGCATGGAAGATACGATTTTATTCGGATCCTGCTTTGATGCCAACGGAGGGATTTTCGAGTGCTTGTTGGATGAAGACTGTGCGGTGATCAGCGACGAGCTCAATCACGCCAGTATCATCGACGGCGTCCGGCTTTGCAAGGCAAAACGGTATCGCTACCACAACAACGACATGGGCGATTTGGAACGGTGTCTCAAAGAGAGCAAGGAAGCCCGAATTCGCTTGATTGTGACAGACGGCGTGTTTTCCATGGATGGAATCATTGCCAATCTGGCGGGGATCTGTGACTTGGCAGAGCAGTACGACGCTCTTGTTATGGTAGATGACAGTCATGCGGCTGGATTTGTCGGAGAACATGGACGTGGCACGCCGGAAGCCTGCGGCGTGATGGGCCGGGTGGATATTGTGACCGGAACCTTGGGAAAAGCTCTGGGCGGAGCCAGCGGCGGCTACGTGGGAGCCAGCGCGGAAATCGTGGATTTGCTGCGCCAGAAGAGCCGTCCTTACCTGTTCTCCAATACCTTGGCGCCTTCCATTGCCGCATCTTCGGTAAAAGCCTTGGAGATGGCAGAGCAGGAAGACTGGAGAAGAGAACGTCTGCGGGAAAACACCGAGTATTTCCGGAAAGAAATCCAAAAGATCGGATTTGATATCATCGAAAGTACGCATCCGATTGTAGCGATTCTGTTCTATGAGGCGGAGAAGGCGAATCGTGCGGCGGAAGAGATGATGAAGCAGGGAATTTATGTGCGTTCCTTCGTGTACCCGGTGGTGCCAAAGGGAAGAGCAAGAATCCGCGTGCAGCTCTCGGCTGCCCATACCAAGGAAGAGTTAGATCGGGCGCTTGCGGCATTTCGGAAGGTAAAGGAAGGGTAATCACGTGCTCTTATAGATACAAGGTAAGTATGGAAAAATCCAGGCGTTCAAACAGATCAAAATATTTTGTAGGGTTTGAGCGCCTGAATTTTACTCCATTTGCGTTATTCCTTGCAACAATTACAGCAAACAATTATTTTCCCGGTTTGCAATTTGTAAAAATAGGTTCTGAAAATAAAGGCTAGGCGGTGCTGGACTTTTCTCGGCCTTCGTGTTACAATTCTGATAGTAAAAATAATTGATTAACGGAGGCAAAGATGGCGAAAGGCCGTTGGAACGAGAAGGGGACCTTTGACCGGATGAAGGCCCTGAATGTAGAAAATGTATATTTTAAAATTTTGCGGGAGCATCCCATTTCCCGCATCCGGATTTCGCAGGAGACCGGGCTCAATAAAATGACGGTGACGAACTGCGTCAAAACGCTTTTGGAACAGGATATTGTCTGCGAGTTAGAGCAGGAGGAGAGCAGCGTCGGTCGGCCGCCGATTTTGCTGGATTTGAATCCTACTTTAGGTGTGCTGATTGGAATTGAGATCAATATTTTAGGCTGTAAGATTTTAGTAACAGATATCAGCGGACGTATTCTACATCAAAAAATTGATGAAACTCTGGGGTGGAATCCTCAAAATTTTGTGAAAAACGTGGCGGAGATGGTTCGCGCTTATCAGAGCGATTATGGGCATTGGAAAAAAGGCGTAATCGGCGTCGGCATTGCCTTGCCGGGCAACTATGACCATAATACAGGCATCGTAGAATATATTTCTACTCTTCATCAGTGGGATGGTTTTGCGATTCGCGCTGCTTTTGAGGAGGCGATTCCGGATGTCCCGGTGTATTTTCAGAACGCCGGACGGGCCGGAGCCAAGGGAGAGATTGATTTTGGATTTGCCCCCTTTGATTTAGATATGGCTTATATCCACGGGGCCATGGGACTGACGCTTTCCATGTATTCCAGTCAGGGAGTTCATATGGGAGACAAGGGATTTACCGGCCGTTTCGGGCATATCATTATCGATGTCCATGGACGTCAGTGTCTATGCGGGAACAGGGGATGTTTGGAAATGTATGCCTCAGTGGGCTCTTTGGCCAGAACGCTTTATCCTGAGGAGAAGATCGGCCTATCTCAAGTGGAAGAGCTTCTTTCGCGAAAGGAAAAAAAGGAGAGTATTCTGGAAGAGGAGTTGGATCAATTGATTTTTTATTTGGCCGTTGGCATCGGCAATATTGTAAACTGTTTTCATCCGGAGCGGGTCTGCATCGGAAACTATCTGGGTCTCTTGCTAAAGGGTAGGGAGGAAGCCTTGAATCAGGCGGTAAACCGTTTGACCTTGGAGCACATGAGGAAAGAAAATCGGATTTTTGTCTCGAACCTGGGAGAATGGGGCGCTGCTTTCGGGTGTATTTCCACGGTGAGAAGCCAGTTGATTCAAAATGAGGAAAAGAGCGACGCATGTTGACCCGATCTTGATAGAAAGCCGTTAAAAAGAGAAGAAAAAACAGCTTGACAAATCAGAGATCTGTGTTATAGTGGTAATTAGTAAAAATAATTTATAAAAAATCTGCGCATAAACAGCGGATTTTTCTTATTCGCAATTAGTAAAAATATTTTATAAAATGAAAGGAGAAGCAGGATGAAAGCAATCATGGTCATGTTTGACACGCTGAATCGCCGGATGCTGTCACCCTATGGCTGCGACTGGGTCAAAACGCCGAATTTTGATCGGCTGGCAAAAAAAACAGTGAAATTTAACCAGAGTTACGCGGGAAGTTTGCCCTGTATGCCGGCACGCCGGGAACTGCACACGGGCAGATTGAATTTTCTGCATCGCAGCTGGGGGCCGCTGGAGCCTTTTGACGATTCCATGCCGGAGCTGCTGAAGAAGAACGGTGTGTATACTCATCTGATCAGCGATCATTACCATTATTGGGAGGATGGCGGCGCGAATTACCATACCCGCTACAGCAGCTGGGAGATCATCCGTGGGCAGGAAGGCGATGCCTGGAAGGGTCAGGTTCGAGAACCGGAGATTCCGGAATGTGTCAGCCGGAAGCCGGGAGCGCTCTGGAGAAATGATTGGGTCAACCGGGGGTATTTGAAATCAGAGATGGATATGCCTCAGTATCGAACCTTTGAAAGTGGGAAAGAATTTATCCGGAGGAATTTGACGGAGGATAACTGGTTTTTGCAGATTGAGACCTTTGATCCCCACGAGCCCTATTTTACGCAGGAGCATTATAAGAGCCTGTACCCTCATGACTATGATGGGAAGCATTTTGACTGGCCTCCTTATATGCCCGTAAGCGAAAGCGAGAAGGAAGTGGAGCATGTCCGCTATGAATATGCGGCTCTGATGACCATGTGCGATCACTATCTGGGAGAAATCTTGAATCTGATGGATGAGTTTGACATGTGGAAAGACACCATGCTGATTGTCAATACGGATCATGGTTATCTGCTGGCGGAGCATGATTGGTGGGGAAAATGCACAGCTCCTTTTTATGACGAAGTATCTCATACGCCGCTGTTTATCTGGGATCCCCGCTGCGGCTGCAAAGGGGAAGAGCGGAACGCACTGGTGCAGACCATTGATATGGCACCGACCCTGTTGGATTTCTTTGGAGTTTCGATTCCAAAGGATATGCAAGGATTTTCCCTGAAGGAGACCATCGCCAAAGACCAGAAGGTTCGGGAGGCGGGATTATTTGGCATCTTTGGCGGCCAGGTAAATATCACGGACGGACGTTATGTCTACATGAGAGCTCCCAACGCAGAATTTGACGGAGACCCTTACGCGGGCCAAAATCTCTATAACTATACGCTGATGCCGACCCATATCCGCGGGCCGTTTTCCCTGGAGGAACTGAAAACGGCGGAGATGGCCGAGCCGTTTCCTTTTACCAAGGATGTGCCAGTGATGAAAATTTCTGGGGAAATTGTGCTTTCCCGGACGCCGGACAACAAAAAGCCCCTGGTTCACTACCGGACGGAGCTCTTTGATCTGGAAATGGACCCGAAACAGGATCATCCGATCGAGGAACCAGCGGTGGAGGAGCGGCTGGTGCGGGAAATGGTGCGTTTAATGAAGGAAAACGACGCGCCGTCGGAACAGTATAGAAGACTTGGCCTGGAAAAATATGTTTTATCGTAATCGTAGAAAAAGAATGCCTCTGCCAGGAATGTGCCACAGGCGTTTGTGTGAATAAACAAAAAAGAAGGAGAGAAAGTATGAAGATGAAAAGAAAAGTGTTGGCGGCAGCAGCAGTTGCCGTAATGGCTTTGGGATTGATGGGATGTTCTTCCAAAGGAGAATTTCCCTCGGAAAACATCAATATGATCGTCCCCTTCGGCAGCGGAGGAGGAACCGACCTCCTAGCTCGTGTGCTGGGGGATGCGGCAAAAGAGGAACTGGGTCAGTCGGTGGTGGTCACCAATGTAACCGGCGCCAGCGGAACCGTGGGAACTGCCCAGGCGGCGGAGGCAGAAGCGGACGGTTATAATCTGATTTTTAACGCCTCCGGACCGATGGTATTGCAGCCTCATATGATGGATGATCTTAGGTATAGTTTAGCTAGTTTTCGGGCCGTAGCGGGCATTGCCAGCGAGCCGACCTGCCTGGCTGTGAAAGCGGATTCTCCCTATCAGACGATAGAAGATTTGGCGGCTGCCAGCGGGACCGTGACAGCCGGACATACGGGTGTGGGAACGCTTCATCACCTGTTCCAGGTACAGTTTTTTGAGAAAGCCGGATTAGACTATAAGCTGGTCGGCTTTGAGGGCGGAGCAAAACTGGTGACAGGATTACTTGGCGGCAATGTAGACGTGATTTCCACGGTAGTCAGCGAGATGTATTCCTACGTGGATTCCGGGGAAATTCGGATTTTAGCGGTGTCCAGTCCGGAACGCTCCCCTCTGTACCCGGATATTCCGACCTTGAAGGAAAAAGGCTTTGACATCGAGATGTCTCTGGATTTCTTCTTGATGGCTCCGAAGGATACGCCGGACGATGTGATGAAGGTGCTGGAAGAAAAATTCGGGAAGGCTGCCCAGTCGGATGCCGTGAAGAAGTTCCTGGAAACCGGGCATATCGGCGCCGACTACCGTACGGGCAGCGAGATGACGGAAAAGTTGAAGCAGGATTCGGAGATGTTTGCAAAGATTATCGCGGAGGCAGGCCTGAAATAAGCCTCCTGGAGAGGAGTTAGGATGCAGAATAAGAAAAAGAAAATGATTCCGACTGCTGTGATTATGGCGGTGGATGCGGTAGTCTTCTTCTCGATTCCCAGCCAGGTCAAGATTTATGAGGAAGGGGTGGTAAACACCCGCTTCCTCCCCTATCTGGTAACGATACTGATTTTTGTCTGCGGAATCGCGGATCTGATTCGGACGCTGCGGGAGCAAAACGAGGGAGAAGAGAAGCAGTATTTTGACAAAAAAGGAACTCTGCGGGTTTTGATCGCGGTGGCGGCCTTGGCAGTCTGGCTTTTGGTCATGCCTAAAATCGGTTTTGTGATCGCCACGGCGCTGCTTTCCGCCGGGATTATGCTTCTTGCCGGAAATCGAAGCGCCGTACAGATCCTGTCGCTCTCTCTGATTTTGACCTTGTCGGTGTATGCGCTTTTTAAACTGGCGCTGAATTTGAGACTTCCCCAGGGGCTGTTCTTTTTCTAGGAGGAAACGGATATGATGGACAATATCGTAGCGGCTCTGGGAAATATGCTTTCCCTGGAAATGTTTTTATGTATGTTTGCCGGGGTGGCCGTGGGGATTGTAGTCGGAGCTTTGCCAGGATTAAGCGCGACGCTGGCGGTAGCCTTGATGCTTCCCTTCACCTTTGGCATGTCGCCGACCGCCGGAATTTTGATCTTGGTGGGAGCCTACTGCGGCGGCGTCTACGGCGGAAGTATTACCGCTATTTTGATCCGCACGCCGGGAACGCCGGCTTCGGTGGCCACCGTAGCGGACGGCTATGCCATGACGAAAAAGGGAAGAGCCTATGAGGCATTGATGGGTTCCTTGCTTACCTCCACCATTGGAGGACTTTTGAGCGGATTAGCGCTGCTTTTGATTGCGCCTTTGATTGCGAAGTTGGCGGTGAATTTCGGTCCGCCGGAATATTTTGCCTTGGCGATGTTCGGACTTACGATTATCGCTTCCGTTAGTGGAAAATCCCTGGCAAAAGGAATCATGATGGCTGGCTTGGGACTTCTCTTTGCCTGTGTGGGGATCGACCCTTACGAAGGTCAGGCCCGATTTATCTTCGGGCAGAGCTTCCTGTACTCCGGCGTGGGCATGGTGCCGGCCATGATCGGCGTGTTTGCGATTGCCGAAGTATTCAATCAGATCGAGGTACGGATCAAATCGGTGGCGGCGGAATTCGGCGATGTCTCGGTGGATTGCAAGCAAAAATATCCATTGAAAAATCTGCGTCCCCATGTGCCGAATATTCTTCGTTCCAGTATCACCGGCATCATCGTCGGCGCGATTCCGGGAACCGGTGGAGCGATTGCTTCCTTCCTGGCCTATAACAATGAAAAGGCAAAATCAAAGCATCCGGAAGAGTTTGGCAATGGCAGTATGGACGGAATCATTGCCGCGGAAACCGCAAAAAACGCCACGACGGGAGCGACGCTCATTCCGATGTTTACCTTGGGAATACCGGGCGATACGGTAACGGCTATTCTTTTGGGAGCGTTGACGATCCATGGGCTCAGCACTGGGCCGAAGCTCTTTACCGAACACGGCGTCCTGGTGTATACGGTGATCATCGGATTTTTCCTGGTCAATCTCATCATGCTGCTGCAGGGACGCTTTGCCATCCGGTGGTTTTCCAAGATTACGCAGGTTCCTTCGTCGATTCTGCTTCCTATTATCCTGGTGCTTTGCCTGGTGGGCGCTTATGCCAGCAATAACTCCTTTGCCTCGGTGGGAATCGCTGTTTTCTTCGGCGTATTGGGCTTTGTCCTGGGGAAATTCGGATTTCCGATGGCTCCCCTTTTGATCGCGATGGTTTTGGCCCAGCTGACCGAGATGTCCCTTCGCCAGTCTCTGATCATGTCGGATGGGAGTCCCTTGATCTTTGTACAGAGACCGATTTGCCTGGTATTCCTCTTGCTGGCGTTGTTTTCTGTAGGGATTCCACTATGGAAAGAGAAGCGGGCGAAGGGGAAACAGTAGTGTTATTTCGAGCTTACTGCGCAAAATTTATGGGCTGCTTTTACGGCAAGAGAGCCGTGAGAGCGGCCCATTCTATTTGGGTGGCGGAAAAATATTACTTTTTACAATTTAAGGTAACTGAGGAACGTGATACTGCTTTGGAAAAGAAAAATTACGCGCTTGCTTTTTAAAGGGAAATCAGGTATAGTTAATGAAGTTTATAAAAGGAATGGGTTACGATGATTTATCTTGTTTTTTTTCTTGTCAGTCTAGGAGCGTCAATTCTTGGTTCGATCTGTGGAATTGGCGGAGGGATTATTATTAAGCCAACGCTGGATTCTCTGCAGGTAATGGGCGTCGCATCGATCAGTTTTTTGTCCGGATGTACGGTCCTGACGATGAGTATGGTTTCCGTATATAAGATCATGAAAGCGGGCCAGGTAAAAATTCAGATGAATACCGGAACCCCTCTTGCGATTGGCGCGGCTGTCGGCGGAGTGGTGGGCTCTCAGATATTCCAATACATAAAGGCCCATGCCCAGGATCCGGCTGCGGTGGGTCATACCCAGTCGTTGGTCATGGTAGGCATGATGGTGGTCGTCCTTTTTTACACGATCTTTTCTGCGAAGCTGATCTCGTTTCACGTAAAGAGCAAAGTGGTCTGTGCGTTGCTGGGAGCGGCACTGGGAATTCTTTCTTCCTTTTTGGGAATCGGCGGAGGGCCGTTAAATCTAGCGGTGCTTTCCCTATTTTTTTCCATGGACACACGCCATGCGGCGGCGAATTCGTTGTATATTATTTTGTTCTCTCAATCGGCCTCTTTCCTGGTGACACTGTTTACGGGCGCCGTACCGGAATTTTTGCCGTTGGCTCTGATGCTGATGGTAGGGGGCGGCCTCATCGGCGGAAACCTGGGAAGTCTGATCAATAAGCGTCTTCAGGAAAAGCAGGTTCGAGTCTTGTATCTGTGCGCCTGCGTGGGAATTTTGATTTTAAGTTTCCATAACGCGGGGTTGTTTTAGGAGGAAGTATGAAATTACGTCACATTAATATTATGATTAAACCGGCGTCCGGCAACTGCAATATGCGCTGCCGGTATTGCTTTTATCATGATGTCAGCGAACTTCGGGAAGTAAAATCTTATGGAATTATGAGCGAAGAGACGCTGGAGAAGATTGTAAAAAAGGTTCTGGAGACTGCGGAGGAAAGCTGTGCTTTTGTTTTCCAGGGTGGAGAGCCGACGCTGGCCGGTCTGGATTATTTTCGATCTCTGGTAGATTTTCAAAAAAAATACAATACAAAAAAGATCGAGGTCTCTAATTCGATTCAAACCAATGGGCTGAAGATAGACGAGGAATGGGCGGAGTTTCTCCATGAAAACCATTTTCTCGTCGGCTTGTCCATCGATGGAACCAAAGACATCCATGACAGGCTGCGTCCAGATGCGGCGGGGAAAGAGACTTATAACCGGATCTATCGGACGGCTCAGCTTTTAAAAAAATATCAGGTGGAGTTTAATATTTTAACGGTGATTACGAGGCAATCCGCCAGGAGAGCCTATAAAATCTATCATCAGTATAAGAAAAACGGATGGCGGTATCTCCAATTTATCCCCTGCCTAGACCCCTATGAGTGGGAGAGGGGGAGTTCCGATTACTCTTTAACGCCGGAGCTCTATACCGAATTTTTGAAAACTTTGTTTGATGAGTGGTTTGCGGATCAAATAAAAGGAGATTCGGTTTATATCCGCTATTTTGACAATCTGTTGGGGATTCAAATGGGAGTGGAACCGGAAAGCTGCGGGTTGATGGGCCGTTGCATTCCTCAGCTGGTCATCGAGGCGGATGGAAGCGCGTATCCCTGCGATTTTTATGTGATGGATGAATATCGGATGGGAAATCTGGCCGAAGAGCCGCTGGAGCAACTGATGCAGAGCGAGGGAGCGCTTCGCTTTGCCATGGAGTCCGCGCAACCGGAAGAAAAGTGCAAGACTTGCCGTTTTGGCTATCTTTGCCGCGGTGGCTGTCGAAGAGACCGGGACGACCGCGGAGCGGTAGGGCTGAATTATTATTGCGAGTCCTATCAGGAATTTTTAGCTTATGCCGAAAAGAATTTGCAGGCTCTGGCAGAATACTATTCGGAACCGTGATACATTTCTTTACTGTTTAGCAATCGGTTAAATTTTGGAGGATATTCCGCAGTTTCGGAATATCCTCATGATAATTTCCCAAACAAGTCTAAGATTCACACCCTCATAGTCATGTACAATGCGGTTGCGTAAGCCATACATTTCGCGCCAAGGAATTTCAGGATGTGCTTGTGCAAAGGTACTATCAACGAAATGACATAGCTCGCCAAGTTGACTGAGATTAAACACACAAGCTTCCACTAGTTTTATGTCTGACGAAAAACTGCCATAAGTATAGCCAGAACAATAATCAATTAGTTTTGTTGAATATTTATGCATTTTTTGAAGGACTGTATCATTTCTCATAGATCGTTACTCCTGTAGAACGGATTTCGCGGTCAATTTTGGAATCTTTTTCAATATGTGATATATCAAAAACATCTACAGGCATTCCCGTCGCACATCGAACAGCTTCTATAAAACCCACAAAGCTTAATCCACGTAAATTACTATCTACGAGTAGATCAAGGTCGCTTTTTTCTGTGGCCGTGCCTTTTGCCACGGAACCAAATAGGATGGCACGTGAAATGTCATAAGCATGAAAAACTGGTACAAGGACTGTCTGAATTTCAGAAAGATTCGGTATCATTTCAGCACCTCCTTTTGCTTTTCGTATACACCAAAATTTCAGAAGTGGAAAGATAGAAATTCGTTTCGGCGAATTTTTTTCTTTGTAGAGGCTGTAAAAGAAAAAGTGTTCTGCTATTTTCTGAAATGTCCTTTCCTTAAAAAGAGTAGTCTTTATAAATTTCGGTTAAAGCAATATAAAAACAAACAGTTTTAAACTGTTAAGACTACAGGATATTAGTGTTGGAGAAAAATTTAGAAAGACTATATACTGATACTATCAAAAAATCCAGGAGGGGAAATCATGAAAAAGGAGACAATCTGGAACAAGGATTTTATCCTTCTGCTGACAGTAAATGCCTTTGTCTTTATCAGTATGCACATGCTCTCTACCACAATCGCCAAATACGCTATGACCTTGCAGGGAACAGCGGCAGTGGCAGGTTTGATCGCGGGAGCATTCAGTATCACATCGATTATCGTAAGACCAATCTGTGGAAATCTCATCGACCGGAAGAAAAAGAAAAGTCTGTATATGTTTTCCCTGGTTACTATTTTGGTCAGTATGATCGGGTATAGTCTTTCCAGCACAAACGTGATGTTATTGGTGTTCCGTTTGGTGCACGGCGTTGGCTGGGGATTTGCTACCACCATTGGCATGACTATGGCGGCCAATACGGCTCCCGAAGGAAAGATCGGAGAAGCGTCAAGCATATATGGCTTGGCCAATGTACTGGCCATGGCGCTGGCTCCCAATCTGGGGACATTCTTAAACGAAAATTACGGATACCGGGTTATGTTTATCGGAGCAGGCGTGATTATGGCCTTTGCCGTCGTCTGCCTCTTCCTGGTAGCGGACCAGTCGGTGCCAGCTGGAAATGGCAGGCAGAAATTTACTGTTGGCAGCCTCGTACAGAAAGAAGCGTTGATTCCTGCAGTGGTATTATTTCTCAGTGGGATGGTCTATACCTCGATCACCACATTTTTGATTATCTATGCAACAGAAGCCGGTATTTCGAATCCCAGCACATTCTTTACTGTTTATTCGGTAGCGATTTTGATCGTTCGTTTGAACAGTGGAAAAATTGTAGACCGAAAGGGCCCGGAGTACATATTGATTCCAGCAGGATTCTTTTTCTGCGGATGTCTGTTGGTTCTTGCCAATTTAAAAAGCGCGCCCATGTTATATCTGGCGGCGGGACTGATGGGTTTTGGCTACAGTGGAAATCTTTCCACCTTGATGGCGTTATCCTTTAAGCGTGCGCCGAAAGAGAAGAGGGGCGCTGTCAGCAGTACCATCAATGTCGGAATGGATGTGGGAACGGGTATCGGTTCCACTGTAGCCGGTATTTTAGCCGGCTGGCTGGGATATCAGAAATTGTATTTGGCGCTGTGTATCCCCGTGATCATTTCTACACTTTTGTTTGCCTTTGATCAGAAGGCTTTTAAACAGAAAAAGTGGATCTATAAACGCGAATCGCAAGTACCCAAAAGATCATGATGGATGAGAAACAAATCATGGCTGCATAGAAAGGAAGATGTTTATGTCAGAAGGAAAAAAAGTGCGGGTATATCCCCCGAAAGAGTGCAGGGAATTACCCCGGAGCGAGACCTCCTATCCCTTTAGCGCCGCCGACCGTCTGGTAGAACCAGTGGAATTGTCGGAGTATGGCTTTGAGGAACGGGAGTTTCTGATCAAAGGGCAATCCAATGTATATGAGTGGCCTGTTGGCCAGGACAGTCCTACCGTGCGGACAAAGGATGCGCCTTACTGCACCCGTATTTTGATTCGCCGTCCGGCGGAGCCTGCCAAGTTTAATGGTATTGTGGTTGTGGAGCCCATGAATTATGCTTCCAAATACGATCGTTCCATTCCCGGCTGGGGCCATTGTTTTGAATATTATCTGGAACACGGCATCGCTTGGATTGGCGTAGCCATCCGTGATGTGGCGTTGGATGCCATGAAGCGTTTTGACCCGGAACGGTATCAGGAACTTTCCTATGAGAATCCGCTTCCTCCGGAAGAAAGAGGGGAACCGGCCAAGTCCTACGGTTATACCAGCAAGGACAGCGAGAATGGTTTGATCTGGGATATGCTTAGCCAATTGTGCGCTCTGTTAAAGTCAGATTCCCCGGAGAATCCCATGGCAGGCTATTCGGTGAAAAAAGTGATGGCTACGGCGGCTTCCGGCGGGGACCTTTCCTGCTATGTGCGGGCGGTTCATCCCCTTCATTGTCTGGAGGATGAGAAGCCCGTCTACGACGGATTTTTGATCTATATGACCGGAGCGCCAGGCATGATTAACCAGGTGACTCCAAAACTTCAGGAGACAGACCCCAGATGTATTTACTATTCGGAGGTGCCTTTTATCCATGTGCTGACTACCGGAGATATGGTAGGAGGCGGTTTCCATCCGGATTGGGCTTACATGCAGCGAAGACCCGACGCCGACGAACCGGGGAAAAAATTGCACCGCTACGAAATTGCAGGCTGCGGGGTTCGCGCAGGCTACGATAAGAGGCGTTGCGTATGCAGGGAGGATGTGGAGAAATCTCAGACGCCTTGGAGAGAGGATGTTCACTATGAATACGAGTTCCCGGTGCGTTATATTCTCCGGGCCGCCACCGAAGCCCTGATTCATTGGATGAACGAAGGGGTGGAGCCGCCCCATTCCCCTTTGTTGGAGTTTGAAGGTGCTTATCCGGATACAACTTTTGTTAGGGATGAAGTGGGGAATACAAAAGGAGGCATCCGTACGCCTTATGTGGACGCCCCGCTCTATGTTTACCGGGAAGAGGGTGGCGCAAAGCGCTTGCCGGATGAGATAATTCGAAAGCTGTACAAAAATAAGGAAGATTATTTGGGCAAGGTGATTCAGTCTACCGTAAAAGCAGTTCAAGACCGGTTCCTTTTGGCGGAGGATAGTGTAAAAGTGATTTTAGAGGCAGTCCAGGAACCTTTCCCGGAGGAGGCGACGGAATGAATGAAAAGAAACGGCTATATGCCGGAGCGGTCAGGGTTTGTATCACCCCGCCGCCGGAGTATTTTCCGATCACGCATTTTATGAATCATATGACACCGGGGAAACCGTCTGTCTTTAGTGGGAAAATCGCAGAAGATATTTACTTTCGTGTTTTGATTGTGCAAAATGAAGAAACACGCCTGGTATTTGCTGTGATGGATTTGCCGGGAGTGCCGGAATCGACGGAAGTGACCCAATTGATTGCGGATTGCGCCGGAGTGCCAGAGGAACAGGTAGTCTATACGGCGACTCACAATCACAGCGGGCTCTATGCGGATAACGTAGATTTTGAACGGATTTTTGGAGAAGAGTTTACAGAAAAGATCAATCGTTACCGGAAGTTTTTGCGGGAATTGATTCCCGGAGCGATCCGGCAGGCGGAGGAACGGCTGGAACCGGTACGGATGGGCGTAGCCCGCAGCGATTGCTTCCTCAATGTAAACCGGAATGAAAAAGAGCTGGGGCCAAAAGCTGGAACCTATGGATTCCGAAACGGAGGTCCCGCGGACCGGGATCTCTATCTAGTTCGTTTTGACCGAATGAACGGAGAGCCCTTGGCCGTACTTTACAATTACGCGGTTCATGCCTGCATGATGATACATAACAATCCGGAAGGGCTTGGAACAGAGATCTCCGGGGACCTTCCCGGACGGGCCTGCCGAATTTTAGAGCAGGGATGGGGAGATCAGGCGGTTGTTCTCTTTACCAGCGGCTGCGCGGGCGATATGAATCCGGTGATGATGTCGCGGGTTAATATTGTCCGTCCGGACGGTTCTATCGAAACCAAGGAATTGGGAGCTGCTGGTCCAGTAATTTTGGAATTTATGGGAAATCGTTTTGCAAGAGATGTTTGGAATACCTGGGAGAGTGTGGATGAGTGGACCGAATATGCAACGCTTTGGGCCGGCAAAAAATCCTTCCAGGTATCGGCAAAGGCGGTGACGAAACCCTTTAATGAAGACCCGGTAGCGTTTCGGGTGGGATTGTTTATGATAGGAAGTCTGGCGATAGCGGCCACCAATGGTGAAATTTTCCACGCCATTGGGCAGCGGATCAAGGAGGAATCGCCCTACCGAAATACCATGATTATCACCCATGCAGGCCAATGGACGGCTTATGTCAAAGATGACTCTGGAGAGGGAGAGTATGAAATGGCGGCCAGACGCGCGATCCGTGAATTGGAAAAGGAATTTGCAGGCGTAATATAAAGAAAGGGGAAAGGAGAACGCAGAATGACAAAATTTATCGTGAAGCGTGTGCTGACCATGATCCCGGTACTGCTCGGTGTGTCTCTGCTGGTGTTCGTGATCTTATCACTGGCGCCTGGCGACCCGGCGGTTATCATTGCCGGCGATTATGCGGAAGAAGCCATTCTGGAAGAGACAAGAGAGAACCTGGGCCTGAATCAGCCTCTGCTAGTGCAATGGTTTAACTATGTGAAGGATATTGTGACAAAGGGGGATTTCGGTATTAGCTGGAAAACCGGAAAAAGCGTAACGGAATCGATCTTTGAACGATTTCCTACCACAGTCCTGGTTGCGTTTTTGGGAGCATTTTTTACTGCTGTGCTGGGAATCGGCACTGGCATTGTATCGGCAGTGCGCCAGTATTCGATTTGGGATAACCTGGCCACCATGATTGGTATGATCGGCGTGTCGATGCCAAACTTTTTTACTGGCTTGCTGCTGGTATTTGTATTTGCTCAGAGATTAAAGATCTTACCTGCCTCCGGCAACAGTGGTTGGGAATATTATGTGCTTCCCATCATTACCATTGCTTTTTCTGCCTGCGCCGGTCAGATGCGTATGACCCGTTCTTCCATGCTGGAGGTCATGAGGCAGGATTACATACGTACGGCAAGGGCAAAGGGCCAGAGCGAGCGAAAGGTCGTCATGCACCATCAGTTGAAAAATGCGATGATTCCGATCATCACAGTGATTGGGCAGCAGTTTGGAATCCTTCTTGGCGGCTCGATGATCGTGGAACAAATCTTTTCTCTGCCTGGAGTCGGCAAGCTGATGATGGATTCCATCAACTACCGGGATTACCCGATGGTTCGAGGGTCTTTACTTCTTCTTGCTTTTGGATTCTGTACGGTAAACTTACTGGTGGATATTGCCTATGCGGTGGTAGACCCTAGAATCCGGTCCCAGTTTGCGAAGACGAAAAAAAGAAAAGCAAAGGAGGAAGCGGCATGACAGGATTCAAAGATTTTTTTCGCAGATTGTGTAAAAATCGCCTGACGGTTATCTGCCTAATTTTATTTGTGCTGATTGTGCTGGCGGTCATCTTTGCCAATATTATTGCTCCCTATGGATGGGACGAAGGAGAAATTATCAATCGCTATCTGCCTCCCAGCGCAGAGCATTTATGCGGCACAGATAATTATGGACGGGATATCTTCAGCCGTATCCTTTACGGAGGACGGATGTCTCTGGAAATCGGCCTGATTTCTGCCGTTGTGACTACGGTGCTTGGAGCCATCATTGGCGCTACATCCGCTTACTTCGGCGGAACCTTTGACAATGTAGTGATGCGTGTACTGGATGTATTTATGGCAATGCCTCCGATTCTTCTTGCTATCGCCATTGCAGCTACTTTAGGCACGGGCATGATGAATACGATGCTAGCCGTTATCATTTCCGGTATCCCCATGAAAGCCCGTGTGGCCAGAGGACCGGTGTTGGCGCTTCGAAACCAGGAATTTGTCGAAGCCGCTACCGCTTCCAATTCCTCCACGGCAAAGATTATTTTTAAGCATATTATTCCCAATATTCTGGCTCCGCTCATCGTGCAGACGACGCTTTCCATCTCCGGCGCAATCGTGTCGGTGGCAGGCCTTTCCTTCTTGGGCCTGGGCGTTCAGCCGCCGGCTCCAGAATGGGGTGCGATGCTTTCTGCCGGACGCTCTTATCTGCGCGACTACCCCTGGATGGTTATTGCACCGGGAATTGCCATGCTGCTGACTCTGTTCTCTCTGAATATTGTGGGCGACGGTGTGCGGGATGCGCTGGACCCGAAACTAAGGGATTAAGGGAGGAAGCACATGGAAAAAGAAACCTTATTGGAGATAAAAGATTTAACCATTCACTATTGTATGCACAAGAGGACGGTACGCGCCGTCAATGGAGTTTCTCTCGAAATTCAGAAAGGAGAGACCCTTGGGCTGGTAGGAGAGACAGGCGCGGGGAAAACCACGATTTCCCTGGGAATTCTTCGGCTGCTGCAGGAGCCTCCGGCCAAAATCGTAAGCGGAAGCATTCTCTACAACGGTCAGGATATTTTAAAACTGCCTCAAAATGAACTAAGGAAAATCCGAGGAAATAAGATCTCCATGATCTTCCAGGATCCGATGACAGCTCTGAACCCCATCGACACCGTGGGGGAACAGATCATGGAGGGTATCTTGCTCCATGAAAAACTGTCGAAGAAGGATGCTTACCGAAAAGCCTGCGAAACCCTGGAGATGGTAGGAATTCCGGCAGAACGTTATCACGACTATCCCCATCAGTTTTCTGGGGGTATGAAACAGAGAATCGTGATCGCTATGGCCTTGGTTTGCCGTCCGGAGCTGCTTTTGGCCGATGAACCGACGACGGCTCTGGATGTGACGATTCAGGCTCAGGTGTTGGATATGATCACCAGAATCCGAGAAGAATTGGGTACTTCCATGCTTCTCATCACCCACGATTTAGGCGTCATTGCCGATATGTGCGACCGTGTGGCTGTGATCTATGCAGGACAGATCGTGGAATCCGGTACGACCGAACAGATCTTTAATCAGACCAGCCATCCCTATACGGTGGGCCTTTTTGGCGCGATTCCAAGTCTTGATATGAAGCAGGATCGCCTGATACCCATCGACGGGCTGATGCCGGATCCGGCCAATCTGCCTGCCGGATGTAAATTCTGTCCGAGATGCAAGAAGAAAATGGCGGTCTGCGAGGCGAAAGAGCCAGAACTGGTAGAAATTGCGCCTGGTCATATGGTACGCTGTCACCTATTTTCGGGAAAGGAAGGTGAATGATTTGGCAAAAGAAATTCTGTTAGAAGCAGTTGGGCTGAAAAAATATTTTCAGACGGCGGCTGGACAGCTTCATGCCGTGGATAATATCAACTTCACGATCGAAAAAGGAACGACTTTGGGCGTGGTAGGGGAATCTGGCTGTGGAAAATCCACATTGGGTCGTGTCGTTCTTCATCTGCTGGAAAGCACAGATGGAAAGATCTTGTATAAAGGGAAAGATATTACCCATGTGGATAAAAAACAGTTAAAAGAACTGCGCAACGAGATGCAAATTATCTTCCAAGATCCCTTTTCTTCCCTGAATCCCCGGATGTCCGTGCGGCAGATCATTTCCGAGCCTTTGGAAAACGGGGGGATTCCTAAGGCAGAAAGAGAAAAAAAGATTCGGGAATTGATGGATACCGTTGGCCTGGCGGAACGATTGGGCGATTCCTATCCCCATGAGCTGGACGGCGGACGGCGCCAGAGGATCGGCGTGGCTCGCGCGATTGCTATGAATCCGGATTTTGTCGTCTGCGACGAACCGGTTTCAGCCTTGGACGTGTCCATCCAGGCTCAGATTATCAACCTGCTTCAGGATTTACAGAAGGAGCGGGGATTAACCTATATGTTTATTTCCCATGACCTGTCGGTAGTAAAATACCTATCTCACCAAATCATGGTGATGTATCTGGGGCAGACGGTAGAGTGGAGTGATACGGACGATCTTTTTGCCCACCCGCTGCACCCTTATACCCAGGCTCTCCTGTCGGCGGTGCCCATTCCCAAAGTGGGGGAGAAGAAGCAGCGGATTTTGCTGAAGGGAGAAATCGTTTCGCCCATCAACCCGAAACCCTGCTGCCGCTTTGCCAAGCGTTGTCTCTATGCGACGGACGCGTGCTTGGGCGAAGCGCCAAAACTGGAGGAGATACGGCCCGGACATTTTGTGGCCTGCCATCTTGCAAAGGATATCAATCATATTGATAAATAAAAAAGGAAAAGGAGAAACAGCATGAAAAAAGGAAAAATCTTAATGGCGTCGTTACTGGCAATGTCGATGGTGCTGACGGCTTGCTCGGGAAGCAGCGGGGAGACATCGCCTGCTGGAACAACCGTTGCGGCGGGAACCACAGCAGCCGGTTCGGAGACGGCGGGAGGCGAGACCACGGAAGCTGCGTCCGGCGAGATCACTTCCAGCAAGGATACGCTGGTATTTGCCATGAATTCCGATCCGGGTACCATGAATCCCTGGTCCGGCCCCATGGGACCGCAGCTGGTGTTGTCCTGCCAGTCGCTGGAGGCGTTGACCACTTATGATGAGAACGGAGAGTTAATTCCCTGGCTGGCGGAAAGCTGGGAATTTGACGATGACAACAAGGGATGCATCTTCCATCTGCGCAAAGACGTTACCTTCAGCAACGGCAATCCGTTCAATGCGGACGCCGTGATCTTTACCATGAAAACCGCGTCGGCGGAGAGCGCCTCTGCAAAGGGTTATTTGGCGAATGTAGACGTGGAGAAAGTGGAAAAGGTAGACGACTATACGGTTCATATTCCTACTTTGATTGAATTTGGAACCCTGCCTTATACCATGTCCAATATCTTTATCGTGGATCCTGCTGTTTATGCAGAGGAAGCTGCCCGCGGAGAAGGAATCACCGGTACCGGTCCCTTTGTCGCCACCAATTGGCAGGCTGGCGTCAGCGTAGGCTTTACGGCCAACGAGACTTACTGGAGAGGCGCTCCTTATATCAAAAATATGGAGTTTCGGATTATCACAGAGTCTTCGGTTCGTATGGTGGAGCTGGAAAATGGCGCCGTTGATGTAAATAAGAGCGCCGCTACCGAGGATATCAACCGTGTGGTAAACGGCGAGGTGGAGAATATTTCCACTTGGAAAGCAGATGTGTCCCAGGCAATCTACTATTTTGGAATCAATGTCAGCAGCGAGAAGATGAAGGATATCAAAGTTCGCCAAGCGATCATGAATTCCATCGACAGCGAGACTTTGGCGCTGATTGCCTTTGATGTATCCGGCTCGACTTCTACTAGTATCCTGCCGTCCAACATGTGGTACAGCGCGACTCTGGAAGGCGATAATGCTTATAAATACGATCCGGAAGGAGCCAAAGCTTTGTTGGCGGAAGCTGGATATCCCGACGGCATTACGGTAAAACTGGTCTGCGATTCCAATGCGTTTCGCCGTGCGATGGCAGAAGCGATGCCTGCCATGATGGAAAAGGCTGGAATTACTCTTGAGGTAGAATTTATGGAGTCTGCCGCTTTCAACACCTGGCGCCTGGAGACTAAGGGAGACGATTTTGACGTATTCCTAGGCAACATGGGTCAGCTCAATGAGCCGTCTTCAGCGATGAACACTTTCCTCAGTAAGGTAAACAATCCTCAGGGTGGTGGAAACGGAATGTTCCGTTATGCAGGTACAGAGATGTCGGATAAGATCGATCAGCTGATCAACGCAGCCTTTGCGGAGGCGGATGAAAGCGCTAGAGTTCAGATTTATGTGGATTTGCAGAATGAAATCGCATCTCAGTATATTGCAAAGGGAATTGCAGATATGTTTGATCTGAACTTGGTAGCTTCCAACCTGAAGGGAATGGTATTCCGGCCGAACGTAGATTTCTCGAAGGCATACTTTGAGTAAGTAGAAAATGAGCGGTGATTGACCAATGGGCTAGGAGGGAAGACATTATGAAACTGGCGGAAAATATCTGGCTTTTGGAAGCGTCCAGAGCAAAAGGGCGGGCGCCTGGGTTTCACTGCTATCTGGTGCGAGATAACCAGGGCTTGACGTTAATTGATACGAGCCTTCCGGGGCGAGGGGAAGATATTCTGGCAGAAATCCGAGAATTAGGATTTTTGCCGGAAGATCTCCATCGGATTTTCTTGACGCATACGGACATGGATCATATTGGAAATGCCCGGATGCTGCAGGAACAGACGTCCTGCCAGGTCTATGTTTCGGCGGAAGAGAATGCGTATTTGACTGGAGAACGAGCGCGTCTTCCCCAAAAAGCGGAGATGTTTCGGGATTTTGTACCGCCAAAGGTGGAAATCTATCCGGAAAAACTGGAAGAATATCAGGTAATTCCTGCCCCAGGTCATACGGCTGGCCATGTGTGTATTCTTTATCAGGATTGCCTTTTTGCAGGAGATTGCTGTTCGACTGAGTCAGGAAGCGTGACGGGTCCCAGGGCGGATATGACCGAGGATATGGAGAAGGCAATACAGTCTTTACAAAAAGTCTCTCTTTATAGCTTTGGCTCGTGGTGTCCTTGTCATGGAATGCCCAAAAATCATCGAGAATTGTAGCAACAAGCAGCCTCAGCAATTATGTTACTGGGGCTGCTTTCCTCCTTTTTGAAAGAATAGATAGAGTTTTCATACAAAATATATTTTCTATTTGCAAGGCCTATTTGCAAGGCATACGCGCTGCGTTGAATCCTTTTAGGGACTGTGATACAATAAAAGCCTTGCGGATTGCCCCGCATTCTCGCACGGAGACTAGCTTTTATCGTAAAAAGGAGTTGTCTATGGATCAGCCTTCACTGGAATACTTTATTGAAATTGCCCGTCAGTTGAACATTTCGAAAGCAGCGGAGAGTCTGCATATTTCTCAACAGAGTTTAAGCGCTTATATTCAAAAATTGGAAAGACATTATGGCGTCATGCTGCTAGTTCGGAAGCCGAAGCTAAAACTGACGCCGGCAGGAGAGCGGATTCTGCTGGCGGCAGAGGAAATTGAACGGATTTATCAAGAATTGGCTCAGGATATGAGCAGCCTGGAAAACAATGCTGATATTCGGGTATCCCTAGGAATCTTTGAACCGCTGGTGTCTCTGGTTATGCAGAACCTTCCGATTATCGAAATTGGGAGGCGGTATCCTAATGTATCTTTTCACATTGAGACTGGATTTAATCTGGAGATTTTAGAACGGTTGTCCAGGAATGAATTGGATTTTGCGATCGCTGGTTTTACCGGTGTAGAGGATTCGATTCGGGAACAGCTAGAGGTGGTTCCTTTAAGTCAGGATGAAGACTGTATTATCATTACAGAGGAAGTGATGCGTCTCTATTTTGCCGACGAATATGATCAGTATGTAGAGAAGTTTCAAAAAGGGGTTGATATTTTAGAACTGTCCCATGTCCCCATTGTCATGCACCCCATGGAGAGTGGCGTTTCGAAAAAAATCCGAAAATATTTTATGGATCACCACCGCACGTTTAAAGTGTTTGGGGAAGGGCCTTCCCAGGATGTGGTGAATAGTATGGTGCTGAGAAATAAGGCCTTTGGGATGTGCAATGGCACGGCGTCCCGTCTGCTGTTGGAAAGAACGGATAAGAAAGTGCATGTATTTCCACTGGAAAAACCGAAATTAAAGCGGGAGATTGTTCTGGTCTATCCGAAAAAGAAAAAAAGAAATTCGTTTTTGGAGGAGATTGCCGGGATGATTGCCGGGAACTGGCCGAAAAGTATGAAAGCCCCGTCTTTTGATGCAGACGGGAGGAAAGAGGAGTGAGAATGAACCGATTGGTACATACCAAATATGGAACGTTACAAGGAAAAGAAGAGAGGGAGTGCATCGCTTTTTTGGGGATCCCTTACGCCAAGCCGCCGGTGGGGAACTTGCGCTGGCGGGAACCGGAACCGCCGGAACCCTGGGAGGGGGTACGGATTGCCGATCAGTTGGGGGCGGCGGCTTTGCAGGCGCCAAGCCAATCGATTCCAGGAGGAGATCCGGCGGAGCGGGGTGTTTTTGGAGACGGCAGCGAGGACTGCCTGTATTTGAATGTCTGGACGCCGGATGTGAAGGGGGTTTATCCAGTTTTTGTCTGGATTCATGGGGGAGCTTTTTGCTGTGGTTCTGGCGGTGGGAAAAGCGCTAGCCCGGAACCCTTTTGCAAAAGAGGCGTCGTCTATGTAACCTTCAATTACCGGCTGGGGCTGATGGGGTATTTTGCCCATCCGGAGCTCTCCGCGGAAAGCGCCCATCAGGTATCCGGCAATTATGCACATTTTGATCAGATTGCCGCGCTGCGATGGGTCCAGGAGAATATCGCGGCTTTTGGCGGAGATCCATCCCGTGTAACCATCGGAGGATGTTCGGCGGGGGCCGGCAGCACTCAGGTGCTGTGCTGTTCCCCTCTGGCAGAAGGCCTGTTTCAGCAGGCCATCGTAGAAAGCAGCGTGGGTTTTGCCAGCGCGGAGTATCCGGAAGATTTTAAGTTGGAGACCATGGATCAGATGGAACAACGGGGCGTGGAGTATATGGAAAAAGTCGGCTGCGCTTCGGTGGAGGAGATGCGGAAGCTTTCTTACGAAGAACTGATTGGCTTTGAGGAGTGTCATTTTCGCCGGAAATATCATTATGGTACTACCCTGGGAGTGAACCAAGACGGCTACCTGCTTCCTTTGCACTACCGCTATGCGATGGAACAAGGGAAGAACCGGGATATTCCTTATTTGGTGGGAAATACCCACGATGAAGGCGGCGGCTTTGTGCTGGGCTTAACGGAAGCGTCCTTTCATCAGAAAAACCAGGCTGTTTTTGGCGATGCCTGCGAAGCATACGAGGCCTTGTGCGATGCAAAAACCAAGGAAGACATGATCTATAGTATGCGGGAAACACATCTACGTTTGGCCGGGGCGAAGGTATTTGCCGAGCGCAGCGCAGGCAGCGGCCGCAGTTCAGTTTATGTGTTTGATTTTTGTCGGAAAGACCCGGAGAAAGGCTTGGCGCTCCATGGTTTTGAAACCCAATATCTCCTGGGAACTTACCGGCAGATTCCGGGAATGACGGAGGAAGATGATCGGGTGGCGTATGCGATGCAGACCTATTGGTGCAATTTTATCAAGAATGGGAATCCAAATGGGGAAGGTTTGCCCCAATGGACGCCTTATACGGCGGAGAACCGGAAGGTGTTGTATCTGGACAGCCCTTGCACGGTGGAATTTGACTGCGATCGGGAATTGCCGCTTTTAACTTTTGCCAGAGAATTTTTAGAGAAGAAGGGGAGAGAATCTTAAGAAGAAAATTGCGGTAGTAGAGTGTTAGGAGGCAAACGGCCTCGGCGTAAAAAGATATCGGAATCGTTTGTATTTGCAGGAGCGTTAGTACTTCTTGATTCCGAGAATTTGTATTATGAACAAAAATAAGACTGTCTGAGCGCAGCGAGTTTCTTATTTCTGTGAATGCTTTTTACAAATTTTCGAAATCTTAGAAGTACTCGCTCCGAAACCCTACAAACGATTCCGATATCTTTTTACGCCGAGTTTTTTGGATACCGCAACCCGATTAAGCGAAAAATGATTCTATGAAAAAGAAAAGAAATAAAGTAAACTTACTTTAAAAAATCATTTTGCTTTGTCAAGAGAAAAGATTTCCAGGAAACCAAAGAGGTCAGAAAGTTTTTCTTGACAATTGTTCCTCTCTGTACTATGATTTAGTTAACTTAATTTAGTAAATTGCATTAACTAAAATAGAAAGGAGCGAAAAGATGAAAGCAATCATGGTAATGTTCGATTCGCTGAATCGAAGATTGCTGCCGAATTACGGGTGCGATTGGACCCATGCCCCTAATTTTAAGCGTTTATCGGAACGGATGGTGACTTTTGACAACTGTTTTGTCGGCTCGATGCCCTGCATGCCAGCGAGGCGGGAGTTACATACCGGGAGGTATAATTTCCTTCATCGGTGTTGGGGACCAGTGGAGCCCTACGACGATTCTATGCCGGAAATGTTAAAGGAAGCCGGGATTTATACGCATCTAATTACCGATCATGCCCATTACTGGGAGGACGGTGGAGCTACGTTCCACGAGCGGTACAATTCCTTTGAATTTATTCGTGGGCAGGAGGGCGACGCCTATCTTGGCCAGATCAAAGATCCAGTGATTCCTCCTTCCGTGGAGATGCCGGGGAAGATGGGAGGAAGAAATCTTTCCAAGTATACCAGAGAGGACTGGATTAACCGAGCGCAGGTTCACAGTGAAGAGGATTTCCCCATGGTGAAGACATTCCAAAAGGGACTTTCTTTTATGGAGCGGAATGCGGATCAGGACAACTGGTTTCTCCAGATCGAGACCTTTGATCCCCACGAGCCCTTCCATTCTCCACAGAAATATAAAGACTATTATCCTCACGGGTATCAGGGAAAGCATTTTGACTGGCCGCCCTATACCAATGTAGAGCAGACGCCGGAAGAAGTGGAGCACTGCAAGTATGAGTATGCCGCCCTGCTTTCCATGTGCGACGAGTATCTGGGACGTTTCTTAGATAAAATGGATGAGCTGAATCTCTGGGACGATACGATGGTCATCGTCAATACAGACCACGGATTCCTCCTAGGCGAACATGGCTGGTGGGCCAAATGCGTAGCGCCTTTCTACAATGAGGTCGCCCATATTCCTATGTTTATCTGGGATCCCAGGTCCAGGACAGCGGGAGAGCGGAGAGAAAGCCTGGTTCAGAACATCGACCTGGTTCCAACGCTGCTCAACTACTTTGGCCTGGAGCCAACGAAAGACATGATGGGAAAAGATTTGACGGAAACCATCCGAAACGATCAGCCGGTCCGGGAAGCCTTGCTGTTTGGCATTCACGGAGGCCATGTGAACTGCACCGACGGCCGCTATGTGTACATGAGAGGCTGGGTAGAGGGGGGAGAGCAGTATAACCATAACTATACGCTGGTGCCTATGCACATCCGGACCCGGTTTTCTGTGGAAGAGCTTCGCCAGGCAGAGCTGGTGGACGGCTTTTCTTTCACAAAAGACTGTCGGGTGTTAAAGGTACCGGGGACAGGAACCGGCAGCAAACCGAGAACCAACGAGACGTTTTTATTTGATCTTGAGAAGGATCCCGGCCAGCAAAATCCGATTCAAGATAGGGAAATAGAGGAAAAGATGCTGGATTACCTGGTAAAAATAATGGAAGAAAACGAGGCTCCAGGGGAGCAGTATCAGAGACTTGGAATTCAGCATTAAGACAGGAAGAAAGGAGATATCATATGAAAAATCTATGGAAGAATCTCGAAGAAAACGTCATGCTGGTTTTTATCCTTGTCATGACCGCCTTGACATTGATCGGTTGGGTAATGAAATTTATCGCCAAGGACAGCGTGGCGGGAATCAATCTGCTGGCCCAGTATGCCTATGCCTGGGTTACGATGCTGGCTTTTGGTTATTCGGCAAAGACCCATCTGTTTATGAAGCTGGATGTGATTACGGCCCACTATCCGGAGAAAGCGAGGAAAACGCTGGATTTTATCATGGAGTTGGTGTGTTTCGCCTGCTGCGTGGCTTTGCTGGTATTGGGCATTCAGGCATTCGAAAAAGTTCTTGCGTCCGGAGAATTGAATGATAAAATCGCTGTGCCGGTGGCTATCGTCTATGCGGCTCCGGTAGCCGGCTTTGGCCTGGCCGTTATCCGCTACTTGCAGCTGGCGCTTCAGGCGATTTCCGGCAAACCATCGAGATAAGGAGGGAAGAACATGATCGCATTATTCTTTGTACTGTTTTTTGGCACGATGCTGGCCTTGGGTATGCCCTTATTTGCGAGTATTGTGGTCTCGACCTTTGCTTTACCAGTCTTTTTTGGCGATGCCTGTGGCTACGCGCTGATGAACGTGGCTCAGTGGAATCTGGATGGTTCCATCAGCTCCGTGGGAGTGACCATTTTGCTATTTATCTTGGCCGGCGAGGTGATGTCCAAAGGAAAGCTGACGGAGAAGCTGTTTGATACTTTTGCCTACTATTTGGGTAAAAAACGGGGCTTTATGCCGATCGTTTCTATCCTTACCTGCATGTTCTACGGGGCGATTTCTGGCTCCGGTCCGGCGACGACAGCGGCTGTGGGAGCGATGTGTTATCCGATTCTTGTGGAGCTTGGCTATGATAAAAGGTTCAGCGCTTCGATTCTGGTGGCGGCTGGATGCTTGGGGATGGTAATTCCTCCTAGCGCTCCGCTGACTACGGCGGCAGGTCTCACCGGAGAGTTGGACGTAGTCGTGCTATATAAGATGGCGGCAGTAGTTGGAGTCGTAGCGGGGCTGATCTTGATTCTCTATGCGTACTTTCATTGTCTGCGCCACGGAAATGGAAACCAGGCGGCCATCGAGGCGCACAATGCAAAGCTTCGTTCCCGAAGTTTTGGGGCGGTTTTAAAAGAGAGCATCTGGGCTTTGCTTTGCCCGGTCATTATCCTTGGCAGTATTTTTGCTGGAATCGCAGATACTGCCCAGGCAGCGGCTCTTTCCTTGATTTATGCTGGAATTGTCAGCGTCTGGATTTACAAGTCGTTAACCTGGAAGGATGTCATGGACGTACTTCGGAAATGTTTGCCGAGCGCGGCTCCTCTGGCAATCTTGCTGGCTATCGCAAATTCCTTCTCCGGCGCCCTGAAAGCTATGGAGCTTCCGAGCAAAATGGCCAATGGTCTGGTGGAAATGGGCGTCAGTCACGCTCTCTTGGTCGGCCTGCTGCTTCTTTTGATGCTGGTCTTAGGTACTTTCATGGACAGCGGCGCGGCGATGCGGATCTTAATCCCGATTGTCTATCCGATTCTGATCGCTCTGGGAATGGAGCCATATTCGTTTGTGGTAGCAGTGATCATGACCCAGGCCATTGGACTGACGACGCCGCCTTATGGGCTTTGCCTGTTTGTCATGAATTCTGTTTCCGGGGAATCTATTGCGTCCCTTGGGAAACGGCTGCTTCCCTTAATTGGAATTTTAATCCTTGTAGCTTATATATTCGGTTTGTTCCCCGGATTGTTAGCTTGGGCACTACCGTAAAATAGAAGCTATATACATAGAACCCCACCTCTGTGCTGGAAGAAAAACAGTGTGGAGGTGGTTTCCTTTCTGCATTCGGCAAATTTGATGGAAAAATAAGATTAGCCCAAAGTAGTGGATAAACCATATCGAAAGCTTTCCCGGTTTGCTTGACGGGACCGGCGATTGGCCGTATAATCGTGGTGAAGAAGGAAGGAGTATCAGCCACATGGACAACGCCATACGGGAAAGCATTCAGATGATATGGAAACAGCTGCTTAAAAGCCAGCCTACTTCGCGGGCGGAGTTGGCAAAGCAATGCGGCTTCAGCAAGGTGACGGCATCCAGCTGCGTCGACTGGCTGCTGGAAAAGGGGCTGGTGCAGGAGTTGGGAGTGACGGAGATCCGCAGAGGAAGGCCTCCGATGCTTCTTTCTGTCAATGGAGAGGCAGGAGTATTGGCCGGAATTGAAGCGGATAAGATTTCCAGTAAAATCGTGGTGACTGACTTGGCTGGAAATTTGCTGGAACGTCATGATCTGCCCGCCATCGATGCGGAACCAAAAACATTTGTCAATCAGGTTGCGGCTTATCTGAAACAGTTCCAGAAAACGTATGCAGACCGGCGGCTGGGAGTCGTTGGCGTTGGTTTTGCGATTGTAGGCTCTTACAATCAGGAAGAAGGAACCATCGAGTATGTGGCCAATCAGATGGAATGGAATCATTATCCCTTCCGGCTGGAGATGGAGAAGATGAGCCCAGAGATTCCTTTTCTGGTTTCTCAGATTGCAAAGGTATCGGCGCTGGGAGAAGTGCGCTTTGGAGACGGAGACAGTTCGGATTATCTGGCGTTTCTTTCCGCCAACTGGGGAATTGGCGTGGGACTCTACGATGGCGTTACAGGCCATTTGACGCGGACGACTCGTTTTGGTCATGCGACCATCGACTATAATGGAAAACCATGTATCTGTGGAAATCGAGGCTGTTTGGAAGCCTATGCTTCCATCCGGGCTTTATTTGAGCAGTTTTATCCGGAGGAGACGCCATCGTTCTCTTTATTTCAGGATTTGGTGCAAAGGCTCCGAAGCGGGGATGAGAAAGTGGTTTCGGCTGTTTACGAGATGGCGGAATATTTGGCGATTGGAATTGTCAATGTGATCAATGCCTATAATCCGCGTCAGATTTGTATTGGGGGTTTGCTCAGCTTTTTAATTACAGATGAAATGCTGAGTAAGATTTGTTCTCTGGTAGACGATATGGTACCACCGCATTTTCGAAAAGACCTTCGTATCTATGTGTCCCGGTTGGGAGATATGGCGGCGGTCTATGGGTGCGTAGCTATGATTCGGGATCAGCTGACCGGATTTTTTGGGATGTAAGGGAATGTTTTGAGAGGAACAGAATTCATATTGTGCTGCCGGAACCTGTGAAGTTCCGGCAGTTCGTCTTTGTAAAGAGCGCGTTCTTTGTCAAAAAAGCGTTTTTCCGTTACTCTGGGACTAAGACTCCGTCGTCGGATAGGATTCCTTCGGACAGAGAATAAGCTCCTTCGACCACATTTCCTGCCGTGGTATCAATATCGCCAGTAAAGTCCACCACAATGATATCGCCAACGCCAATATTTCCAAAATCAATGCAACGGCTGATGCGCAGATCGTCGGTAGGGATTTTAAAGACCATTCCGTCGGCCGGATTGGAACACAAAATGGAGTCGTCTACAAAAAGGAACCCATCGGAGATCTCAGCAAGAGTGCCTGCAAGAGAAGCGGTATAAGGTTCCATGACAGATTCCACGCCGTTTTCTGCCGCATAGGAAATGAGCCGGCCAGCAGCGTCCTCTCCAATCTGGAAAACATAATTCCAGTCGAAGATGTTTGTCTGTATATATCCATCCGATGTTACGCAGAAAACTCGTTTGTAAACGCCGAGGGCATCCGATGTGACAGTAAAGCTGATGTGATTTCTCTCACCGACATCCCAGGCGTCGTCTTTCACAAAGGCAGCGTCACGGCAATCCTTCAGGATATCCCAGATATCCTGGCCGTGTTCCAGACGGTAATGTCCCTTGTCCGTATAGCCGTCGTAAACGGTAAAGTTGTCCAAGGGCAGCGTCTGGTCCAGGCTATAATCATCCAGCGCTTCTCCAAAGTTTGCAGGGGGAATATACGCATCGCACTGGAACACATAAAAGTCGGAATCCAATTTAGCCGCCACCATGCGTTCTCTCGAAACACTATTGATTTCACACACTTCAACCGGCATCCGATATTCTTTCTCGGCATAGAAATCATAGCCGACGGCGTCATAATTTCCAATCGTTTCTCCGAGAAGCGAAGCGTCCAGCGTTTGACTGCGGGAGAGGAACGTTTTTCCATCGAAGTCTAAAGCTGTGTACCGCTCGGAAACGGTTTGATATTCCCATGGCCACAAGATAGCCAACTCGCTTTGGATGACGGCATGTACATTTTTATATTTTCTTGTGATTCCTCCCAATGAAACGGATGAGGTGTCATCGGTGTGGAGTGCAAAAGTTCCTGCGAGGATTGCCAGAAAGAGGCAGGCCGCCGCTGCCCCCCATTTGACCCAGACATATTTTTTCTTTTTGGGTATGGTATCTGCGGCTTCCACATAAGCGGGGTCGATCAGATCCATTTTGTCTAAAAAATCCTGTCCTCTCATAAGTTGTAACCCTCCTTTTCCAGGTGGCTTTTCAGTTGGCTTCGGCATCGGAAGAGCGTAGTTTTTACTTTGCTCTCGGTCAGAGAAAAACGCTTGGAGATGGACGCGATGGAATCAAAATACCAATAGCGGCGTAGAAAAATGTTTCTTTTTTCTTCACTGAGAGTGTGGAGGAATCGGTTGATGGTTTCCTGAAACGTCATATCGTCGATTCGGCATTCCACGTCATCGGGAGCCGGAATACATTGTTCCATTTCGGCGCTAAGTTCACATAGAAACGCGCTGCGTTTTAAACGGCTCCGTTCACGGCAGCAGCTTAAAGAAATGTGTCGGGTGATCCGAGCTAAAAAAGCATAAAAATAATTTCTTGGCTCATGGGGCGGAATCGAATTCCAAGCTGCCATATAGGTATCATTTTCACATTCTTCGGCTGTCTGCCGGTCATTGACGATCCCATAAGAGAGGGCGCGCAGACGATTTCCAAATTTCTGGGAAGTTTGTGCAATCGCTGTTTCGTCGCGGCATAAATACAGATCAATGATTTTCGTATCATCCAAGGCTTTCTTCACCACCTTTCTTTTTGTATTAAAAGGCCTTCATCCTAATAAGCGCCGTTTCAGGCGCGGAGGTTACATTTTTATTATAGGTGCGGATGCTTTCGTTTACAACAATGTGTACAGGCTTTTTGAAAAAACGGAGAAAACCGCCGTGAGCCCAGGAGGATTCGGGCGCACGACGGCTTTCATATGAGCAAATGTGCATTTTTCTATTTCATTCATGGCAATGGAGCCGTTGGGCGTCATGCCAGTTTGTTTGATGTTTAGTGGATCAGAGAAGTGATATCCGTATACTCCAGTCCAAAGCTATCCGCTACATTTTTGCAGGTCAGCTTACCCTGATAGGTGTTGATTCCGGAGTAGATAACCGGATTTTTCCGGCAGGCTTCTTCCAATCCGGAGCCGGCGATCGCAAGCCCGTAACGCAGCGTCGCATTGGTCAGAGCGGCGGTGGCGGTACGCGGAACGGCGCCAGGCATATTTCCGACACAGTAATGTACAACGCCGTCCACGACGAAAGTCGGGTTGTCGTGATAAGTAACCTTAGTAGTCTCGCAGCATCCACCCTGGTCGACGGCTACGTCTACGATGACGCTTCCCGGTTTCATTTCAGACAGGTACGCTTTTTTGATCAGCTTCGGAGCCGCTTTTCCAGGAATCAAGACGGAACCAATGACGAGATCAGCCTGTGCCATCTGGCGGCGAATCTGCGCATCTGTGCTGTACAGCGTCTGGATGCGGGAACCAAAAATATCATCCAGATAGGCCAAACGGGCCAGATTGATATCGGTAATGGTGACGTCTGCGCCCATACCTACGGCAACTTTGCAGGCATTGGCTCCTACGGTACCGGCGCCTAAGATCAACACTTTGGCTTTTTCTGTGCCAGGTACGCCGGATAAAAGGATACCGGAGCCGCCAAAAGGCTTCTCTAAACACTTGGCGCCTTCCTGAATGCTGAGACGTCCAGCAATCTGACTCATGGGAGCCAAAAGCGGAAGACTATGGTCTTTTTCCGTCAGCGTTTCATAGGCGACAGCTTTAACGCCTGACTGAAGAAGCGCGTCAGTCTGAGGGCGGTCAGCGGCCAGGTGGAGGTAGGTATATAAAATTAAGTCTTTGCGGAAGAACGCATATTCTTCTTCCAAAGGCTCTTTTACCTTAACCATCATCTCCGAGAAATCCCACACCTCTTTGGCGCTGGAGAGAATCTTAGCTCCTGCTGCTTCATATTCCTGATCGGAATATCCGGAACCAATCCCGGCGCCTGCTTCGATGGCTACCTTGTGCCCCTGGGCCGTGTATGCGGCTACGTTGTCTGGGGTTAAGCCGACACGAAACTCATTGCTCTTGATCTCTTTGACACATCCTACGTTCATAGCTACCCTCCTGTTTTTAAAAATTGAAGAATATTCTTCATTTATAATTTAAAACAAAAAATAAAATTCATTTTATTGGCCTTATAATAGCACAGGAAAATTTGAAATGCAATAGGGAAATTTGAAAAAATATAAAAAAATGTAAATGATTCAAAAATATAAGTAAAAACCAATTTGTTATCTAACAACAAAAATGAAAAACACATTTTGTTTCATTGCGTTTTTTTCGGCCTTTGTGATATAATCCCTTTAAAAGTCGAATCCGGAAAGGAAAAAGGACGAAATATGAAGGTATTAAGAGAAGCCTTGAAAAAGGGAACGTTAACAAAGACCGGTAAGCAAATTGCGGAATTTATTTTGGATCACTTTTCGGAGGCGTGCTTTATGACTTCTACGGATATTGCAGTCCGGCTGCAGGTTAGCGAATCTTCTGTGATACGTTTTTCCCGCTCTCTTGGATATACTGGTTTTATGGACTTCCAAAAAAATTTGCGGAAAAGCTATCAGGAGGAAGTCGTTAAATTATCCAGCAGCATTTCCGTACCTTCCGAGAGGTTAATTCGGAGTATGGAGAAACGGGCGGAGACAGATGTGATGGAGGGACATTATCGGATTACTCTGGATAACCTCCAGTCGGTTCTCAAAAATAATCCACGGACTGTTTTTGAGAAAGCAGCCGAGCGGATCATTGGGAGCCGGCGAAAATATATTGTGGCTTCCCGTGCCAATACCTGTGTGGGAGATTATATGCTTCTCCTACTTACGCATATGCTGCCGGATGTGAAAGCAACCAATTATGGGGCGGTAAACGTCATTGACCATATGTGCGATATCTCAAAAGAAGATTGTGTCATTCTTTTTAGTTTTCCTCGTTATTCGGAGATGGATCGGGCAGCGGTGGAGATGGCCTGTGAGGCGGAAGCTCCGGTAATTGTATTTACGGATAAGGCCAGTGCAAAGCTAGCGCAATATGCAGAAATTCAGTTTGTTGTGGATGTGGATAGTAATACTTTTTTCAACTCTTATGTGGGAGTTCAGTTCGCGATGGAATTGCTCTGTGCGCAGATCAGCGCGAAGATTGGCTGCTCCAATGAGGAAAAACTAAAGAAGATAGATCGGTTTATTGGAGAATTAGGGCTTTATTAAAAGGTGTCGAGGATACTATATTTTCGAAAGGCAAACCAGGAAACTTTTCCGTGGTTTGCCTTTTTTGTATAAAGAAAGAAAAGGTATTGTACAAAAGAGACAAAAAATAATTTTGTATTTAGTTAAAAATGATGTTGCAAGAAGATGCATTTATCAGATAGAATAAGCACATAGCAAAAAGAGACAAAAAAGAAAGTGAACAAATCAAAAAAACATATACTTTATTTCTTGGGCCACATCTATGAATGGCATTTGGAGTTGAAAGACTATCTAGTTAAGAAAGTACAAAAAATAATTTTAAATAGTGAAAGATAAGGAAAATAGCAGAGTCGTTTACGAAAGGCATAAATTCTCAAAGTAATAAGCAGCACACATACGCGAAATAACCCCAGAGGTTAAATATAAAAGAACAAGGAGGGAGATTTATTGAAAAAGAGATGGAGTGTTGTGTTGTGTATGGTGATGATTTTGTGCAGTATGTCAGCTTGTGGAAAAGCTGACGCACCGTCTGCAGAGGGGACCAAAGGGGATGGCACCCAGACAGCGACGGTTGCAGAGAGTCCGGCGCAGACAGGCAGCGGTAAGGCTTTAACAGTAGGTATTTCGGGTACACCGGATTTGGATCCGGCAATTGCAACTTCTACATCTAGTCTCATTGCGGCAGTAAATTTGTACGATACTTTGGTGTTTCCAGCAAAAGACGGTGTAGAACCCCGCGTAGCGGAAAGCTGGGAAATCAGCGATGATGATAAAACGTATACGTTCCATTTGAAGAAGGGAATTCTTTTTCATGATGGTTCCGAGCTTCAGGCCAGCGACGTAGCATTTTCTATGGAACGGCTGTTGGGCATTGGAGAAGGCGTCTCTTACCTTTTCAGCAATGCGGTAGACAGTGTGGAAGCGACGGATGACTATACGGTAGTATTTCATCTGAAACAACCATTTGGACCGTTTTTGGATGCCTTGGTTCGTCTCTATATCGTCAACGAAGAATTGGTTATGGCCAATAAAAAAGACGGCCCTTACGGCGAGTTTGGCGACTATGGAAAATCGTGGATGGTATTTAACGATGCTGGTTCCGGCGCTTACAAGGCGGTAGAACTGGTGCAGCAGGATTATTTCCTGGCGGAGAAAAACAACGATTGGTTTGTGGGATGGTCCAATGATCAGGCTCCTGAGAACTTTAAATTAGTGGAGATCACGGAGGCCGCTACCGTTCGTACGATGATGACCAACGGAGAATTGGACATCACGGATCAGTGGCAGAGTTCAGAGACATTAGCCGCTCTCGAAAAACTTGACGGAGTAGAGATCGGAGAATTTTCCGGAAATAAAATTTACAGCGTGTATTATAACACGCAGTTGGCTCCTATGGATGATGTGAATTTCCGTAAAGCAATCAGTTGCCTGATTGATTATGATACGGTATGTAAGAATATTCTTGTAAATTCTGTCAGAGCAGTCGGCCCGGTAGCCTCCGGTGTGCTGGGAGCTTCTGAATCCACACAGTATAATTTTGATATAGAGAAAGCAAAAGAGTACTTAGCGGCATCTAAGTATGCGGATGATTACCAGAATCAAAAAATAGAGATTCTTTGTAACTCTGATGTGGCGGATTTGGAAAAGATCGCTCTGATGATTCAAGCTGCTGGAAAAGAAATTGGTTTAAATATTGAAATTTCAAAGGCTCCGTGGGTATCGATTATTGACCGCGTTGGAAGCGTAGATACGACTCCTCATATGCTGATGATCTGCGCCAATCCGATGTACGACGATGCTGGATGTTTCCTGGAATCCCGGTATCATTCGAAGAACATTGGAACCTGGGAACAGGGCGAATGGCTGGACAGCAAAGAATTGGATACGATGATTGAGGATGCGATGCGTATCGTAGAGCCGGAAGAAAGATATGCGGCCTATAAGGTCATTCAGGATAAGATTGTCGACGAGATATGTCCGACCGCTTATCTGTGCGAGTTTACAGAGCGGCTGGCATACCAGACAAATTCCGTGAAATGGCCGGCAATGGAAGATCGGACTGAAGGCGCGCTTCCGAATGCTCTGGAAGGTTATATGTATATCTTCGCAGACCTAATGTTTACCAAGTAATCCACCGTCTACGGATGGAGAACATATTTTTAAAGGAGGTACATATATGTACGAATACGAGTTACCCAATGCTTGTCTAAAGTTGCTGCGTGACATGTTCCACCTGCAACCCGGCGAGTCTATCGCTATCACCTGCGATACGGAATCCAGTATGGAAATCGTAGAGGCAACCGCGCAGGCAGCCGTTATCCTGGGAGCAAAACCTTTGGTTCTTAAAATTGCTGCTCCGGCAGGCGGAAAAGCAGGCGATAAGGATATGCCGATGGAAGCTCTGATCAACGGAATTAAATCCTGCGACGCGTGGATTGAGTACAACACGAAGTTGATTTTCTACTCCACCGTATACGACAAGGTTATTGAAGATCCGAACAACCGTCCTCGTTACATGAATCAGAATGGCGTGCATCCGGAGCTGTTGGTTCGTAACATCGGCAAGGTTGACAACATCATGCTGAATAAGTTCATCATGGCGATGACCGAGTACACCAAAAACGGCAAACATATGCGCGTGACCGCTCCTAACGGCATGGATATCGAATTTGATAACGAGCCTGGAAGAGAGTATCTGGTAGCAGATGGCTTTGTAGGCAAAAACGAAATCAAGATGTTCCCTGGACAGATTGCTTGGGCTCCGAGATTCGAGACGATCAATGGCACCATTATCGTAGATGGAACCCTGTCTCCGCCTCTTGGCGCAGTAAAGAGCCCGGTAAAATTCACGATCGAAAAAGGCGAGATCGTGAAGATCGAAGGTGGACCGGATGCTCAGGCGTTTGAAGAGTGGCTTCGTTCCTTCAATGATCCGCAGATGTTCCGTGTAGCGCATCTGGCTTACGGCTTTGGACCTAACGCAAAACTTTCCGGCGATATCGTGGAAGACGAGCGTGTTTGGGGCTGCACCGAGTGGGGCTTCGGTAATGTAGGCGGCTGCTTGGTATCCGATATTGGCGAGCAGGGAATCCCTGGCGCCTGCCATTCGGATGGTATCTGCTTGAACTGCAGCGTATGGATCGATGGCGTACAGGTTCTGGATAAGGGCGTTGTAGTAGGACCTACGCCGGAAATCGTACAGTATGCAAGAGATCTGGGCAAGTAATACATTAGGTAATACATCATTATAGACCGATGGGGGGAAGGAGCTTGTTTTTCCAGAAGGAAACCTGGGGATACGAATCCTTCCCCTGATTTTTATGATAGGAAAGCGCGAGAATCTCGCAGAGAAAATTTTTTCTTAAAATGTGGGAACCTTGGAGTAGAAAACTGTGAGAGAAAGGTGTAACGCTTGGAAGTAAATGATTTTTTGAAGTTGCCGTCTTTAGGACAGAGTTGTATTACGGCGGGGCATGGTGGTATTTTTAATAATATTAAAAAGATTGAGGTAACCGAAGAGCCTTACCCGGCGATTCGTGATTTCCTTGTTCCGGGGAGTTTCTTTCTGACAACCTTTTGGAGCATGCGAAACGATAAAGAAAACCGGATACAGATGGTTCGGGAAATGATAGAGTGCCGCTGCGCAGGATTGGGAATCATGCCTGCGCCAAATCTGGGAGGCGTGATTGACGAGGAAATTTTGGAGCTGGGAAACCGGTATGAGTTTCCAATTGTCTATATTCCGGAAGGTACTGGATGGGGAAATATTATTTCAGAATATGGGCTTTTAGCACACAATCTTTTTTCGAGCGGGACAAATCAGCAGCTGCCGGATGTCTTGAATATTTTCACGGAATTCCAGGAAGACGAGAATATCGAGAATTTCCGTCGGAAAGTAAGCGGTTTGTTGCAAGTGCCTCTGATTGTCAGTACAGATACCGTTTATAGCGGTGATTTGCCAGACGTGACCGTGGCGATGATCATGGCAAAGGTTCAGTCTGTATGTCAAGAAAATGTGCGATCTTTTGCTTCTCCAATTACAATTCGTATTGACGATACTCATTCCATAGTCGTGCATTTTGGAAAGAAGGCGTTGGTTATCGCCTATACGGTTAGCCGGCTTTTGGACAGTTCGGCTTTTCAGCTATTCTATAAAATTGCTCCGGCAATGGCGAAGACGCTGGACCGGTATTGTACGAATCCATATAGTATTCGTGGAAAACACTTTACTGGCGACCTGGGGGATAAGCCTATGTATTGCGTGTTGATGAAGAAAAAGGATTTTCGGGATATTGAACGGGAGTTGGGAGGTCCCTATATTATATATGAAAGAAACGACTATTTGAATTATTGTATTATACTGATTCCCGACGAAGTTCATAAAACCTGCGAGGTGTATCCCGTTTATCGAGAAATGATGGATAAAATCAAACCAGAGCTTTTTGTCTTTTCCCAAGTCAGTATGGAAAAGAGAAATTTGATCAGTAAACTGGAATCCATCAAATATATGGTCAGCACGTTGGCTTATCTGGAAGGAATGTATTCGGTGGATGAGCTTCCGCTTCTCTACCTTTTATCTTATGCGCCTTTGGAATACCGACGGCAACTGTTTGGAGAGACGGGAATGCGTTCCCTTCAGGAAGAAGATAGGAGCTTTCTGGAGACGCTGCGCATGTACATTTTACTACGAAACATTGTCGATGTAGGAAATATTCAAGGAATTCATCCAAATTCCGTGAAATACCGGCTGAAAAAAATGTTAACCCGATTTGGATATCGAGAAGAAGATGTGCTGGGAGATCTTTCCTATATCGAACTGTTGATGCAGCTGGAATTTATGACAATTGAAAAATAGAAAGATCCAGGAGGAGAGTGTATGAGTCAAAAACAAGAACTGCATGCAATGGTGGAAGCACGCCAGGAAGAGATGGCTGCAGATCTGATGGAGATGAGCCGGATTCCTGCAGTGAATCCCCGGATGAATGGAAAAGGGGAATATGCTAGAATGCAGTGGATTCAGGCATATTTGGAGAAATATGGAATCCCTTATGACGTGATCAGCGTTCCGGACGAGGCCGCTCCGGAAGGAGTTCGGTTGAATTTGACCGTGAAGCTGCCGGGAACGGAGGATACGGAAAGAACTCTTTGGCTGATCGGGCATGTGGATACGGTAAATTCCGGGGACTTGGAAAATTGGAATACCGATCCTTTTTCACCGGAGCGGATCGGTGGACGAATTTATGGACTTGGCGTGGAGGACAATAGTCAGGCAGTCATTACCGCGTTACATACCTGCCGGCTTGTAGTAGAAAATAAAATTCAGGCAAAATGTAATCTGGGCTTTATCTTTGCCAGCGATGAGGAAACCGGTAGCGCTTACGGCCTTCATGCTCTCTTGGACCATGGAGTTTTTTCTCCCAAGGATGAGGCCATTGTACCGGATGCCGGAAGTGCGGACGGTTCTTTTGTGGAAATCGCTGAAAAATCACAGGTTTGGTTGAAGTTTACTGTTACGGGGAAACAGGCGCATGCTTCGATGCCACAGTTGGGCGTCAATGCCACTTCGGCCGCGATGCACCTGGGCGTAGAAATCGAAGATATGCTGAAGCGGGAATTCGCGGAAGAAGATCCGCTCTTTAACCCGCCTTATTCTACCTTTGAGCTGACTCAGAAATTTGCCAATGTAGATAGCCCCAATGTGCTGCCGGGAAAAGATATTTTTGTTATGGATCTGCGGATTCTTCCTTGCTATACCGTCGATCAGGTTATGGATCGGATTCATGCAGTTATCGAGAAATATGAAAAGGAGCGGGAAGGAATTCAGATTCAGGTGGAATTTATTACCCGTGTGGATGCTCCAGACCCGACTCCGTCAGATTCCGACATCGTAACTCGTCTGGTTGCCTCGATCCGTGAAAGTGGCGTTGACGCTTATTACGGTGGAATCGGCGGAGGTACCTGCGGTGCAATTTTGCGGGCGCACCATATTCCAGCGGCCGTGTGGTCGACACTGGATGAATTGGCGCATCAGCCTAATGAATATGTCGTGGTGGAAAACCTGGTGAAGGATACCAAAGTCTATATCTCTACGATCTTAAAATACTGCTGACCTTAGCTAATGACGGAGGATATAGCCTGAATGTGCAAATATATCATAAAACGATTGCTATTAGGAATTTTTGTTTTGTTAGGGACATCGATTCTAATTTTTACCATTGCCCGGGTCGTGCCCGGAGACGTAGCGACCATCGCCCTGGGAAGCCGTGCGTCGGAGGCAGCGAAAGAGACGCTGCGCCAGGAGATGAACCTTTATGACCCGCTGCCGGTACAGTACGTGAAGTGGCTGGGCCGTGTAGTCCAGGGGGACTTTGGAAACTCCTTTATCACCAAGCGCGCCGTAGTGGATGATGTCGTTCAGTTTTTCCCCGCTACGTTGGAATTGATCTTATTGACTGGCGTTTTCATCGTGGGAGGCTCTTTTATATTGGGAATCCTTGCGGCAAAGCACAAGAATACCTGGATCGATGGAATCATCCGGATATTTTCCTACATAGGCGTGGCGCTTCCCGCATTCGTAGTGGGAGTGCTGCTGCTGCTCTTGTTCGGATATGTGGTGCCGGTGATCCCGGTGTTAGGGCGCTTAAGCAGCAGTATGGCGCCGCCGACGCATATCACAGGACTCTTTGTGTTGGACGGTCTGCTGACAGGCCAGTTTTCCGTGGCATGGGATGCCTTTCTGCATCTGCTGCTGCCGGCGCTGTCGCTTGCGATCGGGCCGATCGTACAGGATGCGCGTGTGCTGCGTTCGTCGATGGTAGACAACTCGACGAGAGAATACATGGCGGTATCCACGGGCCATGGACTGCCGGGAGGGGTATTGACCAAGAAATATCTGCTGCGTCCGTCGGCGACGTCGGCAGTAACGGTAATCGGAATGGACTTTGCGTCGCTGCTTGGAAATGCGTTTCTGGTAGAAAAGATCTTTAACTGGCCGGGGATTTCGAGATACGGAATCAACGCGATGTTAAACAAAGACTTAAACGCAATCTGTGCGGTAGTGTTGATCATAGGGGTGCTCTTCTTTATCGTAAATCTGGCGGTAGACCTGATCATAGCGGCCCTGGATCCCCGCATGAGAATAGGAGGCAAATAGTGGAAAAGACTTCAGAAACGAAAAAGAAGAAGGGCCTGCTGTCTCCCTCGACGAAAGAGAACTTAAAGATCTATCGATATAAATTCACAAGAAACAAGCTGTCGGTATTCGGATTGATCCTGGTGCTGGTATCGATCTTCTTCGCGGTATTTGCGGAGGTGATAGCGCCGTACCCGGAAAGCATAGGAAGCTTTGTGGACTATGCGAACGCAAGCCTGGCGCCGAGTATGGAGCATTTCTTCGGAACGGACCAGATGGGAAGAGACGTATTCTCGAGAGTGCTGTACGGATTCCGAGGAGCGCTGATCATGAGCGTGGTGGTGTTAGCGATCTCGGTGCCGGTGGGAACGATTTTGGGACTGATCGCAGGATATTACCATGGAACGAAGATCGACGCGGTGATCATGCGGATATCGGATATCTTCTTATCGGTGCCGTCGCTGATCCTTGCGCTTTGTATCGCATCGATCCTAAAGCCGAACATGATGAACTCGATGCTTGCGGTAACGATCATGTGGTGGCCGTGGTATACGAGACTGGTGTATGGAAACGCGTCGTCGATCTCAGAGGAATACTTTGTGAAGAACGCGGAGATGATAGGAGCGTCGAAAGCGCACATCCTGTTTAAAGAGATCCTGCCGAACTGCCTGTCGCCGATCTTCACGAAGATGGCGTTAGACGTAGGGTGGGTAATCCTGATGGGAGCGTCGTTAAGCTTCGTAGGATTAGGAGAGCAGCCGCCGACGCCGGCGTTTGGGCAGATGATCTCAGACGGAGCGTCGCTGATGCCGGACGTATGGTGGATGACGATCTTCCCGGCAGCGGGAGTAGCGTTTGTAATCCTGGGATTCAACTTCTTAGGAGACGGAATCCGTGACATGTTTGATAAAGGAGGGCACTAAGATGGCGGAAAGAGTACTGAGCATCGAAGACCTCTCCATCTGGTATAAGACATACCGAGGGTATTCGCAGGTAGTGGACCACATCAACCTGCACGTAAACCAGGCGGAAAAAGTGGGACTGGTAGGAGAATCGGGATGCGGGAAGACGACCACGATGAAAACGATCATGGGAGTACTGGCGAAAGACCTGATCCATGTGCCAAACGGAAAGATCCTGTTCCACGGAAAAGACACGCTGACGATGAGTAAAGATGAGATCCTGGAGCTGAGGAGAAAAGGAGTATCGATGATCTCGCAGTCGCCGATGTCGGCGTTAAACCCGGTGTTTACGGTAGGAAAGCAGCTGACGGATATCATCAAGTATTCGGGGCAGTATCCAGGCGCAGACAAAAAGAAGTTAGAAGAAGTAGCGAAAGAAGCGATCACAAACGTAATGCTGTCGGATCCGGAGAGAATCCTTGGAAGCTACCCGCACCAGCTGTCAGGTGGAATGAGACAGAGAATCTGTATCGCATCGGCGATGGTGACGACGAAGGACCTTTTAATCGCAGATGAACCGACGACAGCGCTGGACGTAACGATCCAGGACCAGATCCTATCGATGCTGCACGAGCTGGTAGAAGAAAAGATCGCTGATCATGATCACGCACTCGTTAGGAGTAGCGAGACAGCTGGTAGACCGAATCTATATCATGTACGGAGGAAACATCATCGAGACATGCCGGACGCAGGATCTGTTCGACAATGCGTGCCATCCGTATACGCAGGGATTGTTAAGCTGCGCGCCGAGGTTATCGGGAGGAGGGCTGTCGGCAGGAATCTACGGATATGTGCCGGACTATGTGAACCCGCCGAAAGGATGCCGATTCTGTCCAAGATGCCCGCATGCGATGGATATCTGCCGAGAAGAGAGACCAGGAATGGTAGAGGTGTCGCCGGAGCATGAGGTAGCGTGCTTCCGATATGGAGAGAAGGCAGCGGAAGGAAGCGGAAAGAGGCCGGAAGAGCAGGAAGGAAAGGCAGAGGAAGAGAGAAAGGAAGGGGGTGAAGGGGATGAGTAAAGAGATCCTGGTGGCAAAAGACCTGAAGCAGTACTTTGCGGTAGGAAAAGACCGGTATGTAAGAGCGGTAGACGGAGTGAACTTTACGATCTCGGAAGGAGAAGTGATGGGCCTTGTGGGAGAGTCCGGATCCGGGAAGAGCACGATTGCATACACGGTAATGGGAATGTACCAGCAGACGGACGGAGAGCTGATCTTCAACGGAGAGACGATCACGAAGAAGACGAAAGGAAGAAGCAAGGAGTTCCGCAGGAACGCACAGATCGTATTCCAGGACCCGGGCTCATCGTTAAACCCCTATCAGGATGTAAAGCAGATCTTAAGCCTGCCGCTGAAGGTGCACAACATCGTGCCGAAGAATGAGATAGAAGACAAGATCTTAGAGATCCTGGAGATGGTAGAGCTGCCGCCGGAGTTTATGTATAAGTCGCCGAACTCAATCGGAGGAGGAGAGAGGCAGCTGGTATCGATCGCGAGAGCGCTGTGCAGCGACCCGAAGTTTATCATCCTGGATGAGCCGACGTCGTCGCTGGACGTATCGATCCAGGCGAAGATCCTGAACATGCTGATGAAGCTTCATGATGAGAGGAAGCTGACATATATGTTCATCACGCATGACATGGGAGTGATGAGGAACGTATCGACGAAGATAGCGATCATGTACTTAGGGAAGATATGCGAGATAGCGCCGACGAAGGTATTTTATGAGAAGCCGCTGCACCCGTACACGCAGATGCTGTTATCGGCGATCCCTGTGATCACGCCGGAGGAAGAGGCGATGAAGCCGAAGAAGATCAAGTGCGAGGGAGAGATCCCGTCGCCGGTGAATCTGCCGAGCGGATGCAGCTTCCATACGAGGTGTTCGTGCAAGAAGGAGATCTGTATGAAGGAAGATCCGGTGATGAGGGAAGTGGAGCCGGGGCACTTTGTACGGTGTCATCTCTTTGACGAGACATAAAAATAAATTGAAAAGGAAAAGTTTAAAAATACCGTCTCTGGTTTCAGAGGCGGTATTTTATTAGGAGAGAGTATCAAAAAGGTGAGAGAAGGGTTGTTGCGAAAAGGTCTTCTGCAACGGCCTCTTCCTGTGCTATAATGGGGAGGCGCAGGTGGAAAGCGTGGATGATACGAAGGGGAGATTTGGATGAAAACAGATATGACAGTCGGGCGGGAGTGGAAGACGATCGTTGCCTTCTCCCTGCCGATGATGGGAGCTAGTCTATTGCAGGTGCTCTATAATCTGGTGGACAGTATGATTGTGGCGAACTTTGTCAGCGCTGCGGCCATGGGAGCCATTGGTTTGACCAGCGCCATGACTTGGCTTCTGGTGACGGTTTGCACGGGACTTGGCTCTGGGACCAGCATTGCGGTATCCCAGTATTTTGGGGCAAAAAAAGAAAAGGAGATCAAAGAAGTCATTGCAGCAGCCTTCTTGATGGCATTTTTCCTGAGCCTGCTGATTACTTTGATTTGCTTTTTGATTGCCAAGCCTTTAGTCTGGGGTTTTCTTCAGACGCCGGAGGAAATGCGCGGCGACAGCGTGACTTACTATCGGATCTACAGCGCCGGAATTATTTTTCAGCTCCTTTATAATGTGACTTATGGGGTTTTGCGGGCCCATGGTGATTCCAAGGGGGCTTTGATTTTTTTATTGATTTCTTCCATTCTCAATGTAGCGTTGGACTGCCTGTTTGTGATTACCTTTCACTGGGGCGTGGCAGGCGCCGCCATTGCTACGGTGATTGCCCAGGCGGGCTCTGCGGTTGCCAGTATGATTTATCTCTGGAGATTGTATCCGGATCTGGTTCCCTCGCGGCGGTATCTTTACGCGTGGAAGCAACGGGCAGGGCTTCTAACTCGTCTAAGCGCACCGATCATTTCCCAGTCGATGGTGAGCGCCCTTGGCTTTATTGTCCTTCAGCGGCTGGTCAATTCCTTTGGTACCCCGAGTATCGAAGGCTATGCGGCGATGCAGCGGATCGAGCAGCTGGCGCATATCCCTTCCAACAGTTTTCACGTAGCGGTTTCCAGTTTTGTGGGGCAAAATATCGGAGCAAGGAAACTGGAACGGGCCAAAAAGGGATATCGTTCTACGGTACGGATGGGGGCGCTGATCAGCATATCCATAGCAGTTCTTGTTCTTTTCCTGGATAGCACGCTGCTGGGGATGTTTCATATCGCGGGGGAATCCATGCGCCGTGGAAAAGAGCATCTGGATCTTCTGATGATTTTTATCTGGTCCAATACGATCATGAATATTACCTGCGGCTTTTTGCAGGGGGCTGGAGATGTGAAGATACCGGCGGTCTCCGGTTTTGTCAATCTGGGCGTTCGTCTAGCTTTATCCTATTTGTTGGCTGGGACAGCCGTAGGGTTCCGCTGCGTTTACGTCAGTATGCCGCCGGCGTGGATTTCAGCTTGCCTGCTGGTGGTATTCCGGTATCGAAGCGGAAAATGGAAAAATTACCGGATTACCTGAGAAAAAAATTTGACAAAATTCAGTTTGTATGGACAAAAAGAAAAACTGCCGGAACCCTCTCAGTTTAAAGGGTGCAGGCAGTTTTTGTATTTTATTTATGATACAGCTTTTTGGTCTGATGCTTTGCTTCGCAGGTCAGCCGAATGCCTAATTTGCGAAGGGTATTTTTGTCCACCTGGGACAGAATTACGGTGGAATGGGCCTCGCAGTCCCGCAGGTTCTGCAACTGTTCGATTGCTTTTTTTGCCTGGGAATCCGAGGCGGCGCAGATGGAAAGAGCGATCAATACCTCGTCGGTATGTAGGCGGGGATTGTGATTTCCCAAATGGTGGATTTTTAAATTCTGGATAGGCTCGATAACTTCCGGGGACATCAAGAGCGCCTCGTCGTCGATATTTCCCAGTTTTTTCAGCGCATTGAGGAGCATGGCCGAAGCCGGACCCAGCAGGGAGGATGTTTTTCCTGTCACGATCGTTCCGTCTGGAAGTTCCAGAGCCATAGCAGGCGCGCCGGTTTGTTCCTCTTTGGCGAGGGCCGCGCCGATGACGGGACGGTCTGTATCGGTAACGCCGGCCTGCTGCTTTAGCAGCTCGATTTTATAGACGGCCTCGTCGGATCCTGTCCCCATCCGCTTTTCACAGAGCGCTTCATAATAGCGCCGGATGATTTCATCCTTGGCGGCCTGCTGCACGACGGCGTCGTCAAAGATACAGCTTCCGGCCACATTGACGCCCATATCGGTCGGGGATTTATAGGGAGAGGAACCGTAAATCCGCGTGAACATGGCGTTTAGAACCGGGAAAATCTCCACGTCCCGGTTATAATTTACGGCAGTTTCCTGATAAGCTTCCAAGTGGAATGGGTCTAACATATTGACATCGTTAAGGTCGGCGGTGGCTGCTTCGTAAGCCAAGTTGACCGGGTGTTTTAAAGGCAGATTCCAGACCGGGAAGGTTTCAAATTTTGCATAGCCGGCTTTGATCCCCCTTTTGTGCTCGTGATAAAGCTGGGAGAGGCAGGTGGCCATCTTTCCGCTGCCGGGACCGGGAGCGGTGATGACGACCAGAGAACGGCTGGTTTCGATGTAGTCATTTTTTCCGTAGCCTTCGTCGCTGACGATTTTTTGAATATCGGAAGGGTAGCCTTCGATTGGATAGTGACGGTAGACGCGGACCCCAAGAGATTCCAGTTTCGTCTGGAATGCGCCGGCGGCAGCCTGTCCTGCATAGCGGGTCAGGACGACGCTTCCCACATAAAGGCCGTTGCCGCGGAATGCGTCGATGAGCCGCAGTACATCCAAATCGTAGGTGATACCAAGATCTCCCCGGACTTTATTTTTTTCGATATCGCCGGAATTGATGACGATCACGATTTCCGCTTGATCTTTTAACTGAAGCAGCATTCGGATTTTACTATCGGGTTCAAAGCCGGGCAGTACCCGTGACGCGTGGTAATCGTCAAACAACTTGCCTCCGAATTCCAGGTACAGTTTTCCTCCGAACGTTTCGATTCGTTCACGAATCAGTTTGGATTGGGTCTTTAGGTATTTTTCATTGTCAAATCCGATTTGCTTCATCTGTTTGTCCTCTCCAACACAAAAGCTTTCAAAAATGTCCGTAGCGGAGCGTTTCTGAAAGCACAAAGTGGTTCTCCTTATTGATATCATAGGAGAAACGGAAGGATTCGTCAAGGGTGAAAGAGCTGTTTTCAAAATTTTTTATCTTGTTTATTTCACATCAAATTCCGCCGCCAAATAATGAGGCGTTCCGTCTTTTGATTCCATTTCTAATATCACACGGTAGAGCCCAGTTTCCAAGCGGGTACCATAATAAGCATATTTTTGAACGATGCTGCCTTCTAAACCAGAGCTTTCCTCTCCGCCTAGTGCAAACTCCAGGTTGTTAAAGGGGAAATTATCTTGCAAATACTCCAAACGATACCACTGTCCGTCTATGCAGCGCTCCAGGTACTCAAAATCGGTTTTAAGGGAATAGACTTCTTTGGAATCCGCCGTAACGGCCCAGCGAATGGTATAGCCTTTAAAGGGAGACCAGGAAGGCTTTTCTATCGTCAGTTCAAAACCGTCAATCTGATTAACCGGATAAGAAACCGGTTCACCAAGCGTCGGGTACTCTGCCGTGACCTGTAAGGTCAGCCATACGCCGCTGGCGCAAAGAGCAATAAAAATAAGTAGAATAACCCATCCGCGATATCGTTTCATAAAAGTTCTCCTTTTCAACTAGAATTCTAAATAACCCGGCCGCTTCAAGCTTCCTTCCGGAAAGGTATATTCCGGCGTGCGAAATGGATAGGTGATCTGCTCCGCGTCATACCAGGGATTTTCTTCGGAGGATGGATTTTTTACAATGTGAAACTGTTGAGCGGGCATATATCCCTGGGCCAAAAGAAATGCTTTATGACCGTTTTCATCTTCACAGACATCCGCCACCATCATCACATGGCCGGGGCTTCCCCCTTTGAGAAAGAGATCTCCAATCTGAATCTCCGAAGGCTCGATAGGCTGCGATTCCTCATCCATGGAAAGCGTGCTGGAATAGGCGAACAGCAAGTACAGATAGTTTTCAAAGGTCTCGTCGGAATCGTCGTAACCAGCGGTGTATTTCCAGCTGGCTTTGTCATTTTTCATTTTGATTCGGCCGCCGTCCCGGTAAGTGGGATAGTCGAAGAGAAAGCCGTCCACAAAGTGGAAGCGGATTCGCTCCGGTTGATCCGTTTGACGGAAATATTCGGCGTAGATGCGCATCACAGAATCTGCGCACTGTTGAAGATCTGCCGAGGAGATAACGTCCATATCAAAGACGGCGGCTTTTGCGCTTTGGTTGGATTTTTCCGTTCCGTCGTAGAGCAGCACCGGGGAGCCGTCCGCAAGCAGAGGATAATTTCGAACAAAGTCTCCAAAGGAACCAGGCTCTGCCGGAATCCGGGAAAAACCTTCCGGTGGGAGAATGCGCGTTTGAAGAGTGGCGCCTTCTGGAATCATGAGGGAGGCGTTTTTTTCCTCCTTAGGAGCGGCTGATACAGCGGGCAGGCTGTCCTGCGGAGCAGGAATGGTCCGGCTTTCTTCAGCGGCTGTACTCTCCGCAGACGGTGCGTTCTCACTGGCGTCTATCGCTGTTTTTTTGCATCCAGAAAGAAGGAGAAGGACAGACAAAAGAAGGAGATATATTTTGAGGTTCTTTCGTGTATCATTCCGGACGGTTTTCGCGGCGGCAAATCGAATTCGCTTCATAAAGATTCTCCGTTTCTAAGAGCCTTTGTTAATTGAAGGTATGAGTATTTAAAACCAGTATAGCACGTCTTGATTGGAATGAAAATAGGAAAAGGAAAGCCAGAGGCCAGGCTGGAAAAGTGTTGCTTTTCTGCCGGAAACGTAATAAAATGGCACTGTGCGGAATTTTTGCCGCAGGAAGAATGGAAAGAATTCCGAGGGAGGAGCGGAAAATGAAAGATTATAAGATTGCAGTGATTGCTGGCGACGGCATTGGCCCGGAAGTATTGGCGGAGGGAATCAAGATATTAAAAACCGTCGCCAAGTTGGATGGAGGATTTTCCCTGGAATTTACTTACTTTCCCTGGGGCTGTGAATATTATCTGAAGGAAGGGCGTATGATGCCCGAAAATGGCCTGGAACTTTTGCAGCACTTTGACGCTATTTATCTGGGTGCGGTCGGATATCCCGGCGTGCCGGATCATATATCGCTGCGGGATCTGCTTCTGGTGATTCGCAAGGGCTTTGACGAGTATGTGAATGTTCGTCCTGTGAAGCTGTTAAAGGGCGCCCCTTGTCCTCTGGCCGGAATCAAGCGGGAAGAGATCGATATGGTGGTGATTCGGGAAAACAGCGAAGGTGAGTATGCGGGCGAAGGATCCTGGGTTCATAAAGGAACGCCAGAAGAGACTGTGTGCCAGACCGGTGTATTTACGAGAAAAGGCTGCGAGCGGATCATGCGCTATGCCTTTGAACTGGCGAAAAAAGACGGACGTTCTGTGACCAGCATCAGTAAAGCCAATGCTTTGAACTATTCGATGGTATTCTGGGATCAGATCTTTCATGAGATCAGCCAGGAATATCCGGAGGTGGAGACCCATGAATATCTGGTGGATGCCGCCGCCTGCCATTTCGTCCGTGATCCCGGACGGTTCCAGGTGGTTGTGACGTCGAACCTTTTCGGCGATATTTTGACGGATCTGGGCGCTGCCATTGCCGGAGGCATGGGCCTTGCGGCGGGAGCCAATTTAAACCCGGAGCGCACGTTCCCGTCCATGTTTGAGCCGATTCACGGATCGGCCCCGGATATTGCGGGTACGGGAAAAGCCAATCCTATGGCGACGATTTGGTCCGCCAGCCAGATGTTGGATTTCTTTGGGTATGAAAATTATGGAAAGCTTTTGATCGAAGCCATCGAGGACGTTTTGATCGAGGGAACGACCCTTTCCCCGGAACTGGGCGGCACGGCTACCACACGGGAAGTCGGCGACGCGGTAAAGGAAAAATTAGAAGCACGCATTTTGGGATGATTTACGAGGGGGAGAAATATGGCGTTTACCCATCTGCATGTACATACGGAATATAGTTTGCTGGATGGTTCTTGTAAAATCAAGGAGTTGGTGGGCCGTGCGAAGGATCTTGGCATGGACAGTATGGCGATTACCGATCACGGCGTGATGTACGGCGTGATTGATTTTTACAAGGCGGCGAAGGCGGCGGGGATTAAGCCGATTTTAGGCTGTGAAGTGTATGTGGCTCCTGGCTCCCGTTTGGATCGGGAGGTCGGTGACAATGAGGAGAAATATTATCATTTGGTGCTGCTGGCGGAGAACAAGAAGGGATACAGCAATTTGATGAAGCTGGTTTCCATGGGGTTTGTCGACGGTTATTATTACCGGCCGCGGGTGGATATGGAAATTTTGGAGCAGTACCATGAAGGTTTGATTGCGCTCAGCGCCTGTTTGGCTGGAGAAGTGGCCAGAAATCTGGAAAAGGGGTTTTATGAGGAGGCCGTAGCAGCGGCAAAACGCCATGAAAAGATCTTTGGAAAAGGAAATTACTTTTTGGAGCTTCAAGACCATGGAATCCCATCCCAGCAGACCGTAAACGCGGGGCTGCTGCGGATGAGCGAGGAGCTTCAGATCCCTTTGGTGGCTACCAACGACGTCCACTATATCTATGCGGAGGATGTGGAGCCCCACGATATTTTGCTTTGTATCCAGACGGGGAAAAAGGTCAGCGACGAGAACCGGATGCGCTACGAAGGAGGACAGTATTACTGCAAATCCGAGGAAGAGATGCGGGCTCTGTTTCCTTATGCGGCCCAGGCTATCGAGAATACCCATCGGATTGCCGAGCGGTGTAATGTGGAAATCGAGTTTGGCGTGACGAAACTGCCAAAGTATGAAGTGCCGGAAGGCTATGATTCCTGGGAATATTTGAATAAGCTTTGTTTGGATGGCCTGATGAAGCGTTATCCCAATGATACGGGAGAGCTAAAGGAACGTTTGGATTATGAACTGGGCGTCATTCAGAAGATGGGGTATGTGGATTACTTCCTGATTGTCTGGGATTTCATCCATTTTGCCAGGGAACATGGCATTGCCGTTGGACCGGGGCGAGGTTCTGCAGCTGGCAGTATCGTTTCTTACTGCCTTGAGATCACGAATATTGATCCGATCCGATACAATCTTCTGTTTGAGCGTTTTTTGAATCCGGAGCGGGTGAGTATGCCGGATATCGACGTGGATTTCTGCTTTGAACGGCGGCAGGAAGTAATCGACTACGTAATTGAGAAGTATGGAAAAGACCGGGTGGTTCAGATCGTAACCTTTGGTACCATGGCGGCCCGCGGCGTAATTCGGGATGTGGGCAGGGTGATGGATCTTCCCTACGCCCTTTGCGATCAGGTGGCAAAGATGGTGCCCCAGGAACTCAATATTACGATTGAGCAGGCTTTGAAGAAAAGTTCGGATTTGCGAAAGCTTTACCAGGAGGATGAACGGGTTCACAAGCTGATCGACATGTCCCTTCGCTTGGAGGGATTGCCGAGACATACCTCCATGCACGCGGCGGGAGTAGTGATCTGTCAGGAACCAGCGGTGGAATATGTTCCTCTATCCCGCGCTTCGGACGGCCAGTTGACGACGCAGTTTACGATGACGACTTTAGAGGAATTGGGTCTTTTAAAGATGGACTTTCTGGGACTGCGGACGCTGACGGTCATTCAGAATGCGGTTCGCCTGTTGGAAAAAAGCAGAGGGTTTCATTTGGATGTAGACCGTATCGACTATGATGATAAAAAGGTATTTGCCGCGATCTGTACCGGGAAAAACGAGGGCGTGTTCCAGCTGGAAAGCGGCGGTATGAAGAGCTTTATGAAGGAGCTCAAGCCGGAAAACCTGGAAGATATGATTGCGGGAATTTCTCTGTATCGGCCAGGTCCGATGGATTTTATTCCTCTTTATATTAAGGGCAAGTCCAATCCCAGAGCGATCCGCTACCATTGCCCGGAGTTGGAGCCTATCTTGAAAGCGACTTACGGCTGTATCGTCTATCAGGAGCAGGTGATGCAGATCGTGCGTGATCTGGGTGGATATACCCTGGGCCGCAGCGACCTAGTGCGACGGGCGATGAGTAAGAAAAAAGAAGAGGTCATGAAAAAGGAACGCCAGAATTTCGTCTATGGCAATCCGGAAGAGGGCGTTCCCGGCTGTGTGGCGCGGGGGATTTCCGCAGAAATCGCCAATCAGATTTTTGACGAGATGACGGACTTTGCAAAATATGCTTTCAATAAGTCTCATGCTGCTGCTTATGCGGTGGTGGCCTATCAGACCGCTTATTTAAAATATTATTATCCAGTGGAATTCATGGCTGCTTTGATGACTTCCGTTATTGACAATGTAAACAAGGTATCGGAGTATATTGAGACCAGCCGCCAGATGGGAATCGGGATTCTGCCGCCGGATATCAACGAGGGAGAGTGGGAATTTTCTGTAACGGACAAACATATCCGCTATGGTCTTTCCGCGATCAAAAGTCTGGGCCGCAGCGTCATTGAAACGATTGTGGCGGAGCGGGACCTGGCGGGGCCTTTTACCACTCTGAAAGACTTGATTGACCGTTTGACCAATAAAGAGATGAATAAGAGAACCATGGAAAGCTTTATCAAATCTGGGGCTCTTGACTGTCTTCCTGGAAATCGGAGGCAGAAAATGATGATTTATGCGGACTTGATGGATCAAAAGAGCAGGGAAAAAAAGGAAAGTATCAGCGGACAGCTTTCTTTGTTCGACCTGATGGGGGAAGAGGACCGGCAGGAATTTGAGGTACAGATGCCGGATGTGCCGGAGTTTACAAAGGGAGAGCTTCTGGCTTTTGAAAAGGAGGTACTCGGCGTGTATATCAGCGGACATCCGCTGGAGGATGTAGCGGAGCGTTGGAAAAGAAATATTACCGCTTCGGCGGCGGATTTTGTCATCGATCCAGAGAGCGGAAAAGCGCAGGTCGACGATGGTCAGATCAAAGTGATCGGCGGACTGATTACAGGAAAAACGCTCAAGACAACAAGGAACAATCAGACCATGGCGTTTATCAGTTTGGAAGATTTGACGGGGTCTTTGGAAGTGATCATTTTTCCCAAAGATTATGAGCGCAACCGGGATCAGTTGATCCCAGAGGCCCGCGTTTTTATTCGCGGACGTGTCTCCATGAGCGATGAGGTAAAGGGAAAGCTGGTCTGCGAAAGAGTGATTCCCTTTGATCCGTGGCCCAGCGAACTTTGGGTCAAATTTGCCGATGAGGAGGCGTTTCGTCAGGGCCGGGGACGGTTATTGAATCTGGTGGGCGGCAAAGGCGTTACCGTATTTTTGGAAGATACGCGAACAGTAAAGCGGGCGCGTCCGTCCGCACCGGAACCTTTTACTGAGGAAGAGTTATATCGGATTGAGACTTTCTTTGGCCGGGAAAATGTGAAGCTGGTAGAAAAAAGCCTTGAAGAAGTTATGAAAATCCGGTAAAATAATAGATTATACGTAAAATTAGGAAAGGCGGAGCGGCGATGGCAAAGAATATCAAAACGATCGGAGTGCTGACCAGCGGAGGCGACGCTCCCGGTATGAATGCGGCGGTCCGGGCGGTGGTGCGAACTGCCATTACCGAGGGCATTCAGGTAAAAGGGATTATGCGAGGGTTTGCCGGCCTGTTGGAAGAAGAAATCAAGGAGATGAATTCTTTCAGTGTAGCGGATATTATCAACCGCGGAGGCACGATCCTCTATACGGCCCGCTGTAAAGCATTTTTGGAAGAAAGCGTACAAAAGCAGGCGGCGGAAATCTGCCGCAAACATGGGATTGACGGTTTGGTAGTAATTGGCGGCGACGGCTCCTTCCGCGGCGCGAGAAGTCTAGCCCGGCTTGGCATCAACACGATTGGGATTCCTGGAACCATTGACCTGGATATTGCCTGTACCGACTATACCATTGGCTTTGATACGGCGATCAATACGGCCATTGATGCGATCGATAAAATCCGGGATACCTCGACTTCCCATGAGCGGGTCAGCATCGTGGAAGTGATGGGACGTCAGGCTGGATATATCGCTCTGTGGAGCGGAATCGCCAGCGGCGCGGAAGAGATTTTGCTGCCGGAATATTATGACCATGACGAACAGAGAATCATTGATACCATTATTGAGCATAGAAAAAAAGGAAAAAGGCATCATATCATTATTAATGCAGAAGGAATCGGTCATTCGGTCAGCATGGCGGCGCGGATTGAGGCGGCGACTGGAATTGAGACCAGAGCGACGATTTTAGGGCATATGCAGCGTGGCGGCCGGCCTTCCTGTAAAGACCGGGTTTATGCCTCCATCATGGGAGCCAAGGCGGTACACTTGCTGAAGGAGGGTAAAAGCGAGCGCATCGTCGCCTATCAGCATGGAGAATTTATTGATTATGACATTGAGGACGCCTTGACCATGGAAAAGAGTCTTCCGGAGGAATATGTGGCGATCAGCCGCGGACTGATTCGATTTTGATGATGCTACCTTCAATTGACAAGGGCATACACGGTCAGAACAGAGTAAATTTTACTTTCTGCATCGTTAGTTTCACTCAGCGTACGTCCTGTACGCATCGTTCAACTGCCTTGCAGAAAGTAAAATTTATCTCTGCCTGACTCTACGACCTCAAGCGGAGAGAATTTGGGCATCGTCCAGGCATCTGACAGAGGCGTACTGGACGTACGCCGATGGAAGATAACGCAGAAGATGCCCAAATTATCCCGCTATGAGGCGTGTATGCTCTTGTTAATTGAAGGTAGGGTCAAAAGGTCATGTATGACATGCTTGCATGTCGATACATGACTTTGGGACCCGCAAAAACATGAAAAAGTAGCCCGATAGGGCGGATTTTGAATGTTTTTAGGAGCGCGAGAGCATGAAATGCGGAGCGATCCGTAAGCATCAGAATAAAATTTGACCCCGGCATCATTTTGATGAGGAAGTGTGCACAAGTTTATGGCAGAAGAAAAAAGAACGGAAGAACAATTGCAAAGCCCGGCGGTGACGGATTGCAACAAACTGACGGAGCCGCTGAAAGAGCAATTAACTCCAGAGCAATTGTATGAACGTTTGATTGCGACGATACGGAGGTATCATCCATCGGACGACATTTCGCAGATTGAAAAAGCATATCAGGTGGCGAAGGAGGCCCACAAGGAACAAAAAAGAAAATCCGGTGAGCCCTACATCGTCCACCCTCTTTGTGTTGCGATTATTCTGGCAGAGCTGGAGATGGATAAGGAGACCATCGCGGCTGGAATGCTCCATGACGTGGTGGAAGATACGGATATTACGCTGGAGCAGATCGGAGAGTTGTTTGGGAGTGATGTGGCTCTTTTGGTGGATGGCGTTACGAAGCTGACCCGTCTGTCTTGGGATGGGGATAAAGTAGAGCTGCAGGCGGAGAACCTTCGGAAAATGTTTCTTGCTATGGCAAAGGATATCCGTGTGATTATTATCAAACTGGCGGACCGGACCCATAACATGCGTACGCTTCAATATATGAAACCGGAAAAACAGAAGGAAAAGTCCAGAGAGACGCTGGACATCTATGCGCCTCTTGCGAGCCGGCTGGGGATTTCCAAACTGAAAATTGAACTGGACAATTTGGCGCTTAGTTATCTGGAACCGGAAACCTATAAGAAACTGGTGGACGATATCGATAAGCGGAAGGAAGCCAGAGAGGATTATATCAAGACGATTGTCGAAGAGGTGCGAAATCACCTGAAAGAAGCAGGAATCCAGGCGGATGTCTATGGACGGGTGAAACATCACTTTAGCATCTACAAAAAGATGTTGGTGCAGCATAAAACTTTGGATGAGATCTATGACTTGTTTGCGATTCGCGTACTGGTGGATTCCGTCCAGGACTGCTATGCCGTGCTGGGGTTAATCCATGAGATGTACACGCCGGTGCCGGGCCGGTTCAAAGACTATATCGCCATGCCGAAGCCGAATATGTATCAGTCTTTGCATACAACATTGATCGGAAAGTCCGGCACTCCGTTTGAGATTCAGATTCGAACCTATGAGATGCACCGGATTGCAGAGTACGGAATCGCCGCCCATTGGAAATATAAGGAGGGCGGGAAAAGCGGACTTTCCAGCGAGGAAGAAAAGCTGAGCTGGCTGCGGCAGATTCTGGAATGGCAGAAGGAAATGTCGGATAACGGAGAGTTTCTCGGAACGGTCAAAAGCGATCTTAGCCTTTTTACAGAGAATGTATATTGCTTTACTCCGGGCGGCGACGTGAAAACTCTTCCGAAGGGGTCGACGCCGATTGATTTTGCCTACAGCATTCACAGCGCGGTTGGAAACCGGATGGTGGGCGCGCGGGCTAACGGCAAGTTGGTTACCATCGACTATGTGATTCAAAACGGAGACCGAATTGAGATTGTCACCTCCCAGAATTCTAAAGGGCCGAGCCGCGACTGGCTGAAGCTGGTAAAGAGCACGCAGGCGCGAAACAAGATCAATCAGTGGTTCCGGGAGCAAAATAAGGAAGAAAATCTGCTCCGGGGTAAAGATTTGCTGGATAAATATTGTAAGAGCCACGGCATGGTCTATACGGAGCTGCTTCAGGCCGACTACGTGGAAAAAGTGATGCGAAAGTACGGCTTTCGGGACTGGGATTCCGTGGTTGCGGCTGTGGGGCATGGGGGCCTGAAAGAGGGTCAGGTGGTCAACAAGCTCTTAGATGAAAAACGTAAAGTAGAGCGGATACAGATCACGGACGAAGAAGTCATGCAGGCAGTGGCGGAGAATAAGAAGCCAGCGGTGAAGCGGACGAGCAGCGGTATCGTGGTGGAAGGGCTCAACGATCTGGCGGTTCATTTTTCTAAGTGCTGCAACCCCATTCCTGGGGATGAGATCGTGGGGTTTGTCACCAGAGGCCGCGGTGTTTCGATTCATCGGACCGACTGCGTCAATATTTTAAATCTGCCGGAGATCGAGAGAACAAGGCTGATCGATGCGGAATGGCAGGCGCCGGAAGGCGATGCCGGCGAGCGCTATATGGCGGAGCTGGTGCTTTATGCAAAGGACCGAATCGGTCTTTTAGCAGATATTTCGCGGGTATTGGCGGAAGAAGAAATTGCGATAACATCGTTGAATTCCCGGACGAATAAGCAGGGAATCGCGACCTTTAACGTAAGTTTTGAGACGGCGGGCGTGCAGGAGATCAACCGCATGATGGCCCGCTTGCGTCAGGTGGATGGGGTCGTGGATATACAGAGGGCAATCGGATGAGTGAAAAGATGGAGATTCAATATCGGGTGCTGGGAGCTATCGGCACCAACGTATATTTTATCGTAAATAAGGAGACCAGGGAGACGATCTTGGTGGATCCGGCCGATAATGCGGAATATATTGTTGAGCAATGCCGGATGAGAGATTATCACTTGGTTGGCGTTCTTTTGACCCACGGGCATTTTGACCATATCTATGCGATTCCAGCTTTAAAGAAGCTGGTGGATGTGCCAGTGTACGCTTACTGTGACGAGGCCAAGTTGATGGAAGACCCCTGGATGAATCGTTCCCAGGCCTGGGCGGAGTCCATGTCGGTGAAACCGGATGTACTGCTGACGGACAATCAGGAGTTACAGTTGGCTGGGTTTTCGATAAAAGTGCTGCATACGCCGGGCCATACGGCGGGAAGCTGCTGCTATTATTTTGAAGAAGAGAAGGTCTTGATCAGCGGGGATACGCTGTTTTGTGAATCCTACGGACGGACCGATTTGGATACCGGAAGCTATTCGGCGATTTTAAAATCGCTAAAGGAGCGGCTGCTCCTTTTGCCGGACGACGTGGATGTTTATCCTGGTCACATGGATGTAACGACCATCGGTCATGAAAAGAAGTACAATCCTGCAGTAGCAATGTAACCTTCAATGGACAAGGCAATATAGATCGTGTAAGCGTTTATCAGGCATTGAGACGGAAAAAAAGGGGGGAGCGGCCTCCTTTTTTTCTGACATGGAAAAGGTACGTATATGTGGACAGGGAGGACGTTCATGATAGGATTTTATCTAGAAAACGACGAATTTGAATATGATATCCGGGGACTTTTGATGGCGTTTTACCCAGGAGCGGAGTTGGTAAAAAATCCGAAGGAGCCGACGGAACTGGTAATTCCGATTCCCGATGCGGGAGACGGAGAAAAGACAGAACGCAAGAACCGTCTCAAACGGCGCCTTTACCGGGAACTTGCCGAACGGACCGGAAAAGAACTGCCTTGGGGAACTTTGACGGGAATCCGGCCGACGAAGATCGCCATGGGGAAGCTGGAAGAAGGCTTTTCTGCCGGCGAGATCCGGCGTTTTCTGCAGGAAGAATATCTGGTGGGAGATGAGAAATCGGATTTGGCGGTGGAGATCGCGTTCCGGGAGAAAGAAATCCTAAAGGATGTGGATTATGAGCAGGGATATAGCCTTTATATCGGAATTCCTTTTTGTCCGACCACCTGCCTGTATTGTTCTTTTACCTCCTATCCAATGACCAAGTGGGAGCCGCGGATGGGAGAGTATCTGGACGCTTTATTTCAGGAGATCGACTGGACTGCCGCGCGGTTTCGGGGAAAGAAGCTAAATTCGATCTATATTGGAGGCGGGACGCCGACTTCTTTGTCTCCGGCGCTTTTGGAGCGGCTTTTGGAAAAAGTGTGTCAGAGCTTTGATTTTGCAGACCTCCAGGAGTTTACCGTGGAAGGCGGAAGACCGGACAGCATTACCAAGGAAAAATTGGAGGTGTTAAAACGGTATCCGGTGACGCGAATTTCGATTAACCCACAGACCATGAAGCAGGAGACCCTTCGGCGCATTGGCCGCCGCCATACGGTAGAAGAGATCGAAAAGGCTTTCCTTATGGCCCGTGAGATGGGGTTTGACAATATCAACATGGATATCATTTTGGGACTTCCGGAGGAGACGGTAGAAGATGTGGAAGAGACGATACGAAAGATCGAGGTGCTGCGCCCGGACAGCTTAACGGTTCACGCTCTGGCGGTGAAACGGGCTTCCCGTTTGAAAATGGAAGCGGAGGGAACCGTGGTGGCAGGCGGAACCCAGGAGGAGTCCGAGGCGATGATGGCTGCCGCCGCAGCCGGCGCAAAGCGGATGGGGCTGGTTCCTTATTATCTCTATCGTCAGAAAAATATGGCTGGGAATCTGGAAAACGTGGGATTTGCCGCGCCGGGAAAGGCTGGGATCTACAATATCCTGATTATGGAGGAAAAACAAAATATCGTGGCTCTTGGCGCAGGACCGGTCTCCAAACGAATCCACCCGGACGGTCTTATCGAGAGATCGGATAATGTAAAGGATGTCAATCTTTATCTGGAAAAGATTCAGGAGATGATTGAACGAAAGGAAAGGCTTTATCAGGGGATATAAAGCCTTTCCTTTCGAATAAAGAATTTCCTACTTGACCGTATATCCTCCGTCGATCACAAGAGAAGTACCGGTAATGTAATCGGCGGCTTCCGAGGCTAAGAATACGGCTGCACCCTTCAAGTCTTCCTCCGTACCCCATCGGCCTTTGGGAAGGCGGGCGTTGATATTGGCATATTGGGTCGGATTTTTCGTCGCAATATCTTTGGTAAGATCGGTAGCCATATAGCCGGGGCAAAGGCAGTTTACATTGACTCCTTTGCCGGCCCATTCCGTGGACATTACCTTGGTCACCTGGCTGACGCCGCCCTTGCTGGCCGTATATCCAGCGATCATGGATGCGCCGAAGATGGTGGACAGGGAGCCGATGTTGATGATGCGTCCGTAGCCTTGTTCGATCATAACTCGCGCCGAAAGCTGCGCCATACAGAAAAGGCCCACTAGATTGACATCGAGGATTTGTTTTAGCTTTTCTTCCGGAAAGTCGACAGCGTCGCAGCGATATTGGATGCCGGCTCCATTGATTAAGATATCCAGACGGTATCCGAGGAAATCAAGCGCTTCCTGAAACGCTTTTTCCCGGCTTTCTTTGTCCGTGATATCGCCTTTGACGGCGTACACCGGAGCTTCCGGCGTTGACATCTCTTTTGCAGTTTCATATACCTGATCTAAAATATCAAAAAGTACAATCTCGGCGCCCGCTTCGTGTAGGCCTTCCGCCATCCCGCGGTTCAGGCCTCTGGCGCCGCCGGTGACGATGGCCTTTCTTCCTTTTAAGCTGAACTTATCCATAATATTCATAACAATAAAAACCTCCGATCCTATTTTGAACGCTTTGCACGCCATGCCTTGTAGGGGCCGGTCTGCGTAACGAAAAGAACGATAAGAAGAACAAAGAGAACAATGGAGATGGGACTTCTAAAAATGCTGAAGAGCATCCCATGAATCGAGCCTTCCAGCGAAATTCCGCGGCGGTAATTGTTCTCACAAAGAGTGGTTAAGATGACGCCGAGGATGATTGGAGCGACCGGATAATTGTTTCTCTTTAAGAAATATCCGATGAAGCCAAAGCCAAACATCCAGAAAATATCATAGAGACTATTGCGGATGGCAAATGATCCGATAACAGATAAAATGATAATGGTCGGCATCAGGATATCTTTTGGAATCTCAACAATCTTGGTAAAAGCCTTGATGCCGGTCAGACCAAAAAGCAGAAGGCAGAAAGAGGCAACCAGCAGGCACCCGACAATCAGATAGAAGAGGTCGGGAGTATTTGTCAACAGGTTTGGTCCGGGCTGCAGGCCGTGAATCGTCAGGGCGCTGATCAGGATAGCGGTAATGGCGTCGCCTGGAATACCCAATGTCAGCATCGGGATAAAGGTTCCGCCGATGGCGGCATTGTTTGCGGTCTCTGGAGCAATGATTCCTTCTACAGCGCCTTGTCCAAAGGGGGCAGAGGGGGTCTTTACCGTGCGCTTGGCATTGTCATAGCTTAGCAGCGCGGCAATATCGCCGCCTGCGCCGGGAAGAGCGCCAACCAGAACGCCGATTACTGCAGAACGGATGGTTAACGGAATGTATTTTGCAGATTCCGCCCAGGAGGGGAGAATTTTGTCTACTTTCTGTTTGATTGGTTTCGATTTCATATCCGTCAATTGGATCAGAGCTTCCGACACGCCGAATAATCCAATCATAGCAACCACATAGTCAACGCCGGAATTTAAATAAGGAATACCAAAGGTAAAACGCCGCACAGCCGTTTGCGGGTCAACGCCGACGGTTCCAAGGAAAATGCCGATACAGCCGGCGATAATCCCCATTTTTAACGATCTGGCTCCCAGGGAACCAACCATCATCAAACCCATCAAAGAGAGCATCAGATAGTCGATGGAGTGGAAGCCCAGGGCAAGCTTGGATACCAGCGGGGCAAAGACACAGAGAACAAAGACACCAAGGAGAGTGCCGATAAAGGACTGGGTTGTGGCCAAGCCCATCGCTTCGCCAGCACGGCCCTTTTTCGCCAGCTGATAGCCGTCCAGGGAAGTAGCGACGGCAGCCGGCGCGCCTGGGATATTCAGCAGGATCGCGGAACGAGAACCTCCAAATACGGCGCCGACAAAAACGCCGATCATAACGGCAAGCGCGGTATGCGTTTCCCAACCAAATGTAAAGGATACCAGCAGAGATACCGCCATCGTGCCGGAAAGTCCGGGAATAGCGCCGACATACACGCCAGCGCAGGTGCCAATGGCGGTCATGACGAGCAAAATTGGTTCCCGGAAAATGATACTTAAGTAGGATAATGCTTCTATCATTTTAAATCCTCCTTCTTACGGAAATACAACGCCAAAGACGATACGGAATACGACGATGATAAATGCCATAACGATCGCGGTCCACAGGATATTTTTGATAAAATGTCCTTTCTTCAGATAACACATACTTCCCCAAAGAAAGACTGGGGTTGCGATATAAAAGGAAAGTCCGAAGAACATCAGGACGCAGTAGCAGATGCAAAATGCAGCGATCATAAACACTGTGAATGGCATGACGTATTCGACGGCGGCTTTGAACTTTTCTTTGGTTCCTTTTAAAGAACTAAGCGGCGATTTCTTCTTTATGTTTTCCAATATCATGATAAAGGAAAGAAGCGTCCATAGAAAGCTGACGAACAGCGGTACCGCTGCGGCGGAAGAGATTTTAGGCGCTTTTACTTTCGCCAAAAGATTCAGCGATAAAAGGAAGGCCACGAGGCCAGTTAAGCAGAGTATAATGGTAAATACTTGCTCGCCGGATACCAGTTCGATATGTTCCTTTTTTTCAGTGGTATCGTTTGGGGGAAGTTTTTGCTCTGCGGAAAGATGGTCGGATGGATTGATTTCCGGCGAATTTGCAGATGTTTTTTCACTCATAAGTGTCCTCCTTTCTGGGATAAAAAAACAGCGTACACAGGGGAATGCCGGTGTACGCTGTTTCTAAAAACGTTATTCCGAGATTGCTCCACTGGCTTTCAGGGCGGCTATGGAATTCTCGCGCCAGCTGGTGATGTACTGATTGGCTTCTTCACCGGCAATGCCCTTGAAGTTAATGTTAAAATTCTTCATAACTTCCTGATAGCTTGCTTCTTTACCAGCTGCGGTAAAAGCTTCCGTCAGTTTCGCTTTGATTGCTTCATCCGTACCTTTTTTCACAAATACGCCGTAGAAAGGTCCCCAGGGAAGATACTTTTCGAAATCGGGGTATTCTGCGGTTACCAGAGGAACCTCAGACATGACTTCTACCGTTTCGGTGGAGAGCATGCACAGGTATTTTAGATCGCCGGCTTTCCAATCTTCAATACCGGACTGAACTTTGCAGGATGTAAAATCACATTCGCCGCTCATAACAGCAGTTTTTGCGCTGGCATCGCTGTCATAGGCAACTTCGTTAAAGGTAGCGCCGGTAACGCTGGTAATCAGAGCGCCTACCAACCAGGGAGAACTTCCGGAACCGCAAGTGGAAAGTTTCACTGTTCCAGGATTTGCCTTTGCATCTTCGATCAGCTCTGTGAAAGAATTGTACTTGGAATCTTTATTCACGATGATACCAACCACTTCATCGCCAATCAGGTAAACACAATCAAAATCAGTGTAAGTCAGGTCGCTGATGTCCAGAACGTCGTACAGCGTAGGATTCTCTGCACCCATCAGCAGGTTATATCCATCTGTCTCCGCATCGTATACGTACTGGGTTGCGATGGAACCGGTAGCACCGGTCATATTCTGGACTACGATGGACTTGCCGAGGTTTTCCTGAGCTAAAGCGCAGAGCGGACGCATCAAGGAGTCGGTTCCGCCGCCCGCGCCCCATTGGATGATACCGTTGACATTTTTTGTGGGATAGTCGGTATCCGTGGATCCGGCAGCAGTTGTGTCAGCCGCGGCAGCTGCTGTCGTTGCGGCGCCGGTACCAGGGGCTGCCGTAGAAGGTGTGGAGGAATCTCCTCCGCAGGCTGCCATAGAGAGGATCAGACCTAGGGATAATCCAAGTGCAAGTGCTTTTTTCATAATGCTTCTCCTTTCTTGTGATACATGAAATCCGTTTGTCATAGTGCAAAACTATCATTCTTTCGCGAGAAGAATTTACATGCCTAGAGGATAGCATAAAAAAAATGGCAGGACTACTGCCATTTTTTTATAAAAATCATAATAAAAAATTATGGATTATGGTAAACAATAATGTTTTGTAATGGAAAGGCGCTTGCCTTTTAGTAGGTGCTTGCTTTTATGATTTTTGGAAAATCTGGCGAGGAAAAATTCCTCATAAACTGAATAAATGTTTTTACCGGAGGGCTAAGATATGCGTTTCGATTCCACATCATATATAAATTTCGAAACGTATCGATTCCTGTGATTTCAATGGAGCGAACCCCATAATAGTCGAGTCCGAAAATTTGCGGCACGATGGCGATGCCGATACCGGCGGCTACCAGGCCGGTGACGACATAGTTGTCTTCGCTTTCGTGAAGGATTTTACATGTGGTATTGGTACGTTGAAAGAGACGGTCAATCTCATTGCGAATGCCGCATTTCTTATCATAGGCGATAAAATCGTACGCGGAAAGTTCCTGCATGGTGACGTGCTTTTTACGAGCTAGTGGATGTTGATGTCCGACGACGAGCACCAATTTTTCCGTATAAAGATGTTCCAGCTCCAACTGTGGATCGTCTACCCAGGCTCCTAACCCGATGTCGATGGTATTATCCTTTAACGCGGATAGGAATTGGAGGGTTGGCTCAATGCGAAAATTTAGCTTGATATTTTGATTATGCGGATCGGCATGAAACGCGCTCAGCAGGGTAGGAATATATGTTCTGTTCATGGAACTGATATGTGCGATTGACACGCTGCCGCTATTGGGACGAAGCAAGGCGTTGATTTCTGTTTGTCCGTTTTCCAGTTCCTGCAGCGCAGACTGCACATGAGTTAGGTAAAGCTGACCATACTGTGTTAGCTTTATATTTCTTCCCTTCTTGAAAAATAGCGGAGCTCCCAACTCTTTTTCCAATTCGGAGATGGCGCGGCTAAGGCATGGTTGCGTAATGTTCAATTCTTCCGCTGCCCTTGTATAATGTTCCAGCTCGGCAATTTTTTTAAAATAAATCAGCTGCTGCAGGTTCATAATAGGGATCCCTTCTATCTTATGAATCCCTTCCATTGGCAAGAGCATACTCTGCCCTGACCGTGTCCTTGTCAATGGAAGGTAAACCTATTATAGCATAAATTTGGAATATATAAATAATATTTATCGATTTCATGAGATCTTTCTATTGGAAATTTAGCAAGACAGGATTTTATAATGGGCACAAACATTTCAGGGGCAGAAAGAGAACGTTTGCCTGTAGATCCTGATGAAAAGGGAGGAACCATCATGAAAGATATTACCGTGAATACAAAGCTTGCAGCCATTATTGGCACCGATATCGGCCACAGCAAGTCGCCAGCAATGATGAACGCAGCATTTCAAAAAACAGGGTTGGACGCTTATTACTATGCAATGAATATCAAAGAAGAAGATTTTGGCGCCGTAGTGAAAGGCATCTCCAAAATGAATTTTGTGGGGCTGACGTTAACGATTCCATACAAGATTCAGATTCTTCCATATTTAGATGAGATTGATCCGCTGGCGGAGATAATCGGAGCTGTCAATACCATTAAAATCGTAGATGGAAAAATGATTGGCTATAACACGGATGGCGCCGGATTTGTGAAGGGGCTGGAAGTAGATTGCGGCATCCATGTTCCGGAACATACCTTTTTTGTGGTTGGAGCCGGAGGGGTTTCGCGGGCAATTATGACCGTGCTTGCCTCGAAAAAGCCGAAAAAAATTTATCTGGCAAACCGCACCGTTTCAAAAGCCGAAGAGATTTGCGCGCATTTGAATCGTACTTTTGGAGAGATCTGTGAGCCGATCTCCTTAGACTCTGATCTAAAGCCCTATATCGATCAGGCGACCGTGCTCATCAATGCTACGAATATCGGCATGCCTCCTTATGACGATCAGGCGCCGATTGATCTTGGATTGCTGCATAAAAATCTATTGGTAGCGGATGTAATTTACAATCCCAGAAAGACCTTATTGCTTAAAACCGCGGAATCCCTGGGATGCCCCATTGTGAACGGCCAAAGTCTTCTCCTACACCAAGGGAAAATCGCTTTTCACATCTGGACAGGTTTAGAGGCTCCGGGCGAGGAGATGTACCAGGCCGTATTTGGTTAAAACATTTCGGTGGGCGGCATTTGGCAGAGCGAAATTCTTTCTTGTGTTCTCCGCGAAAAGGAAATATAATAGATCGGAGACAGGAAAAAAGGAGAAAATACATGCCAAAGGCAATATTTTTTGACATTGACGGGACTCTTTGGGATAGAGAGCGGCGAATTCCAGAAAGTACAAAAGCGGCTTTGGGAAAGTTAAAGAAAAATGGCCATCTATGCTTTATTTGCAGCGGACGGACGCGGGCGTTTATCCCGGAGAAAGAGTTGATGCCTCTCGGATTTGACGGAATTTTGGCCGGCTGCGGAACTTACGGAGAATATCGCGGGGAGGTGCTTTATTATCACCAGATTCCTGTGGAGGAAGCGGCGCGCGTATGTGAAATTTTGCGGAGATTTTCCGCCGCGTTTGTATTGGAGGGACGGTATGGCATTTACCTAGATCCGGATACGTTCCCCAAAGGAGATACGTTTCCTCTCCGGATGAAACATGCCATGGGCGATTTGCTTTTGCCTGTTCGGGGAAATGAAAAGAATCTTCAGATCAGCAAATTTTGTGTGGATCATATAGAAGAATGCCGGGAAGAACTGGTGAGGGAATTGACTCCGGAATATCGGATTATTTACCGGCAAAGAGGGCTTTTGGAGATTGTGCCAAAGGGTTTTGGGAAGGCTTCGGGAATTGAAGAACTTTGTCGGATTCTGCATATCCGCCGGGAAGATACCTATGCCTTTGGAGACAGCACCAACGATTTGGACATGCTGGAGTATGCGGCTCATTCCGTGGCCATGGGCGATGGGATGGAAGAGGCAAAGCAGGCGGCGGAGTATGTGACGTCCGCCTTGTGGGACGACGGGGTGTGGAACGGGCTTCTTCATTATGGATTGATTGAATAGAAAGAGGATGTTATAGAAAAACGTGGTTGATCAGGAGCGAAACGCGAATTTCCATAACATCCTTTTTGGTCTTTGGGGAACGTCTGATTACCGGGCCGTGGAGGAATCTTTGGTGATTCCGAGGTCGGTTCCCACATCTTCCAATCCCTGTTTTGCGTCATCTGCGAGACTTCCCAGCTCTCCGGAGCCATCTACCGTAGCGTTGATACCGCCTGGCTGAGTGGTGGGAGTAGCTTCGCTTCCATTTGTCTGTTCATTGGCAGAAGAGCCAGCGGCGGAAGAAGTGGTGGCAGCTTCGCTGGTGGCAGCGGCGGAAGTACCGGTATTTGTGGTCGTCTTATCATCTCTGCTGCAGCCGGTCAATGCGACGATGAGAAGGCAGCAGGCGAGAAATAGAAAAATCTTTTTTTCGTCTTTCATTTTACATTCTCCTTTTCCTGAATTTTCCGCAGAAGAAAATCTGCGTTTCTGCCGTTAATATGTGCATTTTACTTGATTTTATGCGTTTCGTATATTATAATCGCGTAAGAATAAGCTGGTAAAAAACTTCAAAGACTAAGGAGAATGAAAATGAATAAATGTGAGCAGCTTTATGAAGGAAAAGCAAAAAAAGTTTACACGACGGACGTCGAGGACGTTCTGATTGTCGATTATAAGGATGACGCTACCGCGTTCAACGGCCTGAAAAAAGGCAGTATTGTTGGTAAGGGCGTTATCAATAACCGGATGAGCAATCATATGTTCCAGATTTTGGAAAAAGCTGGAGTACCGACTCATTTGGTAGAGGAACTGAGCGACCGTGAGACTGCTGTGAAAAAAGTGGAGATCGTTCCCCTGGAAGTGATCGTCCGCAACGTGGCGGCCGGAAGTTTTTCCAAAAAATTGGGAGTGGAGGAAGGAACCAGGCTTCTGAGCCCGACTTTGGAGTTTAGCTACAAGAATGATGAGCTGGGCGATCCGTTCATCAATGATTATTATGCCCTGGCGCTGGGACTGGCAACCAAAGAGGAGATCGACCGCATTTCCGAGCTGGCGTTTCGGATCAATGAAGTGATGAAGGCTTATTTCGCAGAGTGCGGAATCGACCTGATCGATTTTAAGGTGGAATTTGGCCGTTACCATGGAGAGATTATCCTGGCCGATGAGATTTCTCCGGATACCTGCCGTTTCTGGGACAGCAAGACCCATGAGAAACTGGACAAGGATCGTTTCCGCAGAGATCTGGGAAATGTGGAAGGCGCTTATCACGAAGTATTCAAAAGAATCGGATTGGAGTAAGTCATGACAGATCGATATCAGAGTCCCTTGTCGGAGCGTTATGCCAGCAAGGAGATGCAATATATCTTTTCTCCGGATAAAAAATTCCGTACTTGGCGGAAGCTTTGGATTGCATTGGCGGAGACGGAGCGGGAGCTGGGTCTGCCGGTGACAGAGGAGCAGATCGAGGAACTGAGGGCTCACCAGGATGAAATCAATTATGATGTGGCAAAGGCAAGGGAAAAAGAAGTACGCCACGATGTGATGTCCCATGTGTATGCCTACGGCGTGCAGTGCCCGAAGGCAAAGGGAATTATTCACTTGGGCGCTACTTCCTGCTATGTGGGAGATAACACCGATGTAATTCTGATGGCGGAAGCGCTTTCCTTGGTGAAAAAAAAGCTGGTAAATGTGATGAAAAAGCTGGCGGATTTTGCCGAGGAATACAAGGCGATGCCGACACTTGGCTTTACTCATTTCCAGCCTGCTCAGCCCACTACCGTGGGAAAACGGGCGACCTTATGGCTGATGGAACTGAAGCTGGATTACGACGACCTGTGTTATGTCCAGGATTCCCTGCGGCTTTTAGGCTCCAAGGGAACGACGGGCACTCAGGCCAGTTTCCTGGAACTTTTTGAGGGAGATCACGCCAAGTGCCGCGCCCTGGATCAGAAGATTGCGGAGAAGATGGGCTTTGCCGGATGCTACCCGGTTTCTGGCCAGACCTATTCCAGAAAGAATGACAGCCGCGTGCTGTCTGTATTGGCGGGAATCGCCCAGAGCGCTCATAAGTTTTCCAATGATATTCGTCTGTTACAGCATCTAAAGGAGATCGAGGAGCCTTTTGAGAAGAGCCAGATTGGTTCTTCTGCCATGGCTTATAAGCGCAATCCGATGCGCAGCGAGCGGATTGCATCCCTTTCCAACTATGTGATGTCCGCGTTGATGAATCCGATGCTGGTATCCTCGACCCAATGGTTTGAGCGGACGCTGGATGATTCTGCCAATAAGCGTCTCAGCGTGCCGGAGTCTTTCCTTGCCATCGATGGGATTTTAGACCTGTATTTGAACGTGGTGGATGGATTGGTGGTTTATCCGAAAGTGATTGAGAAACGTTTGATGTCGGAACTGCCTTTTATGGCTACGGAAAATATTATGATGGATGCGGTGAAGGCCGGCGGAGACCGTCAGGAGCTTCATGAGCGGATTCGTACCTTGTCCATGGAGGCGGGGAAGAATGTGAAGGTAAATGGAGGCGAAAACAATCTGCTGGAGCTGATTGCCGCGGATCCGGCCTTTAATTTAAGTCTGGAAGATCTGAAGGCTTCGATGGAGCCGTCCCGTTACACGGGCCGCGCCAAAGAGCAGACCGAGGAATTTTTGGACGAAGTGATTCGCCCCATTTTAGAGGAAAATAAAGAACTATTAGGCGTTACAGCGGAGATTAATGTATGATTCAAGATATCACGCCCCATCGGTATGACAACGCGTTTGCCAGCCGCAGGGAACCGAAAGATACGGATTTTATATTGTATTTTGAGAAAGAACAGGTCTTGCTCCGGGAGGAGGACCAACTTTCTTTTCCCACGGTGAAAGAGCTTTGTGAAACATGCCAGAGCCGGCGTGGTTTCTTGGTTTATCTATTTGCCATTGACGAGACGGCCTTTTACCTGTTTCCCCAGGAAAAGGCGCCGGATCTTGCCGGTTTTTCTTTGGAGCCGGTGAATCGTTTTCGGGATGGGAAGCCGGAATGGCTGGGATATGCCGGTATTACGGCCTGTCAATTGTATCGCTGGATCTGCGACCACAAATTTTGCGGCAAGTGTGGAAATTCCATGCGTCCAAGCGAGGAAGAGCGGGCTTTTTGCTGTGATTCTTGCGGGAGTATCGTTTATCCGAAGATTTCGCCGGCCATCATTGTGGCGGTGACGGATGGAGACCGGCTATTGATGTCTCGGTATGCGGGGCGGCCCAGCGGAAATTATGCGCTGATCGCCGGTTTTACAGAGATCGGGGAGACCATCGAGGATACGGTACGCCGAGAAGTCATGGAAGAGGTCGGGCTAAAGGTGAAAAACCTTCGCTATTACGCCAGCCAGCCGTGGTCCTTTTCCGATTCCCTTCTGATGGGCTTTTTTGCAGACCTAGCTGGGAGCGCGGAAATTCAGTTGGATGAGAGCGAATTGGCGGAGGCTCGCTGGTTTGACCGGAAGGAAGTGCCGGAGCCCAAAAGCTTATTTAGTCTCACCAGCACTATGGTGGAAGCATTTCGGAAAGGACAATATCCAAGATAAGGAAAACCAGTCTGCCGATTTGTGGCGGACTGGTTTTTTTATTCAATAGGAAATTTCGCTGAAATTTCCTATTGAATAAAAAAAACGCTCCGCTAAGGATCGCACTGCGGCGGAGAGGAAGATGGCAGCAAAGCTGCCCCGCCGCAGGCGGAGAATTTCGCAAAGCGAAATTCTTTCTTGTTTCATGGGAAATTCTTTTTATGGGAAAAGCAGCATACCCTATCTAGAGGAGAATACATATGAATCTGATATCGTTATTTTTGATTGCGGTGGGCCTTTCGATGGACGCTTTTGCGGTTTCCATCTGTAAGGGGCTTTCTCTATCGAAGGTCGGCTGGAAAAATCCGATTTTAGCGGGCGTTTATTTTGGTGGATTTCAGGCTGGAATGCCCTTTTTGGGGTATCTCTTGGGAGTCCAGTTTGAAGCCCAGATCCAGCAGATTGATCATTGGATTGCGTTTGTTCTGCTTGGCGTCATCGGTTGGAATATGGTGCGGGAATCGAGAGGGGAAGGGGAGAGCGTAAGCGCTTCATTTTCCGTCAAAGAGATGCTTCCCTTGGCCGTGGCGACCAGCATCGACGCGCTGGCAGTAGGGGTAACTTTTGCTTTTCTTCAGGTGGACATTCTGCCGGCCGTGCTTTTTATCGGAGGCGTGACATTTTGCCTTTCTGCTGTGGGAATCTGGATGGGAAGTGTTTTTGGCGCCAGATATCGGAGCCGGGCAGAACTGGTCGGCGGCCTGATTTTAATCGGAATGGGAGTGAAGATCTTAGTGGAGCATTTATGGTAGGGTTCTGACCGTATTTTGGCTTTACAGAACGACAGCGGCTATAAATGAAAATGTAAAATAGGGTGGGAATGAAAAGTTTGGCGGAGCATCGATGTGGATGCTCCGCCAAAGCGTGTTATTTAGTTGGGAGTGTTCTTTCCATACTTTTTAAAGATTCCAATCACCACCGGACTTAAAGCCAGCAAAGCTAGGGCGTTCGGAATCACCATCAGGCCGTTGAAAAAGTCGGAGAGAGCCCATACCAGATCCACTTTTAGACAGGAACCGACCACGATAAAGGCTGCCACCAACAGGGAGTATAATTTAGCTGCCTTTGCCCCGAAGAGATAGCGGAAGTTAATTTCTCCGAAAAAGTGCCAGCCGAGGATAGTGGAAAAAGCGAAGAACAGAAGACAGACGGCCACAAAGATGTCTCCGAATCCGCCAAAGGAGGCAGTAAAGGCCGCTTGGGTCAGAGCCACGCCGTCTTTTCCGCTATCCAAAACGCCGGTAGTCAAAACAGAAAATACCGTCAGATTCAGGATAATAAAGGTATCGATGAATACGCTGATCATCGCCGCGATGCCTTGTTCATGAGGGGTCTTCGCTGCAGCCCTCGCATGGGCATGAGGAGTGGAACCCATACCGGCTTCATTGGAAAAGAGCCCGCGGGCCACGCCAAAACGGATGGCTTCTTTGACCGCGATACCGGCGCCAGCTCCTAGTACGGCTTTCGGCTGAAAGGCTCCGACGAAAATCATGGAAATGGCGTGAGGAACTTCTGTGATATTCATGGCAATCAGCACCAGGCTGCCTACGATATAGACAAGTGCCATAATGGGAACGATTTTTTCCACCACAGAAGCCAGCCTTGCGGTACCTCCGAGAAAAATGACGGCGGCAAAAGCAGCCAGCAGGAGGCCGATGGCAATGGCGGGTACAGGGATATTGCGGGCCTGAAAGACTTCCTGGAAAGCAGCTCCGATGGAGTTGCTTTGAACCATATTGCCCATAAAGCCTAGGGCCAGGATGATAAAGACGGCAAAGAGGGCGGCTAGGATTTTTCCAAATTTACCACGGAAGGCAGCTTGGATGTAATAAACCGGGCCGCCGGTGACATGGCCGTCGGCGTCCGTTGTCTTATATTTTTGTGCCAGGGTAGCTTCCGCATAGATCGTAGCCATGCCGAAAAAAGCGGAGAGCCACATCCAGAAAATTGCGCCGGGGCCTCCTCCCAAGAGCGCGGTGGCCGCGCCGGCCAGATTTCCTGTGCCGACCTGAGCGGCAATAGCCGTGGCGATAGACTGGAAGGGAGTCATTTCCCCTTTCCCTTTTCGTTCTCCTTTTAGCCGGATATTTCCGAAAACTTGACGGAAACCTTCTTTGAATTTGCGGACTTGAACAAACTTGAGCCGGATGGTATAGTAGATACCAGTGCCGCAGAGAATGAGGATGAGCAGAATGCTCCAAAGAAAATCATTGGCTTGTTTTACAAGTTCTAATACGGTGTTCATCATCGTTGTCTTCTCCTTTGTTTTATATTTTTGCAATATAAAAATAAGAGCTGAAGTTTTCACTTTCAGCCCCCCAAAGAGTAGAACATCGCATCCAACGGATCGCAGGAAGCGGTCCATGGTTTTGTTGTATGCCCTGTCCTTTTGCCTGAGAGATTAACAGGATTGTCCTGCCGTACACCTTCGGCGCTCCACAAGGGAGACTCTCCAGAGTTGCTTACTTGAGCAAGCAAAAGGAAATATAGCACATTCAAACGGAAAATGCAAGAGGAAATTTGATGAAATCTAAAAAAAGAATTGATATAAGAAAGAGTTTATTTTATACTTAGAATAAATGAAAATAGAAGAAAGGAGATTCTTTTATAATTCAATTATGTATCCATATGCAAAAAATGCAGAAGAACTTCGGGCAAATATAGAGGAAGCCATTCGCGACGCGACGGATTTGGCGCCGGATGGGATGGTGGCCCGGCTTACCCCTCGATTTTTTTCTTGTGATTATCCGCAAAAATCCGTTTGTTTGGAGTACCCCAGCGAACCTTGGATGAGAAACCCCGCAGGAGGTATGCACGGCGGTATGATCGCCACAGTATTTGATAATGCTATGTGCACGGCTGTCCGGGGATTTGCTGGTATTGGCGATTCTCCGACAGTAAATCTTCAAATATCTTATATTCGCCCCGTACGGATTGGCGTGCCAGTGCGCATCCGGGTGCGCGTGTCCGGCTTGGGAAGGACCATCGCGCACGTTTCGGCGGAATTGTGGCAAGGAGAAGCGGAGACACGCGTGCTGGCGTCTGCCTCTTCAACGGTATTTGTAGCGGTGAGATAGGAGGCTTTGGAATGAAGTTTCTATTTGCATCCGATTCTTTTAAGGGGACCATATCATCCGCGCGGACAGCTTCTCTCCTGGCGGAAGCAGCCAGGGACGTTTTTCCAGAATGTCAGTGGGACTTTGTGGAAGTGGCGGACGGAGGAGAGGGAACCGTAGATGCGGTGATCGCCGCGCAAAAAGGTGAGCGGGTATGGCGGGAAGTAAGCGGCCCGCTCGGTGCGAGCGTTTCGGCTTTTTATGGCCGTATCGGGAAGGGGCAGGCTGTGTTGGAAATGGCGTCGGCCTCCGGACTTCCATTGTTAAACGAAGCGGAGAGGAATCCTCTTCGGACTTCTTCTTATGGAACGGGCGAGCTCATCCGGGCAGCTTTGGAGGACGGTTGTCTTTCTGTAGCGATTGCCATCGGTGGGAGCGCGACCAACGACGGCGGCATGGGCTGCCTGCGGGCGCTGGGCGTTCGTTTTTTCGATGGCGAGGGATGCGAGCTTTCCGGGTATGGCGAAGATCTGGAACGAGTGCAAACGATCGATTGTTCCGGTTTCCATCCGCTGGTGGCAAAGGCACGTTTTACGGTGATGTGCGATGTGACCAATCCCTTGACAGGGCCCAATGGGGCGACCTATACCTTTGGAAAGCAAAAGGGAGCGGATCCGGAGATGTTAGACCGATTGGAACGCGGAATGGAACATTACCGCCAGGTGTTGGAGAACACCTTTGGCATCGATGTAAATACGATCCCTGGAACTGGCGCGGCCGGCGGTCTGGGCGCGGCGCTTTTGCTCTTTTTAAAGGCAGAACTGAAATCTGGAATCGAGACGGTATTGGATTTGATTCACTTTGAAGAACGGTTAGACGGCGTTTCTGTCGTGGTGACCGGAGAGGGGCGGACGGATTGGCAGTCCGCTTTTGGAAAAGTAGTCAGCGGGGTAGGGAAGCGGTGCCAGAAACAAAATATCCCGGTGATCGCGCTGTCCGGCGGTCTGGGGCCGGGGGCGGAAACGCTTTATCAGCACGGGATTACCTCGATGATGACCACGGTAAATGGTCCCATGGCCCTTGAGGAAGCGCTGGAGCATGCCGAAGAACTTTATCTGGATGCTGCCAGGCGGATGTTCCGAATGCTGCAAATCGGACAAAATCTGTAACTTTTATCCATGAATATGATCGTGTCCCACGATTTCTTCATGAGTGTGGCTGTGGGTGGATTCATCTTCGCCGTGGGTATGCGTGTGGGAATGGGCGTGGGCATGGGCATGGCTGTGTACCAGCTCGCCATGGCAATGTTCATGGGTATGCACATGGGTGTGCTCGTGGGTATGCTGCAGCGCGATAGTGTCCTTTACCATCAGTATCGTGGCGGCGATCATGATAACAAGGCCGATGTAAAACTGAATGCCAGGCCTCTCGCCCAATACCACCATGCCAAAGACGATTCCCAAAAACGGCGCGATGGAATAGTAGGCGCTGGTTTTTGCTGCGCCGAGATTTTTTTGCGCTTTGATATAAAAATTGATGCTCAAGCCGTAGGCCACAAAGCCTAACGCCAATACCGACAATATATATGTCAATCCAGGCCATTTTTCACCGATGACCAGCGCGATGATCAGACTTCCTAAACCGGAAAAAATGCCCTTGATGGTGGTGATCTGAACGGAACTCTTGGAGCTCAGCATGCGCGTGCAGTTATTTTCCAGCCCCCAGCAGCAGGCTGCGCCCAGTACCAGCAGGGAGCCTGTGTTAAACTGGAAGCTGCCGCCGCCTTCAAAGCTTAGAGCGACGCTTGCGAGAGTCACCAGGGATATGGCCAACGCTAACCGTTTGGAAAGGGCTTCCCGAAAGACGAAAAATGCGATCAGCGATGTAGCGACGATTTCAAAGTTGTTCAGCAAAGAAGCGTTTGCGGAATTGGTGCGTCCAAGCCCCAGCATCAACAGGATCGGCGCGGCGATATCCAGTAGGATCATGCCGATGGTGTAGGGCAGTTCTGCATGGGTCAATGCCTCGCCTTTTTCGTACTCTTTGTTTAGGCGGCCATAGAGGAACAAACCGAGGCCTGCACCGAGATACAAAAAGGCCGCCATCATGGTGGGCTGCACACGGGCTAGGAGCAGCTTGCTCAGTGGAATGTTGACAGCATATAGCGCTGCTGCCAGAATCGCAAAGAAGGTTGCCAGCTTTTTTGTGCTCATTTCAAATATACTCCATAACATGAGAAATGACGAGGAAGGCTTTTATGCGGGCACGATTTCGATCCAGTAGCCGTCGGGGTCAGTAATGAAATAGATGCCCATCTCAGGATTTTCAAAAGCGATGCAGCCCATCTGCTGATGTTTTTGGTGCCATGCCTCATATTCATCGGTTTTCATGGCCAGATGAAATTCTTCGTCCCCCAGCTGATAGGGCTCTTTCCGATCTCTGAGCCAGGTCAGTTCCAGCAAAAATCCAGTTTCCCCGTCCCCGAGATAGGTTAAAAGAAAAGAACCGTCTTCCGCTCGTTTTTCCCGCACGGGGCGGAGATTCAGAGCTTCCTTGTAAAAGGCTAAGCTTCGGTCGAGATCGAGCACATTGAAGTTAAAATGATCGTAACGAATCATGCTAGTTTTCCTCCTTGACCTGATTTTGCTCTAAAATTTCCTGGAGCTCTTTTGGCTCAAACCAATAACTGGTATTGCAGAAGTCGCAATGGGCTTCCACGGCTTCCTCGCCTTCCGCCAATTCTTTCAAATCTTCCCGTCCCAGGCTGACGATGGCTCCCCGGACTTTCTCTTTGCTGCAGGAGCAGTGAAAGCGAACTGGCACCCGATCTAAGATTTCCAAGCCAAAATCGCCGATAACATATTCTAAAATCTGCTCTGGCGTCATTCCTTGATCTAACATAGAAGTGATCGAGGTGATGGAGTTTATTTTTTCCTCTAACTGGGTAATGGTCTCGTCGTCTACGCCGGGCATCAGTTGAAGGATAAATCCGCCCGCCTGCTTCACCGTATTATTTTTTTCCATCAGCACCCCTAGGGCCACGGAGGAAGGAACCTGCTCGGAGGTGGCAAAGTAGTAGGTCAGATCTTCGGCAATCTCACTGGTTACTAACATCGAAGTACCGACGTAAGGCTCCCGCAGCCCTAGGTCTTTGATTACCGTCAGAACGCCGATACCAACGGCCTTCGCTACGTCCAACTTGCCCTTTTCATTGGCGTGGAGAATCACCTGGGGAACGTGGGCAAAGCCTTTGACGTTTCCCTTGGAATCGGCAATGACAGTCAAAGCCTTGACCGGTCCGTCTCCTTCTACTTTTAAGGTCAGAGTATCCTTTTCCCCTTTCATCATGCTGCCCATCATGACTCCGGCGGTCAGAAGACGGCCGAGGGCGGCGGTGATAACCGGGCTGGTATCGTGGCGGGACCTGGCTTCCTCCACCAAATCTCTTGTTGTGGCAGCGAAGGCCCGGATCTGGCCTCCTGCCGCAGTAGCGCGAATCATATAATCATTCATTTTCCATTCTCCCTTGCTAAAAAGTAAATACGGGTGGAAGATTCCCCCGGTTTGGTATGGGTTAACGCTTCGTAAGCGGCGACAAATTCCATACCCGCTTCCTTCAGCGCCTGTTTCATTTCCGATGGCTCCCAGGCTTTTTGTACATGCAGTTCTTCTACTTTTTCATAGCGGCCGTCGTCATCCTCTAGGAAGAGAGTAAGCCGATGCTCATTCTGCCTGCTTTCTTCCTCCCAAAAGTTTTCCCAGATCATAGTATCGCCATCCTGGGTTTCGACAATCGGCGCTTGCCTTAACGGATCACGGTAGGCGCAGGCGGTGTTGAAATCAAAGATAAAAAGCCCCTTTGGATCCAGATAGTTGTTGACAAGGCGGAATACCTGGACTAAGTCTTCATATTGGGTTACGTAATTCAGGCAATCGCAGACGCTGTATGCAGCGGCTACCGTACCGTACAGCTCGAATTCCCGCATATCCTGGCACAGATAAAGGATATCGTGTCCAGATTCAAACTTTTTTTCTAAAGCCTCTGATAGCATGTCCTCGGAGCTGTCAATGCCGATCAGATCAAATCCTGCCGCCGCCATCTGTTCAGTCATGGTGCCGGTACCGCAGCCAAGTTCCAGCATAAGCCCGGACGTAATTCCATATTCGCCAAACAAAGAGGTCAGATAGGCCGCCCATTCGCGGTAAGGGACATTATTCATAAATTCATCGTAGACTCCGGCAAAACCAGTATAGGCGTCCATAACATCCTCCTTTCGCCTGTGTGATGCGGCTTTGATTTATTGTAACTCATTTTGGGCAGATTGTGAACCGGTTTATGGAAAGGAAAAGGGAAAGAAAATTGGATATAGATAAAAACCTATTGTAAAATTTAAAAAAATCAAATTTACTTATATCAATTTTAGTGCTATGCTACTTCACATAAATAAACTTATAGAGAGATGGAGGAGGAGAGTAGGATGAATTCTGAAAAATGGTGGGTGATTCTGGCTTGCATTGTGGTTGCCTATGGGTATGCCTGGTTGTTGGATTGCAAACAGAAAAAAGGATTTTCCGCAAAACGGTACGGGGCCATTACGCTGTGTTTGGGGATTGGAATTGCCGCTACCTGGCTGGGCAGCCTGCAAAGTGTCATTGGAGGCCCGATGATCGGTCTCTTTATCGGTATGCTGTTTGTGAATCTGCTTCCCAGCCTGGATGCGGATTTTAAAGCGGGAACTACGTTGGCGGCAAAAAAATATCTCAATTTGGGGATTGTGCTGGTGGGAGCCACCTTGAATTATGCGGCGATTCTCTCCGCGACCAAGTCGCTGCCGCTGCTGCTTTTTAATATTTGTCTTTCTTTTGGTGTTGCCAGCTTGATCGGTAAAAAAGTAATGAAGCTGAACTCGAATGTTTGCACCTTGGTTGGCGGCGGAACCTGTATCTGCGGTGGGTCCGCGATCGCCACAATCGCTTCCATTATTAAGGCAAAAGAAGAGGAGATTGCCTATGCGATGACGGCGATTTTTCTGTTTGACGTATTGGCGGCGCTTATGTATCCCTATCTTGCCGATTGGATTGGTTTGAATGCGCAGCAATTTGGCTATCTGGCCGGCGCGGCAGTCAACGACACCTCCAGTGTAGTCGCTTCCCAGTCTACTTACATGGCGCTGCACCCAGAAATTGGAGAGTTTAGTTTGGGAATCACGGTGAAATTGGTACGGACGACTCTGATTTTGCTTCTAGCGGTGATTTTTACAATTTTGGCGATCCGTAAGGCAGCAAGTCAGGAGACAGGGGAGAAGGCCAGCATTGGTGGGACGATCCGGAAAGTATTTCCCTGGTTCATTCTTGTCTTTCTCGTGATGGCGCTGGTCAATACGCTGGGAATTTTTGATAAGATTCCAGGAGCGGCGATCTTCTTTAAACATGGAAATAAATTTTTTGTGACAGTAGCTTTGGCGGGAGTTGGATTTAAAATCAAGTTTAAAGATCTTTTCAGCAAAGGAAAGAAACCCATTGCTCTTGGCGGCTGCACCTGGCTCGCGGTCTTTTTGTCCAGCCTTTTATTCGTCGTACTGTTTAAAGATTTTATTCAGGCGTAGAATTTAGGCGTCAGAGGAACGCTGCGTTGAAACTGATTGGAATATTTTGTAGAGTTTCCCAAAGGTAAGAGAGAGTCTCAAGTTTTGCATTTCTGCAAAACTTGAGACTCTCTCATGACTCCTGCCGCTGTTCGCTATATACGATCTTTTTGTCCGACAATTTCCTTCAGAAATATTTTTGCCATTTCTTCAGGGGATTCCTTATATTTGCATTTGATCCACTGGTCAAGCAAGCCAAAAAGCCCATAACAATAAAAGCTGTTCTTATAGCGTTCGATAGAAGTCGCTCCATACGGGGGCATGATGATGTGATAGAACGCGTCGTATAATGCAGACTGCAACCCTCTGGTATAGATGAGATTGAGAAGCTCTCGGATACTGGAATTGAAATTAAAAAAATCAAGAGCATTATTCGGAGAGTATCCCCGCGGTTCTGCCAGACCGTGTTCGTCTGCCCATCTATCCCACAGCTGTGTAATTTTAAATGTCAATACTTCATTTTTGGCTGTGAAGTTTCGAAAATAGGTTGTTCTTCCCACATTGGCCATCTCTGCAATTTCAGGAATGGTTATTTTTTCAATCGGTTTTGTTTTTAACAGCTTAATCAGCGCGTCAGAAAGGCACTCTTTTAAAAATTCCGTTGTTTTCGCATTCCCACCCATTTTTTCACCCGCTCAGAAAAGGTACTTTTTTTATTGTTCGTACCGTTTCTCTCTTGTTTACTTGTTTGGCAAAAGAGAGAATAGTATAATATGTAAGAAAAGGTACTTTCGTACCGTTAAATATAGCATATTGTGGATAAGAGTGTCAAGAAAATGAAGGAAGGAGTTTTCACAGAGATGACGCTGATGCAAAAACGTATTATTATTTTACTGGTAATTGTGATTGCCGCTGTAATTTTGGGACGGCTCGCTGTAAGAGCTTTTATGAATCTCTTACTCGGAGGAACCATGTTCGGGGGCAATTTTTTATGAGTGGAGAAAAGAAAATAAAGAAGAAAGGCAGAGTTATGTGGGGATTTATCTATACTTTTGCATTTATCCTCGCTTTTGGCGGGTCGGTCCTATTTAAGATGAACTATCATCCATTTGGCAAAGAATTTTCCGTTGATTGGAACGATTCGGTTGGCACGGTACATACCGATATTTCTTATGGCAGCGGCGAAGCAAACAAATTTGACCTTTATGTTCCAGCCGATGATTCTAGAAGCAGTTATGGCCTGATCGTATATCTCCATCCCGGCGGTTTTACAAGCGGAGATAAATCAGGCGATGCCGAGATCCTGACATGGCTCTGTTCGAAGGGGTATGTGACCGCGGGTATTAATTATACCCTGTTTAGTGAGAAGAATCCCGACGCAAACGTGTATACGCAGTCCGTGGAAATCAAAGAGAGTATGGAATATGTGGTTGCGGAGGCGGAGAAGCTTGGTTATCCTATCGGCGAAATGGCAATCGGAGGCGGCTCTGCCGGTCATGCTCTGGCAATGATATACGCCTACCGCGATGCAGAGGAATCTCCGGTACCAGTCAAAATGACATTCGGAGCAGTCGGACCTTCCTGCTTTTATGTGGAAGATTGGATTAATATGGGGGCCGATCCGAATAAACCTGTCTCCTTTGATCCCAATGGGGATTATCAGGGGGTTGCCGATTTGTTTTCCGCAATGTCTGGAAATAAAATAACAAATGATATGTTTAAAACCGGGGAATATATAGAGCTGGTGAAAAATATTTCCGCTGAAATGTGGATAGATGAAAACTCAGTACCTACTGTTGTGGCATATGGTTCATGGGATAAGGTACAAGCATTTGGGGCTTCTCTCAAATTAAGACAAACCCTTGAGAACAATGGCATAGACTATCAATATTTTGAAATGAAGCATTCGGGGCACGGCTTACAAAATGACAATAAGATGTACGGGGAATATATGCGGAAGATAGTGGAATATCTGGATACTTATATGCCTGTAAAATAGTGATAAAGAAACGTAAGTAAGAAAGATACCGGAACTCAAAAAGGGAAGCCTCTTTTGGGTTTTGGTATCTTCTTTATTTTATAGGAAATTCTTTGTTGTCTTGACAAATGCAGAAAATAGGAATAAGATAGTATCATATGAAACAGTATCATATAAAACAGTACCATATAAAACAATTAGAATGATTTTTAAAAGCTATTTGCAGGAAGGATTGAGAAGGGAGAAAGATTTGATGACAGATACAGAGAAAAACCAGCAGGATAAGAGAAAGAACAAGATGATGACGGAGCCCATCTCCAAAGTGATTCCTAAGATGGCGATCCCAACAATTGTTGCATTTCTCATCACATCGATTTATAATTTAGCCGATACATACTTTGTCAGCTCGTTGGGTACGAACGCTACGGCGGCAGTCAGCGTCAACGCTTCGCTGGATCAGATCATTATGATGGCGGGTTCTATGTTGGCGGTAGGTGCAAATAGCTATATCGCCCGTTTGTTGGGGGCAAGGGAAGAGCAGAAAGCGAGCCGGGTGTTATCCACGGCCTTTTTCCTGGCCATTGCTTTCGGAGCGGTGGTGATGGTTTTAGGCCTGACCTGCATGCAGCCCATGGTGCGGCTGCTGGGAGCTACCGATACCTGCGAACAGTATTCCATCCAGTACGCGACGTATGTGGTGCTGGTAGCGCCTTTTATGGCGGCCAGTTTTGTTATGAACCAATGTCTGCGGGCCGAGGGAAGCGCTGTTTTGTCCATGATTGGCATGGGATTTGGCGGGATTTTGAATTGTATCTTGGATCCGATTTTTATCTTTGGTCTGGATTTGGGCGTAGCGGGCGCGTCCATGGCGACGGCTATCTCCAAGTTGGTTAGCTTTGCTATTTTGATTTTTCCGTATTTGGCCCGCCGCAGTATTTTGCGGATCTCCCTTTCCCGTTTTCAGGCGAACCGGGAAAATTTGTATCAGATTGTCAGCGTCGGCTCTTCTTCCATGTTCCGCTCTGGGCTAGGGGTTGTGTCCGGTATTGTACTAAATAATATTGCAGGCAATATTTCTGACGCTGTGCTGGCGGGTATTGGGATTTCCAATAAAATTATGATGTTTCCATTTGGATTTATCCTGGGATTTGGTTCAGGCTTCCAGCCGGTGGCCGGATTTAACTGGGGAGCCAAGCGGTATGACCGCGTGATGGAAAGCTATCGTTTTTCTTCACGGCTGGCGCTGATCGGCGCGGCTGCGATGGGACTGGCATTGGGGATTTTTGCTCGTCCGGTGATTTACCTTTTTTCTGAGACCGATCCGGCGGTACAGAGTATCGGGGCGCTTTGCATCCGACTTCAATGTCTGGCACTTCCGGTGCATGGATGGGTAGCCGTTGTCAATATGTTTTGTGCGGGGCTTGGCGATGTGAAAGGAGCACTTTTGCTTTCGACCGCCCGCCAGGGAAGCTGCTTTTTGCCAATCGTGCTGCCGATGGCCTGGCTTTGGGGAGAAATGGGCGTAGCTTCAGTGCAGGCGGTGGCAGATGTCTTAAGCCTGTTTTTGGCTGTCCCGATTATCCGCCGCGTGATGCGGATGGTTCGTCAAAAAATGGAAGAATATGAGAGGGAAGGACATCCTTCCCTGGAACATGGAATAAGAGGTGAATGTCATGGCTGATCCGGTATTATCCAGTTTGTTACGGATTAACAAACAGAGAATGAAGCAAATGAAAAGAGCGTTGGCTCCTTACGGCTACGTGGGAGTCATGCATTTGATTGTCCTCCATGTCCGGCGAAATCCAGGGGTAAGTCAAGAAGAGATCGCATGCTTTTTTTCCTTGGATAAAACCAGCGTGGCCAGGGATGCCAGACGTCTGGAAGAGATGGGACATATCTGCCGGAAGACCACTCCGGAGGACCGCCGGCAGTATCAGCTGTATTTGACGGAAGCCGGCCAGGCGTTTCTTCCGGTTTTAGACCAAGTTCATGACGCGTTTGCGAAGAAGATGTCCGAGGGGATTGCTGCCGAGGACTGGGAAACGTTAAGGCGGCTTTTACAGCGGGTGGAGGAGAATTGTTTTTTAGATTAAAGCGGAGAACAAGCATGTTTGATATGCTTGTTCTCAGACTGTAGACAAAGCGAAATTCTTTCTTAGATAAACGGTGCGAAGAAAGGCGCCAGAATCACGGTGAGAAAGCCGGATACGACGATGGATAAACTGCTCATGGCGCCTTCTATTTTGCCTATTTCCATGGCTTTTGCGGTACCGATTGCGTGGGAAGCAGTGCCAATGGCAATTCCTTTTGCAATCGGATTCTGGATCTTTCCTATCCGGCAGACAAGGGGCGCGAGTATATTGCCAAGAACGCCGGTAATAATGATGATAGCTACCGTTAAGGTGACATAGCCGTTTAATTCCTGAGAGACTCCCATGCCGATCGCTGTGGTAATAGACTTTGGCAGTAAGGTCACATATTCTTTGTGAGATAAATGAAAGAATCGGCTCATGACAAAGATCGAGCACAGGGAAGTAAGCACCCCGGAAAGAATGCCGGCAAGAATCGCTTTCCAATTCCCTTTTAGGAGTTCCAGTTTTTCGTAAAGCGGGACGGCGAGGCATACTGTTGCAGGAGTGAGAAAATAGCTGAGATACTTGGCGCCTGAATAGTAAACGTCATAGTCAATATGAGATACGAGCAGGATCAGGATGATGATAGCGATGGACAGCATCAGCGGATTAAAGAGAGCCAGTTTGAATTTTTGGTGCATGAGGCATCCCAATCCGTAAGCGAATATACTGAGCACTACTCCAAAAAATATGGATTCTTCAAAAAATTCCATCATAAATTCCCCTCCTTTTTTCCATGGCGAATCGTAAACTGGGTAATATGTCCAGAAACGATCATCACAAAAAATGTGGATAGAACAGTGATAAAAATGTAGGCAAGCAGGTTGGACTGGATAATTCCCCAGGATGTGATCAGCCCGACGGCTGCCGGAATAAACATCAGCGGCATAATTTCAATCAGAAAATATGCCGTTTCTTTCACCGCTTCTATAGGAAACAGCCCAAAATGCAGACATAGAAATAGAAGGATAAGTCCGTAGATACTGGCCGGAATGGGAAACGGAAGAACATAGTTGAAAACTTCTCCCAGGAAAGAAATGATAAGGATGATTCCAAATTGTTTTAGGTATTTCATAGCTGCCGCCCCTTTTGTGATTCGTACCATCCATTATAGCGATCGTCCTATGGCTTGTCAAACTAGAAAAAATGCGGAGAACCACGGAATACTGCGTTTCTCATGGTTCCCCACATGCTAAAAGGGGAGGATAAGTATTTATTTTTTTCTTTGGTCTGATTATAGTATTACCTCTATTTTTTCCTTTATACACAAACATAAAATTTTTTTTGACGATTTTCTTACGATTTTTTTCCTTTATTGAATCGTCTTAGGTTCCCATGTTACAATGACCGCCAGAAGACTTGGTGATTGAAACAGATGAACGTAAAAAATGCCAAAATTATTCTGCTATGAGGCGCGTATGCTCTTGTCAACGGAAGGTAGAAAGGGACGATGGATATGGAACGAGAAAAACAGGAAGAAGAATTTACCTTTGATCCCAATTGGAAGTGGAAGCCGGATTTGGATTTTGATACAGAACGGGGCGATGAAAGAGAAGAGGAACCAGAATGGAAGGAAACGCGAAAATGGAAGGACTACGATGATTGGGAGGAGGATGATTGGGAAGATTCTCCGGTCAGCCCAAAAGTAAAAGAGGTGATAACTTCGGCGCTTCGGTTCGGGACAGCGCTTTTGTTGGTTCTTATTACCTGTAGATTTGCGGTGGCCTACTGGCTCGGCTATTCGGAAATGGGGACGATCGGCAATCTGGTGGAAAGCCGAAATTGGGGATTGGCGTTTTATATGGCGGCGGCTTGCTCGTTGATTCTTTTTAGCCTGATCTCTACGTTTTGGGCAATGTCGCAAAAGAAACGAAGAAATCGCCGTTATGATACGGGGAGAGGGTTGTTTGCTTTTCTATGCATCGGTATCTTATGTCTGGGCGCGGGCCTTGCCTCTATGATTCCCGATGGCGGTGACATCATAAATGCCGGAAAAAGTTTTCTGTTTACGATCTCAGACTGCTATGGGACGATCCTTCCCCTGTGCGGAGGTGGAATCCTATGTTGCCTAGTGCGAAAATTTCTATAAAGGCCGACTCTTGGCATTTCACTTTTTTCGTGATACACTAATAAATAGATGTTAGGGTCAAAAGGGAGTGGATGAAATGTCTAAAGAGAAAGGGGATTTTTCAAAGGGCAGTGTTCCGAAGACGATTGTGCGTCTGGCGGTTCCTTTGATGGTTGCGCAGATTATCAATGTTTTGTACAGTATTGTAGACCGCATTTACATTGGCCATATGGAAGGAGTAGGAAAGCTGGCTTTGACCGGCGTAGGGGTAGCGTTTCCGGTTATTACGATGATTACGGCGTTTACCAACCTATGCGGCATGGGAGGGGCTCCGCTTTTTTCGATGGAACGAGGGCGTGGAAATGACGATAAGGCGCGTTTGATTTTGGGAAATGCTTGTACGATGCTCCTCTTTTTGTCTGCTGTCTTAATGGCTTTTTGCTTTCTCTTTAAGCGTCCGATTTTGCATCTATTTGGAGCCAGCACGGATACCTTTTCCTATGCGGACGATTATCTGACGGTTTACCTGCTGGGGACGTTTTTTTCTATGCTGGCCACGGGGCTGAATCCATTTATCAATGGCCAGGGTTTTGCCACTACTGGTATGGTAACGGTGTTGATCGGTGCGATAACCAATATTATTTTGGATCCGATTCTCATTTTTGGATTTGGGATGGGCGTTCGCGGAGCGGCTCTTGCGACGATTCTGTCGCAATTTATTTCCGCGGTATGGGTAATCTATTTCCTGACTGGAAAAAGAGCGTCGATCCGTCTGGAACGTCGGTATCTCGTTCCATCTGGAAAGATCATAAAGTCCATTCTTGGTTTGGGCCTGTCCCCGTTTATCATGTCGATGACCAACAGTGTGGTTCAGATTATGTATAATTCCTCTCTGCAAATGTACGGCGGGGACGTATATGTGGCGGTTATGACGGTGATTATCTCGATCCGGGAAGTCATTGTCATGGCTCTTCACGGCATGACTTACGGGGCGCAGCCGGTGATTGCCTACAATTATGGCGCTAAGTTGTATGATCGGACGAGAGCGGGTATTCGATTTTTAGGTTGTTTTTGTATCGCTTATACCTGTGTAGTTTGGCTGATTTTGTTGGCGATTCCTGGTCCGATTGTGCTTCTGTTTAATAATGACCCGGAGTTGATTACGGTCGGAACAAGTTCTGTTCGCTTGTTCTTTTCCATGCAGCTTTTTATGGCGCTGCAGACGACCGGGCAGAATACATTTTTATCCCTTGGCATGGCAAAGCCGGCTTCCTTCTTTTCTCTGTTTCGAAAAGTGATTCTTGTGATGCCCCTGATTTTGATTTTGCCTAGGATAGGATTGGGAACGGCAGGGATTTTTCTGGCGGAGCCAATCTCTGATGTGATCGGGGGAACCGCTTGCTTTACGACGATGATGTTGACAGTCTGGCCGAAACTAAAAGATAAGAAGGAGATAACGTGAAAAAATAACTCCGTGGGAAACTTCGGTTCCCACGGAGACAAAAATCAATATTCCTCTTCACATCCGCTGCATCCATCGCCGCAGCTGCATTCAAAATCTCCATCGCCGCAGCATCCCCCTTGGCTTTTACAGCTGGAAAAACGTTTGGCGGCCAGTTGATTTTTTAAGAATTCGTCTACTTTCTCATCGGCTTTTCCCAGTACGCCCCACTGAAATAAGATTCCTTTTTTATCAAGAAGAGCAATCGTGCTTCCGGCTACCGCGCCGCACAGCAGCATTCGCACGTTGGCGGCCGCCAGAAAATCAATCAAAAGATCGGCGCCGGATCCCCCGGCTGGTAAGATCAGTTCTTTTACGATCTGATCCTCTTTGGTATCGTAAAGTTTGAACGTGGTCGCCTGTTCAAAAGCGGGAACCACCATACCATTTTCATAAGGAACCGCAATTCTCATAAGACTATCCTCCAAAATCTGTTTCATTTCTTTGAGTATAGATGAAATTCTTCAGATTGGCAAGGGGCAGTTCTTTCTTTTGATAAGAGACTGCTCTAAAACGGTTCCGATACCTCCATATGAAATGCTATAAAATATCCTTGCACAAATTTTATTTATTGAGTATACTATTGGTAAGAAAGTAAGAATTTATAACTTTCAAATCTATCTCAAAGGAGATACCGCTATGTTAGCTGAATTACGCCAAAAAGCTCAAATTACTATCCCAAAAGAAATCATTGTCAAACTTGGTCTATCAGAAGGCGATACCTTAGATATTTTTGAAAAGGATGGAGTAATCTGCATTATGCCTGTGGTTGTCTACCCTAAAAAATACCTGAATGAACTCCGAGATGAAATTGATGAAGTAAAATCCAAAATAGCATCCGGGGAACAACCTGTCTTTGACAGTGTAGATGCCCTGTTTGACAAATTGGAGGCGGAATAATGGCATATGAATTTACCTTTACATCACGTTTCCAAAAACATTTTAGGAAATTGACTGCGCAGGAAAAAAATCAACTGAAAATAAAACTGAGACTTTTAGCCGAAAATCCTTCCCATCCCGATATATTAAAGCAGCTCTAATACTTCTCCAATATCCCCATCCATACAAATAGCCTGTCGCTCAATCTCCTTCGGACAAACCGCTTCCCCATAATTCACACAAGCATATACTGCCTTCGGATTCGCTGCCGTCATCTGCCAGAACGGGTATTTGATGATGCCTGGCGTATTGCCGCCAACCCCTAATTCCAGATATAATATGTTCCCTCCTTTATGGCGGCGTATAAAATCTTGATACCTGCTTGCCGCGATGTGCCAACCCCTATCTTCAACAAAGGTATTGTCCGCTCGCAAATTCATGGACATGGGCGCTCCGCAAATAGGGCAGTAAGGGACTAACTCGGACGGAATGGACATGTTCTCCTGCTGTGCAACCATTTTTTTAACAACGGCTTCGTTATCGTAAGTTTTATTGTGGCAAGGCTTGGAACATTGCCATAATCCATAATCCCCCTGTGTGTAGAAAAGCCGGTGTTTATCAAAACCGGCCTTTTGGAAACAGTGATCCACATTCGTTGTCAGCACGAAATAATCTTTGTCTTTCATCAGGTCGTACAGTTTATGATAGACTGGTTTCGGAGCATCCATATACCGGTTGATATAAATATACCGGCTCCAGTACGCCCAGTGTTCTTCTAGGGTCTTGTATGGGTAGAAGCCTGCGGAATACATATCCCGAAAGCCATACGTTTCGATAAAGTCCGGAAAGTTATCTTCAAAGCGTTTCCCGGAATACGTGAATCCGGCGGAAGCGGACAGCCCGGCGCCTGCGCCGATCAAAATAGCGTCGGCATTCTGGATTGCCATCTTCAATTTCTCAATTTTATCCCAATAACTGCTTGTAGATTTCATAGTCGTAGTCTTTGAAAACATTGAAAACCACCTCGATCCCATTTTGCTGTTTCTTTTGGTAATCCTGTACGGTTTGGACGGCTATTTCCGCGGCTTTTTCATTTGGAAAATGAAACTCTCCCGTAGAAATACAGCAAAAGGCAATACTTTTCAACTGATATTCTGCGGCAAGCTCCAGGCAGGAACGGTAACAGTCGGATAACAGGGCGCAATCCCTCTCGGTAACTTTCCCATGGATGATAGGGCCGACCGTGTGAAGAATATAGCGGGAGGGAAGATGATAGGCGCTCGTGATTTTGGCTCTTCCCGTGGGTTCTTCTGCTTTCTGCCTTTCCATGATACGGGCGCATTCCAGACGAAGTTCCACACCTGCGGCGGAGTGAATCGCGTTGTCAATGCACCCATGGCAAGGGACGAAGCAGCCTAACATAGCGCTGTTAGCCGCGTTAACGATGGCGTCTACGGACAAACGGGTAATATCCCCCTGCCATAAGTAAAGTCCCGGCCGCGGCGATGAAAGATCAGATAGGGAAACAACGCCTTTTTTTGTCCGTTCTTCTTGCAAATAGGCGCCCTGTACTTCTAAAAACTCCTTGGAAACTGCTTTCGGCGGGCGTATATTCATAAGGGAACGCAACAAACGTTTTCTCTCGCTGTCCTCCGCAGGAATCTCGATGGATTTTAACTTGGGATTTTCATCGATTAGATAATGGATGAGATAAATAAGCCTTTCTGTCTGTGTCATATGTCCTTCTTTCTATCGTTTGCAAGCGGTGGATTTTCTTTGAAAGAAGTCCTCTGCCTTTAGGGGGCAGAAGACTTCTTTTGAAGGTAATCTGACCGGCTTATTCCGCGACGACGGAAATTCTCTGTTGAATGTGGCTGCCGTTTAATGCTTCATCAACCATAGCGACCGCATAGTCTGCATAGCTGATTACGCTTTCTCCCTTTGCGTTTAATGTCAGTTCCTCGCCGCCTAAAATGTATTTTCCAGTCTTCATTCCGTCTGCCTGAAAATCTCCGGCGGGGCTGATATAGGTCCATTTTACATCTGTTCTGGTGCGGAGTTCATCGAGGGATTTGCCCATGTTGGAAGCAAGCGGCTTAAACATTTCCGGGAAGTCTGCTCCGTCCATGACCTGCGCAGTATGTTCCGGATTTACATATAAGCTGCCTGCGCCCCCGACAACAAGAAGCCTTATTTCTTTGCCGCTTACAAGGTCGCAAAGATGCTTCAAAGAAGTGCTGTGCTGCGGGAGGGTTTCCATTGTCCATGCTCCGAAGGCGTCAATGACAACATCAAAACCCTCCAAATCGGCGGCGGTCAAATCAAACAGATCTTTTTTAATGACGCTTGTTGCCGCCGACTGATTTTCCCCGCGCACAACGGCTGTAACGTCGGCGCCTCTTTCCATTGCTTCCTGAACGATCCGCTTTCCCTCTTTTCCATTTGCACAAATAACAGCAATTTTCATCATTTTGTCCTCCTAAATTTTATATTGGTTTTTACTTGCTTTTTTCTCTTGCAAGATTATAATATATCCGTAGGGAGAAAACGTAAAGTAAGCACTTTATTGTGCTATAGTTACCAAAAGGAAACGATTGCGGAAAATGGGGGATTTTTATGGAAAAAAATTTACCAGCCTGTCCGGTGGAGACTACTTTAATGCTGATCAGCGACCGTTGGAAAGTGTTGATTATTCGTGATTTGTTGGAAGGGACGAAACGATTTGGCGAATTAAAAAAATCCGTTGGGAATGTATCTCAGAAGGTTTTAACGGCAAATTTGCGTTCCATGGAAGACAGCGGCTTACTGACCCGAAAAGTATATCCAGAAGTGCCGCCGCGGGTAGAATACACGTTAACCGAAACAGGATATAGCCTAAAACCGATTTTAGACGCTATGGTAGCGTGGGGGACAGAATATAAACAAAAAAACGGTTAAAAATATAAACATTCTGGGGAGGCCTGCGGCCCTGTAACGCAGCTGGCCTCCCCTTCTCATTTATCCTCTCTGCTTGGTCTCAAACAGCATGATTTGGTGACGGACCCGATGGGCCATATCCGGAGAAACCTGTTCGAACAGGTCTAATTGACGAGTCTGAATTTCTTTATTACACTGGGCAAGTTCATAGCCGATGGCATCCGCCATGCGGTTTTTTTCATCCTCGCTCATACATTCATAGCGCTCTTTCGGCTGGCAGAAATCGTCGGTTTTGGAAATCGGAGACCGTGTGACCGCTCCGGCATAATGCATTCCCGGTGTGCAGGGCGAGGGCGATTCCAACGGCAGATTGCCGGCGAGGCTGTTGGGCTTATAATTGATGGAGCTGCTGGAATAAAAATACGCCATTGAACCGTCCTGCTGGTCGTTGTGGACGGGTACAGCCGGGCGATTGACCGGGAGTTGCTGAAAGTTTACGCCGAGCCGATAACGCTGCGCGTCCAGATAGGCAAAACTGCGCCCCTGAAGCATTTTATCTGCGGAAAATTCGATTCCTGGCACCAAATTTCCCGGCGCGAAGGCCGCCTGTTCGATCTGCGCAAAATAATTTTCCGGCATCTGATTTAACACTAGCACGCCGACTTTTTTTAGAGGAAATCGGTCCTTGGGCCAAAGTTTTGTGTCGTCCAGCGGATCAAAGGGAAGGGAATCGGCTTCTTTCGGGTCCATAAGCTGGACACAAAATTCATATTTCAGCGGTTTGCCTTCCGAGAGAGACTGGTAGAGAGACCGGGTAGCTATGTCTGGGTCCAGTCCCGCCAGCCGGACGCCTTCTTTGCGGTCAATGACATCCATATCTTCCCCACACAGAAAATGATATTTGACATAACACCGTTTGCCTTGCGCATTGACCCAAATAAATGTATTGACGCCGAACCCGTCCATCTTCCGATAATCTTTGACAATACCCCGGTCACTGTAGAGCCACGTAATCGAATGGAGGCTTTCCGGAGAAAGGGAAAAGAAATCCCAGGCACGTTCCGGATCCGGGAGATTGGTCCGTGGGGACGGTTTTTGAGAATGAATAAAATCAGGAAATTTCATGGCGTCGCGGATGAAAAAGACCGGAAGGTTTAGGCCCACGACATCATAGTTTCCTTCCGATGTATAAAATTTGACGGCAAAACCGCGAGGGTCACGGGCAGTATCAGCGGAACCAGTGGAACCGATAACAGTAGAAAAACGTACGAGAATTTTTGTTCTGCGGGAGGGATCTTGTAAAAACGCCGCGCAGGTATAGGGGGCCATGGATTCATAAGGCTGAAAATAGCCGAAGGCTCCGGCTCCTTTGGCATGGACGACCCGCTCTGGGATACGTTCCCGATTGAAATGGGCTAATTTTTCAATCAGTTGGACGTCTTGAAGCAAAACGGGACCATCCTGTCCGATGGTTTCGGAATTCGCGGTATCATAAATAGGAGCGCCGTTGCCAGCGGTGAGCATTTCACCCGGTTCTGGGCGGGATGCTGTGTGGTTTTCTGGAAGGGACTGCTGTCTTTGCCTCATCGGCTGCTGCCGGCGGGGTGGATTTGGCTGAAAGCCACGGGAGTTTGGTGGAAATCTTCTATTATTAATCATGATTAATCCTTACGGGCAGGTGATTTCTCTATAGAATATGCGAAAAAAACAGAGGGGTTCCCGGAGGATTACCAGTGATTTCTTAGGAGCGAGAGTGGACATATATTGTTTTTTGGGATAAAAAGTGATAATATAATGATATCAGAGTACAAAGTACAAAAATTCGATGCAAGCTTGCTTGCAAGAGGATTGCGAGAGCATAAAATGCAGAGCAATCCGGTATCAGAGGAAGCAGGAGGAATAAAATCATGATTTCGGAGAAGATGAAGCCGCTTGTAGCAAACAATTCCGCCATTCGCGCGATGTTTGAAGAGGGGGCAAAGCAAAAAGCGATCTATGGGGAGGATCAGGTATTTGATTTTAGCCTGGGAAACCCCAATGTACCAGCCCCGAAAGAAGTAAAACAAGCGATTATTGATATTTTAAATGAGGAAGACCCGGTTGTCGTACACGGTTATATGAACAATGCAGGATTTCCCGAAGTGCGTAAGGCGATTGCCGATTCCTTGAACCGTCGCTTTGATACGCATTTCCACGAGGGGAATATCCTGATGACAGTCGGAGCTGCCAGCGGTTTGAATGTCATCTTAAAAACCCTGCTCAATCCAGGCGACGAAGTCATTACTTTTGCTCCCTATTTCGTAGAATATGGCGCTTATGTGGGAAATTACGATGGAAAACTAGTGGTGGTTTCCCCCGATACGGCCACGTTTCAACCAAATTTGGCAGAGTTGGAAGAGAAGATTACGCCGAAGACAAAGGCGGTCATCATCAATACGCCTCATAACCCCACCGGTGTGATTTATTCGGAAGAAACCCTGAAAAAGCTGGCGGCGATTTTAGAGAAAAAGCAAAAAGAGTATGGGAGTGTGATTTTCCTGATCTCAGACGAACCGTATCGGGAGTTGGCATACGATGGCGCGGTAGTGCCTTATGTGACCAAGTATTATGCCAATACGATTGTGGGCTATTCCTTTAGCAAATCTCTATCGCTTCCGGGAGAGCGGATCGGCTATCTGGTCATTCCGGATGAACTGGACGATGCGGAAAATGTATTCCAGGCGGCGTCCATCGCGACTCGTGTCAGTGGTTCGGTCAACGCCCCGTCTCTGATGCAGTTGGTGATCGCCCGCTGTATCGACGCGTCGGTGGACGTGGAATATTATGACCGAAACCGGAACGCTCTTTACAATGGCCTGACGGAATGTGGCTTTGTCTGCACCAAGCCCCAGGGAGCTTTTTACCTGTTTGTGAAATCACCATTTCCCGACGAAGCTAAGTTCTGCGAGTTGGCGAAAAAGCACCACATTTTGATGGTGCCGGGAAGTTCATTTGCTTGTCCTGGTTATGTGCGTTTGGCTTATTGTGTGTCCTATGAAACGATTGAAAGATCCTTGCCCGCTTTCCGCGAACTGGCGAAGGAGTGTTTTTAGGAGAACGAAGGATGAAAAAGAAACAGTGGCTTTTGATCGGCATCGTATGGGCGATTGCCCTACTTCTTAATGTAGCAGCGCGGTCTGTCAATGGGTTTGCCGAGTGGTATGCCACTGGGGTTTATCCTTTTTGGGTAAATACCGTGGGGAGGCTTTTGTCTCCCCTTCCTTTTTCTATCGTGGAATTCCTGCTCTATGGTTCCATTCTTTTCGTTCTTTTTGTTTTCCTACGTGGAATATTTTTGGTGGCAAAGGGGAGAACGCGCCTTTTATCAGCCGTTCACGGGGCGGCCAGAAGAGTCGCTTTGACTGGCGGCATCCTTTTACTGGTGTTTACTTTGGGCGGAGGAATCAATTATCAAAGAAAGACCTTTGGCGAACTGGCCGGATTTTTGATAGAAAAATCCTCGGTGGAGGAGCTAAAGGCGCTTTGCGAAGAATTGGTGGAGGCAGTAAATCGGGATGCAAGACATGTTTCGCGGAACGACGAGGGGATTTGTATCGTAGGGAGCGGACTGCGAGGGGAAGCCGTAGAAGCAATGATGCGTTTGGGAGAACAGTACTCTTTTTTGGATGGTTATTATCCAAAGCCAAAGCCGATTGCGATCTCCGATATTTTATCTTATCAGAAAGTGACCGGCATTTATTCCCCCTTTACTTTGGAGGCAAACTATAACCGAGATATTCCAGGGTATAATCTGCCCCATACCCTGTGCCATGAATTATCCCACTTAAAAGGTTTTATGAGGGAAGATGAGGCCAATTTCATTTCCTATTTGGCCTGTATCGGGTCGGACGTGCCGGAATTCGTCTACAGTGGCAATCTGACGGCGTTCGTCTATGCCGGAAATGCGCTGGCCGGAGCAGACGCCGACGCTTACTGGGAGATTCGTTCCCAATTGGCAGAGGAAGCAGAAATGGATTTGGCCTATAACAACTGGTTTTGGCAGCAATTTGAAGGCCCGGTAGCGGAAGCCGCCACCCAGATGAACAATACCTATCTAAAGGCGAACAGTCAAAGCGACGGCACGAAAAGCTATGGCCGGATGGTGGATTTGCTGTTGGCTTACCGGCGGAGCAACCAGCCGTAAATCAAGGATGCCTTTCATTGACGGGAGTACAACTTTTACAGGAGACTCCAAAGCCAAGAAAAGGGCATGACAAGGATCATAGCCGGGAGCATATTTGCCAGAGATACATCCAGCAGTTTAAAAATCTTAAAACCGGTGATCAGCATCAGCGCGCCGCCGCAGGCGGAAAAGTCGCCGATCATCTCCGGCGTAGTCAGCGGGTAGATAAACTGAGCACTGAAGAAAAGAATCAGCATGATAGCCGCTTGAGGAATCGCGACTGCTGCGATGGGAAGGCCGAGCCGGGTGGCGAAAATAAGAGCGGTAAAAAAGTCCAGTACGGCTTTGGCAATCAGGATCGAATGATCCCCGGTCATACCGGATTGAATGGAGCCATAGATACCAGTTCCGCTGGCGCAAAAGAGCACAATCATCGTGACAAATTCTGAGAGAAATTCGTCTTCCGTCATGGCGCCGTCTTTTTTTGTGAAAAGTTTTTCCGCCGGCTTCCTTAAAAGGGAGGCAAAATGCGTGATCTTCTCATCCAGATAGACCAATTGGCCGATGATGGTTCCCAGGATGATAGCTAGAATCACCGGCTGTATGGTGCAAATTTTATTGATACTGAAGATTCCCATCACAAAGGAACAGATTCCAAAGAAAACCGGCAGGTCTTTTCGAACCCGTTCTGGGATTTTCTCTCCTAAAAGCGCGCCGATAACACCGCCGATGAAAACTCCCCCACAATTGATAATAATTCCGATAGGCATAGCAAATAGTCCTTTCTCTTTTGATGAATAAAAACCGGATCAAAGGCCGGCAAAATGAAATAGGATGCCAACAACAGCCGAAAGGGCAATATAAACCACCGGGTGCCGGTTGGTTTTTTTGATAAGAACAAAGAGAAAAACAGCGAGAATTAGATGCTTCCAGCGAATCAAATCATACCAAAGACCGCTCGTTTGAAAAGCCTCTATTCCAAGCAAGGCGATGGATACGACTCCGATTCCCGCCGCGGCGATCAGGCCGGTGGAGGCGGGGCGAAGACCATAAAAAGCCGCCTCCACATAGCGGTTTCCCTTAAATTTAGATAGAATTTTACTGATCAAAATAATGATAAGAATCGAAGGGGTGACCAATCCGACGACAGCAATGACGCCTCCGGGAATCCCCCCTAACTGATAACCAAAGTAGGTGGCGGAGTTGATTCCGATGGGGCCTGGCGTCGACTCGGAGATGGCGATCATATTGGCAATGTCGCCGCGGGTAATGAGGCCGGTGCGGTCGGCAAAATCCTGTAAAAAAGGTAGAGTGGCCAGGCCGCCGCCGATGGCAAAAAGACCAATTTTAAAAAACTCATAGAACAGCTGCAGGTAGATCAACATGTCTGTTTTCCTCCCAAACTCTTCAGGATAACGCCTATGACGCCAGCTCCGATGACAAAGAGCACCGGCGACAGGTTGGTGAAGACCGAAAGCAGGGCCACCGCAGCGAAAATCAGCGCGGTTGGTATGTCAATGACGGATTTTTTCCTTAATTTTAATACCGCATTTAAAACCAGCACGCAAACGCATACTTGAATTCCGGAAAAAGCATTCTGGACAAGGGCCAGATCGGAAAAATTGCTGATGAAAGCGGCAATGATGGTGATGATGACGAGAGAAGGAAAAACAACGCCGTAAGTAGCAAAGAGGGCGCCGAGCAGTTTCTTCTTTTTATAGCCAACAAAGGTTGCGACATTGACAGCGATGATGCCAGGGGTACATTGGCCAATGGCATAGTAGTCCATCAATTCTTCCTCTGTCGCCCAACCGTATTTTTCCACAATTTCTTTTTGCAGCATAGGAAGCATCGCATAGCCTCCGCCAAACGTCAGCCCTCCGATGCGGGCGAAAGTGAAAAATAAGATCCACAGTTCTTTCATAAGATAAGTTCTCCTGATAATTTGCCAAAAAACAATATAAGTATAGCATAAAATAAGAAAAAATCCAATTACTGATTTTCTCTTCTATTGACAAGCAATATATGTCTTGGATAAAGAAAAAAATTACAAAAAAGTGGTGAAAAAGGATTTGATTTTCAGTTCTATTATGATATACTAACAAAATAGAGAGGCATATGAAAAATCCGCTTTAAGAATAAGCCTTTAGCAACGAAGTTTTGAAAGGAGAAAACGATGGGAAAGAGAAAAGCGAGAAAGTGCTTGGCTCTGATGCTTGCAGCAACCATGGTATTGTCGATGAGCATGACGGTATTTGCGTCACCGGATTCAGACGGTACAGCGGCGGGCTGCACGCAGAGTGAAGGCTGTCTGGCAGAAATTCATGAACCAGAATGCCCGGAGAACGCAGAGCTGACGGAAGAGAGCAGCGCTGCGGATGCAGCTGAAGTGGAAACGTGGGAGCCTACGGGTGAAGACCTGGTGGAAATGGCTGCCACGCCCGAAAAAGTCTGCATAGAAGGCTGCACTTTAGAACAGGGACATGAAGGCCCGTGCGTCCCGTTGGAGACAGAGAACGCTGGCGAGCCGGAGACAACGGCAGAAGAGGAATCTGTTGTAACGATGGAGACGGAAACGCCGGTTGAATTGGTCGAAACGGAGCAGACGGATCTTGCTGCTTTGCCAGAGATCGGCATGGAGCTTCCTGCTTTATTTAGCCAAACGGAAAATCCAGTGGAAGATCCTGCCTGCCAGATCGGGGAGACTCCTTATCAGACGATTGCAGAGGCGATTTCGGCGATAGGAAATGGGACGGAAGCGATGGGGTCGATCATCGTATTATCCCGCGATGTGGAAGAAAGCATCGAGATTCCGTATGAGATGACCAGGACGAATGCGGACGGCGGTTCGGAGACGATTCAGATGAGGGTGGAGCTTGATTTGAATGGACATACCCTTACCGGCGTCAAAAATGCGAACGGCGAAATGAAAGACGTCGTCACCAACTACGGCGTTTTGACAATCCGTGATAAAGGCGAGACCACGGGTACGATCCTTGGCGGCGCGGACGATGATTCCAACAAAGCGGATCGAAAAGGAATTGCCCTGAATAATAAGTCGGGCGCCGTTTGTTATATCGAGTCCGGTACGATCAAGCGCGGCGATACGGGCTTTGGCAATTATACAGTGAAAAATGAAGGCGCTATGTATGTCATGGGCGGTACGATTACGAATAATTCTAACGTGTCTTCCCTGGTGATCAATTGCGGCGAGATGGTGATCAGCGGCGGAACCGTTCGGCAGGATCGCTTTACAGCTGTAAAAAATGAGTACAATGCCACGAGCCTTCTCATCACGGGAAGCGCTGAGGTGATTTCGGAAAATAATCAGCCGCTTCAAAACTGGTCGAAGGCCGTTATCGACGGTGGAAGCGTAAGCGGCGGAAATATTACTTCTTATAGCTGTGTATATGAGAATGTTAAGAATGTGCCGGCAGGGACAGTGGCGAATGCCACTCTGGAGATCAGAGGCGGTGAGATTGAGTGCAATCAGATCTGGGCGGCGAATTATAGGACGACAGACGGAAACATTACATATACGGAAAATCCGGACGAGAGCCTAAAGGTTCTCATTTCTGGAGGGAGGATTACAACCCATGCGGGGATTGTACGGGTAGGAATGACCGACGGCGCCGCCGCGGCATATAACGCGGGAACCGTAAGGGTGACGGGCGGATCCATTTACCGTAAAGAAGGCGGACTTGCGGCTGCGCTGACTTCCTTTGAGAAGTATATGCCCGACGGCTATGAGCTGAACGAAAATGGAACTGTTGTTATTGACCGCACGGAGAGCTCTGACGACGTGGCCGTTGTAAACGGACGGTATTATAATAAGCTGCAAAATGCGATTGATGCCGCCGGTGCAAGAGGCGAGGTTCGGTTGCTGAAACCGGTTAGCGAAGGCGTTGTTATTGGAGAAAGCCAGAATATTACTCTTGATTTAAATGGACAGACGATTTCGGTTGAAGGTAATTATGGCATCATTAACTGGGGGACGCTGACGGTTAAGGATGACAGCGAGGCGAAGAACGGAACCGTTTCCGGCATGTATGGCATGTATAGTGCAGGGACCTTGAACGTTGAAGCTGGGAATTTTGCTGGCGCTGAAAATGGCGCGGCTATCTTCAGCACAGGAACGGCGGTCATTAGCGGCGGTACTTACGAAGGCATGTATGGTATTATTTCCAATGGACCATTGACGATCGATGGCGAATCGGTTCAGATTCATGGTACGTTGGAAGGCATCCGGTTGCAGACCGTGGCTGGCTCCTTAACGATGACAGCCGGCAGCGTAAGCGATGGAGAATATGGAATTGCTATAGTTGGCGGCAGTTCGGCGAGTCTTTCTGGAACCGCGGAGATTAGTGGAACCAGTTGCGGCGTGTCAATGTTAGGCAACGATGAATCGAAAGCGACGGCGTTGACCGTTGCTGGAGAATGCTCCATTGCTGGCGGTTGGTATGCGATTGCCGGCAGCGGAAATAAGGCTTACACCGGGGAAACAACGATCGAAATTACCGGCGGAAGCATTTCTCAGACCGGCGATGCCGATGGCGTAGCAATTTTCCATCCTCAGAAGGGAACATTGACGATCTCTGGCGACGATACCGAGATCACCGGAAAGACTGGCGTTCAGATGTGCGCTGGTAATCTGGAAGTTTCCGGAGGCGTGATTCGGGCGACGGGAACCACTTCTGTCGCGGATAAGACGGATAAGAACGGTACGATTCAAGACAGCGCTGCTGTCTCTGTCGTCAATCGAAATTATCCCGGCGGCGCTCCTTCTTTGGCGATCACAGGCGGAACCTTTATCGCGGCGTCTGGGGTTGAAGCGGTACAGATCTATACATACGACGATAAGACACCGGGTGTGCAGACGGATTGGACCGAAGCGGACGCTGCTGTGGAAGCGGGCGAATTTTCTTCTTCCGTAGATGAAAACTATCTGGCGGAAAATATGAATGCCGAGTTGTACAGCCCGGAGAAGAATGCGGAAGCGCCGTACAGTTATTACACGGATATGAACGCGGCCATTCAGGACGCACAATCCGGCAATGTAATCAAAAATATGAATCCTCCAGAAAATGCGGAGGCAGCAGAGGTTACTCTGGCGGATGATGATGGAACGATATTGACAATTCAGGCGTACGTGGGAGATCAGATTTCTCTTCCGCAGCCTGCAGATCGCGAAGGATATACCTTCCAGGGATGGAGTGACGGGACCAATACGGCGACAGATATTTTGACCATATCCGGAGCCGCTCACTTGAGTGCAGTTTGGGAGGCGAACAGAGTAGATCCGACGGAGCCCAGCGAGACCGATCCGACGGAACCGGCGCCTACGGAGCCTACTCCCACCGAGCCTGCTCCTACGAATCCGGCTCCTACCGATCCGGTGCCTACGGATCCGGTTGTTCCAGCGCCTACCGAGCCAGCAGCTGATCCCGCCCCGGTAACTCCGGCGCCGGTAAGACCGAATACGAATCAGACAAATCGGCCGCAGAACAATCAGAATAATCAGGACGATGAGGACGAACCGAATCAGACTCCGGAAACGACAGCGCAAGAGACCACTGCACCGGAGACACAGCCGGCAACTCAGGAAGCGGCTGCTTCGACAGAGGATATAGAGGCGGAAAGCGTACCGTTGGCGGAAGGCGGAACGGAAGATATTACGGAAGCATCGGTTCCTCTTGCCGCTCCGGAAAGCTCTTTCAATCAAACCGCGCTGATTGTTATTTGCGCGATTGCGGCTGCAGTGGCAGCAGCAGGTTGGCTTATCTTTATTCTGGCTAAGAAACGGAAAAAAGAAGAGCGGTAATGAAAGCCCGATGAGGCAGAAAAATTGAATAGGCGACTGGTATAGTAACCTATATGGAATACGGTGCGGTTCCTTTTGGAATTGCGCCGTATTTTATTGCTTCTTGGGCTTGTCATGCTTCCAAAAAGGTGCTATAATCAAAAAGTTTTGAATGAATGGAAGATTTACGAAACAGAAAGGAGGCCTTGAATGCCGGAAGCAGCAGGGGAGGCAAGCCAGATTGCCCACTGGTTCGATAGCATTACCCCCAAATTGATTTCCTGGGGATGGAAAATTTTAGGTTTGCTCCTAATCTATTTTATCGGGAAACGTGTGATCCATATGTTGCTGCGCCTGGTGAAACGGACGATGGAGCGCAGCCATCTGGAAAAAACGATCCAGGTGATGGCGTATCATGTAGTGCAAGTGCTTCTTTATATGTTATTGATCTCCACGATGCTGAAAGTCGTCGGCTATGAGGCAGCCTCTTTTGTGGCGTTGATCGGGTCTGCCGGGCTGTCGATCGGACTTGCTTTTCAGGGCAGCCTCAGCAATTTTGCCGGAGGCGTCTTGATTCTCATTACGAAACCTTTTAAAATCGGCGATTATATTGAAGAGGATGCGAAGAAAAATTGTGGAACCGTAAAAAGTATCAGCATTTGCTATACCACGCTGGTGACTCCGGATGAAAAGACGGTGGTCATTCCAAACGGGACCCTGGCAAATACCAGCTTGACGAATTATAGCACCCAGGGGAAACGCCGGGTGGAGGTTTCGGTTGGGATTTCTTATGGGGCGGATCTAAAAAAGGCAAAGGCGGTGATGGCGGAGGCGCTTGGACAGGTCTCAGCCCGTATTCCGGATTCGCCCGTTCAGGTTTTTGTGGATCAGCTGGGCGATAGCTCCGTGCAGCTGACCGGTTGGATCTGGTCGGCGTCGGGGGATTACCTGCCGGCAAAGTGGGAAGCCACGGAAGCGATAAAATTGGCTTTGGATGAGGCCGGTATTCACATCCCATATCCGCAGATGGATGTGCATATGATTGAAGGAGAACAGTAGAAGATGAGAATGAAAAGAGAAGATATTCGGAATATTGCCATTATCGCCCATGTCGACCATGGGAAGACGACTTTGGTGGATGGGTTGCTGCGGCAGAGCGGCGTGTTCCGCGCCAATCAGGAAGTGGTGGAGCGGGTAATGGATTCCAATGACATTGAGAGAGAACGCGGTATCACAATCCTTTCCAAAAATACAGCGGTTTATTATAAGGATACCAAAATCAATATTATCGACACGCCTGGCCATGCAGATTTTGGCGGAGAGGTAGAGCGCGTGTTGAAAATGGTCAACGGCGTGGTGCTGGTGGTAGATGCCTTCGAGGGCGCTATGCCTCAGACAAAGTTTGTTCTGAAAAAAGCCTTGGAGCTGGATTTGGATGTGATTGTCTGTATCAATAAAGTGGATCGCCCGGAGGCTCGTCCAGACGAAGTCGTAGATGAGGTTCTGGAGCTTTTGATGGAACTGGAAGCCAGCGACCGGCAGCTGGATTGTCCTTTTGTCTTTGCTTCCGCAAAAGCAGGATGGGCGGTTAAGAATCTGGACGACGAGAAGGTAAATATGGTTCCCTTGTTTGAGACCATCCTGGAGGCAATCCCAGCGCCGGAGGGAGATCCGGAGGCGGACACCCAGGTTTTGATCAGCACCATCGACTATAACGAATATGTAGGGCGAATCGGCGTTGGCAAGGTGGACAATGGCAAATTGCATGTGAATCAGGAAGTGGTTCTGGTCAATGCTCATGATCCGGAAAAGTTTAAAAAAGTAAAAGTAAGTAAGCTCTATGAATTTGACGGTTTGGAGAAAGTGGCGGTGGAAGAGGCCAATATCGGCGCGATTGTAGCGATTTCCGGTATTGCCGATATTCACATTGGCGATACCCTTTGTTCACCGGAGAACCCGCAGCCAATCCCATTCCAGAAGATCTCCGAGCCAACCTTGGCCATGAATGTGGTGGTTAACGATAGCCCTTTTGCTGGGCAGGAAGGAAAATATGTGACCTCCCGTCATATCCGTGAACGGCTGTTCCGTGAGCTGAATACGGACGTCAGCCTGCGGGTCGAGGAAACCGACAGCCCGGATTGCTTTAAGGTTTCCGGCCGCGGAGAGCTCCACCTGTCCGTTTTAATTGAGAATATGCGCCGGGAAGGCTATGAATTTGCCGTCAGCAAAGCGGAGGTTTTGTACAAAGAAGATGAAAAGGGACGGAAGTTGGAGCCCATGGAGCGGGTCTATATCGATGTCCCGGATGAATTTACCGGCACGGTGATTGAAAAACTGAGCGGTCGGAAAGGGGAATTGCTGAATATGTCTCCGTCCGGTACAGGTACGACGCGGCTGGAATTTTCGATTCCTTCCCGCGGCCTGATTGGTTACCGGGATGAATTTTTGACGGATACCAAAGGAAACGGCATCCTAAATCAGCTTTTTGACGGCTACGATGCCTATAAGGGAGACATTCAATACCGGACCCAGGGATCTTTGGTTGCCTTTGAGACAGGGGAAGCCGTTACCTATGGTTTGTTTAACGCTCAGGGGCGCGGAATTTTGTTTGTGAATCCAGGCGACCGGGTCTATGCGGGCATGGTAGTGGGACAGAACGCGAAGACAGATGATATTGAGGTCAATGTCTGTAAGAAAAAGCAATTGACCAATACCCGTGCTTCCGGCTCCGACGACGCGCTGAAACTTTCTCCGCCCCGTGTCATGAGCCTGGAACAGTGCATGGAATTTATCAATACCGATGAACTGCTGGAGGTAACGCCGAAAAGCCTGCGCATTCGGAAGAGGATTTTGGACCCCACCCAGCGGAAACGGGATGCAATGCGTAAGAAATCGTAAGAATTCTTGCCTGAAGAGGATGGAGGCAAAGAGCGATGGGAAGTCTATGGGAATGGCTGGCGGTTCCAATGGAGCAGCCAGAAGTATTTGGTTCGTTTCATCTGTGGACTGTAGGGATAGGCGTATGTTTCGCGGTAGGATTGGCTTGGCGTCTGAGAAACATTCCGGAGCAATTGCTTTTTTGGCTCATCGGTGGCCTTGGTTTCTTTTTGGCTGCCGCTGAAATTTTAAAACAATGTTTTTTGTATGAGATTGTATACCACCAGAAGAACACCTGGTGGTATTTTCCTTTTCAGCTTTGCAGTTTACCTCTTTACTTTTGCCCAGTAATTCCTTTGATGAAGAAAGTACGTATACGGGAATCTTTTTTGACGTTTCTCATGAGCTTTAATCTTTTAGGCGGGATAGCCGCCTTGGCCTTTCCCAATGATCTGCTGCATCCCTATCTTTTTTGGACTTGGCATGGCTTTCTCTGGCACATTCTTTTGGTGTTTCTTGGTTGTCTGGTTGGCTTTCACCAAACGGCGGTGCCGGAGCGGTCGCCGCATCAATTTACCTGTGCTTTGCCAGTCTGGGGAATTTCCATTCTCCTTGCAACCGGAATCAATGTGCTGTTTCACTCGAAAGGGGAAATCAATATGTTCTATATCTCTCCTTATTATCCATCCACACAGCCAGTGATTTCTTCCCTTGAAAAGGCTTGGGGGGTACCAGCTGGAATTGCTGTATACTTATGCGGGATGGCTTTGGGAGCGCTTCTGGTTTACGGAATGGTCAGCGCGGTATGGAAACAGGAATATATGAAGAAGAGGAAGTAGAAGGTAAATGCTAAAATGTGGAAGAATTGAATTGACATTTCGTTATATAAATGATAGAATAATCAAAGTTAATAGCAGTAGACTTAATCGATAGATATCTGAAAAAAGGGGAATGTTATGAAAAGATGGCTCAGTATTTTACTCTCGTTTGTGATGGCAGCTTCTTTGACGGCCTGTAACGGCAGCACAGAACCTACAAGTCCAACAACTGCGAAGACGGCAGCTGCAGAGGTAACATCCGCTGAAACGACGACAGCGCCGGAGATAGCATCGACGACTGCTGCAACCGGGGCTTCCCAGAGTGGGATTACCCTGACCGATCAGGGCGGACGTCAGGTTACGCTGGAAAAACCGGCGGAATCCGTGGTCAGCTGTTATTACATTACCTCCTATGCGATGATTTCGCTGGGTTTGACCGACCATTTGGTTGGTGTGGAGGACAATGCGGACAAGCGTCCAGCTTATTCGCTTTTAGCTCCGGAACTGCTGACGGTAAGCCCTGTGGGCTCTTTAAAGGAGTTTAATTTGGAGGCTGCCGCGGCCCTAAAGCCGGATTTGATTCTTCTGCCGAAAAAGTTATGGAGCAACGCGGACACTTTGACTGGATTGGGCATTTCCGTGATCGAGGTGAACCCGGAAAGCCACGAAGAATTGGTGGAGATGCTCTATCTGATTGCGAAGGCTTGCGGAAAAGAAGAGAAGGCGGCTGCCTTGGAAGAATACTATAACCAAAAGCAAGAAGAGATTCAGAAGTTAACGGCGAATCTGACGGACGATCAAAAGCCGGTCGTCTATCTGGCAGGCAACTCGGACTATATGGAGACAGCGCCCGCCGCTATGTATCAGGCGACTTTAATTGACGCTGCCGGCGGCGTCAACGCGGCGAAGGATGTGGAAGGAGACTATTGGACCAAAGTGTCCTATGAACAGATCCTGGCGATGAACCCGGATATCATCATTATCCCCTGCGCGGCCAAATATACTGCGGAGGATATCTTAAAGGATAAACAGTTCGCGCAAGTGACAGCGGTAAAAAATCAAGCGATTTACCATATGCCAACGGAGTTGGAAGAATGGGATTCGCCGGTTCCGTCGGGTATTCTCGGAAATTTCTGGATGTTAGCCGTTCTTCATGAGGACTTGTATTCGATGGATGAGATGCAAAAAGAAGCGACGGAGTTTTACCAGAATTTCTATGGAACGACCATTGACGCAAAAACTTTGATTGGAAAATAAACGATGAAGCAGCGCAAAGGATTGTCACCAAGAATAGCGATGGCAGGAACCGGAATACTCATTGCGGTATTGTTTTTCGTGTCGATCTGTATTGGTCAGTACCCCATTTCTCTCTCGGAGATCTGGGGTATTTTCCGTGGTGGGATGGAAGATACCATGGCCTATCAGGTGTTTTATACGCTGCGCCTGCCCCGGACGATTCTGGCTTTGATGGCAGGTATGGCGATGGGAGTGGCGGGAAGCATCTATCAGATTATCTTTAAAAATCCTTTGGCTTCTCCGGATATCATCGGCGTAACGGCTGGGGCTAATCTGGGAGCCGCCGCTGCAATTTTATTTCTGGGAGGTTCGGCGGCAGCCTTGGCAGGCGGGGCTTTTATCGGCGGCATTTTAGTGGTGCTTTTGGTGATGGCCCTGGTACGTGTAACCGGATTGAATCAGACTTCCACCTATGTGTTGGCCGGGATTGTCATGTCCGCCATATCAAAGGCTCTGATTATGACTTTAAAATACTTTGCCGATCCTTTGAATGAACTGGCCGCCATCGAATTTTGGACCATGGGCAGCCTGGCCCAAGCCACCCGCACCAAACTGCTGGTGGTTGCTCCGCTCTTTTTGGTATCTCTTGCTGGACTATTTTTACTGCGGCGTCAGATTGGCCTGATGGCGTTAAATGAAGATGAATGCCGGATGCTGGGCGTGCGGATTCGCCCGGTGCGCCTGTCCGTCCTGCTGCTTTCCACATTGCTTGTGGCATCGGTGGTCAGCGTGACAGGATTGATTGCTTTTATCGGGCTGGTAGTGCCGCATATCGCGCGGCTGATGATCAAACGGAGCGGCACTGCGTTGACGGTCCTTTCCGGGTTGATGGGAGGGGCTATTTTGATTCCGGCCGACTGCTTGGCAAGAAGCCTTGGCAGTGCGGAAATACCGATTAGCATCTTGACGACATTTTTGGCTGTGCCATTTCTCTTTTATCTGATGTGCCGGCAGAAGGGAGGCGTGCGGTGAACCCTTTATTGAAACTGAGCGATTTTTCTGTCTCCTATGGAAAAAAGGAGATTGTGAGCGGCATTGATCTGGAATTGGGAGAAGGCGAATTTTGTGCCCTTCTCGGCTTAAACGGTTCCGGAAAAACCACCTTGCTGCGCGGTATCTGTGGACTTCTTCCCCATATTTCTGGAGAATGCCGGATTTTAGGGGAGAATTGTATCCGCCTGCATGAGTATCAGCGGGCGCGCCGAATGTCTTTTATTCCTCAAGTCAGCAGCGAGGTAGATGGCATTACCGTATGGGAAGTCGTGTTGATGGGCTGCAATCCGTACCTGCGCCTCTTTGAATCGCCAAGCGACGTCCAGAGGAAGAAGGCGGTTCGGATCTTGGAAAAACTAGGTTTGGATCAATGGAAGGAAAAGGAGTTTTCCATCCTTAGCCAAGGGCAGAAACAGTTGGTAATTTTGGCAAGAACGCTGATGCAGGATACGCCTGTTCTTCTGATGGACGAACCGGACAGCGCGTTGGATTTTTGCAACCGCCACATGGTGTTGGGAAAGATTCGTGATACGGTTCATCGGGAGAAAAAAGCGGGATTGATTACGCTTCATGATCCGAATTTCGCCATGAATTATTGCGACCGCATCGTTTTATTGAAGGACGGGCGCATTTGCGGTGAAATTCAGATGGGAACAGCGGACTGCGAGGAAATCCAGAGTAAGTTGGCCGCGGTTTACGGCGAGGTGGAGATTGTTCCCCAAGGAAATGCGTGGTTGATGGGAAAAGCCTGAGAAAGGAGCAAAATGGACGAAAAAGCATTGTTAAGTAAGCAGCTGGAAGCGCAGGAGCAGGGCAGAGGATATGCAACAGTTACGATTGTAGAGTCGGATGGTTCCACTCCCCGCAGCAACGGGAAAATGCTGGTCTATGAGGACGGCAGCACCGAAGGAACCGTTGGCGGCGGCGCTATGGAGCGGATGGCGGTAAAAGATGCGATGGAATATTTGCGGGTCGGAAAAAGCGCGCTGCGCACCTATGATTTGACTTCGCCTGCGTCGGAGACCGGCATGACCTGCGGCGGGCATATGACCGTTTGGATTGAGGCTTTTTCCGCAAAGCCTTTGCTTGTGGTATGCGGGGCGGGACATGTGGGAGGCGCGCTGCTTCCTCTGGCCCGCACGGTAGGATTTCGTACTATGCTGTTTGATAATCGAGATTTAGAATTGATTCAGGATAAGACGGAATTGGCGGATGTATTTGTACCGATCAAAGATTACGAAAAGGATCTTCCGAAGATCGATCTGCCGGAAGGAGCTTTTTATGTGATTGTGACCTTTGGCCACCATTTTGATGCGGAAGCTTTAAAAGCCGTGCTAAAGAAAAATGGTGCTTATGTGGGCATGATTGGAAGCCGAAAGAAAGTGCAGGCGGTCTATGATCGGTTAAAAGGCGAGGGAGTTTCGGAGCAGGTTCTCAGCACGGTCTATAGCCCGATTGGACTAGATATCGGAGGCGAGACGCCAGAAGAAATCGCGGTTTCCATCCTGGCGGAAATGCTGATGGTAAAGAATGGACGCACGGGAAAACCCATGAAACAATAAGAAATGTGAAAAAATATTTTGTTATGCATGCGCCGCAGATGCAGGACGGTTTCCTGCATCTGCGGCGCATTTGCGTGTAAAGCCAGCAAAAGGAACGGATTTGCTATTCAAAGTAATTTGTAAAAAAGATAGTAGACAAAATTAGACTTTAATGTTATAATCCATTTACAGTTACCGTTCTAAATTCTAGGAGGGCGTGAAGCATTCAGCCTTTCCTCTTATAACGTCCCGCTTGGGTGCGTATCTTGATGGATTCTTATTCATTTTCCAGTATCATTCTTTTTAATTAGAGGTGTTTTTTTGTTTTCCAGAAGATACCATTTCTTTTTATCGATTCTATTTCATCTCTTTTTTGTTCAATTATGCAGAAACTTTTTTGTGACATTTTTCAAATTCAGAGGGGACAGAATATCTTTTTATCTCAACGTTATAAATAGACAAGTTTGTTGGGTTTATTTTTTATGATCTTGCCAATAGAAGACAGCGCCGCTTTTTACAGGCGGCAGAAAAGAAGGGAGTGTATTATGAAACAAGGAAAATGTGTGCTTTTGGCGGGGGCATTGGCCTTGGCGGCGGGAAGCGTAGCTTTTTCTGGGCAGGTAAAAGCGGAAAGCAGATTCCCATGTATGCCAGTATTCGAGGAAAGCAGATTTCCACGTGCGCTGGTGCTTGCAAAAAGTGAAAGTCTTCACGCGTCCGTATTTGCGGCGGAGAACATGGATTTCGGTCAACAAGAAGGGACGGATGCGTTTGTCACTCGGTTATATCGCATTTGCTTGGGAAGAGAGCCGGATTCCGGAGGGCGGCATTTTTGGAAAGAGCGGCTGAAAAGTGAGGCGGCAACCGGAGCAGATGTGGCAGGCGGCTTTTTTCGGTCCGAGGAATATCTGCTCTTGGGGAAAAGCGAGGATCAATACGTGGAGGATTTATACCAGGCGCTTCTAGGGCGGGCATCGGATACGGAGGGAAAGAGATTTTGGTTAAGGCGCTTAGCCGTAGGATCAAGTAGAAACCTGGTTTTCAGCGGTTTTGTGAATTCCGAAGAATTTACCGGTCTTTGCGGCGAATATGGTGTGGTTCGCGGGAGCTATACATCGCCGGAGCCGCGGGATCGAAAGGAGCAGGCAACATCTTTTGTCCAGCGTCTCTACCAATTGGTTCTTCAAAGGGATGGAGAGGCTGACGGATTAAACAATTGGACCGCCTTTTTGCTGGAAGGAGGAAGCGGGGCAGAAGTCGTGGAGGGATTTTTGTTCAGCGAGGAATTCCGCCAAAGAGAAATGGGTCTGGCAGATTATACAGAGCTGCTTTATCAGGCTATTTTAGGGCGCAGTTCGGATGAAGCGGGAAAAAATGGGTGGTTGAATGCGGTGAGAGCAGGGAGAAGGACTCCAGCAGAGTTGATAGACTGCTTTACCGGCAGTTTGGAGTTCCGAAACCTTTGTGAACAATATCAAATAGAGGTGGGAAGCGGGAGCGGTGTGGAAAAAGAACTTCCCCGGATACAGATTTGGGAACCGGAGGTGGTAAACCAGATGCAAAAATTGGTCAATGAAGCCAGAGCGGAGGCGGGGCTTCCTCCCCTAACCACATCAGAAAAGCTGGAGAATTTGGCTCTTCGCCGGGCCGCCCAAATCACGGAGAATTATAGCCATGAAGGCCATGTGGGAGGAGAAAATATTGCCCATAGTTCGAATCGTCAGGCGGATCCGAAGCAAATTTTTCAAGGGTGGATGGACAGTCCGGGCCACCGGGCCAATATGATGGCGGAGGGCTATCGGTCGGTGGCATGCGCCAGGTATCAGACGGAGCGGGGCTCTTACTGGGTTATGGTATTCGAGCCGTAAGAGATCAATGGAAAGGAGATTGGAGATGCGAAAGAGCAAAAAAGTAGTTTTGGCAGGCATGGCTGTAATTTTGCTGTTTGGGACATTGGTCTATGCCAAGACGCCCAATTCGGAAATTTCACAGCAGGAGGCCGAATGCGGCTGGTATGAGAGCGGGCGCCGCCAGGGGCTTTATACAAATCCAGCGTTGGCACATACGGTGGGGAATTTGTTTCAGAACGAGACCTTGGACAATATTCTTGCCATGAGCAGAGATGAAAGGCTGCCGGAGTGGAGAGCAGAGCGTTTCTTTCAGGGCACCGTGTTTCAAAACTTGACGGTAGAGGACTTGGAATCCTTTTATGAACAAGGATTCCGGGACATGGAAGAGTTGCTGCCCGTTTTGGGCTATTAAGAAATGGGGGATTTTATGAGAGCATGGAAAAAGAAGGCGGCCTGGATTCTTGCATGGGTCATGTTGCTGGCTGGCAGCCTGAATCTAAAAGCAGCGGACTCCTTTTCTGATCGCTGTGTTTTGCATACTAAGAGGAGTCCGCAGTTTCAGCAGTTTGAAATGGATATCTACGATTCGGTCCATGGTCCGCTGTATTTGATGACCTTGGACGACAGCCTTGCGTTCTGTATGGATTACGGAAAGCACAGTCCTTCCGGGACCATCTATGAGAAGATGGAGATGAGAGAAAAAATTTCGGAATCACAACAGGAAGTGATTCGTCATGGGCTGATGTTTGCTTTGTATCTGGAAAATTGTATTTATGGAGAGATGGAGTGGGGAAATCCGGATCTGGAAAATATGACGTCCGAGAGCGGGCAGTATCTCTTGATGCAAATATGGGTTTGGGCAGCGATGAAAGGACTTTCTTCTTTGGAATGTGCGGATTGTGTCCGCAGAACGTACATCTCTTGGGGGCAGGAAAATAAAGAGTGGGCGGACAATACGTATCAGCTGGCGGAAGATTTTTTGGGCAGCGGTATGGATCAAGCTTACTCGGTGGAGATAGCGGTTTATGGGTCAGGAAGCGCAGCAAATCAGGACATGTTTACCTATGATTTTTCCACATTTCAACCGGCGCCGGATGAACTTGCGGTTGGCGTCTATAAAGTCGGAGAAACATCGGGAAAAGCATATAAGGGAGCTGTATACGGTGTATATGCGGATGCGGCGTGCAGAGATTTCGTAGCTGATCTAACTACCTCCGACGATGGAAGAGGGAGCGTTGTATTTTCTGGGCAGGAGGGGACTTATTATCTAAAGGAGATAACCGCTCCCAAGGGAACCAATCAAAATGATACGGTCTATCCGGTTCATTTGACCTATGGGTCCCGGAATGAAGTTCCCTATGTGAAGGCGGAAAATACAGAATGGTTCGGACAAGTTTCCGTGCGGAAGGTATCGGAAGAAGGCGCGGATTTGTCAGGCGCGGCATTTGATTTGGAGGAATGGAACGGGACAGCCTATCAGTTTCATTCGCACTTAAAGGAAAAACCAGGGGGAATTTATGAATCGGAACAGATCACCTATCATCCGGTGAACCAGGGCCGGTATCGTATTACAGAGAAAAAAGCACCCTATGGACACCAAAACCAAGGGTGGAACAAAGAATTGATACTAACAAAGAACAATCAGCTCTTTTCCTATACCGTAACCAATAATCCCTGGCAGGCCTCGGTTCAGGTGGAAAAAAGGGATGCAGAGTCGGGAAATAAGATCAGCGGCGCGAAGTTTTCCCTGTTGGAGTGGGACGGAAGCCAATACACGCCCAAAGGATTTTTGACGGACCGAGGGGACGGTGTCTATTTCGCAGAAAAGTTGGCCTATACTCCTTCCAACCAGGGGAAATTTAAGATTCAGGAGACAAAGGCGCCGGATGGCTATGTCAATGACGAATGGTCGCAGGAGTTTGTCATCACCCGCCAAGATCAAGCATTTTCCTACTCTCTGGAAAATACTCCGATGAAAGGACAGATACGAATCGCGAAAGAAGATGAAGAAAGCGGGAAAATTCCCCAGGGGGACGCGACTTTGGAAGGAGCCGTCTACGGTTTATTTGCAAGAACAGACATCATTCGGCCCGATCACAGTGGACTTCTTTTCCGGGCAGGCGAGCAGGTGGGACAGGCGATCATTAAAAATGGCGCCGCTGAATTTACGGAGCTGCCTTTGGGAACCTATTTTATAAAAGAATTGGAAGCGCCGGAGGGCTATCAGCTTAACGCGGCGGAATATGACGTGGTTTTATCTGGGGAAGATCAGACAAAATCGTTGGTTTTCCAGGAGGTAACCGTCAAAGATGCGGTGAAGAAAAGGCGGGTTCACCTGCTGAAGATTTCAAACGACGGTTCGGCCGGTGAAGTAAATCCGCTGGCTGGGGCAGAATTTACCTGGAAGCTGAAGAGAGAGGTGGATGCGGACGGATGGGAACAGGCCTCCACGTTTGCTATCGTGGAAACCGACGAGAACGGATGTGGGATGAGCACAGAGCTGCCATACGGCGTCTATCAGGTTCGGGAAACCAAGGTTCCCGAAGGATATGGGCCGGTGCGCGACTTTTTGGTGGAGATTCGGGAACACGATTTGTCGGAACCTATACAGATCATCTTAAATGATACGGCTTTTCAAGCTTATATTCAAATCATCAAGGTGGATCAGGATACCGGCGAGGTGATTCCTTTGGCCGGAGCGACCTTCCAACTTCGGAATGAAGCAGGGGAAACGATTCGTCAAAAAGTAGGGGAACGGTGGGTGGATACCTTTGTGACGGATGAGACGGGGACCGTAACCACTCCGTTGATGACGGTATCGGGAACCTATACAGTGACAGAAATCCAGGCTCCGCCTGGTTATCGAATCGGGGATGAGAAAGTAACATTTACTGTATCCGGCTCAGAGGCGGAACTGGACGCGGCGGGAGATCCGGTTATAAAAGTCCGCGTGGCGGACCCGGCTTTAGAAGTGGAGATACGAAAAGTGGATATGACAGCGAAAGCATTTGTTCCGGGAGCGCGTCTACAGGTGTTACGTGAGGATGGTACGATAATCGATGAGTGGGTCAGCAAAGAAGAACCCCACCAGATTCATGGGATACCAGCTGGAACGTACATTTTACGGGAGATCGTCGCGCCCATAGAGCAGGGATATGTCTGTGCCAAGGATCTGCCTTTTACCGTGACAGAATCCGAAGGGATACAGGTGGTAGAGCTCATGGAGGACGTGACAAAGGTAGAGATAGAAAAGCTGGATTTGGGAACGGGGAAACGCCTGCCGGGCGCGATCCTGCAGCTTCGCGATTCTTCCGGGCAGATTTTGCGGGAATGGGAGAGTGGAGATGTTCCGGAATATTTTGAGCGTTTGCCGGTGGGAGAATATATCCTGGTAGAGATTTCTGCGCCGGAAGGCTATCTTCTGGCGGAAGAAGTGCGGTTTTTGGTGGAGGATACCGGAGAGGTGCAGCGTGTGTCGATGGAGGATTTACGTCTGGGAACAATCACCGGTCACTATGACGGGGAGGCTATGAGGCGAGGTGTAAAGACCGGGGACTCTGCATCCTTAACGCGATGGTTGATGTTGTTTGGTTTCGCCGGCGTTGGTTTGGGCGTCGCAAGGTGGATGAAAAGAAGGAGGAACCATGGCGGGCAGTAAAAGAAGATGGTTGGTATTATGGGTCGGCTTTTGCCTTTTAGCGTGTCCTATCTTCGTAAAAGGAAAGGCGGAAGAAGAATCCCTTTGGATGGATGTTGTGGAGTGTATGGATGCGTCGGAGGCGGAGCAATATGTATTTCCGGAGAAAAGGGAAAAGGACGGGATTTGGTATCGGCTGCTGCGGACAGAAGTTCTGGAATCCGCTGGCGAGCCGGTGATAGAGACGGAGATTCGGACAGAGACGAGGTCATCGGGAGCATTGCTTCCGGGAGAAACCTGGGAACCAGAGCCCATGTTAGAGCAGGATGGGGTAGCGTATCATCTGCAGGAAACCAGAGAAGAAAAAATTCCAATCCGTGGCCGTACTCAGAAAGCAGAAGGGTGGATTGACTATTTTGACCGGGTAGAAAAGCCGACGTTTCCTCCCTATGCGGAATTTGAGATAGAAGATGCAGCGCTGGGAACATCGAAAACAGTGACGTTGGCTCTGACAGAGACAACGGAGGAGCAGCATTGGAAGGAGGATTTTCAGGCAATATTGACAGCGGAACCAGCCGATGCCTCGGCCTTTGTACTGGGAGAGCAAGTGGTGACGCTGGGCGAAGATGAGTTGGGCCTGGCAGGGCAGGAAGAAGCAGTTTTGCACGTTTTGGGGCTGGACCCAGCCTACTATCGGATTCGCCATATGAGCTGGTCCAGTCCTTCCTATGATCAGAATGGAGTGTTGCGACGGGAGATTCAGGTATCCGGCGCGCGTTTTGTCACAGACTATCACGGGTACTATTCTGGTGTTGGGGAGTTAGATGATGTCTGGGGAACGGTGTTGACCGCTGTATATCAAGCGGAGATAGAGACGCAGACAGGCATAGAAACGATTTACACGGTTCTTGGGTATTATCAGCCGGAAGGGGAGGTAAGCGAAGTTCTTCCTCTATTGGGAGCAGGAACCTCCGCGGGTATTTTCTTGGCGGCGATTTTTTTGTGGAGGGAAAAGAGAAAGAAGGAAGCGTGATCGCATAAGGAAGCATTCGGAAAGTCATAATAAATTTGACGACCAAAAACTGCGGATAAATCGGAGCCTTCCATGGATAAGTACATGTCAATGGAAGATACTGGTGAAATTGAAAACTGGAATAATAAAAAGTAAAGTTGGAAGAAAATGGTTTGTATGATATCATAGATGAAGAAAAAGTACGGGAAAGGGAGGGTGTCAGGATGTGGCTTGCTGCTGCAGGTTTATCTGCTTTTTTCGCAGGGCTTACTTCAATTCTTGCCAAATGCGGAATTCGAAAAACGGATTCAGATGTTGCGACCGCGCTTCGGACGGTGATTGTGCTTTTATTTTCATGGCTTATGGTATTTATGGCTGGAACGGTAAATACCATTTGGGATATGGATACGACATCCTTAGTATTTTTAATCCTTTCAGGATTGGCGACAGGCGCTTCCTGGATTTGTTATTTCAAAGCGCTCTCAATCGGGGATGTCAATAAAGTGGTACCGATCGATAAGTCTAGCACCGTTATGACGGTGCTGCTTGCGATCCTTCTGTTTGGCGAGACGAATCATCTGCCGGTCAAATTGGTTGGCGCCCTCCTTCTTGCCTCCGGTATTTTTCTTATGATTGAAAAAAAGAAAATAGAGGGGACAAAGAAAAACGGAGGATGGATGTTTTATGCCTTTTTATCCGCTGTATTTGCCGCGCTTACCTCGATTCTTGCAAAAATTGGTATCACCAATGTGGAATCCAATCTTGGAACAGCGATTCGTACCGGCGTTGTGCTGGTGATGGCATGGCTGATTGTTTTGATCAAAGGCAAGCAGAAAGAACTCAAGTGTCTTGATAGGAAAGAATTTTTATTTATCGTCCTTTCTGGCCTAGCAACCGGAGCGTCATGGTTATGTTATTATTATGCAATCCAGAATGGAGTGGTCAGCGTTGTCGTGCCGATCGATAAGTTGAGTATTCTTGTAACCGTTGCATTTTCTTATTTCGTTTTCAAGGAAAGATTAAGTAAGAGAGCGTTTTGGGGGCTGATTCTTATGGTCGTCGGAACGCTGGGAATGGCAATATGGGCATAAAAAAGTAACCGGAGGGCGATTCCCTTCCGGTTACTTTTTATGGATATAATTAACAAGAGTGCCTTCCATTGACAAGGGTACAAGCCTCATGGCAATGGTCTCCTAACAAACAGCTACAGCAAGAGCATGGAGATCTGCGGTACATAGGTAATAAGTAGGAGCGCCACCAGATAGGAGAGAATAAAAGGCAAAGCTCGTTTTCCTACCTGCATGGGATTCGTATCGATCATGGGGCCGGAGATAAATAGGTTTAAGCCAAAAGGTGGCGTTACAAAGCCAATCGCCAGATTGCAAACCATGATTACACCGAGATGGATACCGTCGATGCCAAGGCTTTTGGCAAAAGGCAAAATCATAGGCGATAAAATCATCATAGCAGGCGCTACATCCATAACCATGCCGATTAGAATCAGAACCAGGTTCAGTAGAAGCAGGAACGCAATCCGATCGTTTACCGCCGTGGACAGGAATTCTGCCAGGCTTTGAGGCGCATTCATCAAAACTAGAACCTTGGCAAAGGCTTGCGCCAATCCCATCATCAGCCCAAGCGGAGCATAGGAGGATACTGCCTGGCGGAAAAAGACTAAAAGCTCTTTAAAGGTTACTGTTTTGTAGATGAAGAGGCAGACAATGATCGCATAGAAAACGGAAACGCAGGCCGCTTCTGTGGGAGTTACAATGCCAGAATAGATGCCGCCCAGAATAATGATCGGAGTTAAGAGCGCCCAAAATCCATCTAAAATCACATGCAGAACACCGCGATTTTTTAAGCGGTGGTAAGACGCTTCAATTTTTTCACGATCTTCACCTTTTGTTCTGCAATAGAATTGAGTGTATGCCATCAGACACAGGGCGATCAAAATTCCTGGAAGAATGCCGGCTGTAAACAGGGCGCTGACAGATACTTCGGTCACTAAGGCATAAGCAATAAAGGGAATGCTGGGCGGAATGATAACGCCAAGGCTGGAGGCTGTAGCCACTAAAGCTGCTGAAAACTTTTTCTCATAACCCAGATTGGTCAAAACCGGGATACACATGGCGCCGACAGCCGCGCAAGTTGCTGTGCCAGAGCCGGAGATCGCGCCGTAGAAGAGGCAAGTAACGATAACGGCGCAAGGCATGCCACCCTTGACTTTTCCAATAAATACAGCAAAAACATCAAACAGTTTTTCCGATAGACCGCCCTTGGCCATGATGGAGCCGGACAGCATGAACAGGGGGATGGCGAGAATCGTAGTGACATCCAGACCGCTGATCAGAGAACGGTAGATAAACTGAAGATTTCCCTTAAAGGCAGAGTCCAAAAGACCTGGCAGGGCAGTGGCAAAACCAAGGGAGATTGCCACGGGAATGGACAAAAATAAGGCTACAAAAAAGATAATAAAAACAAGGGCTGTCATAGTTCAACCTCCTTCTTCTGTGATGGTAGAAGCCGTAGGACAAATTTCTGGATAATGCGTATAATGGCCAGGGCAAATCCTACGGGACCTGACAGATAAACGATCCAGATCGGTATCTGCAAGGCGGGAGAGAGCTGATGAAGGCTCATCAGTTTCATTGTTGTTTGCCAGGAGGCATAGGCAAATAAAACGTAAAAAACAAGAGAAGCGATATCTCCCAGGATATCTAAAAGTTTTCCCCAAAAAGCTGGCATCAGGCTGACTAAAAGATCTACTCGGAGCATTTTATTGTTGCGGATGCAATAGCCGACGCCAAACAACGAGGAATAGATGAAACAATAGCGGCAGAATTCCTCGGCCCAGGGAAGCGGACTCTGGAAAATGTAGCGGAGAATAATCTGCAGCATCATGACGACGGAGAGCAGTATCAGCGAGATGACGCAGACTGCTTCTTCAAAATAAAGATCGAGCCATCGGAACATTTTAGAAATTTTCATGGCAATCCTCCTCCTTTTGTGTGATTTCATTTTATTCTTGAATTATCATAATGTCTAATATATAATGTAATATAAAACGATAGAATAAAATCTATGAATATGCATGTGGCAATCAAAAAGATTTTCAAAAGTAAGACAGAATCTGCAAGGAGGAACGGATATGGAACTATTACAGCTGCGTTATTTTAAACGAGTGGCCGAGCTTCAACATATGACTAAGACTGCGGAGGAGTTTCATATTGCTCAACCGTCCCTCAGTAAGACGATCCGCCTTTTAGAAGATGAGCTGGGGACAGAGCTTTTTGACCGAAAAGGAAAATACATTGTCTTAAATGATGCCGGGAAGATTTTTAAGCACTATGCGGATATGGTGGTGGATGCGGTAGACGATGCCAAGCGGGAGATTGAGGAATATAAAGCCACTGGAAACGCGACCATTACGATTTCACTTCGAGTGGCGCCAATTGGTTTCCCGGATTTGATCGCCAGATTTCGAGAGCAGCATCCCGGTGTGAAATTTGTTGTGGAGCAGCATCAACATTTTTTGGACGACTTAAAGAAGGGGCGTTGCGATATTACCGTATATTCTTCTATGACAAAAGTCAGCGCCCCCAATGAATTGACAATTTTGGAGGAGCCAATCCTTCTGGCAGTGCCCAAGACGCACCCCTTGGCTGATCGGGAGTTTGTGCGGCTGAGGGAAATTGCCGATGAAGATCTGATTGCTTCCTCACCGGCAGAGTCTAATTTGCGTTATGCTATCAATACCTACTGCAAGATCGCTGGTTTTAAGCCGAAAATCATTATGGACTGCGACGACTATATGACGATCCAGGGCTTTGTCCGAACTGGCGTAGGTCTTGCCTTTATTCCAAAGGTTTCTTGGATGGATCAACAGGCGTCGTCTTCCGATCTTCGATATATCCCAATTATAGAACCAGAATGTAAACGCTGCATTAATCTCCACTGGAAGAATACGGGATATGTCTCAAAAGCTTCGGTGTTGTTTCGGAAGTTTACTTTAGAGTATTTCTCCAAGAAAGAAGATTATCAGGTTCCGGCAGATAGAATTGCTACAAAGGAAAAATGATAATTGATAGATTTAAATATATACATACATGACATATTATATATTGGACAGCATAAAAAAGTGAATATACAATGTCGGTAAGCAAGAAAGAAAAGAGGAACAAGGAATGTTGCAGCAGGAAATAGATGTAACACAGTTCCCTCGGACGTTTACCGACATTTTTTATGCAAAACAGTCCCCGGAGCAAAAAATGGATATATTTCTGCCAGAGGACGGGGCGGGTCCATATCCGCTGGTGGTAGTTGTCCATGGAGGCGGTTGGATTTCTGGGGGACGGAGGGAAGCGTGTATCTCTTCTATGTTCAAGATAGTATCTCAGGGGTATGCGGTGGCTACGGTGGACTACCGGCTGGCTCCGGACGGCCAATGGCCTCTCCAGGTGCATGACGTGAAAGCTGCGATACGATTTCTGAGGGCTCACCGGGAAAAATACCGGCTCAATACGGAGCGCATTGTATTGTGGGGGAATTCGGCGGGAGCATATCTGGTTCAGCTGGTGGCCGCTACCTGTCGGGGACATCAGATAGAAGATTTATCAATGGGAAACCCAAATGAAAGCTGCCAGGTAGATGGAATGATTAGCTGGTATGGGGTATCGAACTTAGCAACCCAAGATCTCGATATGACGGAAATCTGTGGACATTCGGTACATATGCATGGAGGCAGTATGGAAAGCCCGGCTTGTCAGATGCTGGGCTGTGTGATTGAAGAGAATCCGGAAAGAGCCGTAGAGGCTAGCAGTATTCGATACATTGCTGGGGATTTTGTACCGTCTCTGATTCAACATGGGACAGGCGACCGACTGGTTTCTTATCGGCAGTCGGAGCGGCTTTATCAAAAAATTGTGGAAGAATGCGGCCTGGAACGGGCTACACTAGAGCTTTTTGAAGGTGCGGAGCACGGAGATGCTAGATTCAAAACAGATGAAAATATCGATCGTTGCATTGATTTTCTGGACGAGATATTTTGGCCTGATGGGAGGCTCACGCCCAGAACACCTTTGCCGGAGATTTACCTGATGGAAGGGGAGGATGCGCATCGTGACCTCTTTGAGGCAAAAGGAGAGCAGGATCGAGAATTTCAAAATAAATTTCAATTTAGGAGGGAAAAATGAAAAGAAGAAACCAAGTAATAGCAATGGTACTTAGTAGTATGATGGTATTGTCACTGGCCGCCTGCGGAAATGGAAGCGAAGCGACGACAGCTGCCGCAAATACCACGGCAGCAGCAGGTACCACAGCGGCGGAAGCTACTACCGCAGCGGAGAAATCCACAGCTGCAGATACGACAGCCGCAGCAGATGCGTCTGCTTTTGAAAATTTGGAACCAGTCAATCTGACGGTCGCCAGCGCTGCTTCTTCTGCCAACATGATTTATAACTTGCAGGTACAGGCTGCAGAAGAAGTGAAAGAAAAATCTGGAGGTAAGCTGAATATCGAAGTAGTATGGGATGGCTCCTTGGGAAATGACAATGAGTTAATCAACAGCTGCATTATGGGAGATGTAGACATGGCCTATGTGGCGACTTCATCTCTGTCTACCACCTGTCCGCAGGCAGCAATTTTTGATATCCCAAGCTTGTTTGACGATATCATTAAGGCAAATAATGCGGTAGCAGAGTTTGCACCAATTTTTGACGGTTATGTAAATGAGTATGGTATGAAGATCCTGGGTCTGTCCACCAATACATTCCGTGGTCTGTCCACCAATACGAAGATCGAAAAGCCGGAAGATTTTAAAGGAATGAGCATTCGTTGCCCAGAAAACAAATATTATCAGGCTTACTATGAGAATCTGGGATGCAATCCCACGCCCCTGGCTTTCAGCGAACTGTTTGTAGCTCTGCAGCAAGGTCTGGTGCAGGCGCAGGATAACCCGGCTCAGGCTGTAGCTGCGATGAAGTTTTATGAAGTGCAGGACTACTACATGGATATGAAGTCCATCACCTATGTGTTCCCTATCTTAATGAACCTGGACACTTATAATAGCCTGGATCCGGCTTATCAGAGTCTTCTGGTAGAATTTGCCGAGCGCTACGGCGAGCTTTGCCGCGATACAGCTGAGGAAGATTACAACAATTCGATTCAGGCCATGGAAGGTCAGATCGAGGTGCTTCCTGTTACCGATGAGATTCGTGCGGCTATCGTAGCTGCCGGCGAGCCTATTGTAGATATGGTTCGTGCAGACTTAGGAGATGAGATCGTAGATCAGTATCTGGCGATTGCGGAGTCCGCAAATAAGTAATCGTCGAGGACATTCGAAAGTCTGTATAAGTTGTAAAATTTGATGTAAGATAGGAAGGGGCTGCTGCTCATGGACAAGAAATTATCTATGAGCAGCGGCGCCTTTTTTCCATTTCATAGGAAATTCCGCCCCCATTTCCTATGAAATAAAAAACGATCCGCTAAGGATGCACGCGAGCGCGAAAGGAAGATGACGCCGATGGCGGCCGCGCTCGGCGTGAGAATTTCGCGAAGCAAAATTCTTTGCTCTAAGGCATAGGAGGGGAAATTTAGTCAAAATAGAACAATTCCTCGAACTTCTTATCCAAGGCGACGCACAAAACCAAAGCCAGCTTTGCCGTGGGGTTAAACTGACCGGTTTCTATGGAGCTGATCGTGTTTCGAGATACGCCAACCATTTCTGCTAACTGCGTCTGAGACCACCCTTTTTCGCCGCGGGCTTCTTTCAAGTGGTTTTTAAGTACTAACTGATCATCCATTTGCATACCCTCAATGTCCCATGGCAAATCGAATGGTAGCGGCAATGGCGATGGTTAGCATAACGATTGCAATCAGTAAATCAGATTTTTCCTTTGCTTTGATAAAGCAGTACAGACGTCCGGCAGCAACGGAGTAGCTAACGGTAGCGCAAAGATCCATGATTGGCTGATCGTGTAATCCCCGAATAAAGGAGAAAACGGCGGCGCTTAACACAAGAACAAGATATGTATATTTGATGGATTTATCCCGTATCTGTATAGCCATTTCATCCGTTTCTTTCTGCGCTTTTTTTAGAATGGTTTCTTTGTCCATGATCACTACCTCCTACTGGGAAATGCCAAGTTTACTTGTCAGATATAGAATAGCACTGCCAAGTTTACTTGTCAATCGAAAAAATCGCTTGACGAAATTCTCCGCCTGCCGTGGGCTTTGCTGTCCTGCCGCCCTAAAGGACTTGCGCTGCGCTGCAATGCGGTCTTTAGCGGAGCTTTTTTATTTCATAGGAAATTTCCTATGAAATAAAAAGGCTCTCTCCGCCATGATTCGGAAAGAGCCTGTTTGTTGTTATAAAACCAGTTGCTTATTTTTTCTCTAACGCCGCTTTCTTCATGGCGCGTACCCGCAGCGGCAGGCCAAACAGATTGATGAAGCCTTCGGCGTCATGATGGTCATAGAGCTCGCCGGTGGTAAAGGAAGCAAGAGATTCGCTGTACAGGGAGAACGGCGCTTTGGTGCCGGCTTTGATGATGTTTCCTTTATACAGTTTGAATTTCACTTCGCCGGTAATGTCTTCTTCCGTCTTATCCATGAAGGCCTGAATTGCTTCACGCAGAGGGGTAAACCATTTTCCCTCGTAGACGATCTGGGCAAATTTGTTGCCGAGATCTTTCTTGGTCTCATAGATGGCGCGGTCTAAAACCAATTCTTCCAGCTGCTGGTGGGCCTCCATCAAAATCGTTCCGCCAGGAGTCTCATAGACGCCGCGGGATTTGATGCCAACTACACGGTTTTCTACAATATCAATGATACCGATGCCGTGTTTGCCGCCCAGTTCGTTCAATTTGGTGATAATCTCAGATACCTTCATCGCCTGGCCGTTTAAGCTGGTGGGAATACCCTTTTCAAAGGTCAGAGTTACATATTCGCCTTCGTCGGGGGCTTTCTCCGGCGTTACGCCTAAAACCAGCAGATGCTCAAAGTTGGGCTCATTGGCCGGGTCTTCCAATTCCAGTCCCTCATGGCTGATATGCCACAGGTTACGGTCACGGCTGTAGCTGCTGTCGGCGGAGAAGGGAAGATGGATGCCGTGGGCTTCGCAGTAAGCGATTTCTTCTTCACGGGACTGCATTTTCCAAGTCTCATTGCAGCGCCAAGGAGCAATGATCTGCAGATCCGGAGCCAGGGCCTTGATGCCAAGCTCAAAACGGACCTGATCGTTTCCTTTTCCGGTAGCGCCGTGGCAGATCGCGACAGCGCCCTCTTTGCGGGCGATCTCCACCAGCTTTTTCGCGATCAGCGGGCGGGCCATCGCCGTGCCGAGCAGATATTTGTTTTCATAAACGGCATTGGCCTGTACGCAAGGCATCACATAATCGTCGCAGAACTCGTCGATGACGTCCAGTATGTAAAGCTTAGCAGCGCCGGAGAGTTTTGCGCGCTCCTCCAGGCCGTCCAGTTCATTTCCCTGGCCAACGTCGATGCAGCAGCAAACGACGTCATAGTCATAGTTTTCTTTCAGCCACGGAATGATGGCGGTGGTGTCAAGTCCGCCGGAATACGCTAAAATTACTTTGTCTTTCATGATAGGGGAACCTTCCTTTCCTAATTTTCTGCAATAAGCGCCTGTAAACGCATTATTTTGTGTGAACAGGCTTTGCATAATAAAGCATAAATATGCAGAAATTTGTTTCTCTTTGATGTCTGCGGAAAGTATACACCAGTACGGAAAAATTTGCAAGTATTTTTATAAAAAAACTTGCATAAAAATTTAAAAAGATGTATAATGGCCGCATATTTATTATTATGCAAAAGGAAGGCAGGATATGAGATGGTAAAAGCAGGAATTATTGGTTCCACCGGTTATGCAGGAGCCGAGCTGGTGCGTTTACTAGTGCAACATCCGGAAGTAGAGATCTGCTGGTATGGTTCCAGGAGTTATATTGGAGAAAGATTTTCTTCTATTTATAGAAATCTGTTTCGAATTGTGGACGACCAATGTCTCGATGACAATATGGAAGAATTGGCTAAGGAGGCCGACGTGATTTTTACTGCGACGCCCCAGGGATTTTGCGCTTCAATGATGAACGATGAGATTTTGTCCAAAACAAAAATCATCGACCTTAGCGCAGATTTCCGTTTGAAAGACGTGGCAGTTTATGAAAAATGGTATAAGCTGGAGCATAAAAGCCCGCAATATCTGCCGGAAGCGGTATATGGACTTTGCGAAATCAACCGGGAACAGATTCGTGGCGCGCGTTTATTGGCAAATCCAGGATGTTATACCACCTGTTCGATCTTGACTCTTTATCCTTTGGTAAAGGAAGGTCTGGTCGATCCCAATTCCATTATCATTGATGCGAAATCGGGGACGTCGGGAGCGGGACGCGGCGCGAAGGTAGCGAATCTTTACTGCGAGGTTAACGAGAATATAAAGGCTTATGGAGTTACGACCCACCGGCATACGCCGGAAATCGAGGAACAGTTGGGCTATGCCTGCGGTCAGCCGGTACTTTTGAATTTTACTCCTCACTTGGTGCCGATGAACCGGGGGATTCTGGTTACCGCTTATGCAAACCTGACAAAACCGGCGACAAAAGAAGAGATTCAGAAAGCCTATGAGAAATACTATGGAGCGGAATACTTCATCCGTTTGCTGGGAGCCGGCGTCTGCGCGGAGACTCGTTGGGTAGAAGGAAGTAACTTTGTTGATATTGGTTTCCAGATCGATGAGAGAACAAAGCGTATCGTTGCCATGGGCGCTTTGGATAATGTAGTCAAAGGAGCGGCAGGTCAGGCAGTTCAAAATATGAATTTGATGTTTGGCTTTCCGGAAAATTTGGGCTTGACACAACCCCCAATGTTCCCGTAAAGTGAAGGGGAGTTATAGAAAACAAATGGATTCGATCGATATCTGCGAAAATGATAGGCGATATGGTTGGGCCGATTACATTTGGATGAATAAAAATAAGAAAAATTTGTATAAAAATCAAGGAGAAGGTTTTCTATGAACATATTAGACGGAGGGGTTACTGCTCCGAAGGGCTTTTTTGCCGCTGGCATAAAGGCGGGCATCAAAAAAGAAAAGAAGGATATGGCCGTTGTTTTCAGTGAGATTCCGTGTGAATCTGCCGGTGTGTTTACGAGAAATCTGGTAAAAGCGGCGCCGGTGAAATGGGATAAACAGGTGGTGGACAGCGGCGCGAAATGTCAGGCGGTGATCGTCAATAGTGGAATTGCCAATGCGTGTACTGGGGAAGAGGGCATGCAGCACTGCGCCGAGACGGCGTCGGAGGCAGCAAGCGTATTTGGCATTGCGGCGGAAGGCGTTTTTGTAGCTTCCACCGGCGTGATCGGACCGCAGCTTCCGATGGACAAATTGCTGCCCGGCATCAAACAGTTGAAAGAACAGATGGCGGATACGAGAGAGGCGGCCCGTTTGGCGGCAGAAGCGATTATGACTACCGACACGGTCTCGAAAGAGGTTGCCGTGCAGACGGAAATTGGCGGAAAAACCGTGACTGTGGCCGGCATGTGCAAGGGCTCTGGCATGATTCACCCGGATATGTGTACGATGCTTTGCTTTTTGACCACCGATGTATCGATCAGTAAGGAAATGCTTCAAAAAGCGTTGAGTTCCGACGTGGAAGATACCTTTAATATGATTTCTGTGGACGGAGATACCTCCACCAACGACACGGTTTTGGTGCTGGCGAACGGCGCTTCCGGCTGCCCAACGATTACTTCGGATGGGGCGGACTATCAAGCCTTTCTGGAAGCTTTTCACTATGTGATGGAGGAACTTTGTAAGAAAATCGCCGGGGATGGAGAGGGTGCGACGGCACTTTTTGAGGTCAAGGTGATCCATGCAAAAAGTAAGGAACAGGCCAAAATTCTCAGCAAATCTGTAGCTACTTCGAATCTGACAAAGGCAGCCATCTATGGCCATGACGCCAATTGGGGACGGATTCTCTGCGCCATGGGATATTCGGGCGCTGATTTTGAACCGGAGATCGTGGATCTTTATTTTGAGAGCGCGGCGGGAAAGCTGAAAATTGTGGAGAATGGAACTGCGACGGATTATAGCGAAGAGGTTGCGACCAAGATTTTGTCCGAGCCTGCGGTGACGGCGATTGCTGATTTGAAATTGGGCGAGGCCGCCGCTACGGCTTGGGGATGCGATTTGACCCATGAATACGTGTCGATTAACGCGGACTATCGCAGTTAAGGAGGAGAGAATGGAAGAAGCGATTATGCACAAGGCGGAGGTCTTGGTGGAGGCTCTGCCATATATTCAGAAATTTAACCGGAAGGTGGTCGTAGTCAAATACGGCGGCAGCGCTATGCTGGACGACCATTTAAAAGAGGACGTGATCAAAGACGTAGTCTTGTTAAAATTGGTGGGATTTAAGCCAGTGATCGTTCATGGCGGCGGAAAAGACATCAGCAAATGGGTGAAACGGTCCGGTATGGAGCCCCGCTTTGTCAATGGTCTGCGGGTCACAGACGAGGCGACCATGGAAATTGCGGAGATGGTGTTAAATCGGGTGAATAAAAGCCTTGTCCAAAAAGTGGAATCTCTGGGCGTTCATGCAGTGGGCATCAGCGGTAAGGATGGCGGTCTGCTGAAGGTAAAAAAGCGGTATTCAGATGGAGAGGATATTGGATTCGTTGGGGAGATTACTGAAGTAAATCCGAAGATCATTTTCGATTTACTGGAAAAAGATTTTCTTCCGATCATCTGTCCGATTGGTTATGATGATAATTTTGATTCTTACAATATCAATGCCGACGACGCGGCCTGCGCGGTGGCTTCGGCCCTGCATGCCAATAAGCTGGCATTTTTGACGGATACCGAGGGCGTGTACCGGGACTTTTCGGATAAGAGTTCTTTTATTCACTCCATGCAGGTTCATGAAGCGGAAGAGTTTATTGCCAGCGGCGGCGCCAGCGGCGGTATGATTCCAAAACTGCAAAATTGCATTGCTGCTTTGCGGGACGGCGTAGAGCGAGTACATATTTTGGACGGCCGTCTGCCCCACAGCTTGCTGCTGGAGTTTTTCACCAATCGAGGAATCGGCACGGTGATTATCAATGATAAGGAGACAAAGGGATGAATAAGCAGGAAGTCATGGAGCAGGGAGAAAAATATTTGCTTCATACCTATAACCGCTATCCTCTGGTTCTGGACCACGGGGAAGGCGTGTATTTGTACGATTCGGAAGGAAAAAAATATCTGGATTTCTGCGCTGGAATCGCGGTATTTGCCCTTGGCTATAACAACAAGGAATTCAATGAAGCGATCAAAGCTCAGGTGGACCGGCTGATCCATTGCTCCAACTATTTTTACAATGAGCCTTCGGTGGAGGCGGCAAGAAAATTGGTGGAAGCCTCCGGCATGCAAAAGGTGTTTTTCACCAACAGCGGAACCGAGTCCATCGAGGGGGCGTTAAAGACCGCGCTCCGGTATGCCTACGACCGGGACGGCTGGAATGGCCATGAAATCATTGCGATGAATCATTCGTTCCATGGACGTAGTCTTGGCGCTTTGTCTGTGACGGGAAACGCCCATTATCAGGACCCGTTTAAGCCTTTGATCTCTGGCATTCGGTTTGCTGATTTTAACGATTTGGAGAGCGTGAAAGCCCAGGTGACAGAAAAAACCTGCGCGATTATTGTAGAACCGGTTCAGGGAGAGGGTGGAATCTATCCTGCCACGGAGGAATTCCTGAGAGGATTGCGGGCTCTCTGTGATGAGAAAGACATCCTTTTGATTTTTGATGAGATTCAGTGCGGCATGGGGCGGACTGGTACGATGTTTGCCTGCCAGCGTTACGGCGTATTGCCGGACGTGATGACTGTAGCAAAAGCTCTGGGATGCGGCGTTCCCGTTGGCGCTTTTCTCTGCAATGAAAAAGCGTCGGCATTAAAGCCTGGCGATCACGGCACCACTTACGGTGGAAATCCGCTGGTTGGCGCGGCTGCCAGTAAAGTACTTGATCTGTATCAGTCCATGCACATTGTAGAGAATGTTCAGAAAGTCGGGGCCTATCTGGATCAAAAGCTGACCGCATTGGCGGAAAAATACGAGAAGATTGTAGCGCATCGCGGAGTTGGATTGATCCATGGCTTGGAGTTTTCGATTCCAGTTGGAGATATCATCGTGGAGGCGCAGAAGCGCGGGCTGATTTTAATCAACGCGGGAACCAATATTTTGCGGTTTGTTCCCCCTTTGATTATCACAGAGCAGGATGTGGATGATATGCTGGCAATTTTAGAGCCGGTTTTACAGGAACTTTTGTGATGGGACGGACGGATATCAGAAGAAGGCTCCTTGTTAACCAAAAATATCTGTTTCGATAAAAGAAAGTGAAAGAAAAAAGCGGTTTCCGTTTTATGGCGGAAACCGCTTTTTTGGTGTCAGAGCGGAAGCGTCCTGTCGTAAGGCTGGCATCGCCGGAAAAGGCGAATCAAGACAAAGACAGCGGCGATGGAGAGTATGAACTCCGCAGAAAACTGGGCGTAAGCGAGTCCATACAAGGGGAATAGGGCGTTTAAAAGCAGCAATGCGGGAATTTCCAGCACAATTTTTCGAAGAACGGCAAAAATGAAAGAATTTTTTCCCATGCCAGTTGCCTGGAAAACGCCAACGGCCAGAAAATCCATACAAAGAAATGGCAAAGCGAGACATAAGCCCCGTAAGAAGCTGGAACCATAGGCAACGATTTGCTCATTTTTCATAAACATGCGGGTCAGCTCCTCAGCTCCGATATAATAAACAAGAGCAACTAGAGCCAGGAAAGAAATAGAAAGCTTTGCCGCAAAGAGGAATGTTTTTTTCATGCGGCGGGTATTGCCGCTGGCGTAATTGTAGCTGATCAGAGGCATAATTCCCTGGGATAGCCCCAGGGCGATGTGGAAGGGCACCATATTAATTTTTTGCGCAATCCCCATGGCAGCGACGGCGTCGGAGCCGAAGGAAGAGGTGAAGTTATTTAAAATGGTCATGCCGGTCACGTTGAGCAGATTCTGGATAGAAGCTGGGATACCGACGCTGCATACTCCGATCAGAATGGATTTTTTCAGGCTGAACATGCGGGGCCGAATACAGACGTATGTGCTTTTTCTTTTGATATACAGGAAGACAAAGAAATAAAGGCAGGCCACGCAGTTGGAAAGGAACGTGGCAAGCCCCGCGCCTTCCGCACCCATGTTGAGTCCCCATGGAAGAATAAAGAACGGATCCAGTAGGATATTTAAAAAACAGCCGCTCATCGTTCCGATACTGGCATTCAGCGCGGACCCTTCCGCGCGGACCAGATAGGCGAGGACTACGTTTAGAATCGCGGGGACAGCTCCAAAGCTAACCGTCCATTTGGCGTAAGCCGCGGTGGCGGCTAGCGTATTCGTATTTGCACCCAGCAAGATCAGCAGCGGCTGCTGGAATACAGTAAAAAGAATGGAAAATAAAAGACCAAAAAGGATGGAGCAGTAAAATCCGAAGGCGGAACTGCGGGAAACGGCATCAAAATCTTTCCGGCCAAGAGCCCGGCTCATCATGCTGGAGCTGCCGACGCCAAACAGGTTGTTGACCGCATTAAAGGCTAAAAGAATCGGGGCGGCCAGCGTGACGGCGGCATTTTGAATGGAATCATTGAGAATACCAACAAAGTACGTGTCGGCAAGGTTGTATAAAACCATGACCAAAGAACTGAGAATAGTCGGGACGGCCAAAGTCATAACAGCCTTCGGGATCGGTGTTTGTTCAAAAAGAATCGTTTTTTGTTCGTTTTCCAAGATGTTTTCCTCAATAAATGAAAAGTATGAAGCCGCTGGCTTTCATTTCCGGTAACGATGCCGTTAGGCATCAGGACAGTTTCATATGATACTATGGTACTACTTTTTCTTCTTTTCTTCAATCCCGTTTTTTAACTTCGGAATTTTCCAGAATAAAATAAAAAAAGCTATTGACACTGGTCAAAATCTGTGCTAGTATGTGAAAAAATTAAAAGCGACGATGGAGAAAAGTAAAGCAGTCTGCTGTTTCAGAGAGCGGGGGATGGTGAGAGCCCCGTACCAGGGATTGCCGGAAAGAACACTCCGGAGCTTCAAACTGAAACCGAAAGGGAGTAGGGGAGACGGGATGCTTCCGTTATAGAGCTAGCGTTTCAAAGGCGAACGCGAAAAGGAGGCCGGCCGGCAGGGCGGCAATTTAGGTGGCACCGCGGATAGGCAGCTATTCGTCCTGAATGAATGTTTGGGGACGAGGAGCTGCCTTTTTGATTCCCGGAAAGAGAGGAAATATTATGTGTGCAATTTTTGGTTACGTTGGTCATGACATTTCAGTAGATACGCTGCGGGAGTATCTCCTGCGCACGGTGCGGCGCGGGCCGGATGATCAGAAGCTGGTGGAGACGGAATTTGGCGCGATTGGATTTGATCGTTTGGCTATCATGGATTTATCGGACGATGGGATGCAGCCTTTTGAAAGAGATGGCAGCTGGGTCGTCTGCAACGGAGAATTGTATGGTTTTCGTACCATGAAAAAAGAGTTGGAAGAGGAGGGTTATGAGTTTCACAGCGAGTCGGATTGTGAACTTCTGCTTCCCTTGCTTCAGGAGTATGACCTGGAAATGTTCCGCCATCTGGACGCAGAATTTGCCTGCTTGATTTATGAGGCTAAGTCGGGCCGCGTGATTGCAGCCAGAGATCCGATTGGAATTCGTCCTCTGTTTTATGGGTATTCGGAAAGCGGCTGTATCGCATTTGCCAGTGAGGCAAAGTGCCTGGTTGGGTGGGTAAAAGAAGTATTCCCCTTCCCGCCCGGCTGCTATTACTGCGATGGAGAATTTGTCCGCTATGCAGATATCGCATCGGTGGAACAGTATCATCATGAGGATTTACCTACGATCACAAAGACGATTCGGGAAAAGCTGATCGCAGGTGTGGAAAAGCGCCTGGACGCGGATGCCCCGATGGGATTTTTACTTTCCGGCGGTTTAGATTCCAGCCTGGTTTGCGCCATTGCCGCACGGCTTTTGGGAAAACCGATTCGTACCTTTGCCATTGGCATGGATGTGGATGCCATTGATCTGAAATACGCTAAGCAGGTGGCGGATTATTTGGGCGCTGAACACACGGAAGTGATTATGACCAAAGAACAGGTGCTGGAATCTTTGGAGACCGTGATCGCGGCGCTGGGTACTTATGATATCACGACAACGCGCGCCAGTATGGGAATGTATCTGGTCTGCAAGTATATTCATGAAAACACGGATATCCGCGTACTGTTGACCGGCGAGATATCCGATGAATTGTTTGGATATAAATATACGGATTTTGCGCCGAGCGCACAGGCGTTTCAGGAGGAAGCGGAAAAGCGGCTGCGAGAGCTTTATTTCTACGATGTGCTTCGGGCGGACCGCTGTCTCGGCGACAACAGCTTGGAAGCCCGCGTTCCTTTCGGAGATTTGAACTTTGTGCGCTATGTGATGGCGATTGATCCGGAAAAGAAGATGAACAAGTATGGAAAAGGAAAATATTTGCTTCGGAAAGCCTTTGAAGAGGGGGAATGGCTGCCGGAGGAGATTCTTTGGAGGGAAAAGGCGGCGTTCAGCGATGCGGTCGGTCACAGCATGGTAGACGATTTGAAGGAATACGCGGAAAGCCTTTATACGGATCAAGAGTTTGAGACGCTGCGGAAAAAATATACGTTCGCCCAGCCCTTTACCAAGGAAAGTCTGCTTTACCGGGAAATTTTTGAAAAATATTATCCTGGCCAGGCGAAAATGGTTCCGGATTTCTGGATGCCGAACCGTTCCTGGGAAGGGTGCGATGTGGACGATCCCAGCGCCAGAGTATTGAAAAACTATGGAGAAAGTGGAAAATAAGCAGTGGCTTTCTTTTCGTTCCTATGTTATAGTGAAAAATATAGGAGGCGCCTGCCGGATGCGTGGATAGAAGAGGCAGGTTACGAAAAGGGATGAAGACGATTATTGATCTGCAGATACAAATTTTTTTGCTGGTAGCCATTGGCTTTTTTCTGACGAGAAAGAATTGGGTGAATGATACAACCCAGAAACAGATGGTAGATATCATTTTATATGTGCTTCTTCCATGCACGATTTTCCGTTCTTTTCTCAGCATTGAAATGACGGCGGAGCTCATCAAAAAGACAGCGGTGGTAGGGATTGTAGCGACGGCCATGCAGTTTTGTTACCTCTTCGTGAATCGATTTTTGTATAGAAGGTTCGAACGAGGCAGAGCTCTTTTGATGAAGTATGCAACTATCTGCACGAATTCGGCATTTATCGGTCTTCCAATCATCGAGGCAGTGATGGGGGCGGAGGCGCTGGTGTATGCGTCGATCGCCCTGATCCCTACTCGTGTGGCTATGTGGACGGCAGGACTATCCCTTTTCACAGAAACCGATCGGAAGTCGATGGTGCGGACATTAGCTTTGCACCCATGTATTTTAGCTGTTTTTCTGGGCTTTCTCTTTATGGGGACAGGGTGGAGCCTGCCGGCAGCTTTGGAACAAACGACATTGGGACTTAGCAGATGTACGACGTCCCTGTCGATGATAATGGTAGGATGTATTTTGGGCAAAGTAGAGCTGCGAAAGGTTTTTGATTGGTCGGTTCTGTATTACAGCTTGATTCGTCTGTTGGCTTTGCCCTTTTTCTTTCTGGCGGTTCTGTATATCTTCCAGGCGGATAAAATGACAGTCGGCGTGACCGTGCTCACTGCGGCGATGCCGGCGGGAAGCACTACAGCGATGCTGGCGAAAAAGTACGACCAGGATACAGAGTATGCTTCGAAGTTGGTTTGTGTTTCTACTCTGCTTTCTCTCGTAACGATTCCGCTGTTTTCTATTTTATTGCAGGGCGGTACCTTCCATTGACAAGGGCGTAAATATTGTATTTTGTTTCTTTTGACAGGGGATTTTCTTGCAGATTTTTCAATCAGCCCTATTGTCAATTTCCCTTTCTAAAAGACTTCTGCACTCCCTCAATTATGGTATCTTCTGGCTTTATGGCGCCAAGAAGCAGCGGAGAGGCTGGATCATGATACTTAAAGTTTTCAAACGCTTTTCGAGGATTTTTATTGGCATAGCAGTATTTGCAGCCGTTCATGCAGGTATCGTAAGCCCCGATATCCCGACTTTCTATACAATGGCAGCCTTGCCGCATCCCCTTATGTTTTAAATCTTTGAATATGATGTCATTGGCATGACCCAGAATGTCCAACGTCATGCAGCCGGAGGAATGAATGCCATAGCGGGTAAAATCGCCGTTCGTCCCGCAGGTTTGAATGGGAAACCCATATTTTTGGGCAATTGCGCCAAATCCCTCAGCCAAAGTATCCATATCTTGCTGGGAGAACAGAAGAATCTCTGGCATATTGGTTTCCAGCTTTTTATACATTTCTACAAAGCTAAAAATGCAGCGGTCTATATAGGGAGCAATTACCTGCGCCATGCGCTCAAAAGTTTCTAAGTGTCGCTGGATCGTGTACTCTTTTGTCAGTAATACGGAGTCATATCTCCAGGCGACACGCTTTCGTTCAACTTGTTCTGACAGCTCAATTAGAGTTTTGATACTTTCCTCAATGGAGGGGACGCCCGGCTCGATATCTTTGCCGTAAGCGGTGATCGTATAGTGAAAATAGGTATTGAAGCGATCGGTAATCTCATGGAGGCGGGGGAGTATGGGCTTGTAGTTTTTGGAACAGAACACAATGCAGTCCACCTTGTCTGGAGTCAGTTCATAGCGGCTAACCTTATGAGGAAACAGCGGATTGCGAGTCAGGACATAGCCCTCGGAAAAGCGGCGCAGCAGCCAATCGGTGTAATATTGAACGGTATCTGTCCGTCCTCCGGTATTGATAATCATTTTGATATCTCCTTGAGTTCATACTCTGACGTATCAAAAAAGTTCTTTGGTGGTCAGGGGATGTTTTTTGTATATAGCTGACTTTGTATTACCGCAAAGAGAATTCTATGTCAAGCGTTTTTTAAAACTTGACAAATAAGAAAAGCCTGTTATAATGACTTCATAACTGCATAAAAGAGCGATGATAGGAACTAGTAGCAAAAACAGGACCAACAGAAAGCAGTCGGTGGATGAGAGGCGCGGGAGACCATTTTTGTGAATACATCCTTGAGCTGCTCACCGAACGGAGATCAAGTAGGCTGAGCCGCGGGGCGCGCGTTACAGCGCCGGAGTATCTTGGAGAGATCCGATGTACTCAGTAAGGCCGTTTGTGTGAACAGGCGGCGAAGTAAGGTGGTACCACGAGCGCAACCCTCGTCCTTTCCGAAGGACGGGGGTTTTTATTTATTATGAAAGCCCCCGGACGGCAGCCGTATGAAGAGACATGCTTGCATGGCTCTTCATACGGATATCGGACGGGCTGACCCATATGAGCAAGTAGGGCGTTAGCCCGGATTGCGAATATGGGGAGGAGATTGCGGGAGTCCGAAGGACGAAGCAATCGGCTTTCATAGTAAGAAAGCGCTCCGCTAGGGATGCGCACGAGCGTGAAAGGAAGATGCCGCCGATGGCGGCCACGCTCGGCGCGAGAATTTCGCAGAGCGAAATTCTTTTTTGATGAAAGCCCCCGGACGGGTATCGGACGGGCTGACCCATATGAGCAAGTAGGGCGTTAGCCCGGATTGCGAATATGGGGAGGAGATTGCGAAAGTCCGAAGGACGAAGCAATCGGCTTTCATAAAAAGGAAGCAATCGGCTTTCATAAAAAGGAAGCAATCGGCTTTCATAAAAAGGAAGCCGAAGGAGGCAGAAAATGAAAGAGGAGATTGCGAAAGTCCGAAGGACGAAGCAATCGGCTTTCATAGTAAGAAAGCGCTCCGCTAGGGATGCGCACGAGCGTGAAAGGAAGATGCCGCCGATGGTGGCCACGCTCGGCGCGAGAATTTCGCAGAGCGAAATTCTTTTTTAAGGAAAAAATAGGAGAATGAGAAGATGAAAATTTATGAAGAACTGCAAGCCCGTGGCCTGATCGCCCAGGTCACAGATGAAACAGAAATCCGTGAATTGGTGAACAATGGAAAGGCGACCTTTTACATCGGCTTTGACCCGACGGCCGACAGCCTCCACGTCGGCCACTTTATGGCGCTTTGCCTGATGAAACGGCTGCAGGAGGCGGGAAACCGTCCCATTGCCCTGATCGGCGGCGGTACCGGTATGGTCGGAGACCCGTCTGGTCGGACCGATATGCGCCAGATGATGACGGTGGAGACCATCCAACACAACTGCGAATGCTTTAAAAAGCAGATGAGCCGCTTTATCGACTTTTCCGAAGGAAAAGCGCTGATGGTAAATAACGCGGATTGGCTGTTAGATCTGAATTATGTGGAACTTCTCCGGGAGGTCGGCGCCTGCTTTAGTGTGAACCGGATGCTGACGGCGGAATGTTACAAGCAGCGGATGGAAAAGGGATTGAGCTTTTTAGAGTTTAACTATATGATCATGCAGAGCTATGATTTCTATGCTCTTTACCAGAAATATGGATGCAACATGCAGTTTGGCGGCGACGATCAGTGGAGCAACATGCTGGGAGGCACCGAATTGATTCGCCGCAAACTGGGAAAAGACGCCTATGCCATGACCATCACCCTGCTTTTAAATTCCGAGGGCAAAAAAATGGGTAAAACTCAGTCAGGGGCTGTTTGGCTGGATCCCAATAAAACCACTCCTTATGAGTTTTATCAATATTGGAGAAATGTTGCGGATGCCGATGTATTGAAATGCCTGCGGATGCTGACCTTCCTGCCTTTGGAGCAGATCGACGAGATGGATCGCTGGGAGGGAAGCCAGTTGAATACAGCCAAAGAGATTCTGGCATTCTCACTGACCAGCTTGGTTCATGGCGAGGAGGAAGCAAAGAAAGCGGAAAGCGCTGCCAAGGCTTTGTTTGTAGGCGGCGGGGACGCCGCCAATATTCCGACCACTGAGCTGGGAGCGGAAGATCTGGTAGATGGAACTATTGATATTTTGGCGATGTTGCAAAAGGCGGAGTTGGTGCCTACGAAATCGGAAGCTAGGAGAGCCGTAGAGCAGGGCGGCGTAACGGTAGAAGGAGAGAAGATCCTGGATATCCGGAAAGCCTTCACTGCGGACGAGCTGAAAGACGGAATTATGGTGAAAAAGGGAAAGAAAAATTTCCGCAAAGTAATCTACAAAGCGTAAGGATGGTCAAAGGTGCAGGAAGAAGATAAGAAAAATCGACTGGAAGACTGCGTCCTTTGTCCGCGGGAGTGTCATGTAAACCGGGCGGCGGGAGAGCGCGGGTTCTGTGGAATGACGGACAAGATGAAAATTGCCCGTGCAGACCTGCATATGTGGGAAGAACCCTGTATCTCCGGAGAGAAGGGGTCTGGAACCGTATTTTTCACTGGCTGTTCGCTCCAGTGTGTATTTTGTCAAAATCATGTGATTGCCTGCGACCGTATTGGCTGGGAAGTCACTGTAGAAGAACTGGTCGAAATATTTTTTCAGTTAAAAGAAAAGGGCGCTGCCAATATTAATTTGGTGACGCCGGGGCACTTTGCCGAACCAGTTGCCAGAGCATTAAAGGCCGCTAGAAATAGCGGCCTTTCTCTGCCGGTTATCTGCAATACGAGCGGCTATGAAAAAGTAGAAACGCTGCGGCTTTGGGATGGATTGATCGATGTCTATCTGCCGGATTTCAAATATATGGACAGAGAGCTTGCCGGGACTTATTCCCATGCGAAAGCATATCCAGACATAGCGAAGCGGGCGCTGGGGGAGATGGTACGGCAAACGGGAGAATGCGTTTTTGATGAGGATGGGTATATCAAAAAAGGGGTAATTGTCCGCCACTTGATTCTTCCAGGCCATACGAAAGACTCCAAGGATGTGATCCGCTATCTCTTTGAGACCTATGGAAATAAAATTTTTATCAGCGTGATGAATCAGTATACGCCGATGGAATGGGTAAAGGAGTATCCGGAACTAAATCGGAAAGTGACCCGCCGGGAATACCAGAAAGTGGTGGATTTTGCTTTGGAGATCGGCGTGGAGAATGGTTTTATCCAGGAAGGGGAGACTGCGTCAGAGAGTTTTATTCCGCCGTTTTCGGGGAAGGAATCATAACAGGAGGGAAACAGCTGGAAAGGAAAAGAGGAAATGATCCATCCTTTGGCTGATGGCAGATATAAAGCAGACAAAAAGCAAGACGGAGTTGATGAGCCATGAAAAGAATTTTAATTATTGATGACGACATACATATCGGAAATGTGCTTGAAGAAGCTCTTTCAAAAGAAGGATATGAAATCTCCCGTGCGTATTCTGGAACAGAAGCATTATTCGTGTTATCTAAATCAAAACCAGACCTTGTATTATTGGACTTAATGCTGCCGGGATTGGATGGGGAAGATGTCCTTCCGAAAATAAAGGGAATACCTGTTATCGTGGTGAGCGCTAAAGTTGATATTGATAATAAAGTTAATGTGCTGCTTGGCGGTGCGGTTGATTATGTGACGAAGCCGTTTAGCATGCGGGAGCTTTTAGCCAGAATTTCCGCACATCTCAGAAATGCGGAAAGGATGTTTGTTTCTCCAGAATTAACATTTTTAGATATTGTCCTTAACACAAATACTCATATTGTAAAGATTAACAATATGGAAATAAAATTGACAAGAACAGAATATGCCATTTTAAAATTGCTGATGCAAAATCCGACACAGGTTGTTACGAAATCGCTGTTGTTAGACCGTATCAGTGAAGATACGCCAGATTGCACAGAAAGTTCATTGAAAATGCACATCAGCAATTTAAGGAAGAAGATGCGGGATGTGAACAACAAAGACTACATTGAAGCGGTCTGGGGGATTGGTTTTAAAATGAGGGCAGAATAAATCTTTACTGTTTCTTTACGGTTCTCTTTACCGTTTTCTTTACTATTTGCAGCTATAATGCCAATACATGAAACAAGGAGGTTATAGTTGTATGGATTATGTTCTCAGAACCAATGCTTTATGTAAAAAATACAAAGATTTTAAAGCATTAAACGGACTGTCTATGAATGTTCCCAAAGGAGCAATCTATGGCTTTGTAGGGAAAAACGGCGCTGGCAAAACAACTCTTATCCGTCTGATTTGTGGGCTGCAGGAGCCTACATCCGGCGATTATACACTTTACGGAAGGAAAAATACGGATAAGGATATTACAAAGTCCAGAAGAAGGATGGGGGCTGTTGTAGAAACTCCGTCTATTTATCTTGATATGACTGCCGAGAATAATCTGAAACAGCAGTACCGTATTTTAGGGCTGCCGTCTTTTGAGGGGCTGTCGGAGATTTTGAAATTAGTAGGGCTTGATGATACGGGGAAGAAGAAAGCAAAAAACTTTTCTTTAGGTATGCGGCAAAGATTGGGCATTGCAATAGCCCTTGTAGGCGACCCTGATTTCTTGGTATTAGACGAACCTGTCAACGGTCTTGACCCACAGGGAATCATTGAAATTAGGGAATTGATATTAAAGCTCAATCGGGAACAACAGATTACAGTATTGATTTCCAGTCATATCCTCGATGAACTTTCCAAGTTGGCGACATATTATGGTTTTATTGATAGCGGACGCCTTGTAAAAGAAATGAGCGCGAAAGAGTTAGAAGATGCTTGCAAGAAATGTGTCCGTATGGAAGTCAGTGATACGAAGGCTCTTGCCCGCGTCCTTGACGGAATGAAGATTGATTATGCAATCATAACAGACCAAACGGCGGATGTATATGCAAAGGTTAATATATCTCGCTTAACTGCTGCATTGGCAAAAGAAAATTGTGAAGTTATTTCCATGCAGGAGCGTGATGAAAGTCTTGAGAGTTACTATGTCAGCCTCATAGGAGGTGGAAAAAATGCGTAAGTTGTTATCCGCTAATTTTTCTCGTCTCTGGAGAGATAAAATCTTTTGGATTTGTATGGGAACGATGTTGATTTATTCGGTTGTATATATGCTGAATGGCTGCAGACAGGCAACTGTTGATATGGCAGAATACAATTACAGTATGGAAGAATATTATTTCCACTTTGCAGTGTCAATCGGTATGTTTTGCGCACTGTTTAGCAGTTTGTTTTTTGGTACGGAATATAGTGATGGGACAATCCGGAATAAAATTGTAGTCGGTCATACAAAAACGGATGTTTATATTGCCAGTCTGATTACTACGATTACAGCAACCTTGTTCATAATGCTGGTGTGGCTGGTAGGCGCATTAGTTGCTATTCCTACTCTCGGTGTATGGAAAATGAATGTTTCGGAGCTGTTTTTATATTTATTGATTGCGGTTATGTTCGTAATGGCTTTTTCTGGAATCTGTACATTTATTTGTATGACAGTTACAAATAAGGCCTATATTGTTGTGATTTCTATGCTGTTGATTTTAGGGCTTCTTATTTTTACAAGCATGTTATATAGCGGTCTTAGCCAACCAGAAACAATAAGCGGTGTTCAGATAACCTTAAATGGAATGGAAATGTCTGAACCATCCCCGAATCCGAATTATGTCAGTGGTGCAATGCGTAAAGTTTATGACTTTATTCTGGATTTTTTACCTACGGGACAAGGATTGAGAATGTGGCAGTTGGAAATCGTTCATCCCATCCGTATGATAATATCATCAGTTGTTATCACGTTTTTGACAACATGCTGCGGAATATTTATTTTTAAGAAAAAGAATTTGAGGTAAATTTCGTATGGAAGAATGGTTATGGGCTTTCGTAGGCATTATGGCGATCATCATTGTTGCCTTGTTTATGAAAATTTATATCTTACAAAAAGCCGCAGGGGAACTGGCAGACGCCTTTGCCGACAGGCTCATAACCGATACGAATACTCTTATTGACATTTCCTGTAACGATAGGTATATGCGTAAATTAGCAAATGCCATCAATACAGAACTTCGTAAACTTCGCATAGAACGGCACCGGTTTCAACAAGGCGACATGGAATTAAAAAATGCAGTTACAAATATTTCCCATGATTTACGAACCCCGCTTACGGCTATCTGCGGCTATTTAGAATTGTTGGAACAGGAAGAAAAGTCAGACGCTGTTAATCGGTATATCGGAATTATAAAAGACCGTGTGGATATTTTGATACAGCTTTCAGATGAGCTTTTCCGATACTCCGTTATCATTTCAACGAAAGACAATACAACCAAGGAGCAGGTTGTCATCAATACGGTATTGGAAGAAAGTATTGCGGCATTTTATACCGTTTTAACAGAACGAAACATTGTGCCTGAAATACAACTATCCGAAACAAAAATAATACGAATGCTTGACCGTTCCGCTTTATCTCGTGTGTTTTCTAATCTAATCAGTAATGCTATAAAATACAGTGATGGAGATTTGAAAATCACGTTGTCAGAGAATGGAGAAATTACTTTTTCCAATATGGCTTCTGGATTAGATGAAATACAGGTGGGGAGGCTGTTTGACCGTTTCTATACGGTAGAAGCAGCCAGAAAGGGGACAGGCTTAGGATTAGCAATTTCTAAAACGCTTGTCGAACAAATGAATGGGACGATATCAGCGAAATACGAAAACGGCAGACTAAGCATCCGCATCGTTTTCCAGATATGAAAAAACGAAGTCCGGCGGGCTGTGTTCCCAGGCTTTTATTTGGAATACTTCCAAACATATATGGAGATACAAGGCTATAGGGGCGCCTTCCTTACGGAGGGCGCCCCTAAAAGGCCGTTTTTCTGTTAACGGAAGATTACGGCTGGCTATGGGTTGCCTTTTGATCGCAGTAGATGCAGCGGTAAGCACCGCTTTCCCGATCAGCCAGCTTAAATACGTGGTCCAGTTCCTGTTCGATGGAAGTAATGCAGCGGGGATTTTTGCATTTTACAACATTGACGATTTTTTCAGGCAATTCCAGACGTTTTTTCTCTATGGTCATGCCGTCTTCAATGATATTGACGGTAATATTCGGGTCAATATATCCCAGGACATCCAGGTTAATATCGATGGTATCATTGATTTTGATGATATCCTTTTTTCCCATTTTGTTGCTTTTTACATTTTTGATGATGGCCACACTGCAATCGAGATGATCCAGATTCAGATACTGATACACCTGCATGGCTTTTCCCGCTTGAATGTGATCCAGTACAATTCCCTTTTCGATACTGTCAACCTTTAACATATGTGCCTCCTATTATTCTACTGTCTGATCCAAACCTAAAAGTTTCAGCATCAAAGCCATCCGGACAAATTTCCCATATTCCACTTGATCAAAATAAACGGCGCGAGGGTCATTGTCCACCTCGGTTGCAATCTCATTCACTCTGGGAAGTGGATGCAGGATTTTCAAATCTGGCTTGGCATTTTCTAATTTTTCCAGTGTCAATATGTAGGTATCTTTTAAGCGGATATAGTCGGCTTCGTTGAAGAAACGTTCCCGCTGTACGCGAGTCATGTAGAGAATATCCAGGTCATTGATGACGGTATCCATCTCGCACACTTCCTGGAAGGGAATATTCTTTTTCAGCAAAGTTTCTTCTTTGATATAATCTGGAATCTGCAGCTCAGGAGGAGAGATCAGAATGAATTTCATATTTTCATAACAGGAAAGTTGTTTGATGAGAGAGTGAACGGTGCGTCCGAATTTTAGGTCTCCGCAGAATCCCACGGTTAGATTGTCCAGCCGCTTTTTGGTTTCCTTGATGGTCAGAAGGTCCGTTAAGGTCTGGGTCGGATGGTTATGGCCGCCATCGCCAGCATTGATAACCGGAATATCTACATACATCGATGCTACGAGAGGAGCGCCTTCCTTGGGATGCCGCATGGCGATGATATCTGCATATTTGGAAACCGTGCGGGCAGTATCGGCTACGCTTTCCCCTTTGGCGGCGGAACTGGCGTCTGCAGAAGAAAAGCCAAGTACGCTGCCCCCAAGCTCCAGCATCGCTGCTTCAAAGCTTAAACGGGTCCGCGTGCTAGGCTCATAAAATAAGGTCGCTAATTTTTTTCCTTTACACACCTCCGAATATTTCTTTCTGTTTTGAATAATGTCTTCCGCCAAACTGAGGATTTCGTCAATTTCTTTCAGACTTAAATCCGTCGGGTCAATAAGATGTTTCATAATAGCACCTGTCCTCCCTATGGTAATCTCCACCCTTCCGGGCAAATTTTTTCAATTATATAATTTTTTGCCGGGGCTTGTCAAGCAAAAAGTAGAAATACCAAAAAAAGGTGTGTAGGATTACAATACATGTGTTACAACTGAATAATGAAAAAGCAGAGATGCCTCCTTTGTGTTATACTTTAGTCACCACAACAAAACAAACAAAAAGGAGTTCTCTGCTATGGCTAGTATAACACAAGATATGAGGTATCGTCTATCCCTAATTCAATATGCGGAAAAGCATGGCGTTACAAAAGCTGCTATTCAATATAGTACCAACCGCCAGTATATTTACCGCTGGCGACGCCGCTACGACGGCTCCATACAGTCTTTGCGCAATCTCTCAAGAAAACCTCACCACCATCCCAATCAGCATACTTCGGCAGAACTGAAATTGATCTCCGATATGCGCAGACGCAATCCCCATGACGGTCTCGTTGTTTTCTGGGTTAAGCTTAGGCAGAGAGGCTATTCACGCTCTATCTCCGCACTCTACCGCGTTCTGAAAAGGCAGGGGATTATGGCCGTTCATCCTCCCAATCCCAAGTATATCCCTAAGCCTTACGAGCAGATGGATCATCCCGGGCAGCGCATTCAGATCGATGTCAAGTTCGTTCCTGCTTCTTGTCTGCTCAACAGCAATGTCAAAGACGAAAAGTTCTTCCAGTACACTGCTTTGGATGAATTCTCCAGATGGCGTTTCGTAGAGGCTTTTGACGAACACAGTACCTACTCTTCTGCTCAGTTTTTGGACCATTTGATAAAGGCTTTCCCCTATCCGATCGAATGTGTTCAAACGGATAACGGGGCTGAATTTACCAACCGCTTCACCACACAACGGGATAAGCCGACAATGTTTCAGGTTCATCTGCTGGCACATGGGATTCGCCACAAGCTTATCCGTCCTTTTACACCAAGGCACAATGGCAAAGTAGAACGCAGTCACCGTAAGGACAACGAACGCTTTTATGCCACGCACACCTTCTATTCCTTTGAAGATTTCAGCAGACAGCTGAAAGTGTACAATCGCAGGGATTACAATAACTTTCCCATGCGCCCTCTTGGTTGGAAAACTCCGGCTCAGGTACTTAGGGATTATAATGGCTCAGTGTAACATATGATTGACAAACCTACAAAAGTAGAAATACCAAAAAAAGGTGAGAGGGGGAATAAAAAAGTATTTTACTGCTGGAAATTTTTTATGGACTGAGTTATACTAAAATCCGTCGGCATTTCCGCGGGCGCCAAATCGCAAGAGAGAAGAGTAATGGAAATGAGTAAAAAGGGTGTAATCAAGTCCCTGGGATTAACCGTTCTGGGAATCGTGCTATTTTTAGTGAAAATTCCTGGGTTGGACCAGAGTGTGTTTCAATTTTTCGTGAGCTTTTTTGAAGGGATTTTGGACCCTTTAAACGCTTGGATTTTACTGGCTTTTATTGGACTTTCACTATTCGCCACGATTTGCGGTACCTGTCTGCGTGTCGGATGGATTCTGAAAAGTCCAAGGTTGAAAAAAAACTTTGCAGGCAAAAAAATGCAGTTGGTGACTCTAAGCGTGGCTTTTGTGGTCGTATTTTCGTATTTGTTTTTGCCGCTGGATTTTTTGAATAAAGAGAGCGAAGCGCTGATTCCCATGTGCGCCCATATGGTTGTCTTTATGGTGATTGCCAAACTGCTTCTGCCGCTTTTGAGCGACTATGGCCTTTCGGAATTTTTGGAAGTTTATCTGAGGCCGATTATGAAACCCTTGCTGAAGGTGCCGGGAGCTGCGGTGATCAATGTGCTGACGGGGATGTTTGTCAGCGTGACGGTGGCGGTGGTGATGGTGGTCGATCAGTTTCAAAAAGCCGTGTATAACCGCAGGGAAGCCGTCATTATTATTTCCTGCCTGACCATCCCTTCTATGCCCTTTAGTATGTTGGTACTGGAGACAATCGGAGAGATGGAGCATTTTGGCCGCTTTTACCTCTACATGTGCGTAGCGGCGCTTCTGGTCAGCGTAATTGTTGTACGTCTTTTTCCGATTCGAAAGATTCCAGAGACTTATGTGGGGGAAAGACCGGCGGAGCAGATGGGGCAAGTATCTTCAAACTCGCGTCTACAGAGGGCTTTGACAGGGGCTTCGAAAAAGGCGCTGGCTACCCGTTATCATCCGGTTGACAATGTAATCTCCATTATGCTCAATATGATCAGTTTTATTCCCTACACGTTGGCTTGGGGAACTGTGATGAAGTTAATTCTGGCCTATACCCCGGTAGTCAATATCCTGACCTATCCTTACGCTATGTGGATGAAACTTTTTGGAATTCCGGATGTCAGTTACTACGCGCCGGTGATGGTACTGAATTTCATCGATGTGGTGATGCCTACGGTTCTTTTGGCTGACGTACATAACGCGGCAATTACTCTGAAAATTCTTTGCATGACTTTGGGGGAAATGGTTTACATAGCCCCGCTGCTATTAGCCCTGGCTTGTCCTGGTTTGACGAATCTGAAAGAGCAGGCCGGCATCTGGCTGTTACGCCTGATTTTGCTGGTACCTGCGGCTGTATTCCTATTTCCAGTATTCTTTGGAGGGCTGGGATAGAAGAACAAAGAATTTCCGATAGAATAGAAAAGCGGTTCAACCAGAAAATTCGGTTGGACCGCTTTTTAAAAATCAGAAAGAAACCGTAAGCAGCATCTTTCTTAGTCTTCCAGAATTTTGCCATCGATGGATAGGGTCACCACCTGCCATGGAATAAACTTCCCGCTGTTTTGCAATGCTTTCTTTGCCGCCATCTCTATTCCGCCGCAGCAGGGAACTTCCATCCGCAGGACCGTCACGCTTTTGATGTCATTATTTTTTATGATTTCCGTGAGCTTTTCACTGTAGTCTACAGAATCCAGTTTGGGGCAGCCGATCAGCGTAATCTTGCCTTTCATGAAATCTTGATGAATATTTGCATAAGCGTATGCCGTGCAATCCGCCGCGATCAGCAGCTTGGCGTCATGAAAATAAGGGGCGTTTATTGGAGCCAGCTTAATCTGGCAAGGCCATTGGCCAAGCTGTGATTTTATGGCCGTGGACGGCGAAGGGGATGGCTCTGTTTCCGTAGGTTTCAGCTGGCGCATTTGCATACCGGGACAGCCGGCAGGCTGGGGACTTGCGGCTTTTTCCTTTTTTTGCTTTGCGGCAAGAACAGCGGCCGCATCATAGGATGCCGCTTCCCGCTCCTCAAAGGTAATGGCGCCAACCGGGCAGCCAGGGAGGCAGTCCCCTAGACCGTCGCAGTAATCCTCACGGGTGAGCTTTGCTTTCCCATCGATTATTTCGATGGCGCCTTCGTGGCAGGCCTCGGCGCAGATGCCGCAGCCGTTACATTTTTCCTCATCGATTTTTATGATTTTTCTTATCATATGGAAAACCTCCTGAATTCGGTTATATTCTTGACTTTGCAAGGTTAGTCTACTATAATACGGACAAAAAGTATGTGGTTCTAACCACGAAAACGAGGCTTTTATGAATTTTGATTTTATTTCCAAAACCGCTTTATTTCGAGGGTGTTCGGAAGAAGATGTCCAAAAGATGGCGAAGCATCTGGATTTCAAAACAGTCTGTTACAAAAAGGGAACGACGATCTACGAAGAGGGGAATATTACGACGAATATTGGCCTTGTCCTTTCTGGCAGCGTCCAAATTGGACACGACGATTTCTGGGGAAATCAGAGTATCCTAAGTATAGTAAAGGCGGGAGGGGTATTTGCGGAAGCCTATGCTTGTATACCGGAGGAACCGCTGATGATTCGGGTGGCGGCCAATGAAAATTGTGAGATTCTCTTTATCAACGTGCCGAAGCTATTTTTACCCTGTACTGCCTGCGGGGTGCAAAACCGGCTGATACAAAATCTGCTCACCATCAGCGCGCAAAAAAATCTTCAGCTTTCCAAGCGCAGCCTGCATACCTCGCCGAAAACAATACGAGGGCGGCTTCTTTCTTATTTTTCCCAGCTGATTTCAGAGCAGGGAAGCAGTAAAATTGTGATTCCTTTTGACCGTCAGCAATTGGCGGACTATTTGAACCTGGACCGCAGCGCTTTGTCGAAAGAGCTGGGAAAGATGAAACAGGATGGCTTGATTGATTATAGAAAAAATGTTTTTGAGATAAAAAAAGCAAATATCTGATGGAAGATCAATTTTGGTAAAAGCAATGTATGAAAAGTAGATGGAAGGGAAAGCATAACAGTAAAATTTGATGAGGAAAAGGAGGAAACAAGTGGCAGCAATTCATGTAAAAAGTGAGATCCAGCCGTTGAAAAAGGTGCTCTTGCACCGTCCCGGCAAGGAAATCGAAAAGCTGACGCCTTCGACCCTGCATCACCTTCTGTTTGACGATATTCCCTATTTAAAGATTGCCAGAGAAGAGCACGACGCATTTGCAGACCTGCTGAGGGCTCATGGAGTAGAAGTGGTCTACCTGGAAAATTTGATGGCAGAGGTAATTGCAGAAAATGCGGATATTCGGGATAAATTCCTGATGCAATGGATCACAGAGGCAGGGATTTCTACAGAAAAATGGCAGCGCCGGATTTATGACTATATGATGAAGTTTCAGGAGGAACCTTTAGAACTAGTTCAAAAATCCATGGAAGGCTTGATTCTGGGCGAAGTATTCTTTAATAAAAGCGAATCTTTGGTGGATATGATGAGCGAATCTTCCAAGGTTCTGATTGATCCGATGCCAAATTTGTATTTTACCCGTGATCCCTTTGCTTGTATTGGAGACGGAGTTAGTTTGAATCGGATGTATTCCTTTACCCGCGGACGGGAGACGATCTACGGGGAATATATTTTCAAATATCATCCGGATTTTGCGGGAAAGGTAGACCTTTACTACGACCGGTACGCCCCGTTCCACATTGAGGGCGGAGATATTCTGAATTTAAGCGATACTGTGCTGGCGGTAGGAATTTCTCAAAGAACTCAGTCGGATGCGATCGAGCAGTTGGCGAAAAATGTGTTCTCCGATGAACTGGCCACGATCGATACGATTTTAGCTTTTGATATTCCCGATAGTCGTGCTTTTATGCATTTGGATACGGTATTCACTCAGATTGATTATGACAAATTTTCCATTCATCCGGGAATCCTGGGACCGCTGGTGGTATATGAAATTACCAAAGGACATGGCCCGGATGGGTTAAAAGTATCCCGTGTGGAGACGAGTTTGGAACAAATTCTGGAAAAACATCTAAAAATTGACAAGGTAACCTTGATAAAATGCGGCGGAGATGATAGAATTGCCGCAGAACGTGAACAGTGGAACGATGGCTCCAACACGCTTTGCATTGCGCCCGGCGTCGTGGTCGTCTACCAGAGAAACGAGGTAACAAACAATCTCATGCGGGAAGCTGGAATCACGGTACTGGAGATTCCAAGCGCCGAGTTATCGAGGGGACGCGGAGGCCCTCGCTGCATGAGTATGCCTCTGGTAAGAGAATAGAGTAATCGGTTGTCTGGATCAGAAATATGAATAAGGAGATAAGAACATGGCTGTTAATTTGCGCGGAAGAAGTTTTTTGAAAATGCTGGATTTTTCCCCGGCTGAGATTCGCTACCTGCTGGATTTGTCCAAGAACTTTAAGGATATGAAGCGGACGCATACGCCCCACCGGTTGCTGGAAGGGCGGAATATTGTTCTGCTTTTTGAGAAAACCTCCACGAGAACCCGCTGTTCTTTTGAGGTGGCGGGAAGAGATCTTGGTATGGGAGTAACCTATCTGGATCCGGGCAGCTCCCAGATGGGAAATAAAGAGAGTATTGCCGATACGGCGCGTGTACTGGGCCGTATGTTTGATGGAATTGAGTACCGTGGATATAAGCAGGAACTGGTAGAGGAACTGGCGAAGTTTTCCGGGGTCCCTGTTTGGAACGGCTTGACCGATCAGTACCATCCGACCCAGATGCTGGCAGATCTTTTGACGATCGAAGAGAAGCTGGGACGCTTGAAAGGCGTAAAGTTCACCTATATGGGAGATGCCAGAAACAATATGGGAAATTCCCTGATGGTAGCTTGTGCAAAGATGGGACTTCATTTTACGGCTTGCGCTCCGAAAGAGCTGTTTCCGGAGGAGGGCCTGGTTGACGTCTGCAAGAAGCTTGCGGAAGAGAGCGGCGGAAGCGTAACCTTGACCGAGGATGTAGAAGCCGGTACGAAAGGCACCGACGTCATTTATACGGATATCTGGGTATCCATGGGAGAGCCGAAAGAAGTATGGGAAACCAGAATCAAATTGCTGCAAAAATACCAGGTGAATGCAAAGGTGATGGCAAATGCGGCTCAGGACGCGATTTTCATGCACTGCCTGCCTTCCTTCCATGATACGAAGACCAGTATTGGCGCAGATATTTTTGAGAAATTCGGTTTACCGGAGATGGAAGTTACGGACGAAGTATTTGAGTCAAAGCAGTCGGTTGTATTTGATGAGGCGGAAAATCGGATGCATACGATTAAAGCGGTGATGTACGCGACGCTTTGCTAAGGATACCTTGTAACAACATTTTACAAACGCATACGGAAAGACAACGGAGAACAACGGTTGATCTTATAAGTAACGCCGCCTTGGAAATCAAGGCGGCGTTTTGCAGTTGAAATGGCGGCAGGAGATGATGTGCTTATGAAAAATGAAGATATTTTACAAGCGTTCTGATATCGGAGGTGTTACTATATTGCATAGGGGGAAATGCCTATGAAAAAAGAAGTACGGACGGTTGTCTACGATGATGACCTGCGGGTTGAGGCTTACCGCTTGGAAGGGGTCATACAGCCCTTCCCCAATCATTTTCATGAATACTATGTAATCGGATTGATCGAGGGCGGGGTACGAGAATTGTCCTGCAAAAATCAAAAATATACCATCCAAAAGGGAAATATCCTTTTGTTTAACCCTGGCGATAATCATGCCTGCGTTCAGAGCGATGGTAATACGCTAGATTACAGGGGGGTTAATATTACCAAAGAAGTGATGCTGGACTTGGCGGAGGAAATCACAGGCAGGCGAGATTTTCCTGAATTTTCTCGCCATGTGATTTTGGATGAAGAAGCTGCCTGCTATCTGCGTCCGTTACACGACTGGATTATGAAGGGATCCTCCGAGTTCAGAAAGGAAGAGTACCTGCTTTTGCTTCTGTCCATGCTTATCCAGAAATATGGACGATCTTTTGAACCGGGTATCCCATGTCCGGAAGAAATAGAAAAAGCCTGCGTCTTTATGGAGCAGCATTATGGAGAGCGTATTTATTTGGAACAAATTTGTCGTTGTGCTGGTTTGAGCAAGTCGGCTCTGCTGCGGGCGTTTACGAGAGCAAAAGGAGTCACGCCATACGGCTATCTAGAAAATATTCGTATTGGCAAAGCAAAAAAGCTGCTGGAACAGGGCGTTACGCCGATGGAAGCAGCATTGCAGACCGGGTTTTCCGATCAGAGCCATTTTACAAATTATTTTAACCGATTTATCGGGCTTACTCCCGGCGTTTATCGGGACATCTTTTTGGGCAGAGATGAGGCAGAGAAAAAAATATAGAGAGAGTAGAAAGATGAGTTTAGAAAATGAAAAATGCGTCATGGTAATTGATGGGAAGCTTCCATTGGGAATTATTGCAAATACGGCGGCAATTATGGGAATTACGCTGGGAAAGAAGCTGCCGGAAATCGTCGGCCCCGATGTCATCGATCAAAACGGCAATGAGCATCTAGGCATTATTGAATTCCCTGTGCCGATTTTAAGAGGGTCGCCAGAAATAATCGGGGAAATCCGGGAAAAGCTTTATCAACCGGAATTTCAAGATATCACGGTGGTGGACTTTTCGGATCTGGCGCAGGGCTGCAAAACGTATGATGAATTTATAGAAAAGATGGGCCAAATCCCTGCAAGTACCTTACAGTATTTCGGAATTGCAATCTGCGGCGCAAAGAAAAAAGTCAATAAGTTAACCGGAAGTATGCCTTTACTGAACGGTAAGATATAAGATTCCTCTTTCTTTTCCTATCGTGATTCGCGTATATTTCAGACATTATTTTACGGATGATTTTGAAAGAACGGGGAAAACTAGGAAAAACAAGGTGCGGGCATCCGCACGGATGGAGGAAAAATGGAAAATAGAAAACAAAAAGTCAAAGCCATGCGGATGCCTACCGCGTATAGTATTCTGCTTTTGCTGATTTTACTTATTTCTTTATTGACGCACCTTATTTCAGGCGTGAGAGGAGCAACGGTAGCGGAAGTCGTGATGGCAATCCCGGAAGGGTTTCTGGACGCGATTGACGTCTGTCTTTTCATTTTGATACTAGGCGGATTTCTAGGGATGATTGCAAAGACCGGCGCTTTAGATGCAGGAATTGCCACGGTAGTAAGGCGGTTTCAAGGACGAGAAATGGTGCTGATTCCAATTTTAATGCTGCTGTTTTCCTTAGGTGGAACCACCTATGGAATGGCGGAAGAAACCATGGCATTTTATGCTTTAATCACGGCAACAATGATTGCGGCAGGCTTCGATTCCATGGTAGGAGCAGCGACCATACTGGTGGGAGCCGGCGTTGGCGTGTTGGGATCTACCGTGAACCCTTTTGCTGTATCAGCAGCTATTGACGCGCTAAAAAGCTCTGGTAATGGGGTGGAAATAAACCAAGGGCTGGTAATCATGATCGGCGTGATTTTATGGATTACTTCCTTGGTAGCGGGAACTATTTTTGTTATGCGTTATGCAAAGAAAGTAAAATCATCCGGACACTCCATTTTGAGCCGGGCGGAGCAGGAGGCGGCAAAAGAAACTTATGGAGAAGGCAGCGATGGAGCCGGGGAACAGGCGGCAGCCAAACTGCCAAAACGTCAGCGTTTTGTTCTAATCGTCTTTGCCCTTTCCTTTTTGATCATGGTGATTAGCCTGATCCCATGGGAAAGCTTTGGCGTGACTATATTTCAAAATACCGCGCAGCTAACGGGCATTAATTTGGGAGAGTGGTATTTTCAGGAATTGCAAGCCTGGTTCTTACTTTCATCGATCCTGATTGCCTTTGTGGCAAAAGTGCCGGAACGAGAGGCGATCGGAGCCTTTATCTCCGGAGCGGCGGATATGATCGGAGTAGTTTTTGTTATTGCAGTTTCTAGGGGGATTTCGGTCATTATGAGGACGACAGGGTTAGATCTCTACGTCTTAGATCACGCGTCAAGGGCGTTGGCAAATGTTTCCCCCATTCTATTTGCTGTAGGAGGATATTTTATCTATATCGGACTTTCCTTTTTAATCCCATCCACATCGGGATTGGCGGCGGCCTCAATGCCCACCTTTGGTGGTCTAGCTGCTAGTTTGGGCCTATCTCCGGAAGTGATGATTATGATTTTTTGCGCGGCGTCGGGCGTTGTCAATATGGTAACGCCGACCAGCGCGGTCGTTATGGGTGGGCTTTCCATCTGCCGGATTGAATGGCCGACTTGGTTAAAATTCGTTGGAAAACTCTTGGTGGTGTTGATGGCGTTGAATTTGATTATTTTAGCAGCGGCGATGCTATTGGTTTGATATTTTACAGCTGGCTCTCCGGACGTTAACTATGTTCGGAGGGCCAGCTGCGTTTTATGCCCTGTCAGTTTGTTGCTGGAGCTTCATTTGGTATGATTGATTTTTATTGCTGAAGCATTTGGCTATTCAGCTGTTGACGGCCCGGTAGGTCCTTGGGGAATGGTTAAATTAAGCACAAAATTTGGTGCAGTGCCTGTAATTGTAGCGGTAGCTTGAGTGCCAGGAGCGCCTGTTGTGACCGTGCCAATTGATAAGCGGGGAGATGCACCGGCAGAACCGGTAGGACCGGAAGGTCCGGTAGAGCCAGCAGGCCCGGTGGGACCAGTAGGACCAGCAGGGCCGGTAGGACCGGTAGCACCAGCAGAACCGGTAGGACCAGCAGGGCCAGTGGGACCAGAAGGGCCGGTAGGTCCGGTAGCACCAGCAGGGCCAGTAGGACCGGAAGGCCCGGTAGGACCGGTAGCACCAGCAGGACCGGAAGGACCAGTGGGACCGGTAGGACCAGCAGAACCGGTAGGACCAGCAGAACCAGTAGGACCAGCAGGGCCAGTAGGACCGGAAGGCCCGGTAGGACCGGTAGCACCAGCAGGACCGGAAGGACCAGTGGGACCGGTAGGACCAGCAGAACCGGTAGGACCAGCAGGGCCAGTGGGACCGGAAGGGCCGGTAGGACCGGTAGCACCGTCTAATCCGTCAACGCCAGCAGGGCCGGTAGGACCGGAAGGGCCAGTAGGACCAGCAGGGCCAGTAGAACCGGTGGGACCAGCAGGGCCAGTGGGGCCGGAAGGGCCAGTGGGACCGGAAGGACCAGTGGGACCAGAAGGGCCGGTAGGACCAGAAGGGCCAGTAGGACCGGAAGGCCCGGTAGGACCAGAAGGACCAGTGGGACCAGAAGGGCCGGTAGGACCAGAAGGGCCAGTAGGACCAGAAGGGCCGGTAGGACCAGAAGGGCCAGTGGGACCAGAAGGGCCAGTGGGACCGGAAGGGCCAGTGGGACCAGAAGGGCCGGTAGGACCAGAAGGGCCAGTGGGACCAGAAGGGCCAGTGGGACCAGTAGGACCGGTAGGGCCAGTAGCTCCACCACCTGGCCCAGTGGGGCCAGTAGGACCAGTAGGGCCAGTAGGTCCGGTGGGGCCTCGTCTTCCGCGGGGCCTCGGGCAGTCACAGGATTCTTGGCATCCTCGTACAGACGCAAATTCCTGGGCAGTCAGCTCCTTTTTATTTCTTTTTCGAAAGAACATCGTATTTCTCCTTTAAAATTGCTAGTTTTGAAGGTACCTTCTCCTTCCAGAATATGTTTCTATCGGATCGTTGGTGTTTGTAAACCTGTGTGGCTTTTGAAAGATGGTTTCCGTGAGCAGCCTAGTCATACCTCGTCAGCTTGTTGTGAGGTATTTGTCTTGTTTTGGAGTTTCTCTTCACATAACTGAAGCTGGCGGAGAGGAATTTCTTGATAGCATTCTGGCGCTAAAAATCCTCCTTTTTGACTGCATGGCTCTGCAAGCAGCGCTTGACGGTACCACCAGGCAGCGATTTCATAACGGAAATGATCGATAAAGTATTGCCCTAAATCACAGCAGATTTCTCCGCGAGGAGTGTCATAAGCAAAACTTTTTAACAAGGCTTCGGCACGCTCGTCTTCCCGTCCTAGGGCATGGTAACATCCGGCGAGAATGCGGCAAGCTTCTATTTTATTTTCAACCCAACCGTCTGGATGGTCCAAAAAATTTAAAAATTCCTCGATTGCTTCTGTATAACGCCCAAAATAGTATAATTCTCTTGCATAATAAAATTGGTCGCGGGGGCAAAACGGGACCTGCTCCCGCTTCATTTCCTCATAGATTTTCAGATTCCGGTCTGTATAAATAGAAGCTTCCTTTCTGTGTTGAATCGCGATATCGCTGTAGAGAAGCTTCCCATCGGGGGAAACCGCTTCATGGACCCGACCGGCAAATTGATATCCAGCATGATTTTTCCAAATGCGTTCCCGGTAAAAGGAACAGGTCGGTTTGCCGGAATCGTTAAATCCCATCTCATATTTCAGCATAACCATATCAATATCCGGAGTCAGCTGTTCTTTTAACTGCAAAAGCTTGAAACGATTTTCCGGCGTGATCACGTCGTCGGCGTCCAGCCAAAAGCAGTACTCCATAGTAGCCTTTGAGAGAGAAAAATTGCGGGCTGCGGAAAAGTCATTTTTCCAAGGGAAATCAAAGATTTTTGAGGTATAGCGTCTGGCAATTTCTCTGGTTTGATCTTTGGAACCAGTATCGACAAGAATGATTTCATCGACAGCGTTTCCCACGCTTTCCAGACAGCGCCCCAATACATCTTCCTCATTTTTTACGATCATACACAAACTAATAGTGGCCATGGAATTCCCTCATATGTGATTTACTTTATTTTATTTCTTTCGGGCGAATTGGTTCTGGAAATGAAAAAACAGAAGATTCGTTGCTTGCATTTTATTTCTTTTGAATGTATAATTATACTAAATTAGCGTATAAATTTTTTCTCGCTTTTAGGCGGGGACGGAGTGAAAAGTAGGAGGCAGCATGACTTCCAAGGAAAAGAAAGACGGTAGAGATGCGAACAGCATGAAAATGACGCGGCGAGAAGCGATCTTAAAGCTAATTGCCAGTGAGAAAATAGCGACACAAAATGATCTTTCCAAACGTCTGGAAGAGGAAGGCTTTCAGGTGACGCAAGCGACGATTTCCAGGGATATTCGGGAACTTCGTCTCGTAAAGACGGCTAATAGCAACGGCGGTTATCACTATGAAGTGGGAAAACCTTCGGAGAAATACCATGCGCCGCACAAATTTTATTCGATTTATCAGGCGGCGGTCCGAGATGTGGACTTTGCTCAAAATCTGGTTGTCATTCACAGCGACGTCGGTATGGCTCAGGCGGTTTGCGCTACCATGGACGCGATGGAGTGGCCGGGGGTTCTGGGAACTTTGGCTGGAGACGATACGGTTTTGGTGATTACGAGGGATAAGACCTGCGCGGAGGAATTGGTGCAGACGTTAAGAGAAATCCAAAACGGAAAGTAAACGATTGGCTGGAGGCGGGAGAAAATGGCCGCCTGGCGCGGGAAAATCGAAGGGGAGGAACACCTACATGAAACTTGGATTTGTTGGGACAGGGATTATCAGCAGCGCGCTGGTGACTGGATTTTGTGAAAGCTGCTCTGAGGTGTCTGTGATCGTGACGCCCCGGTCAAAGGAGAAAGCAGAGGCGTTAAAAGAACGATATCCAAGTCAGGTACGGATCGCAAGGAACAATCAGCAGGTCGTGGACGAGTCAGATTGGATTTTTTTGGCCGTACTCCCCCAGCAGGCGATGAACGTATTACGGGAACTTCATTTTACCCCGGAGAAAAAATTGATCAGTCTGGTTCCTACTTTGGATTTCGCGGAGGCAGAAAAGCTGACGGGTCCTTTGGCTGTTTTTGTGGACGTCGTGCCTCTTCCCTTTGCTGCGAAGCGGATTGGGCCGGTGGTTCTGTGTCCTCCCGTGCAGGAGGCAAAAGAGCTGCTTTCCGTTTTAGGGACCGTGGTAGAAGCCGAGACGCCGGAACAAATGTCGATTTTTCGTACCTCAACCGCGCTGATGAGTCCATATTATATGCTTTTGGCAAAAGTAGTAGATTGGTGCCGGGAAAAGGGATTGCGGGAAGATCAGGCAAGAACTTACCTGACTTCTTATTGGGGCGCTTTATGTCAGATGGCGGAGGCATTTCCAGGGACATTGGAAGAACTGGCAGGGGAGATGACGCCGGGGGGATTGAACTGGCAGGCATTAAATTACCTGGAAGAAAAAGGCGCTTTGGACGAATGGCAGGCGGCTTTGGACCCGGTTTTGGAACGGGTCAGGAGAAAATAGAGATGGAAGAGCAAGAGCGGATCGTCAATGGGTATTGTCGTACCTGGAATCAAAATCGCATGGTAATCTGCGAGTGCTGGACGGATGAGGAAGGTACCCATTGGGAAACCGACTGTGATTATCCGAACTGCGTGCATAGCGGAAGCTGTGAAGTGATGAAGAGGGCAGTTGATTTGGAGCAGTGAGTGGTGCTGCCTTAAAAAACAGCCATGACGAACGAATATATTTGGGAAAAGAAAAAGCATCCTTTGGGAAAGCATGCCTGTTTTGGCAGTACTTTCATCAAAGGATGCTTTTTTTATTTCAAAAATCCATTTACAATCTGCGCTTCGGCTTCTTCCTCCGTCAATCCAAGAGTCATCAGCTTGATGATCTGTTCGCCGGCGATTTTTCCGATGGCGGCCTCATGAATGAGAGCGGCGTCCGGATTATTGGCCGTGATTTCCGGGATGGAGCTGACTTTCGCGTGTCCCATGATGATGGAGTCGCATTCGGTATGGCCCGCGCATTTGGCATTTCCAAAAATCTTCGCGATGAAAGTCTGGGTGGAATCGTCCTTGGCTACCGAACGAGAGAGGATATTGGCGCTGGAACCATCGCCGTTTAAATGAGCGATGATCTCACTGACAGCATCTTGCGTACCGTGGGTCAGCAGGCGTTCTTTGATCACCAGCTTCGCGTCCGCGGCAAGATCAATACTGGTATTCCGTTTGGTGGAATCCACCCCTTTGATCTGTACCATTTCCATTTCCATGCAGCTGCCTTCTGCCAGATGAACTTCCGTGGTGGGATTCATGATCCGTTCTCCACGTCCATCGCCGCTTCCATAGTGCTTTTCTACGTATTTCACTTTCGAATTTTTTTCCACAAAAAAGCGATGGATACCGTCGTGCTGGGATGCCGCGTCACCTCCGTTATGGATGCCGCATCCAGCTACGATGGTGACGTCGCAGTCCTCGCCGATGTAAAAATCATTGTATACCAGATCGGTCAATCCGCTTTGGCTGAGCACGACGGGGATATGGACGCTTTCTTTTTTCGTATGAGGTTTGATATGAATATCAATGCCGCTGCCATCCTCTTTGGATACAATTTCAATATGGGCAGTATTGTGGCGGGAGGCCAATTGGCCGTTGGCGCGAATGTTAAAGGCTCCTTCCGGTACCTCATGCAGCCCTGCAATTTCTTCCAAAAGGCGCAGCTGAATTTCGTCGATTCCCTGCATTTATTTACCCTCCTGATAATACTTGCATGCGTCTACGGCGGAAGCGGTCCCTAAAATCTCAGGAAGCACCTGATCTTTGGGGCCTTCCTTGGTGATACGGCCGTCTGCGATTACGACGATGCGGTCAGCGATATTTAAGATGCGTTCCTGGTGGGAGATAATCATGATGGACCCTTGCGTCTGCTCACGCATCTTTTCAAAAACTTGAATCAGGTTCTGAAAACTCCACAGGTCGATGCCGGCTTCCGGTTCATCAAAGACCGACAGTTTGCTGGAACGGGCCAGTACGGTGGCGATTTCGATTCTTTTTAACTCGCCGCCGGAAAGGCTGGAATTGATTTCTCGGTTGATATAGTCTTTGGCGCAGAGGCCGACTTCCGACAGATATTCACAGGCATCGGCAGGCGTCAGTTTCTTATTGGCGGCCAGCCGGATCAGGTCTAACACTTGAACGCCTTTAAAACGTACCGGCTGCTGGAAGGCAAAACTGATGCCCATATTGGCGCGGTCCGTAATACTTTTTTCCGTAATGTCCTCTCCGTTAAAATAAATGCGGCCGGAGGTTGGTTTTTCAATACCGGCGATCAGCCGGGCCAGCGTAGATTTTCCTCCTCCGTTGGGGCCGGTAATGACCAGAAACTGGTTGTCCTCAATGGTGAGACTCACGTTCTGGATGATGCCAATTTCTCCCTTTTCCGCCGGCACGTCAAAGGAAATATTTTCTAGCGTAAGCAATGGTAATCCTCCTTGTAAGTTTGGAACGGCTGTCCGTCCGAAATAAAAAGTGCTATACTGCGCCTGGAGATAAAATCCCCTAAGTTCACAGTATAGCACAGGTGAGACGCATGGGGCAAGGTTTTCCCAGCGTTATTTGCTTTTTTTCGTTATGAGAGAAAATACTTATTTCTTGTAAAGGACGCGGATGGAATTCAAAACGCAAAGCATGGCGACGCCGCTGTCGGCAAATACGGCCATCCACATAGAAGCTTTTCCCGTCAGTCCGAGAATCATAACCAGAATCTTGACGATCAGTGCAAAAACCACGTTTTGAATGGAAATCTGATTGGTCGTCCTTGCGATTTTCAGCGCCTGCGGGATCGCGCTTAACCGGGAAGTCATAAATACGGCGTCTGCTGCTTCAATCGCAGCATCTGCCCCGCTTCCCATGGCCGCGCCTACATCAGCTCCAGCTAAAACCGGGGCGTCATTGATGCCGTCTCCGACAAACATGACTGGGCCATAGGTATTTCGCACTTCTTGCAAAGCAGAGAGCTTTTCATCTGGCAGAAGGCGGGCCCGGTAATGATCCACGCCGATTTGCGCGGCCACCTGGGAGGCGCCTTCTTCTGTGTCGCCGGTTAGCATGACGGTTTTCAGTCCTTGCGCTTTTAACTGAGAAATCGCAGAGACCGAGTCCTCTTTTAACTGATCAAAGATCAAGAGTCGCCCGATATATACCCCATCTTTGGCGACCAGGACCTCGCTGCCGGCGGGAACTGGTAGATTGGGATAGGAGATGTTGTTTCTATCCAGCAGGCGGCGATTTCCGCAGAGCACTTCGGAACCGTCTAAAATTGCTTGGATGCCCTCACCGGCAATTTCTTTCAGGTCTTTTGCCGGAAGATCCGAGATTTCTCTGGCGGAAGCGGCGTCGCGGATACTCTGGCCAATGGGATGGGTGGATGAAATTTCACAGGAAGAAGCCAGTTGCAGTAACGCTTCTTCGGAGAAATCACCGGCCGGCTCCAGAGACCGCAGCGCAAAGGTTCCCTCGGTGATGGTGCCGGTTTTGTCCATGACAATGGCTTTTACTTTTTTCATGGCTTCCAGGGACAGGCCGCCTTTAAACAAAATTCCACGTTTGGAACCAGCGCCGATGCCGGAGAAAAATGCCAGCGGGACGCTGAGAACCAGAGCGCAGGGGCAGCTGATGACCAGGAAGGTTAAAGCGGTGTAGACCCAGTAATTCCAGTTTCCTGTAAAAAGAGAAGGGATTACCGCGGTGCCAAGAGCCAGAAGCAGCACAATCGGTGTGTAAATCCTGGCAAATCGAGTGATAAAACGTTCCATCTGGGGTTTTCCGGCCGCCGCATTTTCGACGGATTCCAAGATACGGCTGACCATGGACTCTTCCAGCGGCTTTTCCACGCGAAGCTTCAAAAGCCCGGAAGTATTGACACAGCCGGAGAGAACCGAGGAACCTACGGTCACTGGGACTGGCACCGGTTCGCCGGTCAGCGGCGAGGTATCCAGCCGGCTTTCCCCTTCGATGATAACGCCGTCTAATGGAATCCTGTCGCCAGGGCGGACCAGAAGAATATCGCCTGCAAATGCAATTTCCGCGGGAATGGTCTCTGTACGGCCATTTTCGATACGCTGAACCGTTTCAGGGCGGAGATCCGCGGCCTCCATAATTTGTTTTCGGCTGCGCTCTACGGCGCGGTCCTCAAAGTATTCTCCGATTCGGTAGAAGAGCATGACGCCGACGGCTTCCCCGAAATCGCGGATGGCAAAAGCGCCTAAAGTGGCGACGCTCATAAGGAAATTTTCGTCAAAAATTTTCCCTCGCAATAAATTTTTCCCCGCTGTTTTTAAAATAGGCGCGCCGAGAATCAGATAGGCGGCCAAAAAAGCAGCAAATGAGAGCGTTGGAATGGATTCGGTCAGCTCTCCCGCCAAAAATAAAACAGCACCGCTGATGATAGCAGTTAAGGGATGGGTTAATATCTGCTGGAAAGAAACCGATTGTTGGCTGTGAGGATGGTTATGTTCGGATTCATCCGTGGTGTGAGGGGAAGCTTGCGTTTCCTCCGCGTGTAGATGTCCATGTTCACAGCCACAACTGCAGCCGGAGTGTTCATGCTCATGGCATTCATGATGATGGTGTCCGTCGTGCTCATGGTGGTCGTGTCCGTCATGTTCGTGTTCTTGATGTTCGTGATTTCTATGGTCATGAGCTCCGATGGAAGATGGCGCTTTTCTGTCTTTGGTGATCACCACGCCAGGCTCCACAGCGTCCGCTACAGCCTGAATTTCCGGCAGAATCGCATCGGGGTCCTCGGCAGTGATGCGGAGCTGCTTGGTGGCAAAGGTCAGAATCGCTTCCTGGACTTCTGGCATCTGATTGATTTTACGCTCGATTTTGGCCGCGCAGTTGGCACAGTCGATGTTATGGATATAATAAACTTTTTTTGTGAACGGGTTCCCGGATGAGCTGTTCGGGCGTCGGTCCTGTTTTTCGGCGATGATAACGCCGGGTTCCACAGCCTCCGCGATTGCTTGGATTTGAGAAAGAAGGGCATCGGGATCTTCGGCTGTAATACGAAGCTGCTTTGTAGCAAAGGTCAGGATTGCTTCCTGGACTTCCGGGAGCTGGTTGATTTTATGCTCGATTTTTGCGGCGCAATTAGCGCAATCGATATGGTGGATATCATAGATTTTCTTTTTCATAGAAGTTCACCTCTTGTGAATATGAATATATGAATCACTGTTCATATGATAATATATCAACTCGGTTTTGTCAAGGATTTTCTGGAAAAAATATTACTTTTTGTTGATCGAATATTCTTTGCCTGGAGAGTAGATATCCTTCCTTTAGTGGGTGAAACCCCTTCTTTTCCGGTACTTCTGCAAGCCTGGTGGGAAATATTCCCTAAATAAATTGCATAAAAGTGGTAGATATGGTATGATTACTTGAGAATAGGACAGTTCTTTGAAGTTTGCCCTATGGTTTAGAACAAAGAAAGTCTCACCTGTTTCGGTGAGGAAGGGGAGTACACATGAAGAAATGGTCTCGATGCTTGCTATTTTTATGCGTCGGATTGCTGGTTATCAGTAGTACGCTGGTATATGCGGAACCATCCCCGGATCCGCTTCGGACAGTGACTGGAGAAAAGGCAGACCCGCCGGAAGTAGATTCGCCGACGGCAATTCTTATTGATAAAAAGACCGGGGTGATTCTTTATCAGAAGGATGCGAATTCTGCCTATTATCCAGCTAGTATCACAAAAGTAATGACGGCGCTGTTGACCCTTGAGAATTGTTCCATGGACGAGACGGTGAAATTTTCTTACCGGGCGACCCATGAGCTGGAGGAGGGAGCGACCCATATTGCCAGGACCGAAGATGAAGAGATGAGCGTGAAGGACTGCCTGTACGCGCTTCTTATCGCGTCGGCCAATGAAGTGGCCCAAGCTCTGGCAGAACACATCTCAGGAACCATCGAGGAGTTCGGCGTGAAGATGACGGAGCGGGCGAAGGAGCTGGGGTGCACCAATACGAATTTTAGAAATCCGTCGGGATTGAATGATTCGGAACATTACACAACGGCTCATGATATGGCGATTATCATGAAAAAGGCATTGGAAACGCCGGGATTCCTGGAAATTGATTCCACTACGGTCTATGAAATTCCTCCCACCAACAAACATGCGGAGAGCACTTGGGTAGCGACAAAACATCCTCTTTTAAAAGGCGGTGATTCACCCTATGAATACGCAGTGGCGGGGAAAAATGGGTATACGCAGATCGCGGGGAACTCTTTAGTGACCTATGCGAAAAAAGAGGATGCAGAGTTGATCTGCGTCGTTATGAAAAGTAAAAAGGGAGAACGTACGAAGGATACAAAGAACTTATTCGAGTATGGTTTTCGGAATTTCACCTGGCATTCTATGGCGGATGATGTGAAAACGCGTTTAGACGAGAAAAAAACTTTGACGGCCGACGGCAGGCAGGTAGAATACACCGTGCCGGAAGAGACGGCTTGGATTGTGCTTCCCAATACGGTTAAACTGGAAAATCTGACGGCTGAGATTGAACAAGCCGAGGGAGCAGAAGGCTTCTCTGGCCGTGTCGTCTACCGTATCAATGGAGAGGAAGCAGGGAGTATTCCATTTACCGGCGCGGCTCCGGAACCGGTTACCCAGTCTGCTTCAGAAACCGAGACCACGGGGCAGCAGAACGAGCAATCCGAAGAAGGATTTTCTTGGAAGAAGCTTCTGATATGGGGCGGGATTGGACTGGCGGTTCTCGTGGTGCTGGCCGCTTTGTTCTTTGTGGTATATAACTGGAATCAGCTTAGACATCGGAGAAGATCTAGAAATCGTTATAAAATGAAACGGCGCAGACGGCGGCGTTGGTAAAAGTAAAACAGGCTTCTTTTTCCAAACTCAGAGGAGATGGAAAAAGGGGCCTATTTTTTTGTCCTTTTATAGGAGAAAATATATAGGCGGTGGATTATTAAAAAGATAAAAGATATATATTATACACATAACAAAAATTATGTTAATATAGCGACAAACAGAGAGTAAAGGAAAAATATAAGGAAAAATGTCAACAGGATAAGGATGATGAGAAAGAATAGTAGTTATGACGTAGTAGTAGTGGGAGGCGGAGTGGCAGGAGTCGCGGCAGCGATAGGCGCTTCCCAGGCAGGGGCAAAAACGATTTTGTTAGAGCGAAGTCCTTACTTTGGCGGAGAAGGGACCCATGCAGGAGTCAATAGCTTGGGAGGCTTTTATACCAGGGGAGAGGAGCCAATCTTGGTAACCGGCGGCGTGGGAACGATGGTCCGGGAAGAATTGGCGCGGTTGGGGCACCCAAGCGACACGGTTATTTCCCAAGCAGGGAATCATGTATTGACTTTTGACCCGGAATACATGAAACTGGCTTTAGATCGTGTGATGCGGCAATCGGAATCCGATTTCCTTCTGCATTGTCAGGTGATAGGAGCCACAAGCAGAGATGGAATCTTGACCGGGGTGGAATGCGTGGACGATGAAGGGCGTTTTTTTCTGGAGGGCGGCAGTTTCGTGGATACCAGCGGAAATTCCCTGTTGGCTCATCTGACCGGCGCGTCTGTTTTCATCGGTGATGAAGATGGAAAGCGGCAGGTAGCTACGATGGCCATGAGAATATCCGGCGTCTCTCCAGACGTAGAGGTGACGCGGCAGTCCGTGACAAACGCGGTACAGTTGGGAAAGAAAGCGGGGATTCCCCATTTGGCAAAGGAGACAGGCGGGATCATGCGCCGAGGGCGGGAGGACATAGTGGTTCTGCTGATCCCCAGTTTTTCCCACACCGATCTAGGGTGTCAGGTTTTGACAGAGATCGAATTATCGGCTAGGGAACAAGCCAGATATTATGTCACTGCCCTGCAAAGATTCCACCCTGGGATGGAGCGGATTCATCTCATTGAGACGGGTCCTTCCATCGGTATTCGGGAAGGAAGAAGGACAGTAGGAGAGGAGGTCTTAACAGGAGAAGACGTATGGGGCTTAAAAAAAATTGAGAAGGCGGCGGCAAGAGGCGCATGGTCTCCGGAGATACACCGAAGTACGCAGGTATTGGATTCTTATGAAAAACTTCCCGACGGCGGATGGTTTCATATCCCTGTGGGAGCTTTGAAAGCCCGTGATATATGCAATTTATGGTGTGGGGGACGAACCATTTCTGCGGATTTTATCGCTTATGCTGCGATTCGTGTGATGGGATGTGGTTTCGCTACGGGGCATGCCGCCGGCGTAGCCGCCGCCTTATCGAAAGAAAACGAAGTTTTTTCGGTTGCATGTATGCAGCGAGAATTGCTCCGTCAAGGCGCTATTATATAGTAAAAAGGAGGGAATACGTTTGGGAAAATATATAGGAAAGCGTTTGCTTATGATGATTCCGGTAATGTTGGGCGTAATCGTCATTGTATTTATTATCATGCAAATGACGCCGGGAGATCCGGCCCGGCAGATTCTCGGAGACAATGCCTCGGTAGAAGAAGTAGAGGCCTTAAGAGAAGAAATGGGACTTAACGATCCGCTCGTGGTTCAATGCTTCAATTATATTAAAAATTTGGTCCTTCATGGAGATTTCGGTACTTCTTACCGAACCAATCTTCCAGTAATTTCTGATATTTTAGTACGCTTCCCTACGACGATGAACCTTACCTTCGCGGGAATCCTTTTCGCCATTGTTTTGGGAATTCCTTTGGGAATCGCTTCCGCGTTGAAAAAGGGATCGATTTTGGATGAAGTATGTTCTGTCGTGGGAATGGTGGGCATTTCCATGCCGAATTTCTGGATTGGACTATTGTTAGCACAGTTGTTTGCCTTGAAGCTCGGATGGCTTCCGGCGACCGGATGGTATGGACCTCAGTATTGGATCTTGCCCGCGATTACGGTGGGAATCAATGGAGCGGCGATCATTATGAGAACAACTCGTTCCAGCATGTTGGAGGTAATCCGCCAGGATTATATTCGGACGGCCAGGGCAAAGGGCGTTTATGAAAAAGTGGTTATCACGAAACACGCGCTGAAAAATGCGATGATTCCGATTATTACGGCCATCGGGCTTCGGATCGGCGTCCAGCTGGGAGGCGCCATGGTAGTAGAAACGGTGTTTTCTATTCCCGGATTGGGAAAATATCTGGTAGACTCCATTTCCTATCGAGACTATCCAGCAGTGAGAGGCGGCGTATTGTTTATCGCGATTGTGTTTTCTCTGGTAAATTTATGCGTGGATATTATATACGCCTTTGTGGATCCGAGAATTAAGTCTCAATACGGGGGAGCGAACCGGAAGAAGAAGTTGATTGCAGAACTGGGAGAGGAGGATCCGGCATGAAAGCAGCAGAAGCAAAGTCCGAAAATTTTGTAAAAAAGAAGAGTCTTTGGAGCGATGCCTGGGAACGTTTGAAAAGAAATCGTTTAGCCATGTTTGGCCTCTTTATCGTGTTATTTGCCATTTTACTAGCAGCTTTTGCAGATCAGATCGCGCCCTACCACTATGATTTTCAAAATTATTCCGACGCGCTCCAGGGGCCTAGCAAGGCGCACTGGTTTGGCACGGACAATTTCGGGCGGGATATTCTGAGCAGGGTGATTTATGGGGCAAGAGCGTCTCTTTTTGTAGGAGCGTTGGCAGTTATGATTTCCGCTATCGTGGGAGGCGTTTTGGGCACGGTGGCCGGATATTACGGAGGGATTGTCGACAATGTGATCATGCGCTTTATCGATATCCTTTTGGCGATACCGGCGACCCTCTTAGCCATTGCCATCGCGGCGACTCTGGGCTCCGGCATTGTCAATACCACCATCGCCATCGGTATCTCCAATATCGGGCGTTTTACCAGGACGACGCGGGCCGCGGTTTTGTCTGTAAGGGGCGAGGAATACATCGAAGCGGCGAGAGCGGTGGATGCCAGCGACGCCCGGATCATGTTGAAGTACGTGTTCCCCAATTCGTTTGCTCCCATGCTGATTCAGTTTACTTTGAACATTTCCACCAGCATTCTATCTGCGGCAGGCCTTAGCTTTATCGGGCTTGGAATCCAGCCGCCGAGCCCGGAATGGGGGGCCATGCTTTCCGCGGGGCGGGCGTATATCCGTGACTATTGGCATTTGACCGTATTTCCTGGTCTGGCTATCATGTTGACCGTTTATGGCTTTAATCTGCTGGGGGACGGGCTGCGGGACGCTTTGGATCCCAGACTGAAAGATTAGGAGGCAGCTGATATGGCAGAACATAGAGATGAAGTATTAAAGATCGAGGATTTGTCCATTCAATATATTACAAAGGAACGTACCGTCCATGCGGTAAATGATGTCAGTCTCTCTTTAAAGCGGGGCGAGACCATGGGATTGGTAGGGGAGACTGGAGCAGGAAAAACCACCATTGCTCTGGGAATTCTTCAACTGATTCCGGATCCGCCGGGAAAAATCATGGGAGGAAAGATTTTCTTTGAGGGCGATAATCTGCTGGAGAAAAAACTCTCCGATATGCAAAAGATCAGAGGAAATAAAATTTCTATGATTTTCCAGGACCCCATGACGGCTTTAAACCCCATCGAATACATCGGAGACCAAATCGCAGAGTCCATCGCTCTTCATAAGGATGTGTCAAAAAAAGAGGCGCAGCGTTTGGCCGCCAATACCTTGGAAAAGGTGGGAATTCCGAGAGAACGGTATTTTGAATACCCCCATCAGTTCTCCGGGGGAATGAAGCAGCGGATCGTAATCGCCATCGCCCTGGCCTGCAATCCGGAACTGTTGATTGCGGACGAACCTACCACGGCTCTGGATGTTACGATCCAGGCTCAGGTACTGGATATGATGAACGATTTAAAGCGGGAATTGGGAACGGCTATGCTGCTGATTACCCATGATCTAGGCGTTGTGGCAGAGATGTGCGATCGGGTTTCCATCATCTATGCTGGAGAGATTGTGGAGACAGGAACGGTAGCCCATATCTTCAATGAATACATGCATCCCTATACGGAGGGCTTGTTTGCGTCCCTTCCCCGTTTGGCGGGAAAGGAAAAACGGCTGAAGGCCATCCGTGGATTGATGCCGGATCCCGCAGACCTTCCCAAAGGGTGTAAATTTGCTCCACGCTGTCCCTACGCAAAAGAAGCGTGTTCTAGGCAGGAGATTTCCCTGAAAGAGGTGTCCCAAGGGCATTTTTATCGATGTCTATTTGGAGAAGAAGTAGCGGAAAAACGGGAAGCGGACAGGAAAAAAATGGGACGGTAAGAACAGCCAAGGAGGGAAAATAGTGTCTACCATATTAGAAGTGAAAGATTTAAAAAAATATTTTAAAACCTCTCGAGGAACCCTTCATGCTGTAGATGGACTTTCCTTTTCCATTGAAGCCGGCCAGACCTTGGGCGTGGTAGGAGAGTCGGGGTGTGGAAAATCCACCTTGGGGAGAGTAATTCTTCACCTATTGGATAGTACAGGGGGCCAGATCTTTTTTGAGGGAAAAGATATCACCCATGTGGGCAGGCGGGAGTTAAGCGAGCTCCGGAAAGAAATGCAGATCATCTTCCAGGATCCGTTTTCTTCCTTGAATCCCCGTATGTCGATCAGCGAAGCGATTGCAGAGCCTTTAAAAATTTCGGGAAATTATGGAAAACAGCAGATTGAAAAAAAGGTTTTGGAATTGATGGATACAGTGGGTCTGGCCAGGCGGCTGATGAATTCATATCCCCATGAGCTCGATGGAGGAAGGCGGCAGCGGATCGGAATTGCCAGGGCGTTGGCTCTGCAGCCCAAGTTTATCGTATGCGACGAGCCGGTCTCCGCCCTGGATGTGTCGATTCAGGCCCAGATCTTGAATCTGATGCTGGATCTGCAGGATGAATATGGACTTACATATATATTCATTACCCATGACATGTCGGTAGTAAAGTACATCTCTCATCGAATCTGCGTGATGTATTTGGGCCAGATGGTGGAGCACTGCGAATCGGAAACATTGTTTGAACGGCCGCTCCATCCTTATACAAAAGCGTTGCTGTCGGCGATTCCGATTCCGGATTTATTCCATGAGAAGAAAAGGATTCTGCTGGAGGGAGAACTTTCTTCCCCGATTAATCCGAAGCCAGGATGCCGATTCGCTCCCAGATGCCCGTATGCGAAAGATATTTGCCGGCGGGAAGTTCCAAAGCTGCGGGAGATCGAAAAAAATCATTGGACAGCTTGTCATTGCTGCGAGGCAATTAATCAAAAATAAAAAATAGGAGAGTGAAAAATGAAAAAGAGAGTATTAGCTGTAGGGCTGTGTATTGCAATGCTGCTTTCCGGTTGTTCCGGCGGAAGCACGGGCACTTCGCCCGAAGGTAAGGAAACCACTGGCGCCGCTTCCAGTAAAGCGGGCAAGACTTCTTTGGTCATGTCTACTTCCGCGGGGGAGCCGGCTAACCTGCATCCCTACAATACGTCGAATCTGGGAGTAAAAAATGCAGTCTGCGGGACTATTTTTGAAACCTTAGTCCGGATTGGAATGGATGGTTCCACCTTAGAGCCGTGTCTTGCGGAAAGTTGGGAGTATGGCGACGACAATCTGTCGTTGACATTCCACCTGCGGAAGGGGGTTCATTTCCACGACGGTGAGGAGATGAAGGCCAGCGATGTGGTCTTTACGATGGGCGTGTGGGGAGAATCGTCCAAAATCAAGGCTACCGTGAGCGCCATTGACTTCGCAAACGTAAAGGCCGAAGACGACTATACGGTCTATGTTCCCCTGAAAGTAGCGGATTCTGGCCTGCTGGCTAATTTGGCGGATATGCAGAATATGTGCGTTATCGTGGGAGAAAAGTCTTGGAACGACCTGGGAGAAGAATTCCAGAACCGTCCGGTAGGAACCGGTCCCTACAAATTTAAAGAGTGGATGCAGGGCGATCGGATTGAACTGGAGCGGTTTGATGATTATTGGGAGGGAACTCCTGCCTTGGAGACGGTAACGATCCGTTATATCAATGAGCTTTCCCAGGCGATGATCGAATTGGAGACCGGCGGGGTAGACGCGGTCATGGAGAGTAACAGCGCGGATGTCCAGCGGGTGCAAAACGGAGAGACCCAGGGATTAAAAGTAATTAGCTCAGAGGGTACCAGCCTCCGTGCCAACAATTTGAACTTTAACCATAATTCTACCTATATGAGCAATGTCTTAGTCCGGAAGGCGATTGCCTGCGCGATTGATAAGAATGCTATCTGCAATATTATTTGGCCCATCGAGGGAAATACCAACGTGTCTGTGCTGACCAAAGATACGTGGGGATATAACGCGGCTTTGGAAGAGGATCCTTATGCGTATGATCTGGAAAGAGCAAAACAGTATATGGCGGAGGCTGGATATGAGCAGGGCTTTACGGTCAAGCTTTTGACGGATTCCCGTTCCTATCATACCCAGACGGCGGAAGCAGTCCAAAACATGCTGAGCCAGATTAACATTAAGGTAGAAATCGAGACGTTGGAACTGGCGGCTCAGAAGGACCAGTATTTGTTAAAAGGGGAAGGGTATGATATGTATTTGCTGGATTTGGTGTTCAGCAATATGGATCCCCTCTATGGTTTGTACCGCAGCTCCCACCCTCAATTTTCTGTACCAAACAGCAGCCAATACACCTATTATACAGGTGATCACGCGCAGGAATATGGAGCTTTACTTGACAAGATTATGGTAGAGTTTGATGAAACGAAAAAGCAGGAATTGACTTATGAACTGCAGGATTTGTTCCTGGAAGATATGATCTGGGTTTCCATCTGCAGTAAAGAACCCTTGGCTCTCGCGGTGGAAGGACTTCAGGGAACCTGCATCAGAGGAAACGGACAGTTAGCGATCGATTATCAAACTCATTTCGAGTAATCGGAAAGGAAAGCGTAATACCTATGGCTATGAAAATAGCTTGGACAGAGAGCGGAGCGGTAGAGGGAATTGAAGCGTCGAATCAACAGATTACCGTATTTCGTGGAATCCCTTTTGCCGCTCCTCCGGTAGGCAGACTGCGTTGGCGAGAGCCTCTTCCTCCGGAATCATGGAGTGGAGTACGGGAATGTCATCATTTTGCCCCGGCTGCCATGCAAAAAGAAGATACAGGAGCGTCCGCCATAGTGGCGCGGGAATTCTATTTAAAGGATTTAAAGAAGAGCGAGGACTGTCTGTATTTAAATATTTGGACGCCGGCGGAATCGGAGGAGGAAAAGCTTCCGGTGGCGGTCTATATCCATGGCGGAGGTTTTGCCAAAGGATTTAGTTATAATAACGCTTACGACGGGGAGGGCTTTGCAAAAAGAGGAATCGTTGTGGTGACGATTACCTATCGCACAAATATTTTTGGATTTTTCACTCACCCGGAATTGACAAGGGAAGGGGGAACATCCGGAAATTACGGCCTGAAAGACCAGGTCGCCGCCCTCTCCTGGGTGAAGCGGAATATTTCCAGTTTCGGTGGAGATCCGGAACGTGTTACCGTGTTTGGCCAATCTGCGGGAGCCGCGAGCATCAGCTATCTGTTAGCGGCTCCCTCCGCCGGAGGCCTGTTTCAGCGGGCAATTATGCAGTCCGGCGGCGGTATGAAGCCGCCGGTAAACCAGTGGGGACGGAATCTGAGCGAGGGAGAGCGGCTGGGAGAAATGTTTTTCCAGTTTATGGGCATTCATTCCTTAGAGGAAGGAAGAGACACGTCGGCGGAAGTCCTTTTGGATGGCTTTTGGGAATATATCAAACGTCCTTTGGCGGAAGGCGAGCCGGATGGAATTGGCGGGTTCATGCGTTTTGCTCCGGTGATCGACGGTTCCTTTTTAGCAGAAAGCCCGATGGACGCATGCAGGAAAGGGCACTATCCAAAGCTGGATTATATGCTGGGTTCTACCTCCGGGGAATGGAAGGCGCTGACCTATCTAAATTTAGCGTGGGGAGAGAATGAGATCCGCCTCGGCAGAAAAAACAGTTACCTCTACTACTTTGATAAAATTCCTCCCGGTGCAAAAAAGGCAGGACATTCTTCGGAACACCATTATGTGTTCCAGACCTTGCTCCGTTCTGGACGGCATTATACCGGCGTGGATTTTGATTTGTCCAATGAGCTGGCGGATCGTTGGGCAGCTTTCATAAAGGAAGGAACTCCCAATTATCCAGGGGGGGAGACGTGGACGCCGTACACGAAGGAACATCCAGAACTTTTTTGGATTCAGGATACCTGCCATATGAGGCCCTGGGAGAAAACCGAGGAGTCGGAAGAGAAAATTCAGGCTCTCTTGGCAGGACGGGTTGCCTTTGGCGGTTTCCGATAGGAGCAGAGAATGAAAAAAGAGAACGGTTGGAAAGCCTGGGTTTTTTATGGTTCCCTTGGAGGCTTACTTCTCCTGTGTTGGGGAAAGGCAAATTCTTATTTGCCAGGCGGCGGCGACGTGATGGCGCTGGCGCTTTTGCTGTTTGCCGTCGTCAACTGGGCCTTGGAAAGCGTTCCGATCGGGGTGACGGCTCTGCTTGTGGTTCTCTGCGCTCCGCTTACCGGTCTTGTGGAGTTTGAGGAAGCGATAGCGGCAAGCTTTGGAAATACGATTTTTGCTTTTTTCTTAGGAGTGCTTCTTTTGTCTTCAGCCTTTAGCCAGACGAATGTAGGGGCGTGGATTTCCATGAAAATCTTTCGTTTGTTTGGGACAAAAGCCGTATTTCTTTTGCTGGGAATTCTTATGACCGGATGCCTCCTGGCTATGTGGGTGACAGAAGTAGCGGCAGCCGCCATTGTTTTCCCTATTGTCATGTCTCTCTTGGAAGGGCAGAAAGAGAGAGAGGATTACCCGCTTTTGGGAAAGGCGATGACTTTGGCGGTGGCATGGGGCTGCGCGATCGGAGGAGTGGCTACCCCCATTGCTACAGGGGCAAATTTGATCGCTGTATCCTATTTAAAGGAACATTGCGGAATTACAATTGATTTCTTTTCCTGGATGTCCATCGGAATTCCCATCAGCCTGACTTTGTTAGGAGCTGGTTGGGGAATTCTATCCTGGGGCGTCCGTGGCTGCCGTCCATTGTCTTGGGAGGAGAAAAAGATTTCTCTGGGAAAGAAAGAACGCTGCCTGTTAGCTATTTTCGGCGCGGCTATTTTCTTGTGGATTTTTGGGGAAAAGTTGGGACTGGAAAGCCATTATGTCGCCTTGTTGGCGGGAATGGCGCTTTTTCTCCCGAAGATACAGATCCTTTCTTGGAAAAAGGCAATTTCTTCGATTAGCTGGGATTCTGTGATTTTGATCTGCGCGGGAGTTCTTTTAGGAGACATCCTATATCGTTATGGGACGGCTGAGACCATCGCAAAGCTATTTTTCTCCAAGGATTTGCTGGCCAAGGGACTCTTTCTTTCCAGTGCCTATATTGTGGCGGCGGTTTCTCTGCTGAAGATGCTTTTCAGCAGCAATACGGTCAGTGGAATTATCCTTGTGCCGATCATGATTTCCTTGGCGGAGCAGACGGGCCAGGCCCCTTGGGCCTTGGTAGCTCCCTGCATTTTTTCATCCGCGCTGGCCTTCCTTTTGATCACCAGCAGCCCGGTCAATGTAATTCCCTATTCCGCCAGGTTGTTTACGCAAAAGGATATGCTGAAATATGGAAGCGTCATGACATTGGTATCCGCGGTGATCATTGGCTTTTGGCTCATGATATTTCAAGTTGGGTAACATCTGTGGATTGTAATAGGTAGAAATTAGGCTTTGACTATCATGGTCAAAGCCTTTTGCTGCTGTCCGTTTGCGGCGGCGATACGATCAAGGCGCATTCCGGTTGGTCTACTGGAAGCGGCGCGCGGGACATGACGATCAGGCCGGTATCGAAATGAACCCGGAAGAAGGTCAGGGTGCTGGATTCATAGTTGGCGCAAAACAGATGGCGTTCATCTGGAAACATACAGATATCCGTCGGACGCTCTCCGCTGATCGGCAAAACGCTCATCTGCCGTAGCAGACCTGTCTCCTGATCCCGTTCAAAAATACCAAGGCTGTGATCGCCTGTGTTGGTGCAAAGCAGCCGGCTGGCGTCTTTTGCAAAGGTCATCATGGTAGCGGCGCTGTAGTCGTTAAATTTTTTCCCCAATGTAGAAACGACCTGAATCTGTTCAAATATCGGCTGTTTTCCAGAACCGTCGTAAGAGTAAACAGCGATTTTGTTGCTTAACTCTTTCATAACATAGAGGTATTTTCCGTCCGGGGAAAACAGCAGGAAGCAGGGCGCGGCCTGAAGGTGGCAGCGAATGACGTCGGCTTCCGTTAATTCGCCGGTTTTCCGCTGGAATCGATATATTTTGATCTGATCCATACCGGAATCCGCGACGCAAAGATACTTTTCATCTGGAGTCAGCACCGCGCAGCGGACATGGGGCTGAAAATTTCTTTCCGCGATGCTGCCAAGACCTTTGTGGAAAATACCGTCGGCAATGGAGCCGACAGAGCCGTCTTCGTTGATATGCAAAACGGTAATTTTTCCATCAAAAGAACCGGACACAAAGAGGAAACGGTTATCCGCCGTTGTCGAGAGATGACAGCCGCGCATACCACGGATGGCGGCGGTGTTGAGCCGCCGCAGATTTCCGTCCGGGAGGATGCGAAAGGAGGCGATTCCCTTGTCCGTAGTCGCGTACAGATACCTTTGATCCGGCGAAGTGATCAGATACGTCGCGTTGCTGACTTCCACTTCTCCCCGCTTTTTTAAATCTCCACGCTCTACATCTACATCAAAAATGGTTAGGCCTTTTCCGGAATTGGTATCCGTGTAAGAACCAACATAGGCAGTATAAAATTGGCTCATAAAGACTCCTTTGTATGTTTGTCAATTTATCCTATTATATCATCACTTTTATGTTTTGTTAAGATTCCGGAGAAAAAGTATTGACAGAAAGTAGGGGTTACGATAATATGAAACTTGCGGTTTAGAACTACTAAACTTTGTGTTTAGCTTTTGCTGTTTTATTAAGCGGCGAATGGAAAGTGGGTGAGTAGATGGAAATCGGGCCGAAAATCAAAGAACTTCGGGTAAAGATGGGACTGACGCAGGAAGAATTGGCGGACCGGGCGGAGCTGTCAAAGGGTTTTATTTCCCAGGTGGAACGGGATTTGACATCCCCGTCGATTGCGACTCTGACAGATATTCTTCAGTGTCTGGGAACCAGCCTCAAGGACTTTTTTGACGATTCCGTGGAGGAGCAAATCGTATTCCAGAAAGCGGATTTTTTTGAAAAAAAGGACTGTGAGCTAAAAAACCGGGTAGAGTGGATCATTCCCAACGCGCAGAAAAACGAGATGGAGCCGATCCTGCTTACCTTAGAGCCGGGAGGAACGACATATCCGGACAATCCTCACGAAGGGGAAGAATTTGGCTATGTGATGCAGGGATCTGTGACGATACACCTAGGGAAGCGCACTTATAAGGCGAAAAAAGGAGAAGCTTTTTACTACAAGCCGGATCAGACCCACTATCTGGCTTCCGCATCTGGCGCAGTGATTGTCTGGGTCAGCACACCGCCTAGCTTTTAAAGAATATTGGAACCGTCTACACAGGAGGAGAGCAGGGATGCGTTCATTGATTGAATTGGTAAAGATATCGAAAAGTTTTGATGGAACAAAGGTATTGGATGAACTGGACCTTTCGGTGCAGGAAAATGAGTTCATTACCCTTTTAGGCCCCTCTGGCTGTGGAAAGACCACAACGCTCCGGATTATCGGGGGCTTTGAAAAACCGGATGAAGGCCAGGTTTTGTTTGAGGGAAAGGATATTGCGGCAGTGCCTCCCAATAAAAGGCCGCTGAATACGGTGTTTCAGAAATATGCCTTGTTCCCCCATATGAACATCGAGGAAAATATTGCTTTTGGTTTAAAAATAAGCGGAAAAAGTAAAACTTATATCCAGGATAAAACGAAATATGCGTTAAAGCTTGTGAACCTGGATGGATATGAGAAGAGAAGCGTGGCGTCCCTTTCCGGAGGACAGCAGCAGCGGATCGCCATTGCCAGGGCTATTGTCAACGAGCCTCGCGTTCTTCTCTTGGATGAACCCTTGGGGGCGCTGGATTTAAAGCTGCGCCAGGATATGCAGTATGAGCTGATTCGATTAAAGAACGAATTGGGAATTACCTTTATCTATGTGACCCACGACCAGGAGGAAGCCCTGACCATGTCGGATAAGGTGGTAGTGATGAATCAGGGCTATATTCAGCAGATGGGAACGCCGGAAGAAATTTATAATGAACCGGAAAATGCCTTTGTGGCGGATTTTATCGGCGACAGCAATATTTTGGACGGCGTGATGCGGGAGGACCGGCTGGTGGAAATCCTAGGTCATCGATTTGTCTGTGTGGATGAAGGTTTTGGGCGTAACCGGCCGGTGGACGTGGTGATTCGCCCGGAGGATATTGTACTGCGGGAGCCGGGCCAAGGGATTTTGGACGGCGTGGTATCTCATCTGATTTTTAAAGGCGTTCACTATGAGATGGAAGTACAGGCAGGCGGATTTGAGTGGTTGATTCAGAGTACGGGGTGTTATCCCGTCGGAACGCCGGTCAGTATATGGGTCGATCCTTTTAACATTCAGATCATGAATAAACCAGAATCAGAAGATGAGGAGGCGATAGGCGTCGATGAGTAGGAAATTACTGGCAGGGCCTTATTTGCTGTGGATGATCTGTTGTACGGTGGTTCCTTTGGGGATGATTGTTTATTACGGGCTGACGGACCGAAGCGGCGCGTTTACGCTGGCAAATCTTTCTTCGATCACGGTGCCCGCCCATGCAAAGGCTTTGGGATTGGCGCTGCTGTTAGCAGTGATCAGTACGTTGATTTGCCTGATTCTGGCCTATCCCTTGGGGCTGATTTTACGAAAAAGCGGCCTGGGGCAAAAAGGATTTGTGGTGTTTTTATTTATCCTTCCCATGTGGATGAACTTTCTCTTACGGACCATGGCATGGCAGACGATTTTGGAAAAACATGGAGTGATCAACAATCTGTTCTCGTTTCTTGGTCTTCCAAATATGCGTCTGATCAATACGCCTGCGGCCATTGTGATGGGCATGGTCTATGATTTTCTGCCTTTTATGGTGCTTCCCATCTACAATGTACTGATGAAAATTGACGACAGTGTGGTGGAAGCGGCGCGGGATCTGGGCGCAAGCAACCGGCAGATTTTATTCCAAATTTTAATTCCTTTAAGCGTTCCCGGCATTGTCAGCGGGATTACCATGGTATTTATTCCATCGCTTACCACCTTTGTGATCCCGAATATGCTGGGCGGAGGAAAAGTTCTTTTAATTGGAAATATTATCGATCAGGAATTTACCGTGGGTTCCAACTGGCATTTGGGTTCGGGGTTGTCTTTGGTCATGATGGTCTTTATCTTGATTAGTATGTTGGTGCTGGCAAAATTTGATAAAAGCGGGGAGGGGAACGCATTCTGATGAAACGGATAGGGGAGCGTTGCTATTTAGGCGCAATCTGCATTTTCCTGTACGCGCCGATCTTTACTTTGATGGTACTTTCTTTTAATGAAAGCAAGTCCATGGCAAAATGGGGCGGTTTTTCCCTGCGCTGGTACCTGGAAATGTTTCAGGATGAGGCGATTCGGGACGCGATCGTAAATACGCTGGTTATCGCTTTGATTTCTGCCGTGGCAGCGACTATTTTGGGGACTTTAGCCTGCATTGGCATTCAGAAGATGAAGAGCAGCCATCGGACGATGATTTTAATGTTGAATAATATTCCCATGGTCAACTCCGATATTGTAACCGGCATTTCCCTGATGCTGATTTTTGTGGCTTTTGGTATTTCTCTAAATCGAAACACGGTTCTGATTGCCCACATTACTTTTTGTATTCCGTATGTGGTATTGAGCGTATTGCCGAAGATGAAACAGGCGGGAAAAACGACTTATGAAGCTGCTTTGGATTTAGGTGCGAATCCGGTTCAAGCGTTCTTAAAAGTAGTGCTGCCGGAAATCCGTCCAGGGATTGTCTCCGGATTTTTGATGGCGTTTACCATGTCGGTGGACGACTTTATCATTACCCACTTTACCAGAGGCGCTGGGGTCAATACGCTGTCAACGTTGATTTACAGCCAAGTCAAGGTGGGAATCCGTCCGTCGATCTATGCTCTGTCGACGGTGGTATTTGCTACGGTTTTGATTTTGTTAATCATAGCGAACTTTCTGCCGGATTACCGAGAGAAACGGTCGAAAAAGGCAGAGAGTTGAGGAGGCGGACGTGAGAAAGAAGATGGGAATATTTCTGGCCGTTTTGATGCTGGGGTTATTGGCCGGCTGCGGTTCGGCCGCGGAATCCACCGGTGGTGAGAATGGTCAAGTTTATGTGTTTAATTATGGGGATTATATTGATCCGGAAGTGATGGACCTGTTTGAGGAGGAGACAGGAATTGAGGTCGTCTATGATACTTACGACACCAACGAAGAAATGTATCCGGTGATCGAGTCCGGCTCCGTGCGCTATGACGTGGTCTGTCCTTCCGACTATATGATTGAGAAGATGATTCAAAACGATCTGCTGGCGGAGATTGACTACGCCAATGTACCAAACTTTGTGAATATCAGCGACACCTGCCGGAATTTTTCCGCCAGTTTTGATCCAGGCAACCGATATTCGGTTCCCTACAATTGGGGAACCGTTGGCATCCTGTATAATACGGAGATGATACCAGAGGGGACCATTACCAGCTGGGCGGATTTGTGGGATGCGGCCTATCTGGATGAAATTTTGATGCAGGACAGCCTGCGGGATATCTACATGATCGCCTTCAAACGGATGGGACTTTCCTGCAATACCGTCGAAGAAGAAAAATTGGCCGAGGCAACGGAACTTCTGGTGGAGCAAAAGCCATTGGTCTATAAATATGTCAATGACTCGGCAAGGGATTTTTTGATCGGGGAGTCGGCGGCCATCGGAGTGATCTATTCCGGCGAGGTGCTGTACTGTCAGGATGAGAATGAGAATCTTAAATACGTCGTTCCGGAAGAGGGATCGAATGTTTGGCTGGATTCCTGGGTGATTCCGAAAAATTGCAGGAACAAGGAGAATGCGGAAGCGTGGATCAATTTTATGTGCCGCGGCGAGATTGGGATGATGACGTACGAGTATCTGACCTATCCGACGCCGAATACGGAAACCATGAAATGGATGAGCGAAGAAGAGCTGGAAAATGAAGCATTGTTTCCGCCGGAGGACGTATTGGAGCGGTGCGAGGTCTATCACTACCTGGGGGAAGAGATGGACGAACTTTATAATAGCTATTGGAAAGATTTTAAATCGCGGTAAAGGGCAGGAAAGGAGCGCTATGGTAAGTGAAGATTATGCTACCCGCGCCATTCGGGACATGGTACGAGTGTTAGCAAAAATGGTGTTAAACGAAGAAGTCGTTTCGGAGCCAAGCGAGGATTCCCCGGAGGATCAGTTATACCGGAAGCTGCTGGCTTTGGCCGATGCGGGAGAGATCAACGAAGCGGAGAATCTGCTTTCGGAAGAACTGGATACGGAAAATTTGGAACATTTCCGGCTGGCGATGGCGTTTTATCTGCATCTGAACGAGATGGAAGAAGATTTTCTCGACGAGCATGATTACAGCAAGGAAGAGATCGCGGACGGTGTCCGAAGCGTAGGAGAAAACTTTGGGTACCGCTACGACTTTGAATTGCTGGTTTAAGTGTGTATACCCGGCAATAGTCTGCATCATTCCATATTATTTTTTACGCCCCGGCATTCGCCGGGGCGTATTTTCGTTTTTTGGTTTAAGCCATATTTTTGATCGCCGTGGCCAGCATCAGCTTGATTCGGTTCAGCTGATTGACCTCGCTGGCTCCCGGATCGTAGTCTACGGCAATGATGTTGGAATCCGGGAAGCTGTGCCGCAGCTCTTTGATGACGCCTTTTCCTACCACATGATTGGGCAGGCAGGCGAAGGGCTGGGTACAAACAATATTTTTCGCGCCGCTGTGGATCAGTTCAATCATTTCGCCGGTCAAGAACCATCCTTCACCGGACTGATTTCCGATGGATACAAAGGGTTCCGCATACTCGGCCAGCTGCTGAATCTTGGCGGGCGGCGTAAACCGTTTGCTGGCCTTAAAGGCATCGGCCGCCGGTTTGCGCAGATATTCCAGACAACGAATGCCCAGCAGACCTGTGTAAGCGGAAGATTTCTTCCCTCCCAGGTAGCGAGCCTTAAAGTCCCCGTCGTAGAAACAGTAAGACAGAAAATCCATCAAGTCGGGCATCACAGCTTCCGCGCCTTCCCGTTCCAAAAGGTCGACCAGATAGTTATTGGCGAGAGGAAGGAACTTTACTAAGATTTCTCCGACGATGCCGACCCGCGGCTTTTTCATATCCTCGTGGATGGGGAATGTATCGAATTCCCGAATGATGTTCCGGATATTTTTCTTAAATTCCCGCATCCCCCAGCCGCCGCTTGTGAGGGAACGAATGCAAATCTGTTTCCACTTTTCATGGAGGGCGTTGGCGGAGCCGGGTTCTTTCTCATAAGGGCGGACTCGGTAAAGCACCCGCATGAACACGTCGCCATAAATGATGGCCTGCATGGCCCGCACCACCATAGCGGGTGAATAGTGAAATCCGGAGTTGGTCTCCATGCCGTTCACATTCAGGGAGATGACCGGAATGTGTGCCAAACCGGCTTTCTCCAATGCCCGGCGGATAAAGGCCAGATAATTCGAGGCACGGCAGCCTCCGCCGGTCTGCGTCATGATGATGGCCAGTTTGTTCGTATCGTATTTGCCGGATAAGATCGCGTTCATCAATTGGCCCACTACGATCAGAGAGGGGAAGCAGGCGTCGTTATTGACATATTTCAGCCCCGTATCGATGGCGGCCCGATTTCCGTTGTCCGGAATGACGACGTGATAGCCAAATTGATTCAGGGCCGGCTGCAGCAGGTCAAAATGGATCGGCGACATCTGCGGGCAGAGGATGGTGTAGCCATCTTTTTGCATTTGCTCGGTAAACTCCGCACGCTGATAGGCAGAGCTGATGATTTTCCGTTCCACCGGGTGTTCCGTGCGGATCCGCAGGGCGGAGAGCAGAGAACGAATTCGGATTCTGGCCGAGCCCAGATTGTTGACTTCGTCGATTTTCAGCACCGTATAGATCTTTCCGGAGTGGGTCAAAATATCGCTGACCTGATCCGTGGTAACTGCGTCGAGGCCGCAGCCAAAGGAATTTAGCTGAATCAAATCCAGATCGTCGCGCCCCTTTACATATTGGGCCGCCGCATACAGCCTGGAATGATACATCCACTGGTCGTTGACGATGAGCGGCCGCTCTGGTTCCGCCAAGTGGGAGATGGAGTCTTCCGTCAGCACGGCGATGCCGTAGGAGGCAATCATCTCCGGAATTCCGTGATTGATTTCCGGATCAATATGATAAGGCCGTCCGGCCAGAACGATACCGTGACGTTTGTTTTCTTTTATCCACGCGAGGACCCGTTCTCCCTCTTTTTGCAGATCGTCCTTCGCCTTGATCAGCTCCGTCCAGGCTGCGTGGCCTGCCTTTCTTACTTCCGCCGCGGGGATATCAAATTCTTCTTTACAGATCGCTTCCAGGCGGCTTACCGCTGTTTTTTCATCCGTAAAAGCCATGAACGGGTGAATAAAACGAACTTGATCGCTCTTGATTCCTTCTACGTTGTTTTTGATATTCTCCGGGTAGGAGATCACGATCGGGCAGTTATAGTGGTTTTGAGGTCCTTTTCTCTCCAAACGTTCATAAAAAATCGAAGGATAGAAGATGGTCGAGATCCCCTGATCCAAGAGCCACTGGATATGGCCGTGGCTGATTTTTGCCGGATAGCACTCGGATTCACTGGGTATCGATTCCATTCCCAGCTCATAAACCTTCCGGCTGGAGATAGGAGAGAGCACCACGGAAAAGCCCAGCTCCCGGAAAAATACAGCCCAGAACGGAAAGTTTTCGTACATATTTAAAACGCGCGGAATCCCAATGACGCCGCGGGGCGCGTTTTCCTTTGGAAGCGGCTCATAGCCGAAAATCCGGTTGTTTTTGTATTCAAACAGATTCGGAACCTTTTCCGAAGCGCGCTCTTTTCCCAGTCCCTTTTCACAGCGGTTTCCTGTGATGTAGCTGCGCCCGCCGGGAAAACGGTTGATGGTCAGCAGGCAGTGGTTGGTGCAGCCCTTGCAGCGGGTCAGGGAGGTGGTAAAGCTTAACTCTAGGATTTCATCCACAGGCAGCATCTGGGTTTCTCTCCCGGCTCCCCGTTCTCTGGCGATCAGGGCTGCGCCGAACGCTCCCATAATGCCAGCGATATCCGGGCGGACCGCCTGGCAACCGGAAATTTTTTCAAAGCTGCGGAGTACCGCGTCATTGTAAAAGGTACCGCCCTGTACCACCACATTTTCCCCTAGGTCTTTGGGGTCGGTGATCTTGATTACTTTAAACAAAGCGTTTTTAATAACGGAATAAGCCAAACCGGCGGAGATATCGGAGACCGGAGCGCCTTCTTTCTGGGCCTGCTTTACGTTGGAATTCATAAATACCGTACAGCGGGTGCCAAGATCGATGGGGTTTTTGGCAAATAACGCTTCTTTTGCAAAGTTCTCCACGGTATAATCCAGGGAATTGGCAAAGTTTTCGATAAAAGAACCGCAGCCAGAAGAGCAGGCTTCGTTCAGCAGAATCGTATCAATAGTTTTATTTTTGATTTTGATACATTTCATATCCTGACCGCCGATGTCCAGGATGCAGTCTACATTGGGATTAAAGAACGCAGCCGCATAATAATGGGCGACCGTTTCGACCTCCCCTTCATCTAACATCAGGGCGGACTTTAACAGAGCCTCCCCGTAACCGGTGGAACAGGAATAGGCAATTTTCGCATCCGACGGAAGCTGTTCCTTGATCTCTTCCATGGCGCGGATCGTCGTGGTCAAAGGACTTCCGTTGTTGTTGCTGTAAAAAGAGTAGAGCAGGGTTCCGTCCTCGCCAACCAGAGCCAATTTTGTGGTGGTGGACCCTGCGTCGATTCCCAGATAGCAGTTGCCATGGTAGTCTCGGAGATCCCCGCGGTTGACCCGGTGCTTTTCATGGCGGGCGAGAAAATCCTGATATGCTTTTTCATCGGAAAATAAGGGCTCCATCCGCTTGACCTCGAAATCCATCTGAATCCCGGTAGTCAGGCGATGAATCAACTCGTCGATCGCAACCTCGGCGTCCTGGCTGTTCATGGCCGCGCCGATAGCGGCAAAGAGATGGGAGTGGTCAGGGGCGATCACTTGCTCGTCGGTCAGGTGCAGCGTGCGGATAAAAGCGGACCGCAGCTCCGAGAGAAAATGAAGCGGGCCGCCGAGAAAGGCTACGTGGCCGCGGATCGGTTTGCCGCAGGCCAAGCCGCTGATGGTCTGATTCACTACCGCCTGAAAGATGGAAGCGGACAGGTCTTCCCTGGTAGCCCCTTCATTGATGAGAGGCTGAATATCGCTTTTGGCAAACACGCCGCAGCGGGCGGCGATGGGATAGATAGCTTTATAATTTTTCGCGTATTCGTTGAGTCCGGACGCATCCGTCTGCAGCAAGGCGGCCATCTGATCGATAAAAGAGCCGGTGCCTCCAGCGCAGATACCGTTCATCCTTTGGTCTACACCGCCGGTAAAATAGATGATTTTGGCGTCTTCGCCGCCAAGCTCGATGGCAACGTCGGTCTGCGGGGCATAGTCCTGAAGGGAAGCGGCAACGGACACCACTTCCTGTACAAATGGAACGTTTAAATGTTTGGATAAGGTCAATCCGCCGCTGCCGGTAATCACCGGGTGCAGAGCGATGGAGCCAAGAGTCGATTGGGCACGTTTGAGCAATTCTGCTAAAGTCTCTTGTATATGTGCCAGATGGCGTTCATAGTCGGAAAATAGTACTTTATGTTCTTGGTCCAGAACCGCGATTTTTACCGTTGTGGACCCAATATCAATACCTAAAGAATACTTGGGGGTCATAATCATCCTCCTCACTTCTCACCATAATACGTTATATCCTTTTTTCCTCAAAAATACAAGTTAAAATTCCTAAAGGAAATATTAAAATCCGCAAAACCGGACAAGGGGCGGCGCTTCCGGATAAAAGGGTTAAATTTTGGTAAAATGGCAGGGAAAGATTTGACAAAAACAGAAAATCCACCTATAATATAGTGTAATTTTTGTATGGATAGGGTATCTCTATTGTATAGATTAGGAAGAGAACGGCCCTCAGGGGCGCATTTGTGTTAAGAAATGACATTTTCCATCCATAAGTGCCTGCAGAGAAGGCAAAGAAAGAGGATTGTATGAATTTTATTGATAAATTGGAACGGAAGTTTGGCCGTTTTGCGGTGCGTAATCTGATGATTTATCTGATCGCTATGCAAGCCGTTGGGTTTGTGCTGAATCTGACAAATCCTACTTTTTATATTGAATGGTTAAGTCTAAATCCTTATGCTATTTTACACGGCCAGATCTGGCGTCTGGTGACTTTTCTGATTTTTCCATCCAGCAGCGATCCGTTCTTACTTGTGATCGGCGCGATCTGCTTCCTGTCGATTGGACGGCTTTTAGAGCAGATGTGGGGAACCTTCCGATTGAATTTGTATCTGTTGGTCGGAATTGTAGCCATTATCATCGGTGCGTTTTTGATCTATCCTTTTTACGGACCTTTTCTGTCGATTTACGCGGCGGCATCGGCCTCCTTGGATCTCTACAGCACGTTGATTTTAGCGATTGCCCTGATGTTGCCGGACGTACAGTTTATGCTGTTTTTCGTGATTCCCGTGAAGGCGAAGTGGCTGGGGATTTTTTATGGGGTCATTGTAGCTTACGACTTTATTAAGAGCAGTTGGCCGGGCCGTATTATGGTTTTTATGACCGTGTTGAATTTCCTTTTGTTTTTCTTTCTGTACCGAAAGCCGGTTCAACGGGCAAAGCAGGTCAAGCGTAAAGTGGTCTATCAGCATAAGGTTCATCAGGCGTCCTCCGGCCCTCGTCACCGCTGCGCGGTCTGCGGCCGGACCGAATTGGATGATCCGTCGCTGGAATTCCGTTTTTGTTCTAAATGTGAGGGGAATTATGAATATTGCCAGGACCATCTCTATACTCATAAACATGTGACAAAGGGAGACGGTCAGGCATGAAGAAAAAGACGAAGATTATCTGCACCATGGGACCAAATACGGAAGATCGGGCGGTGATGCGCCGCTTAATCGAAGAGGGGATGGATGTCGCCCGCTTCAACTTTTCCCACGGTACCCATGAGGAGCATAAAGCGAAACTGGAACAGTTAAAAGCGCTTCGGGAGGAGATGGGAATCCCTGTCGCGGCTCTTTTGGATACCAAGGGGCCGGAGATTCGGACCGGGCTTTTGGAAGACGGAAAGCCAGTGACGCTTACCGCTGGCAGTGAATTTACTTTAACGACAAAATCGATGGTAGGAAATGGGAATATCGGCCATATTACCTATCCGGGACTTCCAGCGGATGTGGAGCCTGGAAATGCGATTTTAATTGACGATGGTTTGATTCAGCTGGTTGTGAAAGAAACCACCGATACGGATATTATTTGTACGGTACGAAACGGCGGCGTATTGGGACAGCAAAAAGGCGTCAATGTGCCTGGCGTCAAAGTGCGCCTCCCGGATATTACCGAACAGGATCAGGATGATATTGCATTTGGAATCGAGCAGGGCTTTGATTTCATTGCGGCATCCTTTGTGAGAAATGCCAACTGTATCCGCTCTATCCGGCGGATTTTAAATGCCTTCGATTCCAAGATTCAGATTATTGCAAAGATTGAGAATCGAGAAGGCGTGGACAATATCGACGAAATTCTGGATGTCTGCGACGGCGTCATGGTAGCCAGAGGAGATATGGGTGTGGAGATCCCGCCGGAAGAAGTTCCTTACATACAGAAGAAAATCATCCGAAAATGCAATGAGGCATCAAAGCCGGTGATCACTGCGACCCAGATGTTGGATTCCATGATGCGAAATCCTAGGCCGACCCGTGCCGAGGTGGCGGACGTCGCCAATGCGATCTATGACGGAACCGATGTGATCATGCTGTCCGGGGAAACCGCCGTGGGGAAATACCCAGTAGAAGCGGTACAGATGATGGCGCAGATTGCCCGAACTACAGAGGAGCATCTGGATCACGACGCATACCGGCAGCGGAAGCTGAGCCGCCATAAGGCCAGCGTAACCAATGTGGTATGCTATTCGTCTGTCTCAGCGGCGACCCAGCTGGAAACAAAGGTGATTCTGGCGCCGACAATGTCCGGTTATACAGCGAGGATGCTTTCGAAATGGCGTCCGGCTGTGACGATTCTGGGGATGACGCCCAACGATCGGGTGCTTCGCCAGCTCCAGCTTCTCTGGGGCGTCAAACCGGTCAGGATTCAGTGGGAGAGCTCGACGGAGGACTTGATTCCCGCATGTTTGCGGGAGGCACGGGAGTACGGATATGTTTCATCCGGCGAACGTGTGGTGGTAACCGCCGGCGTAGTCAACGAGCCGAAGGAACAGATCCGTGGTGTCGGCTCCACCAATATGATGCGGATTCTAGAAGTTGACTAAGGAGTAAGAGGCAAGAGAATCATGAAAAAAGCAACATTTGTGACAAAGGAACAGCTGGAGGGGATTGTTTCCCAGTATCCGACGCCCTTTCATCTCTACGATGAGAAGGGCATTCGAGAGAATGCCAGACGGGTAAAACAGGCGTTTTCCTGGAATCCCGGCTATCGGGAGTATTTTGCCGTAAAGGCCAACGCCAATCCGGCGATTTTGCAGATTTTAAAAGAAGAGGGCTGCGGCTGCGACTGTTCTTCTTTTACAGAATTGATGCTTTCCAAGGCTTGCGGGATTACCGGCGAGCATATTATGTTTTCTTCCAATGATACGCCGGCGGAAGAGTTTCAGTATGCGAGAGCATTGGGCGCGATTGTGAATTTGGACGATATCACGCATATTGATTTCCTGGAAAAGCACGGCGGAATTCCGGAGACCATCAGCTGCCGGTATAACCCAGGCGGCGTTTTCGAGTTTGGCAATGGAATTATGGACAATCCAGGCGACGCCAAATATGGAATGACCACGGAGCAGATGTTCGAGGCTTACCGGATTTTGAAGCAAAAGGGAGCGAAGCGGTTTGGTATCCACGCGTTTTTAGCCAGCAATACGGTTTCCAATGATTACTATCCGACGTTGGCAAAGCAGCTCTTTGAGCTGGCGGTCCGCCTGGAAAAAGAAACCGGCGCGGATATCGCCTTTATTAACCTGTCTGGCGGCGTGGGAATTCCTTATCGCCCGGATCAGGAAGCCAATGATATTTTGGCCATTGGGGAAGGCGTTCGCAAAGTGTATGAGGAAGTCCTAGTTCCCGCCGGCATGGGGGATGTGGCGATCTATACGGAGATGGGCCGGTTTATGTTGGGGCCTTACGGCTGTCTGGTAACCCGCGCCGTTCATGAAAAACACACCTATAAAGAGTATATTGGCTGCGATGCCTGCGCTGCTCATCTGATGCGTCCGGCGATTTACGGCGCTTACCATCACATCACCGTGATGGGAAAAGAGGACAAGCCTTGCGATCATAAGTACGATATCACAGGGTCTCTCTGCGAGAACAATGATAAATTTGCGGTAGACCGGATGCTGCCGGAGATCGAAAAAGGCGATCTTCTGGTGATCCACGACGCCGGAGCCCACGGATTTTCTATGGGGTATAACTATAATGGAAAACTGCGTTCCGCCGAGATCCTTTTGCAGGAGGACGGCAGCGCAAAGCTGATCCGCCGGGCGGAGACTCCCCAGGATCTTTTTGCCACCTTGGATGTGAGCGGAGTGGAGATCCCTTACGAGGACGCGGAACGTTATCCAAATAGTTGACAAAGACTACAGATGAAAGTATAATAAGAGCAGGTAAGATCTGTAAAGCGAAAGCTCGAAGATGGATTCCATTTTCGAGCTTTCCGCTTCTTATGCAGGCGGGAAATTCCGCTTTGCAAGTTTCTTTGTTGTTCGATGGAGATTACTTCTTTTTCTCTTCCTTTTTTCTATAATTTCAGTTGACAATTTCCCGAAAGTATATTACTATAAATAAGGGACGAACATTAGTTCGTGATGGAGGATGCTATGATCAGCGAAGAAAAGTTAAAAGCGTTAACGGACGCGATGGAGAAAATTGAGAAAACCTTTGGCAAAGGTTCTGTGATGAAATTGGGAGATGAGAATTCCCATATGAATGTACAGGTGATTCCGACAGGGTCCCTGAGCCTGGATTTGGCTCTTGGCGTCGGCGGACTGCCCAGGGGACGCGTGATCGAGATCTATGGACCGGAATCCAGCGGTAAAACGACCGTTGCGCTTCGGATGATTGCGGAAGCACAGAAACGGGACGGCATCGCCGGCTTCATCGACGCGGAGCATGCGTTAGATCCTGCTTACGCAAAAAAGATCGGCGTGGATATTGATAATCTGTATATTTCTCAGCCGGATAACGGGGAACAAGCGTTGGAGATCGCAGAGGCGATGGTTCGTTCCGGCGCTCTGGACATCATCGTCATTGACTCCGTGGCTGCCTTAGTTCCGAAGGCGGAGATCGACGGAGAAATGGGAGACATGCAGGTCGGCTTGCAGGCCAGATTGATGTCAAAGGCTTTGCGGAAGTTGACCGCTGTGATTTCTAAGTTTAACTGTATTGTGATTTTTATCAATCAGCTTCGTGAAAAGGTCGGAATTTCCTACGGAAATCCGGAAGTGACCACCGGCGGACGCGCTTTGAAGTTTTATTCTTCCGTCCGTATGGAAGTACGCCGCGGAGAGGCGTTAAAGCAAGGCGGAGAGCTGGTCGGAAACCGCGCCAAAATCAAGGTGGTAAAGAATAAAGTAGCGCCGCCGTTTCGGGAGACAGAGGTGGATATCATCTTTGGAGAGGGACTTTCCAGCGAAGGCGATATTTTAGATCTTGCGGCAAAGGTCGGCATTGTAGATAAGAGCGGTTCTTGGTATGCCTATAATGGGGAAAAGATGGGCCAGGGACGGGAAGCGGCTAAGAAATTTTTGAAGGACAACCCTTCTGTGATGGATGAGATCGAGGCGAAAGTGCGGGCTCATTATGCAAAAAAAGACGAGCCGGAGAAAGAAGATCAGGACGCTGTAAAATTGCCTACGGAAGAGTAATATATCATTTTATTATAGCGTTGGAAAAAGCAGCAGGGTATAGAACTCTGCTGCTTTTTTCAATGCGATAGAAGGCTGCCAACGGCAGCCTTCTATCGTTATTCTATTTTGCTTTATCCTTCGTTGTCGTTCTGTGGCAGATCGGGAAACAGAATTCGAAGATAATCCCGTCTGCCATAGAGAACACGGTCAATGTATAATCCTGCCCGTTCGCGCGGTAGAAAATCACGTAATTTGCACTGGTGAGAAAACGATAATCGCTTTCTATATCTGTTATAGAAGATAGTGAAACGCCGATTTCTGAAAAATCTTCCAGTTTGTCAACGGTGTCCATAATTTTGTTTACGGTGCTTTCTGCGGCTAGCGGATTGCATAACTCAAAGGAAATATACGCCCAGATTTCATCAAGGTCGTTTTGGGCTTCTGGGGAGTAGTGGATACTATTCTTCATTCGCCTTTGCCCGGAAATGTGCTCTCACATCCTCGGATGAAAGCCATCCCTTTTCCTCCCCTGACTTTTTTCCTTTTGCAAGTTCTTCCATAAGTTTCAGGGACGCCCGCGTTTTTTCATAATCCTGTATGTCAATGATTGCATAACGTCCACGTCCGTTTTTGGTAAGAAAGACGGGGGCACCGACCGATACATCGCGGAGCACATCACTGTAATTTCTTAAATCAGAGATTGGTTTGATATTAGGCATACTCATATTCTCCTTTTCTACTCTTAGTATATCCTGATTTAATGTAAAATTCAACGCTATATTTTACAACAATATTTTAACCTAAAATGAAATTTTAGGTGTCCTGAGTAAGCGCAAGATTCTACTTGACAGGCACTGAAAAAAAGATTAAAATTTATATGTTGTATTCGTATTTCATGCAGAATTTTTTGCTGATTCGGTAGAAAATTTGGCAATATGTACAATGAAAATTAAATAAGGAGGTGCTCCTGTGACAGAAATCATCATTCCTGTGCTGATTACTCTGGTCATTGCGGCTCCTGTTTCCTGGTTTCTGGCAATTTCCTATCGGAAGGGCGTCTATGAAAAAAAGATTGGCGCGGCGGAGGAAAAGTCTAGAGAGATCATTGATGAGGCACTGAAAGTTGCTGAGACAAAGAAACGGGAAGCTCTTCTCGAAGCGAAAGAGGAGTCTTTAAAGACCAAAAACGACTTGGAAAAAGAATGCAGGGAACGTCGGGCCGAACTGCAGCGGCTGGAGCGCCGTCTTCAGAACAAGGAAGAAAATTTGGACAAGAAGACGGAGGCTTTGGAACGAAGAGAGAGTAGTTATGCGGCAAAGGAAGAAAACCTGAACAAGAAAAACGCGGAAGTAGACGCGTTGCTTGAGAAGGAAAAGCTGGAATTGGAGCGAATTTCTGGACTTACCTCCGAACAAGCAAAGACCTACCTGTTACAAACTGTTGAAGAAGATGTAAAACATGACACGGCAAAAATGATTAAGGAGATGGAAGCGAGAGCCAAAGAAGAGGCGAACAAGAAGGCGCGGGAATATGTTGTGACCGCGATTCAGAAATGTTCTGCGGATCATGTGGCTGAGACGACCATTTCTGTGGTACAACTCCCCAGCGATGAGATGAAAGGAAGGATCATCGGTCGTGAGGGACGGAACATCCGCACTTTGGAAACGCTGACTGGCGTAGATTTGATTATTGACGATACGCCGGAAGCGGTTATTCTTTCCGGTTTTGATCCGATGCGGAGAGAGATCGCGAAGATTGCCCTGGAGAAGTTGATTCTGGATGGCCGGATTCACCCGGCAAGAATCGAAGAGATGGTGGAAAAAGCGCAAAAAGAAGTGGAGACGATGATTCGGGAAGAAGGTGAAGCCGCGACTTTGGAAGTAGGTATTCACGGTATTCATCCGGAATTAGTTCGTCTGCTCGGCAAGATGCGTTTCCGCACCAGCTATGGACAAAACGCATTAAAGCATTCCATTGAGGTTGCACACCTTTCCGGACTTTTGGCCGGAGAGATGGGATTGGATATTCGACTGGCAAAACGTGCCGGCTTACTTCATGATATTGGAAAAAGCCTCGATCACGAGATGGAGGGATCCCATATTCAAATCGGCGCAGACCTGTGTAAGAAGTATAAGGAATCCGCTGTTGTTATCAATGCAGTGGAATCTCACCACGGGGATGTAGAGCCGACTAGTCTGATCGCGTGTATCGTACAGGCGGCAGATACGATTTCTGCGGCTAGACCTGGCGCGAGACGCGAGACATTAGAAACATACACCAACAGATTGAAACAGTTAGAAGAAATTACCAACTCCTTTAAGGGAGTGGAAAAGTCCTTTGCAATTCAGGCAGGTAGAGAAGTTCGTATTATGGTTATTCCGGATCAGGTCAGCGACGACGATATGGTTTTGCTTGCGAGAAATATCTCCAAGCAGATCGAATCCGAGTTGGAATATCCTGGTCAGATCAAAGTCAATGTTATCCGCGAGTCTCGCGTGACAGATTACGCAAAATAGAGACGAGTATTCAAAGAAAAATGGTTGGATTTTTTGTAGGCATATTGCCTATAGAAAATCCAACCATTTTTTTATTCTATAGGAAATTTCGCTGAAAATTCCTTACGGGATTTGTTGATTGCGCTTTCTGTATTCGGAAGGGGTGCAGCCAATCCGCTTGATAAAGAGATTCGTAAAGTGGGTTGGGTTTTCGTAACCTACCAATTCTGAAATCTCAGATACCGACAAATCTGATTTGAGCAGGTATTCGGTAGAGAGCGTAATGCGTGAATAGATGATGTAGTTAATGGGCGATATGTGATAGGCATTGCAGAAGATACGGCTCAAATGAGACGGGCTGACATGAAAGTGTTGGGCCAGAGATTCCAGGGTTATCTTCTCGGAAGAATGTTCGGAAATGTAATTTAGGATATCGCTGGCTGAAAAATGTTCATCTAACCGTACCGTCATGGCCTCGTTGGTCAATAGCTCTTGAGCCAGATGAAAGAGGCCAAGACAGATGGACTGGAAGGGCTTGTCTACAATGCCCCCATTGGTCTGGTGGAGATGGAAAAGCAGCTGAAACGTACTTTTCATAAAAGGAAGGTAATTGATACCGGATGTTACCGCACAGTCTGGACGAAAAAGAGAGGACAAAGAAGTCGGATCTCCTGGATTGGTACGGAAACGCAGCGTGTAATACTGCATCGTTTCATCTCCGGAGGCCGAAAAGTGGTGCATGAGATTTTTCGGGATCAGGATGATGGAGCCTGTCTCTACGGGAAGAGTCAAAGTATTGACATAGATCATACCGGAACCCTGCATGACGAAGGCCAGTTCATAAGAGTCTTCATGGGCATGCCAGGGATAGGACCAGGCCGGAAGATTGTCTACATAAGACATGTGAATAATTTCGAAGAACGGGGGTTCCTTATAAGGATTGTCTTTTTCTGATTTATAATCATAAATCCACATAAGAGGTTACTCCTTTTTCTGTTATAGGAAGATCTTGGGACCATGTTGAGAGATTATCACATAAAAGATCTGTCAATTGAAGGTACAAAGATAGTATATCGCAACAATGCTTTTTGGGCAACCTGACAAAATATTTTGCACAAATGAGAAGATACTATGGTTCAAGGATGGAAAGCGCTGAAAATCCCTCCCAAATAGAGCAAAAAGTGAGTAAGATTTTTATGCAGATTGAGAGAATGCCTTGTTGTTTTCCATAACATCGTATGATATCTTCAATTGACAAGGGGTGTATGCTCTTGTTCATGGAAGGTAAGACAAGAAATACAAAAGCAACGAGGAGAAATAGGAGGCTTTTATGAAACTGAGAGGAAAACCATTTCCCGGATATGAAAACCATTACATGTCTTATATGTCCGGTGAGGATGAGGAACTGAAGGCTGCGAGAGAAGCGCAAAGTAAGGATTTGTTCGGCTATACCCTCCCGGAAGGTATGACGATGGAGGATCGAATGATTCCAGGCCCTGATGAAGGGCAGGAACTGCGCGTTCGGATTTTTACTCCAGCAAACATGAAAAAGCCAGCACCGATGATGCTGGAAATTCATGGCGGCGGCTGGGTCGGAGGAAGCATCGATATCGATAATTACCGCTGTATTGCGTTCGCGGAAAAGGTTCCCTGCATTGTGGTGTGTGTGGATTATCGGCTGTCCAATCGGGAAGTCTGTTATCCAAAACCGCTTCTGGACTGCTATACGGCCTATATGTGGATGCACGATCATGCGGACGAGTTAGGCGGCGACGGCAGCCGGATTGCCCTTCATGGAACCAGCGCTGGGGGAAATCTTTGCGCTGGACTGGCGATGTATCTGAGAGATCAGGACGGCCCTGCGCCGGCTCTGTGCATCTTAAATTGCGCGCCGCTGACAATGGATTTTACAGAAGATCACAGCTATCATCAGTGGTATGAGCTGCGTATGGACGGTCGGGGGACTTACGCGAGAGGAGCGGAAGCCACTTATGACGGAAGCAATTTGAACCAGGTACTCCCGCCCAAATATGCGTTCCCAGGCCATGCTGCGGACGTACAGGGGCTTTGCCCTCACTTTATTTTGGCGGCGGAGTATGATACTCTGCGGGACAGCAGCGTAAAATATGGGATACGTCTCTTAAACGCTGGTATTCCCTGCGAAATGTTTGTGGCTCCCAGAGTGTGCCATGGTTTTACCACCGTCCACAATGCTTATACCGATCAGATTCATGATTTGATGGCGACCTCTCTAAAGAGAGAGTTTGGATTGCTATAAAAAGGAAAATGTGTTTCAACTTCTAAATGCGAAGGGAAAGCCTGCGGATTTTACCGCATAAAATGGGCTTTCCCTTTGTAATCTTTTGAACTTCTTTCGATTTTTTTTCCAGATTTTTATTTCATTTTCGCCGAAGATTTTTTTCTTTTTTTGTTACCCTAATCACAGAGAGGAAATTGGTATGATGAGAAGAAAAAAATCACGGCAGATCAGAGAACCGTTGATTCGGACGGAAGCTGAAATCAGCCAAGGACTGACCGGAGAACAGGCGGCGGAGCGTTATCGAAAAGGATATGATAACCAGACTCCCAAATCGCTTTCTAAGACGGCAGTTCAGATCGTTTGGGACAATGTGTTTACTTTTTTTAATTTCTTATTTGCTGCCTTAGCATGCTGTTTGTTTTTGGTCGGCGCCTATACCGATATGATGTTTTTAGGCGTGGTTATTGTCAATGTCCTGATTGGCATTGTTCAAGAGTTGCGGGTGAAAAGAATCCTCGATCGGATTTCTCTGATATCTGCCCGTAGAGTCACCGTAATCCGAGACGGCAGGCAGTCGCAGCTTCTACCGGAAGAATTGGTGATCGATGATATCGTTGTGCTGCAGCCGGGTTCTCAGGTACCGGCGGATGCGTTTATCTGTCAAGGCACGGTTGAGGTCAATGAAGCGCTTTTAACGGGAGAATCCGATGTGATCCAAAAGCGGGAAGGCGATGCTTTGCTTTCCGGCAGTTTTTTAGTTTCCGGTCATTGCCTGGCTCGCTTGGATCGAGTGGGAGAGGACTCCTATGCCTTCAGCTTGACAAATGCAATGAAACGAAAGAAACGATACCGTTCCGAGATGATGAAATTACTGGATCGGTTATTGAAAATAATTGGAATCGTTATTGTGCCAGTAGGAATTTTGATGTTTGGAAAACAGATGGCAGGGTTGGACACCGGTGTTTCCTATGCCGTTCGTTCTACAGTGGCTGCGATTGTCGGGATGATTCCGGAAGGGCTTTATCTGCTAGTTAGCGTAGCCTTAGCAGTTAGCGTGATTCGTCTGGCGAAAACCCGCACGCTGGTACATGAATTGGCCTGTATTGAAAATCTGGCCAGAGTTGACGTGCTATGTTTGGACAAAACAGGAACGATCACGGAAGGTCATCTGGAAGTGCAGCAGGTACAAGCGGTAGAAGGAAAACAAGAGGAAGAGTTTCGAGAAATTTTATATGGATATATACGTGGAATGGATGGGGACAATGGGACGGCCCAGGCTTTAAAAGCCTGGGTTTCAGAACCAGCGCCAGAACTGGCCGGCTGCCAAAAAATCCCCTTTTCCTCGGAACGGAAATGGAGTGCGGTTTGTCAGGAAGATGGAACCTGCTATTTGCTGGGAGCTCCGGAGATCTTGCTGAAGGAACATGTGGCGGAATACGAACCGGTTCTAAAACAGCTCTTTTTGGATGGGCGAAGAGTTTTGTTGTTTGCAAAAGGCAAGCATGTAATCGGAGAAGAAGGGCTGATGGATGCGCCGGAACCGATTTGTTTTTTGATTCTGGCAGATAAACTGCGGGAGCAGGCAAAAGAAACTCTTCAATATTTTAGAGCGCAGGGTGTGACTGTAAAGGTGATTTCCGGGGACAACGCAGAGGCAGTTTCCTGTGTGGCGCAGAGGGTGGGCGTAGAGCAGGCGAGCCATTTCGTCGATATGAGCCAGATCTCGGATACGGAGGATTTTGGGCTTTTAGCGGAGCAAAACGGAGTGTTTGGGCGCGTGGCGCCGGAACAAAAGCGAAAGCTGATCCAAGGACTGAAAGCCAATGGTCACACGGTAGCGATGATTGGAGACGGCATCAACGATGTGCTGGCATTAAAAGAAGCGGATTGTAGTATTGCTATGGCTTCCGGAAGCGAAGCGGCAGGCCGGGTGGCTCAGTTGGTGCTGTTGGATTCCGATTTTACCGCTATGCCGCAAATTGTAAAAGAGGGACGGAGAGTCATCAACAATATTGAACGTTCCGCCTCATTGTTCTGTGTAAAAAATATTTTTTCTTTTCTCATGGCGGTAATTTTACTGTTTGCAGCGATCCCATATCCGCTCCTTCCCGCGCAGATCACATTGATCAGCGGATTCCTGATCGGCGCGCCGTCGTTTCTTTTGACTTTTGAGCCTTCTTTTACAAGGATAAAGGGTGGATTTTTGGGAAATGTCCTCTTAAACTCTTTGCCGGGAGGATTGGCCAATGTGCTGGTGCTTTTGACTGCGCTGCACTTTGGAACAGCTTTGAACTTGTCATTTGCAGAAATTTCTACCATCTGTGCATTGCTCATCGGTGTAGTAGAGTTACTGGTATTGATCTTCCAGTGCTGGCCGCTCAATGCTTGGCGGGCGGTATTGGCCGCGATGTGCGGAGGCGGTTTTTTCCTGGCCGCAGCTTGGATCGGGCCGGTGTTTCACCTGACGGGGTTATCGGCGGCAGGAGCAAGACTATTTGGGATATTGGCTTTATTTTCCCTGCCGGTGATCAGTATCCTAGTATTTGGCGTCAGCCGAATAAAGAAAGAGTTTCTTGTTAAATATGAGAAAAGGAACAGCCAGCCGGCGACGGTAAGAGGGATTGGATGATAAGGAGAGAGGCATGGCGCTCTTCTGGTCAAGTTGAGTGATTGGAAAGGAGAAAGAAATACTTTTTAAAAATATATTGGCAAAAGAAGCTGCATGGTAATTCTCGATAAGTATGGGTTTTGCATGGCTTTATATAATAAAAAAATATATTTTGTTATTGTATCTGCTTTTTTCTTGTGCTACAATAAGCAAAAATATATGTGAAATAGCGATCCTTGGAGGGATTTGGTATGCCTACGACATTATCGGAGAAAGCAAAAAAAGTAAAAAGTTCATCCACATTGGCGATCACTGCGAAAGCGAAGGCTCTTCGCGCGCAGGGGGAGGATGTGGTTAGTTTTGGGGCTGGGGAGCCGGATTTCCCCACGCCGGAAAATGTGTGCGCGGCGGCGCATAAAGCGATTGACGAAGGAATAACCCGCTATACGCCTGCTTCCGGAACCGTGGAACTGAAGAAGGCGATCAGTAAGAAATTTAAAGAATTTAATCAATTGGATTACGCTCCCAGCCAGATTGTGGTCAGCAATGGAGGGAAGCATTCTTTGACGAATGTTTTTGAGGCAATTTTAAATCCTGGGGATGAAGTGATTATTCCGGCTCCGTTTTGGTTGAGCTATCCGGAGATCGTCCGCTTGGCGGGCGGCGTGCCGGTGATTTTCACTTGTGGGAAAGAGGACGGCTATAAGATGACTGCCGAAGCCGTGGAGAAGATGATTACGCCGAAGACCAAGGCTTTGGTATTAAATACGCCCAATAACCCTACCGGCGCGGTCTATGGAGAGGACGAGCTAAAGGCCATCGGAGATTTGGCGGTAGCCCATGATTTCTTTATCGTGTCGGACGAGATGTATGAGAATTTATTTTATGCGGAGGGAAAACATGTCAGCATCGGTTCCCTCAGCCCGGAGATTTTTGAGAAGACGATCACGGTCAGCGGCGTGTCCAAAAGTTATGCGATGACCGGATGGAGAATCGGTTATACCGGCTCTTCGGAGGAGATCGCCTCTCTGATGGGCAGTATTCAGAGCCATCAGACGTCGAATCCCTGCTCCATTTCCCAGGTAGCGGCAGTGGAAGCCCTAAAGGGCGATCAGGAGACGGTAGCGGAGATGAACGCGGCCTTTGACGAGAGACGCCGGTATATTCACGGAAGGGTGAACTCGCTTCCGCTGCTTTCCGCCATCGAGCCTCAAGGCGCTTTTTACCTGTTTGTCGATTGCTCCGAGGTACAGGGAAAAGTTTATAAAGGAAAAGAGATAAAGGATGCGGCGGATATTGCAGCCATTTTGATTGAGGATTATAAGGTGGCCGTCGTACCCTGCGCGGATTTTGGCTTCGCAGATCACCTGCGCCTTTCTTACGCTATTTCCAAGGAAGAGATCGCGAAAGGCTTGGATCGTATCGAAGCATTTTTGAAAACGCTGTAAGGAGGCCGTCATGGAAAAGGTAGAGCGCCTGAATCGAGAGATGGCTTATACGGGTACTGTGCTGAAGGTGTACCGGGATACGGTGCGGGTTTCCAATGGAAATCAGGCGGTATGGGATTATATCCATCACGATGGTGCGGCCGCTGTCATTCCTGTCCGGGAGGATGGGAAAATTTTGATGGTACGCCAATACCGGAACGCATTGGATCGGTTTACGTTAGAGCTTCCCGCCGGAAAAGTGGATTCTCCGGATGAACCGAAGATGGAGTGCGCGAAAAGGGAGTTGGAGGAAGAAACCGGTTATCGCAGCGATCATCTGGAACTTTTGATTACCGTGGATACGACAGTTGCCTTTTGCGACGAGCAGATTGAGATTTATATAGCCAGGGATTTAACCTTGTCGGAGCAAAAGCTGGACGAGGATGAGGAAATCGATGTGGCGGCTTATTCTTTGCAGGAACTTTTGGATATGACTTTCCGCCAAGAAATCAAGGATAGCAAAACGGTAGCGGGAATTTTAGCTTATCAGGCTTTGCTTCAAAGAAAAGAGTAGGCAATTCTAATCGAGGATGCGCCCAGGGGTGTCCTGCAGCATGGATGCTGGTTATAATCCATTTTTTTCTGGAATAAGATGAAAAGGAATTTTCTGTAAAGCAGAAATAGTCTTTCCAGGGAGGAATGAGATGTGGAAAAGCGATTTACGATGCAACAACAGTTGGGGATGGTCCTTGCCGTGGGCTTTACGGTGGGGACCATTTTTGCAAATTTTCCCGGAAAGCCATACGTAGGAGAGATCGGAATTCTGTCCTCATCCTACCGGGAATATTTGCTCGCAGGAGAATGGGACTTGCAGAGAATGTTTTTGACTCTGTTTGCCAGCCGTATGATACCGGCGTTCCTGATGGTAATTGTAAGCTTTACAAAGTGGAGACTGACGGCTTTGCGTCTGTTTTGCTTGTGGGCGTCCTTTTCTCTTGGCGTGTTCTGGGCAGCCTGCATTTTGACTGGTGGGTTTTCTGGTATTTTTGTGTTTTTTATGTCCTTGTTCCCTCATGGTGTGTTGTTGGTTTGGGGCTGGGCGACGATGATGCGGATGATTTTAGGAAGAAATTTGACATTTGCTCACCTATTACCGCCATTTTCTTTCTTGCTTCTGGGCGTTATTGCGGAAACCTGGATTCATCCCTATCTGCTCCGTTTTTTGTTCCGGCTTGTTTTCGTGTAAAAGACTTCTAAAATTGTCCCTTTCGCATTACAATAGTAAAAAAGCATTGGGATACTTTTATGAAGAAAAAACGTTTGCTTTGCGCCTTAATGGCCTTCTTTTTGCTGTTTGTATCGCCGGCCGCCGTGTGGGCGGAGCCAGAGGCGGAATCGGGAGGGAAGATTTCCGTATCAGCGCCTTCGGTAATTTTGATGGAGGCGTCCACAGGGACCATCATCTATGAAAATAATGCGGATCAGATTCTTCACCCGGCAAGCATCACGAAAATTATGACGTTGATTCTGATCTATGACGCTTTAGCGGAAGGCAAGATTCAAAAGGACGATGTTGTGCGTGTGAGCGAATACGCGGCTTCCATGGGAGGCAGTCAGGTTTTCCTGGAGGAAGGCGAAGAGCAGACCGTTGATACCATGATCAAATGTATCTCTGTGGCGAGCGCTAACGACGCCTGTGTAGCCATGGCGGAGTTTGTCTGGGGAAGCGAGACGGCTTTCGTAGAAAAGATGAATGAAAGGGCGGCGGGACTTGGCATGGCCAATACTTCCTTCGTCAACTGCTGTGGGCTAGACATCGACGGCCATATGACAACAGCTAGAGATGTGGCTTTGATGTCCAGGGAACTGATTACGAAATATCCGGATATTTTTAACTATACTTCGATCTGGATGGAAAATATTACCCATGTGACGGCTCGCGGCAGCAGTGAATTTGGCCTGGCTAACACAAATAAATTGATGAAACAGTATACCTACGCCACCGGCTTAAAGACTGGTTCCACAGGTCTCGCGAAATACTGCGTGTCGGCTACAGCCAGGAAAGACGGCGTGGATTTGATTGCAGTGGTGATGGCCGCTCCGGATTACAAGGTACGCTTTAAGGATGCGATTACTCTTTTAGAGTATGGTTTTTCTACCTGCCGTTTGTACCAGGATACGGAAGGTGTGGAGCTGCCGGAACTTTTGGTGACTGGGGGCGTGGAAGAGAACCTTCCTCTGAAAATAGGCGGGCAATTTTCCTATTTGAGCACAACGGGAGAAGACTTCAGCGGCATTGAGAAGCAGTTGGAATTGCCAGAGAATATTAGCGCGCCCATCGAAGAAGGGCAAGTAGTAGGAACCCTTCGCTATCAAATGGGAGGCAAAGAGATCGGAAGTGTCGATATCTTGGCGGGAAAGGGCATTGAGGAGGCAGGATTCCTCGATTATTTGAAAAAAGTTGCCGCCAATTGGCTTTTATAGACAGAAGTTGCCAACCTCCCCTAAAATATGTTATACTATTTTTCGGAAAAGTGAAGGCCTGTTTGGTGTAAAGCTATCCCTCCTGGCTTTCACTTTTCTCTTGTTCGATAGGAAATTCCGACGAAAGATCTTGGAGGAATGTATGAGACTGAGAATCTCACGTTATCTGGTTGATTCTGAAAAGATCCCAGAGGAGATGAACGGCTGCCGAATCGCAGTCCTGGCAGATTTGCATGACTGTGAGGTAGGAAAGAAAAACAGCCGTCTTTTGGCGGCTTTGCGTCAGGAACAACCGAACTGCGTACTCCTGGCTGGGGATATGGTCGTGGAAAATGTAAAATGCTGCCGCGCCCGCCTGGCTTACCGGAAAGCACGGGAGTTTCTGATTGCGCTGGCCAAGGAATTTCCCGTTTATTATGGGATGGGAAATCATGAATCCCGCTGGAAGAAAAATGTGGACAGCCATTCCATGACTTTTGAACGGTTTCGCCAGGAGTTAGAAGACGAGGGAATTATTTTTTTGGATAACCGCTCTGTGGTTTTAGGGAATGGAGATAGAGGCGTTCGTATTACTGGTCTGGAATTGCCGCTGCCTTACTATCAACGGAAAATTCGAATCCCCCATCTGACCGGCGCAGCAATCCGGAAGTTGGCAGGAGAGGCGGATCAGCAGCATTTCCAGATTTTACTGGCGCACTCCCCACAGTTTTTCCAGGGATACGGGGATTGGGGGGCGGACCTTGCATTGGCGGGGCATTTCCATGGAGGGATGATACGATTGCCAGTTGCAGGAGGCGTGATCTCTACTTACTGCCGGTTGTTTCCAAAATATGATAGAGGAATGTTCGTCAAGAAGAATAGACGAATGATCGTCAGCGCCGGGCTGGGAACGCATACGATTCCGCTGCGGATCAATAATCCGCCGGAGTTGATTTTTCTCGAACTTACTCACAGAGGATGAAAACATGGATTTGGAAGTAAAGCTGGAAGCATTTGAAGGGCCTTTAGACCTATTGCTCCATCTGATTGATAAAAATAAGGTCAATATCTATGATATTCCGATCGTAGAGATTACCGCTCAGTATTTAGAGTATGTCAACCAGATGGACAAGGAGGATCTGGATTTAGTCAGTGAATTTTTGGTGATGGCGGCAACTCTTTTGGACATTAAGTCCAGAATGCTTTTGCCAAAGGAAGTCGATGAGAATGGCGAAGAGGAAGATCCCAGAGCCGAACTGGTAGAGCGATTGCTGGAATACCGAAAATTTAAATATATGAGTATGGAATTGAAGGATCGGAGCTTTGGAAGCGAGCGTTTGCAGTTTAAGGAGCCTACGATCCCGAAGGAGGTGGCTTGCTATCGGCCGCCGGTGGATTTGGACGAGCTGTTGAAGGATGTGACGATGCTGCGCCTCAAAGCCATTTTTGACGAGACGATGCGCAGGCAGGCAGACAAAGTAGATACTGTCCGGAGTCAGTTTGGAAAAATCGAGAGGGAAACCATACAGATCGGGGATCGAATTTCCGACGTGCGCAGGCGAGTGGTTCGAGGCGGCCGGTATTCCTTTCGCCAGCTGCTGAACGCAGGAGCTACCAAGGTAGAGATTGTCGTGACCTTTTTAGCTGTGCTGGAGATGATTAAGACCGGAGAGATCCGCCTGACGGAAGACAGCACGCGGGATGATATTATCATTGAAGGGAATGGATGAGAATGAATTACGAGGCCTTGATCGAGGGGATATTATTTACGATGGGACAACCAGTGGAACGAGAGTCTTTGGCGGCAGCTTTGGACTTGCCGGAGCCAATGGTGGAATCCCTGGTGGAATCCTTGATGGAAAAGTATGAAAGTGAAGAACACGGATTGAAAATTATCCGATTGGAAAATAGTTTTCAGATGTGTACCAAGCAGGAGTGCTATGAACCGCTGATTCGGATTGCTTCCCGTCCGAAAAAACCGGTACTCACAGACGTAGTGTTGGAGACACTGGCGATTATCGCCTATAAGCAGCCGATTACGAAGCAGGAAATCGAGCGGATTCGCGGGGTAAGTTCCGATCACGCAGTAAATAAACTGGTGGAATATGGACTAGCCTGTGAGGCCGGCAGACTCAACGCTCCCGGCCGGCCAATCCTGTTTGCCACCACGGAAGAATTTCTTCGCCGGTTTCAGTTGGATTCTCTGGAAAACCTTCCAGTACCTAATCCGGAAAAATTGGCGGAGATTCAGGAAGAAGTGGCGGAGGAAACCAAGGAAATCGCTGTCACTGTGTAGGGGACACGGTGGGAGTGGAGCCATACCTGCAGCAAGCAAACCGGGCGTGGCCCCTTGAATGTACACAGTTCAAGATGACAATAGAAACGCTTTCAAAAGAAAAGCAAAGTTTAAAAGAAAGAGAGACGGGTTACATGAAGAAGTTAGGATTTATTGGTTGTGGAAACATGGCAAAGGCGATGATTCGTCAGATCATCACAAAGGGGCTTTGCCAGCCGGAAGATGTGATTGCCTCCGCGTTGCGGTGGGAAACCTTAGAGACTGCTCACAATGAGTTGGGAATTACGGTTGCCCATGACAATCGTACGGTGGTACGGGAGGCGGATATCGTATTTTTAGCGATTAAGCCCCAGGATTATAAAAATGTGATTACGGAGATCCGGTATGAGATCGAAAAGCAATTGATCGTAACCGTTGCACCAGGAAAAACGTTGAAATGGGTGGAAGAAACCTTTGAACGGGATGTGAAGATTGTTCGGACCATGCCGAATACGCCTTGTATGGTGGGAGAAGGTGTGACTGGCGCCTGTAAAAATTCCTTTGTGACGGAAGCGGAGTTTGCAGAAATCATGAAGCTTCTCTCTGCGTTCGGCGAGGCCATTGAGGTAAAAGAATCGGTGATGGACGTAGTCGGAAGCGTGGGCGGCAGCGCTCCGGCCTTGGTATACTTATTTATCGAGGCTATGGCGGACGCGGCGGTTGCCGATGGGATGCACCGCGATGTAGCGTACCGTTTTGCCACCCAGTCGGTGCTTGGCAGCGCAAAGATGGTTCGTGATTCCGGACTCCATCCTGGAGAACTGAAAGATCAGGTTTGCTCGCCGGGCGGCATTGCCATTGAAGCGGTTTTAGAGCTGGAACAGCACAATTACCGCAGCGCGGTGATTGAAGCGGTGCGCGCCTGCACGAAAAAGTCGAAAGATTTGTTTTAAAGAAAACGGGTCAAAAGAGGCTTTTATAAGCCTCTTTTGACCCGTTTTTCATATTCTAAACCATAGGATAGAATCTACCCGGCCAGCCGCATCAGGCCGGTATGTCTCACTTTTTCGATGATAGGGATTTGGACGTGGGGCTCAGCCCAGACATTCGGCAACTGATCTAAAAGCGTGATGTTCTCCCTATCACAGTCAAAGCTTTCTATTTTGGCGAAATAGAGCATTCCATAGGCCGTCGAATCCTTTTTTTCGATAGAGTAAGCGCACACGGGAATGAGCGTGAAATCCGACGGGCCGATTTTTTCCTTCAAAGTCCGGCTTGCCGCATCAAGAATACTTTCTTTAGGAGCCCTAGGACCAGAGGGGACGCCATAGGTTTCTTCACTTTTGCAGAAAACCCATTGATTATTTTTTCTCGCCACAACAGCAGTACGTGTCAGCAGCGTATCGTCTATAGATTGGTAAAATTGAACGTTCATCAAAATGCCTCCTACGTTTAAAATTCAAGCGATAAATTGATACATCATAATATAATGGCAGATGCTGCCTCCCATTACGAACAGATGGAAAATTTCATGGGAGCCGAAGTCCGGATGCTTGGAGTTGAAAAATGGAAGTTTCAAGGCGTAAATAACGCCGCCAACGGTATAAATGACACCGCCTGCCAAAAGCCAGGCAAAAGCGGACGGGGAGAGCAGTTCCAGAAGTTCCCGGAAGGCCAGCAGGCAAACCCAGCCCATCGCGATATAGAGAATAGAGGAAAACCATTTCGGGCAGGTAATCCAAAATGCCTTGATTAAAATTCCAGCGAGGGCAATTCCCCAAACCAACAGACAAAGATAAATGCCTAAAGGCCTGGGTAAGACGCAAAGACAGACAGGCGTATAGGTGCCGGCAATGAGAACAAAAATAGCCATATGGTCGATTTTGCGAAGAATCCGGTTTACTTTCGTGGAAATGTCTAGAGCGTGGTAGGTAGTACTGGCAGCATAAAGCAAAACCATGCTGCAAATAAAAATGGAGAGAGAGGCGACCTGTACCGGGCCGGCGTCTCTGGCGGCTTTGATCAAAAGCGGCAGTGCGGAGACGGCTGCGGCAACCATACCGATAAAGTGCGTGATGGCGCTTCCAGGGTCTTTCATACTAGATCTCATAAAGAAACCTCCTTGATTAAAATAAAAATACTCTATAATATAGTATTAAAAACTATGTATCAGATATACATATATTACAACATGTAAAAAGAAAAATCAATACCAAGGAGGAAAAAAATAGAATTTTTTTGATATTAAAATTCAGGTGTTAAAAGGTTTCTGTAGGAGAAGGTATCGGATTTGATGCCTAAACTATATCAGAAAAAAGGCAGACCAGCGGTAAGAGGATACAGGAGGGTACAATAACCATAATGAAATTGCCCTCATTGATTGAAAAGAAGATTCAATCAATGAGGGCAATTGAGTTTCTCTATTCTGCTCGACTACATTTTCTGATTTTCATTTCTTTCGATGTACAACAGAATTGTGAGGGTATCGTCACTGGAATGTGGCCGTTTGATGAACGTGAGAGAGCGGACTTATATCCGCTGTTTTTTATAATCTTCCAGCAGCTGCCCGCTGTTGATAACAAAATCCCGGAAGTTCTTTACAGCCGGCGTCATATACCGATCCTTTACCCAGGCGATATGAATATCCCGAACTGGGATATCATTTTCGATGGCCAAGGCCGCCGTAGCGTAATGGGAAGATTCCGCAGCGGCTTCCGGCATCAGCGCGATTCCAAGTCCCGCTGCGACGGCGCCAAGAATGACAGAATCGTGAAACCCTTCAAAAGAGATTTTTGGAGTTAGGTCGACACTTTGGAATACTTGATCAATATAGCCGCGGATCTGGCACTGCGGATGATACGTGATGAAAGTCTCTCCTTGCAGCGTCGTCAAGTTTACGGATTTCCGGCTGGCGAGGGGGTGGTTTTTCGGAACCACTAAGATGGTCTGATGACTTCCGATTTTTACCGATTCAATTTCTTCCTGTTCAAAAGGCGTAGTAAAAGCCAGATCCGTCTTCCCCAGGAGTAAATATTCCTCAATCGTGTGGGTCGATACCTGATCAAAGCGGAAATGATTCTGCACTTTCCCCGTTTTTTGGAAAAAACGAGAGATAAGAAAGGGAACAAAGCCGCTTAAAGAGCTTAGGAAGCTGAGCGAGATCCTTCCGGTCTCCGGGCTGATAAAATCAGAAAGACGGGAGCGGCCTTCATCGAGAATATCCAGCGAACGGGTGACGTAATCCAGAAAAAAAGCGCCGCAGCTGGTCAGTTTTACGTTGCGCCCCTGGCGGATAAAGAGAGAAACGCCCAGTTCTTTTTCCAGATCCGTAATCGAATGACTAAGGCTGGACTGAGAAATATTTAGCTGTTGAGACGCTTTCGTGTAATGTTCCAAATCGGCGATGGTTTTAAAATAGTAAAGCTGTTGTAGATTCATAGAGGCACCTCCGTCTTTTCTATCATAATGCCTGACAGCCATTAATTCAAGCAGAATTTATGAGGGAAATCCATGAAAACAATGAAAAAAAATCAATATATGAAAAAAAATCCGAGCAATCATTTGAGAAAATCATTGGACTATTTGTCTCATTTATGGTACAAATAAATAAGTAAAATTTCTATATTTCTAAACTTGCAAAGGAGATTCGGAACATGAGATTAGAAAGCAAAGTAAAATTGGATGTAAGAGGAAAAGTTTTTGGCGGTGATAAGAATCTGGCCTGCATTCCGATGATTCCGGCTACCAGAGAAGCGTTGGTTGAAGAGACGAAGATGGTTGCTGCTCTGAATCCGGATGTTATTGAGTGGCGTGTAGATTACTATGATAAGGCTGGGGATGCTCAGTATGTAAAAGAGTCCTTAGAGGAGATCGGCCAGTACCTGAATAACATCCCGGTCATCTTCACCTTCCGTCATGTATGCGAAGGCGGCGCGAAAGAGTATGCCCAGGATGTAAGACTGGCTACGATCAAAGCTGCTCTGTCTACCGGATATGCGGATATTATTGACATTGAAGCTTGCAATGAAAAAGAATTTATCGATGCGGTAAAGGCTGAAGTAGTAGCTGCTGGTTCTAAGCTGATTCTGTCCTTCCATAACTTCAAAGATACCCCTTCGGAAGAGTTCATCTACAACAAGCTGATCGAAGAGAAAGAGCTTGGCGCAGACATTCCGAAATTGGCTGTAATGCCGAAGGATTTCCTGGATGTAATGACGCTGATGAAGGCGACTTACCGTGCAAGAACTGAAGCGGTAGATCTGCCGATGATCACCATGTCCATGGGCGAAGTTGGAAAGATTTCCCGTGTGATTGGCGACCTGTACGGCTCCGATATGAGCTTCGTAGTTGGCAAGGCTGCCAGCGCGCCGGGACAGATTCCGGTTGCCATCGTAAACGAACTCTGGAAGCTGCTTGCTTAATCGACGAAGAAAGTTACTTCGTATATATCTAACCATAACATGAAAAGACTGCCCGGCGGTAACTTCTTCCTCACCGCCGGGCAGTCTTTTTATTATTTCATAGGAAATTCCGTCGGAATTTCCTATGAAATAATAAAACGCTCCGCTATGGATCGCACTGCGGCGGAAGGGAAGATGGCAGCAAAGCTGCCCCGCCGCAGGCGGAGAATTTCGCAAAGCGAAATTCTTTGTTCTATGCTAAATAATTTTTCATCGTATTCAACGCGTTTTTTTCCAGGCGGCTGACCTGCGCCTGGGAAATATGGATTTCCTCCGCCACCTCCATCTGGGTTTTCCCTTCAAAAAAGCGCAGATGCACGATATTTTTTTCTCTTTCCGGCAGACGGCGCATGGCTTCGCTGAGAGAAATATTTTCCACCCAGTTGTCTTCCCGGTTTTTCTTATCGCTGATTTGATCCATCACATACAAAGCGTCGCCGCCCTCCGTATAAACCGGCTCATACAGGCTGACCGGGCTTTGAATCGCATCGAGAGCTTGAGTGATTTCTTCCTTGTCAATCCCGATTTCTTCTGCAATTTCACTTAAAGAAGGTTCTTTTAGGTTTTGTTTGGTCATCTGTTCTTTGGTGGAAATCGCCTTGTAAGCGATATCGCGAAGAGAACGAGAAACCCGGATGCTGTTATTGTCCCGCAGATAACGGCGGATTTCCCCGATAATCATTGGCATGAGCATGGGAGAGAGAAAATGTTTGGGGATCGTTCCGATGTCTTTTCGTATCGGAACGATCCCCAAACCCTTGATAATAGCTTTATTCCTGGATATGCTCTAACCCTTGATTCATAATCGTGCAGACATGTTGGTCGGCCAACATGTAGTAAATGGTCCGTCCGTCTCTCCGGAATTTGACCAGCTGGCTTTGTTTTAGGACCCGAAGCTGATGGGAGATGGAGCTTTGGGACATGCCAATACTGTCGGCAATATCCTGTACGCACATTTCGCCGTCCAGAAGGGTATAGAGGATTTTGATTCGAGTTTGATCGCCAAATATTTTAAATAATTCAGCCAAATAGTATAGTTCGTCGTCGGTGGGCATAAAAACTCCTTTCATCAGCGAAATTACATAGGGAGCGGGATTTGGATTTTTTCGTAGTGGGCGATGGGATCATCTTCCTGCCCCTCGGCTTGTTCTGATGAATTTTGAATCCTGTTGCGTATCGAAAGCATCCGAGCATCGGTAGCCGCGATTGTTTCCGCACATTCCCGCAACTCCTGAATAATTTTTTCTTCGTCGGCAATGGATTTCTTATATTTCAGTTGGTGCTCCAGGCTGGCCCAAAAATCCATAGCAATCGTGCGAATCTGGACTTCCACCCGCATTTTCCGTTTATGATCGGAAAAAAAGACGGGGACTTCTACGATCAAGTGTAGGCTGCGATATCCATTTTCCTTCGGGGAACGAATATAGTCTTTTCTTGCAATCAACGTAATATCGTCTTGATTGATTAGCATATCGGCAATGGCATAGATATCGTCGATAAAAGAGCAGATGACCCGGATTCCGGCAATATCATTTAAATTTTCTTCCAAAGAGGAAAAAGAAAGCGGAAGAGCGCGTTGTTTCATCTTACGAACGATACTGACCGGCTTTTTGATGCGGCTGCTGATGAATTCGATCGGGTTTCTCTGGTAGCGGACGGAAAATTCGGAATTTAGGATTTCCAGTTTCGTGCGGACTTCCCGTATGGCGCAGTCGTACATCATCATCAGTTCCTGATACTGAACCGCCCGGTCCAGAAAGAGTGAAGCATTTTCTACAATTTCAGTGATGTCGGTATCGTCGTAGACCTGAAGTGGTTCAGGAGATGTTTTCTTCGGTAGATCAGACATGGTATCCTCCATAAATGCTACTTCCGTTGACAAGGGAAAATTGTGCTTCTGTCAACGGAAAATATATGTAATAGTATAACAATGTCCGATAAAAAAAGCAAGAAAATGGAAATGAACAAAGGATAAACGGAGAATGAATTTCTTAAACCGGAAGATTTTGCCGGTATTGACCAGGAGTTTGATCCGTGTACTTCCGAAATACACGGAAAAACGTGGACTTACTGTTAAATCCGGTCACAAAGCCGATCTCCTGGATGGGAAGATCCGTATCTTCCAGCAATTCTTTTGCCTTTTTTACGCGCAGCTTGTTTACGTATTCCCAGAAATTGCAATTGGTATGGTTTTTAAACATACGGCTTAGAGAAGCTGTATGGATTCCCAGATAATCCGCCGCAGCTTCCAGCGACAAATTCGGATCTTTATAATGGATCAGAAGATACGATTTTAACCGTTCCATTTGGCGGTAGGAGTTGGTCTGATAATATTTTTCTAAAATCCGGAGACATTGTTTGCAGGTGCTGTCCGTATATGCGGCCGCTTCCTGCAGGGAAGAAAAGGACTTTAATTCCTGTTCGCCTGGTAAGGATTCTTGTTCTTTTCCTAACTGTGGCGCGAGGTGAAGCAAGTGCTCCCGGTATAAATGGATGAGAAACTGAAACAAAGGGCGGGCATGTTCCAGTTTCATATCATACAGGGTGACATCCTCAATCCACCGGTGAGTGTCCTCTTTCGTTTGGCTAATTTCTATCTGACCGATTTCCTCCATAATTTTCTTTGCTTCATTGATGAAATGGGCGGAGAGATGCTCTTGCTCTGGAAGCGGTGCGCCTGGAACCAGAACCGGCTCAAAGGATGCGTTCTGATAATACTGGTTGATATTCAAATTTTCTTCCGCGCTATGGAAGGCCTGTTTCAGATGAAGAAGATCAAAATGAAAACTGCCGTAGCCGATCACCTTTTGGACGCCGTCTTCTATGACGGGATTTTTCAGGTGTTCCCGCAAATTTTCCAACATCATATGAATCTGCGTGTCGCTGGATTTGGGGGAAAAGGAGCATACGGTCACCAGGAGAGACGGTTTTTGACGGATGGGGAATACGGTCGCCTGTTTCCCGACAAAGGCGTGGATCCGCTGAACGATTCGCAGATAGACTAACTCCAAGGAAATCTCTGACGAAGCGTTCGGATCGTTGGGGATCAGCTTGATCAGAAAAATGCCGTAATAATTTTGAAGCTGAAACGGGCTCTGCAAAAGCTGCAGACGGTGTTCCAGGTCCGTAGGACAAAGTTCCGCGTCGCGGAGCAAGTCGAGGAAAAGTTTTTCGTGCAGGGAAGACTGAAGGGCCGGCAGGAGTTCTTCGATTTCCTGTTGATGGGTAAGCATCGAGGAATAAGCCTGATTCAGATAATCCACCTCATTTCTGGCTTTTGCCGGGAGAAGAGGCGCTCTCTGCAAAGAAAGATGGTCTAATAACGTTAAAATGGGGTGATATACCATCAGGGAGATATAGAAACTGCCGAAAATGCTGACGGCCAGGATGATGATGAAAAAAAAGATCAACGGAGGCGTAATTTCCTGCGACAGGGAAAGGAAGCGGGGAATCGGCGGAGTCGTATAGAAATAAAGCCAACCATGAGAATCCCGGTAATAAAAGGTCGATTGGTCGGAAAGCAATCCAAAATCATCGGCTCCGTTTGCCGCCTCTTGAATAAGTTCTGATTCCAGAGTCCCTTTGTTCTGCCCTAAGACAAAGTGTCCCTGGGCATTATATAGCAGAAAGTCGGAGGAAGATTGACTGGTCTGAATCGCCTCGTATAAGGCGTCTAAATGGATTTCAAAAATCAAATAGGCAAAGGATTCGGATGTGATATCGGGATAAGATTGTATTAAATAAAGGGATTGGGCAGTCGTCAGGACATCCGTTGGAATTTCGTTTACGGTGATTTGGGTTGCCAGAGACGGATCTTCATAGTAGGGGAGAAGGATATCCGCCAAGGGAGAATGTTCCATCGTGGTAATATTGTTTCGGGAATCATAAAAAATATTGGGTTTTACAACAAAATATCCGGCATAGTGAATCAGCTTTTGGGTGCTTACAGCGGAAGCGAGTTGGCTGATTAAAGCCAGCGTTTTTTCATAGTTCATCTGACGGCGGGCAATGACCCCGCGAATGACATCCTTATTATAAAGCAGGGAATTTAGTTTGGTGGATTCATTTTCCAGGATCAGATTCAAGGATTGGCTGGTTTGACGCAATAGCCGTTCATTGGAAGCGACATATCGATCTTTCAAATTCTGATTGCTGGAATAGAGCAGAAATCCGCCAAGAAGCAAAATCATCAATAAGAAAAAAATAGCCAAGGTGATAAAGATTCGAACCAGCAAACTGTTCTTATGATAGATTCGAAGATACTTGCTTTTTGCGTGCATAGGATGACCTCCCTTCCCTTTTTTGATTATAGCATGTGGCAAAATAAATAACAAAAGGAACCGAGAACCAATTTTTAACGAAAGTCCCAAACTTTAACCGGAGCGCCGGAAAATCAAAATAAAGGGAGGGAATTGACACTTTACTTGCCTGTTTTTCTCCCTTATGATGCAATTGTGGATGTGCACAGTCCCGAATACAGAAAGATAGAAGGGAGGTTCTATGAGAAAACTCATAAAATGGTTAGATGATCATTTGGAGGAAGCCTTGATGGTTTTTCTGCTTGGCGTCATCTGTATTGTCATGATGCTGCAGGTGATTATGCGTTATTTCATTCAATCGCCGCTAAGCTGGGCGGAAGAGCTATGCCGCTATTGCTTTATTTATTCTGGATTGATTGGAGTCGCTTTCTGCGCCAAGAAGGATACGCTGCTTCGGATGGACGCTTTGATTTTGCTGCTTCCGGAAAAAGCACGGAAGCTTTGGGGAAAGATTTTAGATGTTTTTCTGCTGGCGCTGTTTGGGTTTCTGTTTATAAAATCCACATCCTTGTTGGAGGCGACAGCGAAGCAGGGGCAATTTAGCCCGGCATTACATCTGCCGTACTACGTGCTTTACTTTTCCCTGACCTTAGGTTTAGGACTGGCTAGCCTGCGTTTGGCGCAAAAGTTGTTTTTGGCGGTGAAAAAAAGGAGGGATGCGTCATGATAATAATCGTCTTAATCTCCTTTTTACTGATGTTGCTGTTGGCCTTTCCGATTTTGGCTGCCTTGGGGACTGTTTCCGTCCTGCCGACTTTTCTGGATCCAGGGTTTGCCGGAAATATTTCCTATGTTCTCCGCTCCATTGTCGGAGGGCTGGATTCCACGCCGATCATCGCGATTCCCTTATTTATGCTCTCCGGGGATATCATGGCGAAAGGCGGGATCTCGAAGAAGCTTTTCGATATTTTTGCCCTGTTGGTTGGAAAAAGAACCGCGGGGATCCCTTGCGCGGTGATTATTACCTGTCTGTTTTACGGAGCGATTTCCGGCTCCGGCCCAGCGACAACGGCGGCGGTAGGCGGGATGTGTATTCCCATTTTGGTGGGACTGGGATATGACAAAGTATTTTCCACCGCTTTGGTTGCAACGGCAGGAGGATTGGGCGTGATTATTCCTCCCAGTATTCCTTTCGTGGTGTACGGCGTCGCCACAGGCGTCTCCGTAGGCGCATTGTTTACCGCAGGCGTACTGCCGGGAATCCTGATCGCTGTGGCTTTGATGGCTTACGCGTATCTCTACTGCAGACGGGCGGGAGAAGATAAAGCGCGGGTGGCGGAAAATTATCATGCCTTAAAAGAACGTGGGACATTTCGGGTTCTAAAAGAAGGCTTTTGGGCGCTGCTGACGCCGGTTATCATTTTGGGAGGCATCTACGGAGGAATCGTCACTCCCACGGAAGCGGCGTGCATTTCTGTTTTTTACGCCCTGTTTGTCAGCATTGTGATCTACCGGACATCGAGATGGCGGGATATTCTGAACTTTATGCGTGGTTCCGTTGCCAACTATGCGGCGATTATCGGTCTGCTGGCCTTCGCCAATGCGTTCAGCCGGGTAATCACCTTGTTGGATGCGCCGCAGCTTCTATCGGAATTTCTCAATCAGGCGTTTGGAAATAAATATTTGTTCTTGCTGGTGCTAAATTTGGTTTTGCTGGTGATCGGGATGTTTATGGATACCGGCCCTGCGCTGGCAATTCTTGCCCCGTTATTCTTGCCGGCGGCAAAGGCATTGGGGGTGGACGCCGTGCATTTTGGCATCATTATGGTAGTCAATTTGGCCATCGGGCTGGTCAGTCCGCCTTTTGGAACCAATTTGTTTGTGGCGGCGGCCATCACAAAGATTCCGTCGATACAGATTGGAAAGAAAGCCATTCCTTTTTTACTATTCTTTATCTTGGCGCTTATCATGATCACCTATATTCCAGCGATTAGCCTGTTGCTTGGCGGCAGTTAAAGATCGCAGAAAAACAGAAAAGAAAAAATAAGGAGAAAATTTTATGAAGAAAAACATGGTTTCTAAGCTTCTGGCGCTTACGTTGGCGGCAACGATGATGGCTGCATGCGGTACCTCCGGGACAGAAACGTCCCCAAAAGAGACGGCTGCAAAAGAGGAGACATCAGCACCTGCAGGGAAAGAAAGCGGAACGGCTCCCGCAGAAAGCGGCGGGGAGGCGGAAGCGCGGCAGATCGTCTACGCTTATTGCGATGCCGAAGGCTCCATGATCGATATGACGGCGAAAAAGTTTAAAGAGATCTTGGAAGAAAAATCGGAGGGAAGATTTCAGGTTCGCCTGTACCCCAATGGAAGCTTGGGCAATACCTCGGAGTTGGCGTCCGGCTTGATTGACGGAACGATCACCATGATCAGCGGCGATATGACGCCTGTTTACTATGCACCCTACGGCGTCTTTGAGATGCAGCGCTTGTTTGACAGCCGGGAAAATGCCAAAAAAGCCGTGGAAAAGGGAGGGGAATTCCGGACTGCTCTTGAAAAAGTCTCGGAGGAAGGAAATATAAAATTGCTTTCCTGCGTACCGGCGGCCTACCGTGTGCTGAGCTCCAATAAAAAAGTAGAGAAAGTAGAGGACATCGAAGGTTTAAAATTGCGGCTGATGGAGAGCGATATTCCGATGGCGTTCTGGGGCGCTTTAAAAGCCAGTCCGACGCCGATCTCCATTGGCGAAGTTTATATCGCTCTGCAGCAGGGGCTGGTGGAGGCTCAGGAGAATCCGCTGAGCGTAATGATCGGATACAATCTTCAGGAACAGCAAAAGTACATCGTAGAAACCAATCACAAGCTGTTTTTCTGCGAGCAGTTGATGAATCTGGAATTCTTCAACAGCCTGTCGGCGGAAGATCAGCAGCTGATTCTGGATGTCTGTGAGGAAGTGGATGCGTTCACCTACCAAAATGCCGCGGATATGGAAGCGGATTCCGTAGAATTCCTGAAAGGCCAGGGTTTGGAATTTATCACTCCATCGGAGGAGTTTTATGCAAAACTGGATGCGGTGGCAGCGGAAAGCTATGATATTGTCCGGGCCAGCGTCGGAGATGAACTGGTGGATCTGGCTTTGAAAGCGGTAGGAAAATAGGGGGTAGATGGTTGGAGAAAAAAATTGGAATTGGAATCATTGGGGCTGGATATGCCTCCTGGCTTCACCTGACCGCTTATGAAAAAGTGGGAAAAATTCCTTTTGAGATCCGTATGATCTCGGATGTAGACCGCCCCAGAGCAGAACAGATGGCCGCCCAATTTGGAATTCCCGGAGTGACGACGGATTATGAAGAGCTTCTCCGGGATCCAAAGATCGATATCATTGATATTGTCACGCCGCCGGTTCTCCACGGGGAAATGATTGAGAAGGCCATGAAGGCCGGAAAGCATGTGATCTGTGAAAAGCCTTTGACCGGGTATTTTGGCGGCAAGGAAGATCCTGCTCCCATTGGCCTTCGGGTTTCTAAGTCTCATATGCTGGAAACGGTCTTAAAAGATATGGATCAGCTGCGGAAAGTTGTAGAGGCGGGAAAAGGCCGGTTTATGTATGCGGAGAATTTCGTCTATTGTCCTCCGATGGTCATGGCAGCGCAGATGATCGAAAAGAGAAAAAGCCGTATTTTGTTCATGAAAGGGGAGGAAAGCCTGAATGGATCCAGCTCAGTCATGGCGGGACGATGGGATAAAACCGGAGGCGGCTCTTTGGTTCGGGTAGGGTGCCATCCTTTGACGGGGATGCTTTGGCTAAAGAGCGTGGAAGCGAAAGCCCGCGGGGAAAAGATCGAGATCGTCAGCGTCTCGGCGGACATGAGCACCGTGACTCCCAGCCTTACGGAAGAAGAACATCGGCATATTCCAATCCGGCCGCAGGATGTGGAGGACATCGCGTCTGTAAGCGTAGGTTTTTCCGATGGAACAAAAGCCTTGGTGATTGCTACGGACGTCTGCCTGGGCGGCGCGAAAAATTATGTGGAGTTATACTGTAACGATGCCAATTTTGTCTGCAATATGACACCGGCGGATATCCTTCAGACCTATCTGCCGGATGAGAGGGGCTTAGAAGGGATGGAGTTAGGCTTTGGTCTCTCCACCAAAACAGGCTGGAACAAGCCCTTTGCCGCAGATGATGTGATCCGTGGTTATATCGGAGAGTTTCAGGATTTTTTAGAGTGCGTGGCAGAAGGGCGGGAACCCCTATCCGGATTTGACTTGGCCTATGATGCGGTGAAAGTTATGTATGCGGCTTATCAGTCGGCGGAAGAGGGACGGAAAATTTATTTTTAGAAAGGGAGAGGACTGTGGTAAAAATTGGAGTCAATACGCCTCTGCTCAAAGAGACGATCCAGGAGTTTGGCATCTATGAAACCATGCGGAAGGTTTCGGAGATGGGATACCATTATATGGAACTGTCGCAGTTTGATTTAAACCGGGAAAACGTGCAGATTCTGAAGCGGTGTATGGCGGACTTTGGCATTGAGATCGCCGCGGTTTCCGTGGATATTGAGCCGATGAAGGATTTGCTGGGAGGCAATCCAAAGATGAATCTGCAGGAAAACTATGAGGAGTTTGTGGAAGCCTGCCGGGAGTTGAACTGCCGTCATGCCCGCACCTTCCTTTACGGCACCAGCGAGTTCGGGACAGAAGAAGGAATTCTTGGCTATGCCGGAAAGTTTGACGCGGCGGCGAGGAAGCTGAAGGAAGATGGGATTGATTATTCTTATCACGCCCACAACTTTGAATTTGCCAAGCACCGTGGAAAGATCGGCCTTCGTATCATGCGGGATGTCACGGATACGATGAAATTTGAGATCTGCTCCTATTGGGTGCAGGCAGGAGGGTTTTGCACGGAGGATATCCTGCGGGAATTTGGCCGGGACGGCCGGGTCAGTATCTGCCATCTGAAGGATTACCGGATTGCGCCGCTGACCGACGATTTCCTCAAACGCTACTATACGCCGGAGCATCCCCGCCGGATCTTGACGGAGGTGGTACAGTTTGCAGAGGCAGGAGAGGGAAATCTAAACATCCCTGGGATGATTGCGGCCGCCGATGAAATCGGAGCGGAGTACATGTTTCTGGAACAGGATTACCTGTATGGAAGAAGCGAACTGGAAGTCCTGCAAACCGATTATGAAAATCTCTGCGCTATGGGGATGAGAGAAAGAATGTAAAAGAAGAATTGCTAAAACAAAGTCTTAGAAACCGTCACTTAGCCGAGTGGCGGTTTCTGCTTTTTATGATGTTTCTGGTGTTAGCTGAAATCTGGTGAGTTTTTGCTGGAAACTGCAAGGGCTTGTTCTATTGAAAATCCAGATTTTCTATGCTAAAATGATTTCGGCCTTCGTTTCTTTTTATGAATAGAAATCAATAAAACGTATGGGAATTGAGATATTATGAATATAAGACGAAAAGCAGTAAAATGGATGTTGGCATTCCTTTGTTTATTGGCGTTTCTTCTTTCCACAACCGTTTTTGCAGAGGCATATGAAATCAGCGATTCTTTTACCATTACGACAGATCGCTCGGAAGATTATGAAGTAAAGGGTGATTGCATTGTGGTGAAGTCGGAAGCAAAAATAACGGTTTCCGGAACCGGCTATGCTCTTGAGATTGAAGCGGATGCGGCGAACGTTGAAATCACCTTAGACAATTATGTTTGTGAAAGACCGGATAATTGGTCGGGACCGGCGATTCTTCTTCGCCAGGGTGCGTCAGCGGTAATTCATCTGAAAGAGAATACGGTAAATACATTAAAAGGGGGTCCGGAAGAGGCGGCTGTCCGTGTGCCAAAAGGAACTTCCCTGACCATTGACGGAACCGGTACGCTCCGTGCGACAGCCCGCAGCTCTTCTTTGAGCTCAGCGGGAACCGGAGCGGCTATCGGTGGAAATATCGGAGCGCAAAGTGGAACGATCACTATAAACGGTGGGATCATCGATGCCGTTGTGGAATACCACCATGCGGGGAATGGTGCGGCCATTGGCGGAGGTACCGGGAGCGGCAAAGGCAATGGAAGAATTACCATAACCGGCGGAGTGGTTACGGCAACTGCGGCAGGAAATGGAGCTGCCATTGGCGGAGGAGGCGCGTCCTCGTATCCCTCGGTAAACGGAGGCGCTGGTGACGGCGGTGAGATTATGATAACCGGCGGAACGGTTGTCTGTAACGGAAATATTGGCGGAGGAAAGGGCGCTGCTTCGCAGGGAACGCTTCGGATAAGCGGTGATGCGAATGTGAGCACCAACCAATGGCTCGAAGTAAACACAACGGTTTCCAGCGATTCTGCCAAGGGAACCATCCATCTGACGTCGGATATGACAATACCAGCGGGGAAGACCCTCGTGATTCCTAAGGGCATAACGCTCGATATCCCTGAAAATGTGGAAATTATAAATAGCGGTACGATCATCAACCATGGAATCATAACAGGCGGGGGTAAGATTAATAATTCCGATGCGGAAAACAATCTGTCCGGCAGCGGAATAGAAGAGGGCGTTACCATTCTGCCGATTTGTGAGCATATCTACGGAGAATGGATAACAGACGGAGCGGCGCGGCACAAAAAGGAATGCATCCGTGGATGCGGAAAAGTAATTCGGGAGATCCATTCTTTTTCCGGTTCGGCCTGCACCGTGTGCGGCGAAACGGAAATGCCCCCATATGTTCTGGAGGATACAACGCTCGTTATTTATAAAGACTTGGAGAATGATACCCTCCATTCGGTGGAATGGTATGATTTTGAAAGACAGGTAAAACATATTATCATAGGAAACGGCGTTACAAAAATCCCGCGGTATGCCTTTGATATGTTTCGAGAAGTGGAATCCATCCATATTCCAGAATCGGTGTTGGCGATCGAGGCGTATGCCTTTCCATTCGATAGACCTGCGACGATCTATTGTCCGGAGACTGCGAGGGATGTGATGGAGGCCGCGCGCCCTTTGGATCATGTGTTAGCCTACTATAAAATGGAGGCCGAATATGCGGTGATAACGGCTATTACTGATGGAAGCGTCCTTTTACCGGAACGGCTCTACGGCAAGCAGGTCTATCTAAGCGATGGCCTGCTGGCGGAATATCCGGACGTCGTCCATCCTCATCGGACGGCGGATTCCAGCAGCCGCGCCGATCAGGAGAGTCACTATTTTCGCTGTCTGATATGCGAAACAGATATCCCGGAAACGCATACCGGAGGTGTGGCCACTTGCCACTCTAAAGCGGTTTGTACGGTTTGCGGCAACGGTTATGGGGAGATTGACCCGTCCCATCATGGCGGGAATACCGAAGTGAGAGGAGCAAAGTCAGCCGCCTGTACAAAGGAAGGCTATACGGGCGATATCTACTGTATGGGTTGCGGCAAGACTATCCAGGCGGGAACCATTATTCCGGCAACCGGCCATACCCTTAGCAAGGTAGACGCAAAACCGGCCACAGAGGCGATTCCTGGAAACAAAGAATATTATCAATGCAGCTGTGGGATGTTCTTTGCAGACGCGGCAGGAACCGTAGAAATTACCGATATAGAAAGTATGAAGATACCGGTAAAAGATATACCCCAAATAGACAGACCAACGGATGCGATTCAAGATAACCCGGCGGAAAGCGATCAAAATAAAAATACGACTACGATCCCGAAGTCCGGCGATACCAGGGATCTGACGGGCTGGTCGGCTCTTTTGCTGTTAGCTGGCATAAGCTTTCTTGGAACCATGATTTATAAGAAAAGGACTTGAATTTGCTGAGAAATATCGTAGAATGAAGGGAAAATATGGACACACGTACGAAGATCATAAGGGAACGATATAAAAGAATGGCTCCGGCTGTGATAGAGGCGTTAAAGAAACGTGGATTTGACGGGTATTTTTGTGAAACAGCCCAGGAGGCGTCGGAAACCGTTTTATCGTTGATTCCGGAACATGCGACGGTTTCCCGGGGGGATTCAGTAACGCTGAATGAAATCGGCGTGATGGAAAAGATCAGACAAGCCGGATATTCCGTGATCGATATCCTGCAGGCGGACTCTCAGGAAGAACTGTTTTCTTTGATGCGGGAGGCATTGACCTGCGACGTCTTTCTGTCCAGCGTAAACGCGATGAGCGAGGACGGCGCCATGATCAATATCGATGGGACGGGAAATCGGATTGCCGCCATTGCCTTTGGGCCGAAGAGCGTGATTCTGGTAGTCGGCATGAATAAAATATGCCGGGATGCGGAAGCCGCCAGAGCGCGTGCCAGGACGTATGCCGCACCCAACAACGGACTGCGCCGAGAACTAAAACTTCCCTGTGCGAAAACCGGCTTTTGTCACGACTGCAATGCGCCGGACTGCATGTGCTCCCAGATTGTGGAGATGCGCCGGAACAGCATTCCCCATCGGGTGAAGGTCATTTTGGTAGGAGAGGATCTTGGGCTTTAAAGAAATAGAATAAGAACAAACGGAGGAACAAATTCCATGGCAAATAAAATAAGAACTCGATTTGCGCCGAGCCCCACGGGCCGGATGCATGTGGGAAACCTGCGGACGGCGCTTTATGCGTATCTGATTGCGAAACATGAGGGCGGAGATTTTATCCTGCGGATTGAAGATACCGACCAGGAACGGTTTGTGCCGGAAGCGCTGGATATCATTTACCGGACCCTGAAAGCGACAGGGCTTGTTCATGACGAAGGACCGGATCAGGACGGCGGAGTGGGGCCGTACGTACAAAGCGAACGCCAGGCAAAGGGCCTTTATTTGGAATACGCCAAAAAGCTGATCGAAAAAGGGGAGGCGTACTATTGTTTCTGCGATAAAGAGCGTCTGGAATCTCTGCGTCAGACCATCGAGGGAAAAGAAATTGCCATTTACGACAAGCATTGCCTGGGGCTTTCCAAAGAGGAAGTGGAGGCAAAACTTGCCGCCGGCGAGCCTTATGTAATTCGGCAGAATATTCCAAGGGAAGGGACGACCACCTTCCACGATGAGATTTATGGCAGCATTACCGTGCCGAATACAGAGCTGGACGATATGATTTTGATCAAATCGGATGGATATCCCACCTACAACTTTGCCAATGTGGTGGACGACCATCTGATGGGAATTACCCATGTGGTACGGGGAAACGAATATCTGTCTTCCTCCCCCAAATATACCCGCCTGTACGAGGCCTTTGGCTGGGAAGAACCGGTATATGTGCACTGCCCGCTGATCACGGATAAGGAGCATAAAAAGCTATCGAAGAGAAGCGGCCATTCCTCCTATGAAGACTTGATCGAGCAGGGATTCCTCAATGAGGCGGTGGTGAACTTTGTCGCCCTTCTCGGATGGAGCCCGGAGGAGAATCGGGAGATCTATTCTTTGGAGGAACTGGTGAAGGTATTTGATTACCGTCATATCAGCAAATCTCCGGCGGTATTTGACATACAGAAACTCCGCTGGATGAACGGCGAATACATCAAGGCGATGGAGCAGGAGGAATATTATGCGAAAGCGCTTCCGATCGTGGAGTCTGTGGTGAAACGGGATGTGGATCAGAAAGCCATTGCAGATTTGATGAAAACCAGGATTGAAGTATTTCCGGATATTGCGGAACCCATCGACTTTTTTGAGGAGCTTCCGGATTACGATGTGGCCATGTACACCCACAAGAAGATGAAAACCAACTCGGAAAATTCCCTGACCGCGCTTCAGGAATTGCTGCCCCGCATCGAAGCTCTCCCGGACACCGGCCATGAGCAGGTGCAGGAGATGGTGGCCGCCTATGTGGAGGAAAAGGGAATCAAGAACGGACAAGCGCTTTGGCCTCTTCGTACCGCGGTTTCTGGCAAGCAGATGACGCCGGGCGGCGCTTATGAGATCATGGAGATTCTCGGAAAAGAGGAGAGCATCCGCCGTATTCGTATAGGAATTGAGAAGTTATGCCATTCCATAAATCCCAATTAGAAGCGATTCGTTTTGGAGAGGGGCCGGCCTTAATTTTGGCTGGCCCAGGCTCCGGAAAGACAACGGTTATTACTCATCGGGTTCGGACGCTGATCGCGGAGCGCGGCGTGGACCCGTCACGAATTCTTGTTATCACATTTACCAAAGCGGCTGCCGATGAAATGAAAGAGCGGTTCCTGCGCCTGATCGGGGAGGATACGACAACGGTTTCTTTCGGCACCTTTCATGCTGTCTTTTTCAAAATCCTAAAAATTGCCTATCATTATAATGGAAGCCATATTTTGCGGCCGGAAAAAAAGCAAGAGCTGATGCGCCAGGTTCTGGCAGAAGTGCGCCCGCAAGTGGAAGACGAGGCGGAATTTCTTTCGGAGATTTCCAATGAAATCAGCCGGGTCAAGGGAGACCGGATCGATCTGGAGCACTATTACTCCAACCATTGCCCGGAGGATGTATTCCAGGCAATCTACCGCGGATACGAGAGGAAGCTGCGGGAAGCAGGGCTGATTGATTTCGACGATATGCTGCGGCTTTGCGATGAATTGCTGCGGGCGCGGCCGGATATATTAGCGGTCTGGCAGAAAAAATATCAGTATATCTTGATCGATGAGTTTCAGGATATCAATCGAATCCAGTATGAGGTCATCCGTATGCTGGCGGCTCCGGAGAACAATCTTTTTATTGTGGGAGACGACGACCAGTCGATTTACCGGTTTCGCGGCGCAAAGCCGGAGATTATGCTTGGATTTCCCAAGGATTATCCAGCGGCAAAAAGGATTTTGCTTTCTGTCAATTACCGTTCCCGGCCGGAAATCGTTCAGGCGGCCAGCCAATTGGTGATGCACAATGAAACCAGATTTTTAAAGCAGCTTTCCGCGGCGGCTTCTCCGGGAGGAAAATTGATTGGAAAAGCGTTTTGCAATCCGGCGGAGGAAGGGCGGTCGGTCGTAAAAGAACTTCAGGACTATCATCGGCAAGGCATTCCCTATGAGGAGATGGCGCTTTTGTTTCGGACGAACCAGAATCCCAGGGGGATTGTGGAGCAGTTATTGCGGATGAACCTTCCTTTTTCCATGCGGGATGTGGTGCCAAATTTGTATGAGCATTGGATTTCGGGCGATATTTTGACGTATCTTTTGATCGCCCATGGAAGCCGAAGGCGGGGGGATTTTCTGCGGATTATCAACCGGCCGAAACGCTATGTGCACCGGGCGGCTTTCCAGGAACCGGAAGTGGACATGCAGCAGTTGAAGAAATATTACCAGAGCAAAGACTGGATGATCGATAAGTTGGAGCGGCTGGAATATGATCTTTCGGCGATTGGGAAGATGACGCCATTTGCTGCGATCACCTATTTACGAAAGAGCGTCGGCTATGAAGACTACTTAAAGGAATATGCGGAGTATCGGCGCATGCAGCCGGAGGAGATTTTCGACGTGTTGGACGAGCTGCAGGAAGCGTCCAGGCCGTTTCGGAACCTGCAAGAGTGGATGGGGCATATCCGAGACTATACGCGGGAACTGAAAGAGCAGAAAACGGAGCGGAAAAATTCTGGGGGAATTGCGGTTTCGACGATGCACAGCGCCAAAGGCCTGGAATATCAGGTGGTATATATTTTGGACGCCAATGAGGGGATCACCCCTTACAAAAAAACGGCTGGAAAAGCGGATCTGGAGGAAGAACGCCGGCTCTTTTATGTGGCGGCGACCAGGGCGAAGCAATATTTACATGTATACTGGACAAAGGAACATTATCACAAAGAATTGCCCGCATCTCGCTTTGTAACAGAACTTTTCGGCAGCAAAGCCGTTCGTCTGGCGGAAGGCGGAGGCGGGAACCGAAGCGGGGCAGGGTCTGGCTTTGAGGAATCAAGAAAATTGTAGGAATTTTGTAAGAAAATAGAAGCCTTAGCTGTGTTAAGATGATATCAGACGTGCGGAAAGGAAGCTTATCAGCCGGTTTCCTCCACGCCGCCAGGGGAATGCCGGAAGCATTCCTACATTCGTTGACAGCAGATGGAGGTATGGGATGGACGGATATCAGAAGGCTTGGGAGATCATCGGGCAGGTGAAGCAGGTCATCCAGGGAAAGGATGCCTGTATTCAAAAACTTCTTGCCGCCATGTTGGCGGGAGGCCACATTTTGATCGACGATATTCCGGGAGTGGGAAAGACGACGATGGCGTTGGCCTTTGCGGGTGCGATGCGCCTTTCTTACAGCCGGATGCAGTTTACGCCGGATGTGCTGCCTTCCGATGTGACCGGTTTTTATCTTTACGAAAAAGAACGGGGACAATTTCGATATCAGCCGGGGCCGGTGATGTGCCAGCTGTTTCTGGCGGATGAGATCAATCGAACCTCTCCCAAAACCCAGTCCGCTCTTTTGGAAGTGATGGAAGAAGGGCAGGTGACGTTGGAGGGAAGGACGCATCCAGTGCCGAATCCTTTTACGGTTATCGCCACGCAGAACCCAGTGGGCTCTGCCGGAACCCAGCTTTTGCCGGATTCTCAGCTGGATCGCTTTTGCATTTGCCTGACGGTCGGCTATCCTTCCCAGGAAAATGAAATGCAGATCTTAAAAGGGCGCCAGCAGGGGAATCCATTGGAATTGGTAAATCCGGTGGCAAACGCGGACGACCTTCTTTTCATGCAGCGGCAGGTAGAGCAGATTTTTGTGCACGATGCCATTTTAAAATATATTACGTCTTTGGCAAAAGCGACCAGGGAACATCCCTATCTGGCCCTGGGGCTAAGCCCAAGAGGTTCCTTGGCCCTTTGCCGAATGGCGAAAGCGTCGGCGTATCTAAGCGGTAGAGATTATGTGCTGCCGGAAGATGTGGCCGCCTTGTTTCCCGATGTGGCAAGGCACCGCTTGATTCTTTCTCCGCGCGCCAAGGCTTCTCATGTGACTGTTCCTGATATCATGGGAGAAATCCTAAAGCAGGTTCCTGGACCAACTCTGCGGGGGCGTTGAGCATGAAACGCAGAATTGTCTATCTGTTCCTGATAGCGGGAACCTTTTATCTGTTGATTATGTATGCGGCAAGGGTTTTTTTGCTGCTGCTTTTACTGGAATTGCTTTTCCCGCTTTTTCAATTGCTTCTGCTTTGGTTTCAGGCTGCCGGATTGAGAGGGCGGTGGGAGGAAGCAGGAGGTACGGTTCGGTTTGTCATAGAAAATAAAGGCATTTTGCCCTTTTTAAACTTATCTGTCCGAATCGTGCTCCATCATCCTTGGAGTAAAACCGTGCGGACGTTTCGGCGGAATGTAACGGTAAGTGGAAGACACCGTCAGGAGCTCGTGTTTCAGCCGGAGCAGCTTCCCTGTGGGCGAAGCGAAATTCAGATTGACCGTTTGCGGCTACGGGATTATCTGGGACTATTTTCTGTAAAGAAACGGGTAAATTTTAGCAGAACGTTCCGCAGGGTGCCGGATTTGGTCCCGGTGGAACTTTCTGTCAGCGGAAGAACCTGGTCCTTCCGGGCAGATGGAGAAATTTTTTCAAAAGAAAAACCAGGGGAAGATCCGGCGGAGGTGTTTGGCCTGCGGGAATATCAGCCAGGCGACCGATTGCAGCGAGTACATTGGAAACTATCGGCCCGGTCGGAAGAGTGGATGGTAAAGGAATTAAGTTTAGCGGTAATCCCGCGAGTGCTCTTTCTTTTGGATCTTCACCGAACTTCCGATATCACGATGGAGCAAAGCAACGCCTATTTGACAGCGGCGCTTTCCATCAGCCATGCGATAGCATGGGAGGGATGCTGTCATGAGATTGGCTGGTATCTTCCGGAGCAGAAGTCTTTTGCCATTTATCGAATTGAGGAATCAGAACAGGTGTTAGAGACGGCGGAGCAGTTGATGGAAGCGGAATTGTATGAGGAATCCGTCGATCTTTGGGAACTCTGTCATGCGGAAGGACGGGCGGCAAAGTATGCCGGAATTCTTCGGCTGACCTTGGGAATGGAGCTATGGTATGGAGAAGAGCGAGTAGGAACGCTGTCTTTTGACGATATAAAAGAAAGCCTGGCCCACTGTGGATTAGAAGTCTAAAAAGGAATGACATGACGAAAAGGAAACGCATAGGGATCGGATATTCTGTAGTCGAAATTCTCTGTCAGATTGGCTTATTGGCAGGGCTTGTTTCCGGCATCCTTTTTTTCGGGGCGGAAGAACTGGAACTGACTTTTTCCGAGGCGCCGGTTATCTGGACGATGATTGTCGCAGCCATCCTAGCCGTGGTTTTATGCCGGATGTCGATGCCTACGTATCTGATTGCTATCTCTGGCATCGCCGGAACCGGCGTTGCGTTTTATTTTTTGTGGGAGCCAATTTCACTGGGCGCGCGGGTTGCCGCCACTCAGTGGGTAGAACTGTTCAATGACTATTTTCATCAGTGGAAATCTGGACCGGAAATGCCGGAATTGGCAAGACTGTCTTCTGGTGCGAGGGAAGCGCTTCTTTCGGAAAGCAGTCAGATTTTTTTGATGTATCTGGCGGCGATCTTGCTTTTTTGGAGTGCGTTTTTTCTGATTCGAATGGGTTCTCTTGCCGTGCTTCATACGTTGCTGGGCTTGGAGTTGTTTTTCATTTTAACCGTCGGCGTCGTACCGAAGGGTTATAGCTTACTTTGGTATATTGCATTGACGCTCCTGTGGAGTTCCGGAGGAGGAAGCCGTGGATTGAGGCAAAAGGGTGCGTTTGGCCGGTGGCACTGGGGAAAAGCGTCCTTCGCTGCGGCTGCTTTCTCTGCTGCGGCCATGGGGATTGCGTTGTGGATTTGTATTGGCGCGCTGCTGCCGAAGGCCGAGCCGTTTTTGGCGGAAGGCGGCAGTGGGATGAAGACGTGGATTCGGGCGAGATTGGAGGAGGCGGCGGACTGGGATGCCTTGTTTGGAAACAGCGCCCGCTCCGGCGGTGTGAATGGTGGAGATTTGTCCCGCCAGGGAGACCGGATGGAGTCAGGAAGCGTTGCCTTGTCTGTAACGGTTAATCAGCTTCCATCCGAAAGCCTTTATTTGAAGGCATACGTGGGGAGCGAGTATGAGGGCGATTCCTGGGAATCTTTGCCGGCTGGTCTATTGGAGAGGGAAAGCGGCCTTTTGGCGGAGCACGTATGGGAATTTCCGGTGGATTTTTTGGCACGTGCAGGCGCTGCGTTTTCCGATATTACCGTAGAGCTCCACGACGCGGCCAATCAATATCTGTATGTCCCCTATGGTGCTGCTATTCCGGAGGACAGTCGGTTTGTCAGCGATCAGTATCTGCGCCGTTGGTCCAGTGAGCGAGAGCATTATTCTTATAGTTCGGATTTTTATTTCCTTGCGGATACAGCCCCGCGGGAACGAAAAGAAGAGCGCATCTATGCGGAATATGTGCGGGAACATTATCTGGAGACGCCAAATGCTGAGGTTTGGGAGCAATGGAAAGCAAGCAAAAAGGAGGGGGCGTCCTTATCGGCTTTGATCGGAGAGATTCAGGATTATCTGGCGGATCAGGCGGATTATACCCTTTCTCCGGGCCCCTTGCCGGAAGGGGAGGATTTTATCGAGTATTTTTTGTTTCAGAATAGAAAGGGGTATTGTACTCATTTTGCCTCGGCGGCAACGATTTTGTTCCGGCTTTGGGATATTCCGGCCCGGTATGTGGAAGGGTACGTGGTGTCCCCGGAAGAATTTCGGGATAATGGAGATGGAACCTGGACGGCTTGGGTGACCGATGGAAGCGCCCATGCGTGGACCGAAATTTACCGGGAAGGCGTGACATGGTATCCAGTGGAGACAACGCCGCCTTACTGGAATGAGGGAAATCTGTTTCCAGTAGGCCAGGAACCCGATGAGACAGAGGTGCCTTTGGAGTCAGAGTCGGAGGAAGCGGAAAGCCCCGCAGAATCGCAGCCGGAATCTCCGATGGAAACGGGAAATGAAGCGGAGATGGAGACATCCTCTCTTTCCCAAGAAGAAACCAAGCCTGTGAGCGAGGAAGCAAAGCAGGAACCAACGTTCCATCCGATTTTTTGGTATATTTTTGGCATCGTTTTGGTGGTCTTGCTGACCGCCGGCGTTATCGTGGGGAAAAAGGCTTTTGAAAGGAAACGCCGCTGGAAGCGGATCCAAGATCCGAACCGTCGCCTTGCGGTACTTGCTCTGGGGGAAGAAGCAGAACGTTTACTTTTTGGAACAGCGGAGCAAAGTGTTGTCTTAAAAGCGGATTTTGGGCAAAAGGCGGCGGAGCAAATAATAGAAATTGATAGAAAAACATGGGAGAACTTTGCGCAGCTGGTAAAGAAAGTACGTTTTAGTCCGCATCCGGTCAGTGAAGAAGAGTATTTGGCGGTTTTGGCTGTTTACCAGAAGGCGCGGGAATGCCGGAAAAAGAGAATATAGAGATTTAATGGGCGAAATGGTAAAAGAGAATGCGAATTATAAGGAAGAAAAAATAAAAACAAAAAAGATTCAAACAAATATAGAATAGAGGAAAAAATAAAAAAATATTAAAAAATATATTGACAAAACAAAGGGCGTCATGTATACTAAAACTATCAAAAGAAGAGAAGAGTAGAAGACATCAAGGAAAGGGAATTTCCGAAGAACTTTTGAAATCTGGCGAAAGGAGGTACGGACCACCTAAAACAGAAAGCGAAGTTCCGCATCAGGCGGAACAAGGTGTACGAAAGTACATTTTATATAGATTTCCAAGAGTACTTAACCGTAAGGAAAATCGGATGAGAGAAAGTAGTTTTATTGGTGCAGGATGAGGACGTGCGAGCGGAGCATCCTAGGCATGTAAGAACGACATCCGACAGAAGGAAGGCAACAGAAACGATTGCGGTAAGGAAGAGGAATGAGAGGAAAACTGAATATGGTTCAGGTCGACAATCACAAAGGAGGATTGGTCCAATGGACGAGATAGTTTAGAAGGCGGATACCGATGGAAATCGATATCCGCCTTAGAATTTTGTCAGATTCCGATAGCAGGGGCCTCACAGGAAAACATGTCGGAATATTTTGTAGAGTTTCGGAGCAAGTACTTCTAGGATTCCATAAATTTGTAAAGAGCACTCACAAAAATAAGAAACTCGCTGCGCTCAAACAGTCTTATTTTTGTTCGTAATACAAATTTTCGGAATCGAAGAAGTTCTAGCGCTCCTGCAAATACAAAATATTCCGACATGTTTTCCTGTGAGGCCCCTTGCTATCGGAATCTGACAGAAGAACGCTTTATTAAGGGGGCGTGCGGCTGGAAAAGGAGTGGTTTTCACACTTGGGGAAGTGTGTTAAAATGAAAAGGACGGATTGGAGCGTTTTTTCAATTGAAGGGAACCTTACAGCAACTGTAAGTGGTGTTTCTGATTCCGATTTATTATAATTCGAATCAAAGAACGGATAGGAGGATTTTATGAACACTACAGACAGGATTTTGGAGATTGAAAGCCTTACCAAAATATATGGCAAAGGGAGTACGAAAACCGAGGCATTGAAGGGCATTTCCTTTGAGGTGCTGGAAGGGGAATTTCTTGGTATCATGGGGGCCAGCGGTTCTGGAAAAACAACCCTTCTCAATTGTATCGCTACCATGATCAAGCCGAGTTCCGGCAAAGTGGTTTTGCGGGGACAGGATATTTCCGGTTTTCGAGGGGCTAAACTGGCCAACTACCGGGGAAAAGAGATTGGCTACCTGTTCCAGGAATTTGAACTGTTGGACAATTTGACTGCTGAAGAAAACATCAGCCTGCCGATGGCCTTACACGGAGTGACAGCAAAGGCGGCGAAAGCCGATATTTTAAAATGGGCTTCTATGCTGGATATCGCGGACGTGTTGGATAAGTTTCCTGCGCAGATGTCCGGCGGACAAAAGCAGCGGGTTGCGGCGGCAAGGGCGTTGATTTCGAATCCGGAGGTGGTACTGGCCGACGAGCCCACTGGGTCTCTGGACAGTAAAAATTCAAAAATTTTGATGGAAAAGCTTGCGGAGGTGAATCGAAAGCAACACAAAACAATTTTGATGGTTACTCACGACGCCAATGCGGCAAGCTATTGTTCCCGTATTTTGTTTATTCAGGACGGTTCTGTCTTTCATGAGCTGCGCCGCAGTTTGGAAAAAGAAAATCGGGCTGCTTTTTATGAAAGAATCGTAGCTGTGATGGCACAGTTGGGAGGAGGCAGCGCAAATGTTCTTTAAACAAGTGCGGAGAAACGCGGCCAAAAACCGGAAGGGAAACGGACTGCTTTTTGGCTCGCTGGTGGTGGCGATTGTTGCGTTTTATACGCTTCTTTCTCTAGAAACCCAGGATGTAATTCGTTTTCTTGCGACTATGGAAGGCGATGCGATTCAGAAGTTGCTGAGGATGCTTCAGGTTGTTTACCTGATATCGCTGTTTTTTGTGTTTTTTCTTGTTTATTTTGCCTGCAAATACCAGACGGACAACAGGCGCCGGGAATTTGGCCTATATTTGATGCTGGGCATGAAACGTTCCCGATTGTTTATAACCCTTTTTTGTGAAACCTTTTGGAACAGTTTGGTTTCCCTTGGCATCGGCCTGCCCGCCGCCCTTTTATTGACTGAGGGAATCAGCATGGCGACGGCAAAATGGGTTGGGCTTGGAATTATCGGCCATCGCTTTTCCGTTTCGTCTGACGCTATCCTTTGGACCGTATGCGGCTTTGTGATTGTGCAGATCTGTTCCATGCTGGTGATCTGTATTCCGCTGGGGAGAGAAGAGCCGGCCCAGCTTTTGCGCTCCAACGCGGCCCAAAAGCAGGTGCGATTATCTCAGAAGAAAAGCAGGTTTTTCTTTTTTGCTGGAATTTTGTTACTGCTGATTGCCTATTACCTTGGAATCTTTCAGCTAAAAAGACTGGAAATCACCACTATTTTCGGGTTGCTGCTGTCGGGGATTCTCGGAACCTTTTTCCTCTATAAGGGGTTGGGAGGCCTGTTGGGGAGACGGATTTGCAGGAAACAGGAATTGGCAAAGGGGCTGGAAACCTTTACCGGCAGGCAGGTACAGGAGCAGGTAATTGGCCAGTATAAAGCGTTGTCCATCGCCTCCTTACTTTTGCTGATGGCGCTTTCTTGTGCGTCTTATGGGATTTCCATTGGTCTGGGGCGCACGGCGAACGGCCATTCCACGGATTTATCTATCTTTGGAAGTCCCCAGAAAATCACCGCCTTTTTGGAGCAGGAGGATATCCGGGAAAAGGTAAAAGTTTCTTATCCCATGTACTTGTCCATGGTAAAAGACGACTTTGATCTGAAAACATTCAAACAGACGCTTGCGTCGATTCCGGAAAGCGATAACATGGTGGAAAATGCCCATGTGGATTATGTGATTTCGGAAAGCTCCTATAACAATATTAGAAAAGCTATGGGAGAGCCGGAAATAGAGCTAGATCAAAAGAAAGTGGCTCTCTACACTTCGGAGGATCGAAACTATGTGAAGTTTTATGAGATTTTGGAGCAGGCTTTGAAAAAGGGCGCTTCGATTGGAATACGGGGGGAAGAGTATGAGATCTGTCCAGAACTTTTTTACGATAATATTGTGGCGGATCGTTCGATTACGCTTTATATGGCTCTGATTGTGCCGGATACGCTCTATGGGGAAATTGCGCGGGAGAGCGGGCCGTATTGCCAGAATGTTCACCTGGCGGACGAGTTTATCGAAGAATATGGGTTGATGCAGGCAATTCAGGAAGTGGATCAAAAGTTGGCGGATGCAGGCTTTGAATACGACAGTTATCTGACGGGAATCGGGCGGAATCTTTTCTATTCGGTTGGAGCCAGCTATCTGACGATCTATCTTGGCATTCTGTTTTTTCTGATTGCGAATACGGTCATTGGCCTAAAATACCTGATTGGGCAGCGGCAGAATAAAAGCCGTTATCATACGCTTTTCGCGCTTGGCGCGGGAAAAGCGGAAGCCTGTTCTTCGGTTAAAAAGCAGATACAGACGTTTTTCTCGCTGGCCCTTGGGGTTTCCATCATAAACAGCGTCGCTGCCGTCGTCTCGCTATTTTCAAGCGTTACAAGGCTGCCGGTTGGTACGTCGGTTGGTACGGTTAGCCTGTTGGCCGGAGGCGCACTGCTTGCTTTTGTGTTGATGGAAGTGATCTATATCTGGGTGGTAAAACGAATGGCATGCCGTGAGATACGAGAACTTCCTTAATTGCATCATGAAGCATGGATACTTTCAATTGACAAGGGCAACGTTTATAAGTGGAGGCGGCATATGACACGGATCATGATTGTAGAAGATGATGCTTATCTCTGCGAAGAGATGATACAGACTTTTCAAAGAAAGGGATACCAGACTTCGGGTATCTCTTCCTTTGCCGCGGTGGAGAGGGAAGTGCTGGATAGCCATCCGGATCTGGTGGTTTTGGATGTGAATCTTCCCGGAAAATCCGGGTATGAATTATGTAAATGGCTGAAAGCGAGGGCATCCTTTCCCATTTTAATCCTGACGGCAAGAGATACGCTTTCCGACGAATTGACTGCTCTTGGCCTCGGTGCGGATGATTTTTTGACAAAACCCTGCCATCCTGCCAGGCTGATCGCCAGGGCAGAACGATTATTGCAGACCTATGGTAAAGTAAAGCATGTCATCCAGGCAGGATCGCTTTCTTTGGACACCAGCACTTATCAGCTGATATGGCAAAATACTGAGCGGATTTTACCGGAGACAGAGGGGAAAATTTTACGGCTTCTCATGCAGCAGCATCCGCAGCTTGTCTCCAAAGAGGAAATTTTTATGGAGGTTTGGGGGACGGACATATTTGTGGATGAAAATATTTTACAGGTCAATATGACCAGACTGCGCAAAGATCTAGCGGAGATCGGATTGGTTCAGGCGGTAAAAACCGTCCGTGGGAAAGGGTATCTGTTGGAGGTGGACGAGTGATGGCCGGGAGAATGCGAAGAAATCACTGGTTGACGCTGTTTTTAGTGACAGATTTGGCGTTCATTTTTTTAGTGTGGATATTACGTCCGGATGCTTTGATGAGCATTAGCTTGTTTCTCATTCTTTTTACCGTGTTCATTACCGCGATAGGAATTTTTCTGGAACAACGCAGGCGAAAGAAGATCGCGGAGGCGCTGGAACATTTTCTGGAGATGCCGGAGAGAGCAGGCAAAGAGGCTTTGATACAGGCTGCAGGGGAAGCGTGGAGTGAAGAGATTGAACGCTTGTTTTCCAGAATGACGGAACAACAAGATCAGATCAATGAGAAAACCATAGAGCTTGCGTCTTACCGGGAGTATATAGAGGCTTGGGTGCATGAAATGAAAACGCCTCTATCTCTTTCTACCTTAGTTCTGGAAAACCATAAAGAGGAGATGACGCCCTATGTCTATGGTAGGATGAATTATGTGCAGCATCAGATAAATGAAAATGTAGAGCGGATTTTGTATTATGCCCGTCTTCAGATCAAACATGCCGATGAGAAATATGCCGCGGTTCGCCTGGATTTGTGTGTCGAGGAGGCGATGGCAGAATATCGGGCCTTCGCAGAGGAAAAACAGATTGCCCTTTGTCTGGATTTGACGCCCCTGACGGTCGTGTCAGACAAAAGAGTGCTGATTTTCCTGATTTCCCAGCTCCTTGGAAATGCCATAAAATATGCGGACGCTAAGGATGCCAAAGTATCGGCAGCCGCCTGGCAGGAAGGCGATACGGTGTTTCTCGCGATTCGTGATAATGGGCGAGGCGTGCCGCCGGAAGACGCGCCCTTTCTTTTTGACAAAGGCTTTACGGGAAGCCACCCAGACCGCCAAAAAGCTACGGGCATGGGGCTGTATCTGGTGAAACAGTATGCAAAGAAGCTGTGTGTCAAAGTGGAATTGGAGCCGATTTCCATTACTGGTCAGGGCTTTGGTATTCGGTTGATTTTTCAGCTTTGAATACCTTCAACGGGCAGGAACGGATTGGATTTTAACCACTTATCCTTTGAAATCGACCGACTACGGAAAATGGATGGAAGTCGGTCGATTTTTTTTCTATAATGATTCCGGTGGCAAACAGGTTTTCGCCGGAGAGCGTTTGGTACCGGAACTCTATGATGATATCGGGAAGGGGGGAATCTCATGCAAGTCGAGATAAAAATCGACAGTTCCTACACGGAACCGAAAGTATTGATACTGACGAATGCCGTGACGGACGATGTGAACAATATCGTAAAACGGATATCAGAATGTACTCCGCAAATTATTTCTGGCAGTAAAGACGAGAAAATAGAAGTATTGGAGCAAGCGGAATTGATTCGGATTTATGCGGGGGCGGGAAAGGTTTTCGCTGTTACGAACCGAGGAGAATATACGCTGCGCCTTCGATTGTATGAGGTAGAGGAACGGTTGAATCCGGAGCAGTTTATTCGCATTTCAAATTCGGAGATTATCAACTTAAAACAAGTCTGCAATTTTGACTTGAGTTTTACGGGTACCATTTGCGTCAAATTGTCCAATGGAACCACGACGTATGTTTCCAGGCGGTATGTTTCAAAGATAAAAAAGCTATTAGGAATATAAGGGGGAAGAAGATGAAAAAGAAACTGATTCTACGTGGTATTTTAGGGTTCCCGCTTGGAATAACCATCGGATATTGCATTACGATATTGATTTCTCTTGTATGGGCAGATGGATATTACTCGCCTTGTGTGCCGGAACTTATCTCCGTCATGGGAAATGAAATCTATGCGGTTCTTTTCCAGGCGCTCCTTTCTGGGCTGCTGGGCGCGGGTTTTGGGGCAAGTTCTGTGATATGGGAAATCGAAAGCTGGAGTATTGTGAAGCAGACCGGGATTTATTTTGGCATTGTTTCCGTAATCATGATGCCGGTGGCTTATTTTACGTACTGGATGGAACATAGTATGGCGGGATTTTTGAGCTATTTTGGGATTTTTGTTTTGATTTTTGTCATGATCTGGATTTTGCAATTTGTTTGGGGCAAGCAGATGGTCAAAAAAATGAACGCGAATTTGTATAAAGTGAAAAATGATGAGTAAGAGGAATTTTTGGATGAGTGGATGTTAGGACCATACGGTCTCGGATACTCCACCGAAATGAAAAACAGCCGTCGGATCATTTGCATATCCGTCGGCTGTTGCCTGCTTGTTGGTTTTTACTCGAACTCTCCCTCGCTGGCCGGAACTAGTTCGTCGTATTCCTCTTCATCTAAAATCTCATCAAACCGGTCGATGACGGCTTCGTACTCGTCGTCTCCTTCGATGCAGCCAAGCACCGGCTGACCGTCCGGGGTTTCCGAATAGCGATAGAAGAATACATCCCCGTCCTCCTCGTCTTCCCCGTCCGGCAGCAGAGCGATGTACTGTTTGCCATCCACAGGAAAGATCGTCAAAACCGAGCAGACTAATTGGGTTCCATCGTCCAGCTCCAGGGTCATCACCAGATCTTCTCCATCCGGGCAGCAGCCGCCGTCGCAGCAGCTGCAATCGCAGTCTTGTCCATTTTCCAACATAGATTTTATTTCCTTTCTGAGTAAATTTCTTCTTATTATTTCCAACGGAGCTTGTCCTATGTGTATCCGGATTTTAGACGTTAAAGCGGAACAAAATCACATCGCCGTCCTGAACCACATATTCCTTTCCTTCCAAACCGACCACGCCCTTTTCCTTTGCGGCTGCATAAGAACCTGCATCCAGAAGAGCCTGATAATTGACCACTTCGGCGCGGATAAAGCCACGCTCAAAGTCGGAATGGATTTTTCCGGCGGCCTGGGGAGCCTTTGTGCCTTTTTTGATGGTCCACGCTCTGGTTTCCTGCTCCCCGGCAGTGAGATAACTGATCAGCCCTAACAGATGATAGCTGGCAGTGATCAGCTTTTCCAAGCCGGATTCGGTCAGTCCCAGATCTTCCAGGAACATCTTCTTTTCATCTTCCTCCAGTTCGGAGATTTCTTCCTCAATCTTCGCGCAGATCACGAAGACCTCGCTGTCTTCCCCGGCGGCAAAGGCACGAACCTTCTGCACAAAAGGATTGGATGAGCCGTCATCCGCCAGATCGTCTTCATTTACATTGGCCGCATAGATTACAGGCTTGGCCGTCAAAAGATTGAAGGATGCGATCCGTGCGGCTTCCTCATCATCTGCCGGGACGAGGGTCTTCGCGGGCTTTTCTGCTTCCAGCCATTCTTTGACTTTGTTCAGGGTCTCTAGTTCCGCCGCGGCAGCCTTGTCGTTTCGCGCAACCTTGGCTGTTTTCGCGATACGGCGCTCTAAAATTTCTAGATCGGAAAAAATCAGTTCCAGATTGATGGTCTCGATATCCCGGATGGGGTCTACGCTGCCGTCTACGTGGACGACATTGGTGTCCTCAAAGCAGCGTACCACATGGACGATCGCGTCTACCTCCCGGATATTAGAGAGAAACTGATTTCCCAATCCTTCCCCCTTGCTGGCTCCTTTCACCAGGCCGGCGATATCGACAAATTCGATGACGGCTGGGGTGACTTTCCGGGACTGATACATATTGGCCAAAAGTCCAAGACGGAAGTCTGGAACGGTGACGATACCGACATTAGGGTCGATGGTGCAAAACGGATAATTAGCGGATTCGGCGCCAGCTTTGGTCAAGGAATTGAATAACGTACTTTTTCCAACGTTGGGCAGACCGACGATTCCCAATTTCATATATACTCATTCTCCTTTGATTTTTCTTGATTTGCAAGGCTTTCAGCGTTCGACGGCTCGGCTGTTACACCATTTCCACACTTGCAAAAAAGAACACACTACCACGCATAAATATAGCATATAACGTCCTTTTTCTCAAGCTGTTGCGTGAAAAAACTCTCAGCCTTTTTGAATGCCTAAATAAATTCCAGTTCATATATCCCTACTGGATTTAAGCCTGTCACTAATTCCTTTATAATAGACCTTGCAGTATGTCTGTAATATAAATAGCGGCGTTTTAAAAAGCAAGTAATTAACTAAAAAAGTTCAATTCATACCGAAACGATATTTGGGGAATAATATTTCGGAAAGAATTTACAAAAACTCGTTACTATTGTTCCTTAAAAGTGGTATAATGGTATTCGACATAAGATTTTAACGGAGGAAACTCATTATGGATTATATAAAAGTGGCAGAAGCGGCAGCAAAATGGGGCATTTCCCCTCGACGTGTTCGTGTCCTGTGTACGGAAGGTAAGATCCCCGGTATGGTACGTCGTGGTAAGTTGTATATGATTCCAGCGAACGCTGAAAAGCCTGTTGACGGGCGTACCAATCGTGCTGCGCTCCTGACCGTCATTGACGGCAAAAAGGAACAGCTTCAAAAGATGCGTCCTCTGACCGAGGGCGAAGTGGAGCGCCTTCGTGAAGAATTTATGGTGGAGTTTACCTATAACTCCAACGCTATCGAAGGCAACACCCTTACACTAAAGGAAACCGCAATGGTTTTAGAGGGTATGACCATTGACCAAAAACCGATGAAGGATCACCTTGAAGCCGTGGGACACCGTGATGCTTTTATGTATGTGCAGGATATTGCCACCAAGGGAATCGACCTAACTGAGAGCGTTATTAAAAATATCCATTCCCTCGTTCTGATAAACAGACCGCAGGATAAAGGCGTGTACCGCGCTATCCCCGTGCGTATTATGGGCGCTTATACCGAGCCTGTCCAGCCCTATTTGATCGAGCCGAAAATGACGGAACTGCTTGCGGTAAATAAAGAACGGGAGCAGACAATGCACATCATCGAACGCATTGCACGCTTTCATCTTGAATTTGAGGGTATACATCCCTTTATTGACGGCAACGGCAGAACCGGCAGACTGATACTCAATCTTGATTTGATTCGCAACGGTTATCCCGCTATCAACGTAAAATTCACCGATCGTAAGCGTTATTACGATGCTTTTGACGCTTATTACCGTGACGGCAACGCCGATGCAATGATTGAACTGATCGGTGAATATGTGGATAGACGACTGGATGAATACTTTAATGTATTAAACGGTACAATGAGTCGTATTTAGTTCCATTCCTCCATCAAAAGGAAATCGCGGATATTTCGGTGCTTGATACCATTTCGGCTCATATCGAACTCATCGAGAGAAACAACATACTTCGGGAAATTGTCGCGGATAGTATCATACGCGCCAAACTCACGGTTGACCGTTTCCTCCGACGCCAGCAGATAAGTGACCTGGACATACAGTTTTTCGCCGCGCTTGTCGCATACAAAATCAATTTCCTTATCGCCCGTTCTGCCAACGGTGACTTTGTAGCCCCGGCGCAGTAATTCCAGATAGACGATATTCTCTAAGATGAGATTGATGTCCCGCATATTGCCACCGAAAACAGCCTCACGGATGCCGTGATCGGCAATATAATACTTCTCGTTGGAGGCAAGAATCTGTTTGCCCTGCAAATCTTCCCGCTTCACCTGATAGAACAGGTAAGCCTCGCAGCAGTATTTGATATAGTTCAGTATCGTTTCCGGGGCAACGGTGCGCTGCTCGCTTTTAAGAAACTTTGCAAGAGAGGTTGCGGAGAAGGTCATACCTACATTGGCAATCACATAGGCAATAATTCGTTCCAGTAAGTCAACATCCCGAATTTTATTCCGTTTCACAATGTCCTTGAGCTGGACGGAGTTGAATAAATCATGAAGATATTGCCTGGATGGAGCGTCTGCATAACGAAGGTTTGCGAGGTAAGGCATACCTCCGGCAAGCAGATACTTTTGGAAACACTTCTGGATTGACTCATTGGGGGCAATAGAACGGTACAACTCCATGAACTCTCCAAATGAGAACGGGTAGATTACAAACTCCACATACCGTCCGCCCAAGTAGGTTGCAAGCTCACCGGACAGCAGCTTTGCATTCGAACCGGTGATGTAGATGTCACAGTCCAGCGAAACGCGGAAAGAGTTGATGCACTTCTCCCAGTCTTTGACTTCTTGTATTTCATCAAAGAACAGATAGACTTTGCCTTCCATCGCTGTGGCTCTCTTGGTGATCTCGTCGTGCAGCGCCTGAGCGGTTTGCAGATGGGAATAGCTCATATCTTCAAAGTTGATGGAGATAAACTGTGTCGGGCTGACACCGGACTCTGTGAGTTCTTGCTTGATCAGTTCCAACATGACCGACTTTCCGCAGCGGCGAATACCGGTCATAACCTTTATAAGTTCCGATCCGATGAACGGACGGATACGGCTCATATACAATTCGCGTTTAATCATAAATTTCAGCCCCCTTTCCCGTGGCTGACCATAGTATATCATGTTTACAAGTGAAACTCAATGGAGAAATTGAGGATTTATAAGTTATAACTGATAAAACGCAAAATTCGACAAGCGGTTTCAGATAAACCTTGAAGATGCAGGAGGTGATCCTGTAAATGTCGATATCCGCCCCCAAATGCAACAATGATGCGAATTTTGTCGAAACTACCCGACGCTTTTCTCCTGCTTTTGTTTGCATTTTCCACGAAATTTGGGTACAATAAATCCAAGCGGCAAAAGAATAGACAAGAAACGACGGGAGAATTTTATGTACCGAAGAGAAGAACTGAGAAAAAAAATCGAAGATAAGAGAAAGGAACTCAGCGAAGCGATAGACCGCGATGGCAGCGCGGACGACCTATACCGGCTGAGTGTGGAGCTGGATCATCTCATTGCTCTATATATGGAGGAATAGCAGCTCCGTGTCTACAAGCCCTTGATGTTACGACATCAGGGCTTATTTTTATGCACGAATTTCCTAAGGTTATCGCCTGAATTACCATATTTTTCCACAAGAAAAAAGAGGGATAGATTTAAAAAAAGGGGTTGCTATTTAGCGAAAAGTTGTTTAGAATAGATACCAAGTGGTGGAAAGTGGTAGAAAGTAGCATGAAGTGGTGGAAAAGAGGTGAGTTTTCATGTTCATGGGTGAATACAGCCATACGATTGACGCAAAAGGGCGTCTGATTATCCCCTCCCGGTTTCGGGACGAGCTGGGGGATACCTTTGTTGTGACCAAAGGATTGGATGGCTGTCTTTTTGCATACACCAATGAAGAATGGAAACACTTCGAGGAGAAGCTTCAGGCAATTCCGGTCAGTAACCAGAAGGGGCGTCGGTTTGCCCGATACTTCCTCGCTGGCGCTACCTTGTGCGAAGTGGACAAGCAGGGTAGAATTCTGATTCCTGCAAATCTGCGTGCTGCCGCTGGCCTGGAAAAAGATGTGGTTCTGGCCGGCGTAGGAGATCGGGTAGAAATTTGGGATAAGAATAACTGGGCCGAAGCCAACACTTACGACGATATGGATGAAATAGCAGCGAATATGGAAGGATTGGGAATTTAATATGGAGTTTCGTCATGTTTCTGTCTTGCTGGAGCCATCGCTGGAGAACCTGGCCATTCGTCCAGACGGCGTCTATGTGGATGGCACGTTAGGCGGCGGCGGACATTCTTTCCACATCGCAGAGAGGCTGGGCTCGAAGGGGCGCCTGATCGGTATAGACCGGGATGCGGCAGCAATACAGGCCGCTGGAGAACGCCTGAAGCCTTACCATGAGAAAGTAACGATTGTAAAAGATAATTACGGAAATATTCGGGACGTCTTAAACAGCCTTCAGATCTCTGGCGTAGACGGTATTCTTTTGGATTTGGGGGTATCCTCCTATCAACTGGATACGGCAGAGCGGGGATTCTCCTATATGGCGGACGCTCCTTTGGACATGCGGATGGACCAGGAGGAAGCGAGGACGGCGCGAGATATTGTCAATGAGTACAACGAAGAAGAGCTGTACCGAATGATTCGGGATTACGGCGAGGACAAGTTTGCGAGGAACATTGCAAGGCATATCTGCAAAGAAAGAGAAAAAGAGCCTATCGAGACGACTGGACAGTTGGTCCGCGTGATCGAGCAGGCGATCCCTAAGAAAATACAAAAAACAGGCGGGCATCCTGCCAAAAGAACATTTCAGGCGATTCGAATTGAGTTAAATCGGGAGCTTACCGTGTTAGATGAAGTTGTCGATACGATGATTGACTGTCTGAATCCAGGCGGAAGGCTTTGCATCATTACCTTTCATTCTTTGGAAGACCGCATTGTGAAAGGTAGATTCCGTACGGCGGAAGACCCGTGTATCTGTCCGAAGAATTTTCCGGTCTGTGTTTGCGGGCGAAAGAGCAAGGGACATGTGGTGACGAGAAAACCGATTCTTCCTACCGAACAGGAAATGAGGGAAAATCCGAGAGCGAAGAGCGCAAAGCTGCGGGTATTTGAAAAGATGATAGAAGAAAAATAAGAAGTTGTTCAGGCGGCTGTTGCCCGTATGAATAAAGGAGGGTAAGCGGGAAACCGCAAAAAGTCCTTTCCAAGAGCAATTCGGAAAGGCAAGGAGGTTTTTATGGCAAATGTGAGGAAAAGCAATACGAGAAATGCGGCGCCGCGTCCCCGGCTTGTAGTCGAGGGGAATACGGTTCGCCGGGAAGAATACATAGAGAGGAAAAAAAGACAACAGGAAAGAGAGCGGCTGAGCAATTCCGCCCTGCGGCGTAATCGGGAGAAAGCGCTTCAGATCAGCGTTCCCTATTTGCTGATGCTGGCGGCGGCTACGGTAGCCGTGGTGATGATCTGCGTCAGCTATTTGAAGGTACAGTCCAGCATTACGGCACATCAGACCAGCATCGGAAGGCTGGAGAGCCAACTGTCCACTCTGAAAACCAACAATAGCGCGACAGAAAACAGGATCAATGCATATGTAGATTTGGATTACATATTCAAGGTGGCGACCGAGGAATTGGGCATGACGTATGCCTCCGATAATCAGGTCATCTACTATGATAAATCAGAAAGCGAGTATGTACGTCAATATGAAGACATCCCGACCCATTGATGAGAGAAAGGCAAGAAGCAAGAGGAATCGCTGGAAAATATTTCGGAAATACATGCAGGCAAAGCTGCTGTTTACCTTTGTTGTGGTAGCAGTGGCTTTGCTTTCCCTTAGCTTGGTTTTACTTTCTATTTCCGGAAAGACCGGAGAAGAGTATAGCAAGACGGTTTTGAAGCAGCAAAATTATAACAGTACGGTGCTTCCCTTTAAGCGGGGAACGATTATGGACCGGAATCACACGGTTCTTGCAGACAGTGAGCAAGTCTACAACCTGATTTTAGATCCGAAGGTGATTCTGGCCGACGAACGAAAAAATACAGAGACCACATTGGACGCGCTGGTTCAATGTTTTGGCTACGATAGAAACGAGCTTTCCGCGCTGCTGGAGGAGAAGGCGGAGAAATCCTATGTTCGTTATGCCAGGCAGCTGAGCATGGACGACAAAGCGAAATTCACCACCTACGAAGAGGAATTTAATAAAAACGCAAAGAAGAAAAAAACGCCAAAGGTGACAGGCGTATGGTTCGAATCCGAATATAAGAGGATTTATCCTTACAATACATTGGCCAGCGCTGTTTTGGGCTTTTCTTCCAGCGACAGCAGCCGTGGAAACTGGGGAATCGAGCAGTACTACAACGAAGAACTGATTGGAACCAACGGCCGTACCTATGGCTATATGAATAACGACGGTGATTTGGAGCGAATCACCAAGGAAGCCATCGACGGAAATACGATCGTGACTACAATCGATTATACGATCCAATCGGCGGCGGAGAAGTATATCGCGGAATTTTTGACCGAGTACAAAGCGGAGAATGTCGGCGTACTGGTCATGAATCCCAACAATGGGGAGATCTTGGCCATGGCCACCAGCACTCCCTATGATCTCAATCATCCTGGCGATTTATCCGCTTACTATGACGAGGCGGCAATCGCCGCCATGGACGATAAGGCGAAAAGCGACGCATTGGCTCAAATTTGGAAAAACTTCGCGGTTCAGGACGCCTACGAACCAGGCTCTACGGCAAAACCCTTTACGGTGTCGGCGGGGCTTGAGGAGAACTTGATCGCAAAAGAGAGCGAGTATATCTGCGACGGCGTGGAAGTGTTCGGCAGCGGCTCCTATGAAGCGCCGGTACGGTGTAATGCGACCCACGGGAGAGTGAATTTAGAGGAATCTTTGATGTATTCCTGTAATGACGCGATGATGGCGATTGGACAGATCCTGGGAAGCGATGTGTTTTGTAAATATCTCAGCCAATTTGGCTTTGGAAAGCAAACGGGAATCGATCTGCCCGGCGAATCGCCGGGGCTCATTTATCAGCCGCAGAATATGGGAGTCGTGGATCTGGCGACGAACTCCTTTGGACAAAATTACAATGCTACGATGGTGCAGATGGGGGCGGCTTTCTGTTCTGTTATCAACGGCGGTTCCTATTACATGCCCCATATGGTGAAGCAGATATTAAGCCCCCAGGGAGATTTGGTTCGGGACGTGGAGCCGGTCTTAATGAGGGAGACGGTCAGCGAATCCAGCTCGGAGTTTATCCGTAATGCACTCTGGAAAACCGTCCTGGATGGAACCGGAAAGGCGGCTCAGATCGAGGGATATGATGTGGGCGGAAAGACCGGAACAGCGCAGAAACAGCCTCGTGAAGAGAAAAAGTATCTGGTTTCCTTTATGGGTTTTGCGCCGGTGGAACATCCGGAGGTAGTGGTCTATGTGATCGTGGACAATCCGGAAAAATTGAAGTTGGAAGAAGGCGAAGAGACGAATGTCAGTGCGAAACTGGCGATCGGCATCGAAAAAAAAGTGATGGAAGCTATTTTGCCGTATCTTAGCATCAGCATGTCGTCCGAATATATCCCGGAGACCACCCCGGCAAGCACGGAGCCGGCGGAACCGACAGATCCGGAGACCGATGCACAGGGAAATACAATTCCGGCTTCGGCCAGCGCCAGCCATGATGAACAGGTACCGCAGGATGGCATTCTGGACGATCCGACGGAAACGCCGGCATCTTCCGAAGAAACTTCGCCGGAAGATGCGGGAAATAGCGGCGGAGAGGGGCAACCTGATCCGGAGGCAGAGGGCGCGGCGTCCCCGGAAGGAGAACCGCAGGAAGCCCAATAGAATAATTAGCGCTTGTCCTTCATATCATGAATAGACGGGATAAAAGGAGAAGCGTATGATACGAAACCGTGTGGTTCACAAACGGAAGATGCTCTGGGCGTTTCTGATCTGTGCTCTAGGGGTTCTGGGTCTAATCGGACGCTTAGGGTATCTCATGATTTTTCGCTCAGAGCATTATGGCGTTATGGCGGAAGAGCTTCATCAGCGGGAGAGAGACATTAAAGCGGCCCGAGGGACGATTTATGATGCGAACGGGCAGGTTTTAGCGACGAACCGGACGGTTTGCACCGTGTCGGTGATACACAATCAGATATCGGATCCGGATGAGGTCGTCCGTGTGTTATCGGAGCAGCTTTCTGTGGATGAGGACAAGGTACGAAAGGCAGTAGAAAAGTACTCGGCCAGAGAAATCATTAAAACGAACGTGGACAAAACCACTGGCGACGCCATTCGTGCATGCAATCTGAATGGCGTGAAAGTAGACGAGGATTATAAAAGATATTATCCATACGATACTTTGGCCTCTAAGGTCCTGGGATTTACCGGAAGCGATAATCAGGGAATCATTGGGTTGGAGGTTATCTACGAGGAAGAGCTGAAAGGCTTGGACGGTCAGATCTTAACTATGACGGATGCAAAGGGAGTGGAACTGGATGGAATGGCGGAAGAGCGAGTGGAGCCCATCCCCGGAAATAATCTGGTTCTAAGTCTGGACGTCAATATTCAGCAATATGCGGAACAAGTGGCAAAGAAGGTCATGGAGGAAAAAAATGCAAAACAGGTTTCCGTGATCTTGATGAATCCCCAGAACGGAGAGATTCTGGCTATGGTAAATGTGCCGGAATTCAATCTGAACGATCCCTTTACTCTGAATTATGAGTTGACGGAATCTGTATCGGCGGAGGAAAAACAAAACCTGCTGAACAAGATGTGGAGAAACGCCTGCATCAACGACACCTATGAACCTGGTTCCACCTTTAAAATTATTACCATGGCGGCGGCTCTGGAAGAGAATGTAGTCAGTTTGAATGACAGCTTTTTTTGTCCGGGCTACCGGGTGGTGGAGGATCGAAGAATCCGCTGCCATAAGGTGCAGGGCCACGGGGCGGAAAATTTCCTGCAAGGCGCTATGAATTCCTGCAATCCAGTATTTATCGACGTGGGACTGCGCCTTGGGGTCGACCGGTATTACTCCTATTTTGAGCAGTTTGGACTCAAGAAAAAGACAGGGGTAGACCTTCCGGGCGAAGCGGGAACTATTATGCACCAGAAAGAAAATATGGGCGAGGTGGAATTGGCGACCGTGTCTTTTGGCCAGTCCTTTCAGATCACGCCTCTCCAATTGGTTACTACCGCAGCCTCCTTGGTAAATGGCGGCCACCGGGTGACGCCGCATTTTGGCGTGAAGGTGGTGGGAAATGACGGAGAACTCAGGAAAACCTTTACATATGAGACAGAAGAGTCTATAATCTCAGAGGAGACCAGTGAAACGCTCCGCTATATGTTGGAGAAGGTCGTCTCAGAGGGAACTGGAAAAAAGGCTTATTTGGAAGGATATACCATCGGCGGAAAGACGGCCACCTCGGAGAAACTTCCCCGGCGTTCGGGGAAATATATTTCCTCCTTTCTGGGATTTGCCCCAGCAGAAAATCCACAGGTTATCGGTCTGATTGCGATCGATGAGCCGGAGGGGATTTATTACGGAGGTACGGTAGCCGCGCCTGTAATGGCAGATATTTTTGCCAATATTTTGCCATATCTGGATATTAGCCGAAATAATACGCTTGGAGTGGAAGAATGAACAGAGATGTGATTGCAGCAGTCCTGATCGCTTTTGGAGTTAGCGCCGTGCTTTGTCCCGTGCTGATTCCATTTCTAAAGAAGTTGAAATTTGGCCAGCAGGTCCGGGACGACGGCCCGCAGGCCCATCTGAAGAAAGCCGGGACGCCGACGATGGGAGGCTTGGCTTTCCTGGCCAGTGTGATCGTGACGTCCCTGGTTTTTGTGGGAAAGTATCCCCGCATCGTACCGATTCTGTTTTTGACGGTCGGATTCGGTATTGTGGGATTTCTGGACGACTACATAAAAATTGTGATGAAGCGGTCGGAAGGACTGAATCCGGTACAGAAGCTTTTGGGGCAGCTGGTGATCACCGGTATCTTTTGTGTCTATATGATAAAATACTCCGGTCTTGGAACCGTCATCCATATCCCATTCCTTGGCATGGATTGGGATATGGGATGGCTGTATGTTCCGATGCTTTTTATCGCTGTGTTGGGAACGGACAACGGAGTGAACTTTACCGATGGGCTGGACGGGCTGTGTACCAGCGTGACCATTTTGGTCGCTACCTTTTTTACCGTGGTGGCGATGGGAGAGGCGAGCGGCATTGCCCCTATAACGGCGGCTGTGGCGGGAGCGCTCCTTGGATTCCTGCTCTTTAATGTTTATCCGGCGAAAGTGTTTATGGGGGATACCGGGTCCTTGGCGTTGGGCGGTTTTGTAGCCGCTACGGCGTTGATGCTGCAGCAGCCTCTTTTGATTCTGATTGTTGGATTTATCTATCTGGCCGAGGTGATTTCGGTTATGATTCAGGTGACTTATTTCAAGAAGACCCATGGAAAACGGTTTTTCCGTATGGCTCCGATTCACCACCATTTTGAACTGGGCGGATGGTCGGAAACGAGGGTGGTCGCGGTATTTTCCATCGTGACGACGATACTTTGCCTGATTGCATATCTGGGCGTTTGATGGACGGAGGATAACGAGATGAAGATAGAAAAATCAGTTTTGGTGGCGGGAGCCGGTATCAGTGGAAAAAACGCATGCCGCCTTTTGATAGAAGAGGGCGTGCGGGTGATTTTGTATGATGGAAATACGGAACTGTCGGAGGGACCGATTCGGGAAGAACTGGGAAATCCGAGAGATTTTACATTGGTTTTAGGGGAACTGACAGGCGCGGTATTGGCGGAGGCAGAGCTCTGCGTCATCAGTCCAGGAATTCCTATGGACGCGCCGTTTGTGCGGCAGATTCAGGCCGCAGGCATTTTGATTTGGAGCGAGATCGAACTGGCTTACCATGTGGCAAAGGGGCGTCTGGCAGCGATCACTGGGACCAATGGAAAAACGACGACCACTGCTTTAACGGGAAAAATTTGCGCGGATTGGCAATCCTCGGTTTTCGTGGTGGGAAACATCGGCAACGCTTATACAAAGGAGGCGGCCCAAACCTCGGAAAACAGTATTACGGTGGCGGAGGTCAGCAGCTTTCAGCTGGAAACCATTGATCAGTTTCATCCGCAGGTCAGCGCTATTTTAAACATTACGCCGGATCATTTAAATCGTCATAAGACCATGGAGAATTATGCGGTGGTGAAGGAGAGCGTGACGAAGAATCAGACGGCGGATGATTTTTGCATTTTGAATTATGAGGATGCGCGCCTGCGGACTTTTGCGGAACAGGTCGCGCCTAAGGTGCGGTTTTTCAGCAGTAAACGAGAACTTTCCGAAGGCGCTTATCTTTCGGGGGAAGATATTTTCTTGCGATTGGATGGAAAAAAAATTTTTGTCTGCAATATCCATGATTTAAATCTCCTTGGCGTGCATAACTATGAAAATGTAATGGCGGCTGTTTTGATTGCCGTTAGTCTTGGAATACCGATGGAGTCCATCCAAAAGAGTCTCCGGGAATTTCAGGCAGTGGAGCATCGGATCGAGTTTGTAGAGGAAAAAAATGGAGTCAGGTATTACAATGATTCCAAGGGAACCAACACGGACGCAGCGATTCAGGCGATCAAAGCGATGGTGCGCCCGACTGTTTTAATCGGCGGCGGATATGATAAAGGCTCCGAGTATGACGATTGGATTCAGGCGGCGCTGCCCAAAACGAAGCACTTGATTTTGCTGGGAGCGACGGCGGAGAAAATTGGGAAGACAGCAGAAAAGTATCATATTCCCCAAATTTCTTATGTGGAAAGCCTGGAGGAAGCGGTAAAATTAGCGGCAAAAAGCGCGGAACCTGGGGACGCGGTACTTCTATCGCCGGCCTGTGCCAGTTGGGGAATGTTCCCGAACTATGAGGTCCGCGGGCGTATGTTTAAGGAGCTGGTCCGGGCTCTGTAGAGGAAAAGTAAAGGAGCGCCATGGAAAAAGAAAAACAGGCAAACAAAAAGAAAAAAAGCTTTTATGATTACAGCCTGCTGTTTGTAATCATCTTTTTGTCGTGCTTTGGTCTGATTATGATTTACAGTACCAGTTATTACACGGCGCAGCTAAAATTGGGAGACAGTACCTATTATTTGAGGCGGCAAGCCATGATCCTTCTAGGCAGCTTTGCCGTTATGATTTTTATTTCCAAAATTGACTACCATTTTTGGACGAAATTTGTGGTATTTGCCTATCTTGCCTCTGTGATTATGATGGTGTTGGTTAACTTTACGCCTCTGGGGCGGGAAGTTAACGGAAAGAAGAGGTGGCTCGGTATCTCAGATAGTATTTCTTTCCAGCCCACGGAGTTTGTAAAGATCGCATTGATTTTGGTCACGGCCTGTGTAATTGTACGGTTGGTGTCGCAGATCGACAATTGGCGGGTCGCGGCCGTGGTGTTTGGTCTGGCGATTCCGCCGGGATTATTGGTATTGATGAATAACCTGAGTTCCGGTATCATTATCTTTGGCATTGTTTTTGTGATGTATTTTGTGGCCAGCAAGAAGACCCTGCGCTTTGCCATTTTTGTCGGCGGTTTTCTTGCCCTGGCATTTCTTGCAATTCCTTTGGGAGAACAGCTTGTGAAAGCGGGCGTTCTCCAATCCTATCAGCTAGACCGAATCCATGTCTGGCAAAATCCGGAGGCATTTGCATCGGAAGGGGGCTTTCAGGTACTCCAGGGACTGTATGCCATTGGTTCCGGCGGCCTTTTTGGCAAAGGGCTGGGGAACAGTATACAGAAACTGGGGTTTGTGCCGGAAGCCCAGAATGATATGATTTTTTCTATTATCTGTGAAGAACTGGGACTCTTTGGCGCGGCCTGCCTGATGCTCTTGTTCCTGTTTATGCTGCACCGGTTTTTGATCATTGCAAACAATGCGCCGGATCTTTTAGGCGCTTTGATTGTAACGGGAGCCATGGGACATATTGCGATTCAGGTGATTCTGAATATTGCGGTGGTAACAAACTCTATTCCCAATACGGGTATCACGCTTCCTTTTATCAGTTATGGAGGTACATCGCTGCTCTTTTTGATGGCGGAAATGGGGCTTGTCCTGGGGGTTTCCAATCAGATTACGCTGGAAACACTGTAAAGAGGAACGTCAGGCGAAGTCCGTGCATAGGATGAAATATATTCTCCTTAGGGAGGGAGTTTTTTGTCCGGGATAGGAATTGAGGGCGGCTGTTGTCTGACAGGCGAGATGGAAATACAAGGCTCAAAAAATGCGGTGCTACCGGTTTTGGCAGCATCCATTTTACATTCTGGCGTGACGGTGTTTACTCATGTGCCGGATATCGCGGATGTTCGGGCAAGCCTTGAAATATTGGAACTGTTGGGAGCCCGGACGGAGTTTCGGGAGCATTTTGTGCGGATTGATGCGACGGGAATCATTCCCAGGGAGATTCCGAAAGCATTAGGGGAAAAAATGCGTTCCTCCGTACTTTTTTTAGGTCCGCTTTTAGCGCGCTTTCGGGAAGGGATTTTATACCGGCCGGGCGGCTGCGCCATCGGAAAACGGCCGGTAGATTATCATTTGGCAGGGCTTTCCAGGATAGGGGCGGAGCTTGAGGAAGAGAGCGGACGAATTCGCGCTTCGGCGAATCATCTGGCGGGCGGTACGGTTATGCTGCCGTATCCCAGCGTCGGGGCTACGGAACAACTGCTCCTAGCTGCCTGCGGGGCCGACGGGCCAACGCAGATTCTTGGCGCGGCCAGGGAACCGGAAATTGTCACGCTTTGCCGGTATTTAAAGATGGCCGGAGCGGAGATTACGGGTGAGGGAAGTTCAGAGATTGTTATTCGGGGATTCCAGCCAGTGCGAAGAGAGATTCGTTTTCGTATCCCTGGAGATCGGATTGCGGCGGGATCCTATCTGGCCGCGGCGGCAGTTACAAAGGGGCGGCTCTATATAAAAGGCATTCATCCCAATCATCTGTGGGCTTCTATCTGCGGTTTTCGCAGTATGGGATGTGAACTTCGGCTGGAACCGGAAGGCATTCTTTTATCTGCTCCGGAACGTTTGACGGCGCTGCCGTTTCTTTCGACGGATCCTTATCCAGCTTTTCCCACTGACATGCAGTCGGCCTTCCTTTCGATGATGGCTGTGGCGGCGGGAACAAGCGTGATGAAGGAAAATGTTTTTGAAAAGCGGCTGGCCATGGCCGCGGAATTGAACCGGATGGGCGCTGATATCCGGGTAGATGGAAATCAGGCGTTTTGCACGGGAGTGGAACGGCTCCATGGAACGACGGTATATGGAACGGATCTTCGAAGCGGCGCAGGGCTGATAGCGGCTGCCTTGGCAGCTGATGGAATTACGACGGTGGAAGGCTTTGAGTATGTGGAGCGAGGATATGAAAATATGATAGAGCTCCTTCAAACTCTGGGTGCCAGGGTATGGAGAATAACGGAGTGATGGAATGAAAAAAGCACTGACGAAAAACAGAAAAATAGGAATAGCTGTATTTTTGACAGGGGTCGTGTTGATAACGGCCCTTTTGTCCGTGCGTGTTCAGCAGATTTCGATTACCGGAAATGAGTATTATAGTCAGGACGAGCTGGAGAGCCTGCTTTTTCCGGGACGGATGGACCGGAGCCCTCTGGTGATCTGGGTGCGTCAGAAATTGGGGAAAAAACCGGCGATTCCTTTTGTAGAAAAGTATACGGTGAATTTGACGGGTCTTACCAGTGCGGAAGTGCTGCTCTATGAAAAGAGCATGATTGGATATGTAGAATTTATGGGAAGCTATCTGTATTTTGATAAAGACGGAATGATTGTGGAGAGCGCTTCCGAACGGTACGGGACTTTACCAAAAGTGACGGGATTGGACTTTGATTATGCAGTGCTGCATCAGACGCTTCCAGTGAAAGAGCCGGGAGTCTTTGCGGAGATTCTACAGATTTCCCAGTATCTGGAGGGAAAGGAGATTGTCTGGGGAGAGGAAACCGTTCCGTTGGGAGAACTGCTGGATCAGATTGGTTTTAGCAGCGATGGGGAGATCATTTGCGGTTTTGGGGAGATAAAAGTGAAACTGGGAGGAAAAGAATTCTTGGAGGGAAAACTCCGGGAAATGAAAGACATTTTGCCGCAGCTATATGGGAGAGCAGGCACGCTCTATCTCGATACCTATGATGAAAATGAAGCGGATCCCAGTTATATTTTTAAATGAATGTCCAGATGAGATACAATCCTGATAATTTAGAAGAAAAAAGATGAAAAAACTACGATTTTATTTCCTGATTTCGCGTTTGGCTTAAGAAAAATTTATGAAAAAACTGAGGGATAGCACTTGATTATTTTTCAGAAATCAAATATAGTATAAGGTACGAGTATATGAATTTAGGACAAGAGAATGAACTTGCAAGGAGGATATAGAGTTGCTGGAAATCAAGATTAACGAGTCCGAGAGCGCGGCGAAGATTATCGTGGTAGGCGTCGGTGGCGCCGGAAACAACGCGGTCAATCGGATGGTCGATGGAAATATTGAAGGCGTAGAATTCATCGGCATCAATACAGATAGACAAGCCTTGCAGATGTGCAAAGCTCCGACAGCGATTCAGATTGGCGAGAAGTTAACCAAGGGGCTGGGAGCTGGCGCGCAGCCGGAGATCGGCATGAAAGCGGCGGAGGAGAGCGAGGAAGAGCTGACTTCCGCGTTAAAGGGAGCGGATATGGTCTTTGTTACCTGCGGTATGGGAGGCGGTACCGGAACGGGCGCCGCGCCGGTGATTGCCCGGATTGCAAAGGATATGGGAATTCTGACCGTCGGCGTTGTGACAAAGCCGTTTCGTTTTGAGGCGAAAGTTCGTATGCAGAATGCTTTGGATGGCATCGAGCATCTGAAAGATAATGTGGACACGTTGATCGTAATCCCGAACGATAAGCTGTTGGAGATTGTAGACCGCCGTACGACGATGCCGGAAGCTTTGAAAAAGGCCGATGAGGTTCTGCAGCAGGCTGTCCAGGGTATCACGGATTTGATCAATGTACCGGGATTGATTAACCTGGATTTTGCTGACGTACAGACGGTGATGACCGACAAGGGAATCGCTCACATCGGTATCGGCAAAGCGAGGGGCGACGATAAGGCCATTGAGGCGGTGAAGCAGGCAGTTTCCAGTCCGTTGCTGGAGACCACGATTCAGGGCGCTTCCCACGTGATTATCAATGTGTCCGGCGATATTGGCTTGATGGAGGCCAATGAGGCGGCTACCTTTGTTCAGGAACTGGCCGGCGATTCTGCGAATATCATCTTTGGCGCAATGTATGACGAGACCGTTCAGGACGAGGCTACGATCACGGTGATCGCCACCGGATTGGCGGATAAGAATAAAGAGCAGCCTGCCGGCAAACCGGCTTCCACCTTGAGCAAACCGACCTTTAAGGCCACGGCTCCGGTGATGAAGAGCTTGACGAAACCGGAAGGTGAGGCTGCTGTTTCGGAGGAAGAAAAGCCGATTCCCCATACTTTTGTTCCGAGAAAGCCGGTGAAGGCGCCGGAAGCCACCATAGAAGTAAAGAGCATCAATATCCCCGACTTCTTAAAAAGATAAAATGAGGTAAAACAAACCCGCTGTTTCAAAAAGAGACGGCGGGTTTTTGCTTGGGTAAAATACGAGGCGTCCTGTCGAATTCTTCCGATAAAAAAGATTGTTTTACCATGCTTTTTTGACAAACTTCGCAGCTTCTTTCCGCTACAATAGTCCCATGCGCTACACAGTCTATTTGGATTTGCTGTTTCTCGTAAATTTCACCATGGATTTGTGGATTCTACTGTTGGAGAAAAAGCTGCTGAGGCTTTCCGCTACCGGTTTGCGTCTGGCGATAGGAGCGGGGCTTGGAAGCGGTTGGATTTGTCTTCTTGTTCTGGCGCCTTTGCCGCCTTTATTAGAACAGACAGCCTCTTTTCTTGTGGCAGCTGTGGGAATCCAGTGGGTGACATTTTCGATACATAACGGGAAAACCTTGGCGAAATCTGTCGTGGTTTTCTATTTTTTCGCTTTTTTGTTTGGAGGGATTTTTTCTGCAGTTGCGGAGAGAACGGGAGGGATCCCGGCTTCTCTTTTGGTCTGTGGCGGAAGCCTGATTGGATTTGGTCTGTTTCTTGGCATTTCCTGGATTCAGGAACGACGGAATCCATCGTTGATTCCGGTTGAACTGACCTGGAAAGGTGTCACTCTGAAATTAAAAGGGCTGGTGGATACGGGAAACGTACTGTATACAAAGGATGGAAAGCCGGTTCATGTGTTAGATGCCTCTGCGGCATCTCCGTGGAAATGCTTTTCCTTGGACGGAGTAATATGGGTTCCTTTTCGCAGTGTCGGGAAGGAAAATGGGGTGCTTCCAGCCATCGTTGCGGATACCATATGCTTGGGAGAGGAACGAGTGATATCCGGGCCAATTGTTGCATTTTCCAAATATCCTGTGAGCGAGAACAACCGATACCAAATTTTAATCCATTCACAGGAGGCTTTGCCATGAACGTAGATACCGCCGTCTCAAAATCCCCGCTTTCTTTTTCTCTCTTATCTGGCTTTCGCAGACTGTTAATGCAGTCTCAGGGAGAGATTCATTATATTGGCGGGAGCGATATCTTACCTCCTCCGCTTTCCGCGGAGAAGGAAGCGGAAGCAATCGATGGCCTGACTGCCGGTGATGAGGCGGCAAAGTCACTCTTGATTGAACATAATCTGCGTTTGGTCGTTTACATTGCGAAAAAGTTTGACAATACCGGCGTAGGAGTGGAGGATTTGATTTCCATCGGAACAATCGGTCTAATCAAGGCAGTAAATACCTATAATCCGGGAAAGAAGATTAAACTTGCTACCTATGCCTCCCGCTGCATCGAAAATGAAATTTTGATGTATCTGCGAAAGAACAATAAAACCAGATTGGAGGTTTCCATTGACGAGCCTCTAAATGTGGACTGGGACGGCAATGAGCTGCTTTTATCGGATATTTTAGGAACAGATGAAGATGTGATTACCCGCAATATGGAGGATGAGGTGGAGCGGCGCTTATTAAAGAATGCGATTTCCACATTGACGGCCAGGGAGCGGACGATCATCGAGCTTCGATTTGGATTGGAAAAAGAAGACGGCGATGAAATGACACAGAAGGAAGTGGCGGACCTGTTAGGTATCTCGCAATCCTATATTTCCCGTCTGGAAAAAAAGATTATCAAGCGTTTGAAAAAAGAAATTGTACGATTTGAATAGATATGCAGGCTCCCTTTCGATGGGGAGCCTTTTCTTTCGATTTTCTTTCGAAGTTTTTCCGCCTTTCTTTTCTTTCAGAAACCAATTTCTTTTTGCTTTCTCTGATATCCTTCTCTTATTAGAAAAAGAAGAGATTTTCATGATAAGAGAAAGGAGGGATACAGATGAACGTCCGAAGCGCTGCCTGAAACCTCTTGCCATGGGCCGGGGCGGATGATATACTTTCCGAGAGAAAGATGATGAGGGGGAAAAGAAATGGAGCAGTATCATATCCTGGTGGTAGAAGACGATAAAGAGATTCGGGACGGGGTAGGAATTTATTTGAAAAATCAGGGATACCAGGTGTTCCCGGCGGAAAACGGAAAAGAAGGTTTGGAAGTATTGGAGAGGGAAACAATTCATCTGGCGATTGTTGATATTATGATGCCTGTGATGAACGGGATTACGATGACGATGAAGCTTCGGGAAAAATATGATTTTCCGGTCATCATGCTTTCTGCCAAATCGGAAGAGATCGATAAGGTGACAGGTCTAAACTTCGGCGCCGACGATTATGTGACCAAGCCTTTCGCTCCTCTGGAACTTTTAGCGCGGGTAAATTCTCAGCTTCGCCGTTACGCGCGCTATCTGAAATTTGCCGGCATGGAAGAGAATAAGCACATCCACGTGGTAGGCGGTTTGGAACTAAATGAGGAGACCAAAGAAGTGATAGCAGATGGAAGGCCGGTGCGGCTGACGCCTCTGGAATTTAAGATTTTGTCACTGTTGATTCGGTCTCCCGGACGGGTTTATTCCGCAGATGAGATCTACGAGAGAGTCTGGAATGAAAGGGCTATTGCGACAGAAACGATCATGGTCCATGTAAGGAACATCCGGGAGAAGATTGAACTGAACCCGAAGGAGCCAAAGTACCTGAAGGTTGTATGGGGAGTTGGATATAAAATTGAAAAACAATAAAAAAGGATTAAAGGCAGTCATCTGTTGTGGATTGATGCTGATACTGGGCGGGATTTTGGTTGGCTTTTATCCGCTTTTTTCAGAACAGATGGAACTGCAGGCAAAACAGGAAGCTTCCGGATGGAGCGAACGCCAGGCCGCCATTCAGGAAGACGCATGTCTCAGTTATCTTAACCGCGTATATTCCGGTTCTTATGGCTTATATTGGCAGCTGATGCAAAAAGAACAAGGAAGGGTCATTTTGCCTTCGGAATTGCTTTTTTCTGATGTAAAGCATGACATGGAGGATGGGCTTCGGGAAAGCTTTGATCAGAGTTTTGAGTCGGTTTATACAAGTCTAATGGAGATAATTTCTGAGAACGGCGGAAAATATCTTATTCTAGATGAAAAGACCGGGGATAAGTTGACGAATACCAAGGAAGATTTGTCAAAAGTGGGAGATGGGCAAGCGCCGGATTCTGGCGATTTGTACTATGCGGCTCTTCACTTTTTGGAATCAGGCGAGGTAGAGGTACCGGCCCTTTCTATGGGAGACTGGTCCGTGGAAAAGGGAAGAGAGCAATTATCTACCAGTACAGCCCACCATATGCTGGGTTATCTGGGAGAATCCAATTTGCGCGCTTATGAGGGGCTGATAAAAGGGCCAAGAAATGTTTTGGTCGTGGTGACCTTTCCTCAAAATCCGGCAATCAACGGCAGGTATCTGAATGAGATGGAAGACCCTTATGAGCTGTACAATAGAACCGTCAACAGTGGAGTGGGGATTGCGGTCCTGGCAGGGTTCGCTATTTCTACGGTGTTGGCGCTAGCGCTGCCATTTTGGCGTGGACTTGGCATCGGGACGGGGAGGCTGGCCAGAATTCCTCTGGAAGTGATTTTGCTCCTTGGAATGTTTTATATGGGAGCGGGGGATTTGGTTCGATCTCTATTCCTGCTGCTTGGCAAGACTTTAGATGGCAGCATGGCGGAAGCTTTCGTGGAATCTGGGTTCTGGAATTTCAGTTTGCAGACGGCGTGGAACGTGTTATACGGAGTCCATATTTTGTTGTGGGCAGGTATTTTTGGCCTCTGGTTTTGCCTTGTTTTATCCCTGCGCCGTATCTTTACAATCGGCGTGAAACAGTATCTGAAAGAACAATGCTGGGTGGTCCGGGCTTGCCGATGGACTTTGAGTAAAATCCGATGGATGTTTGAAAAACTGGAGCAGATGGATATCACACAGCCGGGAAATCGAAAGCTGCTCCTTCTCTTGGGAGCGAATGCACTGGTTTTAACCGTACTTTGCAGCATCTGGTTTTTTGGGATTTTTGGCGTTTTGATTTATACCGTGATTCTCTTTTTCATTCTGCGGCATTATCAGGATCAGTTTCGGCGAAAACATCAGATTGTACTGGATGCAGCAAAAGAAATGGCCGAGGGAAATCTGGACGCAGTAGTGACGGAAGAGAATTTGGGAACCTTTGAATCCTTGAAGCAGGAATTGATTCGAATTCAGGCAGGTTTCCGAGTGGCGGTGGAAGAAGAAGCTCGCAGCCAGAATATGAAGACAGAGCTGATTACCAACGTGTCTCATGATTTGAAGACACCTTTGACAGCGATTATCACCTATATCAATCTTTTGAAGGATGGAAGCGGTACAGAAGAGGAACGCAGGGGCTATATTGAGACTTTGGAAAAAAAGGCGGCCAGATTGAAGCGATTGATCGAAGATCTTTTTGAGGTCAGCAAGGCGACCAGCGGAAATTTAAAGGTTGAGAAAGAATCCGTGGACTTGGCGGAGCTGGTCAGACAGGCGGCTTTCGAGATGGAGGAACCGTTGGCAGAGGCGGGAATTACCTGTCGGCTTCATATGCCGGATGGAAAGGTATGTCTGCCTTTAGACAGCGGAAAAACCTTTCGGATTCTGGAAAATTTACTGGGAAATGTGGCAAAGTACAGCATGCCGGGCACGCGGGCTTATATCCTTTTAGAGGACCTTGGAAAGCAGGTCCGCCTGATCGTAAAAAACGTCTCGAAAAACGAACTGGAAGAAGATCTGGACTGGCTGAAAGGACGGTTTGTCCGCGGCGACAAGTCCAGAAATACAGAAGGTTCCGGCCTGGGACTAGCGATTGTGGAGAGCTTTGTTAAAATCCAAGGAGGAAGTTTTTCTATCGAGGCGGACGGTGATATTTTTAAGGCAATGGTGATGTTCCAAAAAGAAAAAAACGAAGAAATCAAAGAAGAGAGACCTTGACAAGGCCTCTCTTTTTTAGAGCTTTTTTCAATGGAATTTTTACCGGAAAAAGGAAACGGACACACTGGAAAAAACGGAATAAATCCCCTCAGAATCGTGCATGATTTATAGTAGAAAAAGGAAATCCAAAAAGGAGGAGGAGAATGTATGGCTGCTTATAAAGTAGAGATCTGTGGGGTCAATACGTCCAAATTGCCGCTTCTAAAGAATGAGGAGAAGGAGGCTTTATTCCAACGAATTCTGGCTGGCGACAAAGAGGCAAGAGAGCAATACATTAAGGGGAATCTGAGATTGGTGCTCAGTGTCATTCAGCGGTTTTCCGGCAATGGGGATAATATGGACGATCTGTTTCAGATCGGCTGTATCGGTCTGATCAAAGCAATCGATAATTTTGACGTGACGCAGAACGTCAAGTTTTCCACGTATGCCGTGCCGATGAATGAGGGAGGTAGAAAAACACACATCCTACCATAGCGGTCAGCCCCTCGGCAGCGGGAACGGAAAGCCATACTCCGGTGATCCCCGCCAGAGAAGATAGAAGAAATGCCAATGGAATCAAGAGAATCAGTCCCCTTAGCAAAGACAGGATATGGGCAGGGAGTGCTTTTTCCACCGACGAAAAAAAGGTAGAAGCCACGATGTTAAATCCGGCAAAGGCCGCGCACAAGAAATATAGTTTAAGCCCTTTGGCTGCAATCGCTTGCAGCAGAGCGTCATTCCTGCTGTTGAAGATCCGGGCAACTGGGTCGGCAAAAAGGAAGACGAGGAGATAAAGGAGGCCGGAGAGGAGCAGTACCGTAAGCACGGCATAACGCAGTACTCGTTTGACAGTGGTTTTTTCCTGGCGGCCATAGGCTCTGCTGATCAGCGGCTGAACTCCCTGGGCAATTCCGGTATAAATTGCAATGACGACGAGAGAAAGATTGGCAATGATTCCGTAAGCGGCGACGCCGATATTTCCCTGCAGCCCTAGAATGATAAAGTTAAAGACAATCATTACGATTCCGGAGGAAACTTCCGCCAGAAAGGAAGGGAAGCCAAGAGACAGAATCTTCGGCACCAGGGAAAACTTTGGCCTGGATTTTTGGAAAAAAAGTTGGCTGCGCTTCTTTCTCCAATGTCCGGACAGAATGCTTAGACCGATCAGCGGGGCGAAGCCTGTCGCCAAGACCGCGCCAAAGATCCCCATGTCAAAAGGAAAGATAAAAATGTAGTCGAGAACAATATTGGACAGACTTCCGGCGAGCATGGCGATCATAGACAAACGGGGATTGCCATCGTTTCTGACAAAGCAGAGGATAATATCATTGCACAAAAAGGCAGGGGAAAATAGAAGAATGACCTTTAGATAGGTATTGGTCATCGCAAATATTTCCGCGTCGGCGCCCAAAAGAGCAGTGATTGTTTCGGAGAGAAAGAGGCCGGCCAGTACAAACAGCGCTGCAAATAATCCGCCCAGATATAAGGTATTTACGAAGAGTTGGTTTGTTGATTGGGAAGATTTTTGCCCTTTTTGAATCGAGTAGTTGGTGGCGCCGCCCATCCCCAGCATGAGTCCGCTCCCGTGAATGCAGCTATAGACCGGAATCGCCAGATTAAGGGCGGCCAGTCCGTTTGCGCCCAGTCCCTTGGAGATGAAGTAGGTATCCGCCAGGATATAGCAAGACAGCCCAATCATACCAAGGACGTTGAGCGATGAATATTTGGCAAACTCCCGAAAGCATTGCGATCTTTCCATGATATCTTCCTCATTTCCTATTGAATAATAAAAGCGCTGGAGTTTCGTATCTTCAAAGGCCTAACGATACGAATTCCAACGCTGCTTACCCGGCGGCAAGAAAATTTATAACAGATTCTATTGTGCTGAGAGTCAGTATAGCAGATCAGAATACTTATGGCAAGCATTTTTTGAAATGGGCATGCGGATATTTTTGAGAATTTGCTCTTGACTTAAAGTTGGCTTTAAGATATATAATTACGATAAAATAAGGATACCTTCAATTGAAGGGGATATAAGCCAATTAGAATAGGAGGATTTTCCATGAGTAAAAGTTTAGTTGCTTATTTTAGTGCAAGCGGAGTGACAAAAAGGTTGGCGGAAAGATTGGCGGAGGAAATCGGCGCGGATTTGTTTGAGATTGAACCGGAAACTCCTTATACCAATGCGGATCTGGATTGGCAGGACAGCAGAAGTAGAAGCTCTGTTGAAATGAACGACAGAAGCTGTCGTCCGGCCATTCATTCAAAAGTGGAAAATATGGGACAGTTCGATGTGGTATTCGTCGGATTCCCCGTGTGGTGGTACAGGGAACCTTCCATTATCGATACTTTCATGGAAGCCTATGATTTTAGCAGAAAGACGGTTGTTCCTTTTGCAACATCCGGTGGGAGTCCGATCGGCAATTCTGGCAAAAATATGGAGGCGTTAGCGCCTGGGGCAAAAGTAACAGCCGGAAAGAGATTGGCGGCAAATGCATCCGGGAAGGAACTCGCCGCTTGGGCCTCAGAGTGGCTGTAAATGATAGCAGAAAATAAAATATCGAATTACGAAAAAATGAAAAGAAATATGGCGGCCGTGTTTTTGCAATACGATCAGGAAAAAATGATCCGAAAGTTTTTGCTGGAATATGCCCAAAAATATCTTTTTATTCCTTTTGCGGGGAGGCAATACCGCATTAATCGTTTTACAGGCGTTGTAAGTTGGTCAAATGATTCTTTTCAAACAGAAAAGGAAGCAGATTATAATGAAGCTATGACCATATACGATGTGCTTTGCTATTCTAAAGAGAACTGTCATCTTGCCCATGAATGGGTAAATGTAGGCAGCCTTTCTACGATTCAAAGCGGCGCTTTAGCGAAAACGGGGAACTTTTTTCAAAACGCTGGGGAATATTTTGATGGGAAGGCGGATGTTTTGGCTCATGCATGCGAGGCTCTTCGGGGAAGAAAAATAAAAAGAGGGGATGTGGCTTATGAACTTGAGTTGTTCCCTTTTCTTCCGATATTTCTGTGTTTTTGGGAAGCGGATGAGGATTTTCCCGCGAGTCTGCAAATTCTAATAGATAAGAATATCTTGGATTATATGCACTACGAAACTCTCATGTTTGCGATTACACATATGCTTAACCAATTAAAAAGTAAATGCGAAGAGCTTTGTCCAGTAAAAGCAGAATAAAAGAAGCAGCAGAATATGATAGACTTTTGATTCATGTGCGTGCACAGAATAATGTTGGCAAAAGCGGGCATAATTTTCTTAAGCTATAAAAGAAAAGGAGCCAAAAGCGAGCCATGATTGAATCCGATACCATAAAGCTGCTGCGGGAATGTGATGCCGGTATTAAGATGGGGGTTGCATCGATTGATGACGTCCTGGATTATGTGCATGACGGGACGCTGCGTGAGCGCCTTGTGGATTGTAAAAATGAGCATGATAAGCTGAAAGAAGAAATTCAGAATCTTTTAGATCAATATCATGATGATGGAAAAGAGCCCAATCCGGTGGCAAAAAGCATGTCATGGATGAAAACAAATGTGAAACTGGTTATGGATGAATCCGATGAAACCATTGCCGATTTGATAACGGACGGCTGCAATATGGGGGTAAAGTCTCTGAATCGATATCTGAACCAATATAAAGCCGCCGACGAGAAAACAAAGGATATTACAAAACGGCTGATAAATCTTGAAGAGAAATTTGCTGTTGATATCCGTGGTTTTTTATAAATTTATCTTCCATTGACAAAGAAAAAAGCAAGCATTGAAATCCGAATCCACCTGGAAAAACGGATATCAATGCTTGCTTTTTTCTGATTTTATCTCCATGGACAATAGCCTTTGGTTCTTTTTAATTTAAGAGATAGATAGAAAGGTTTAAGTAACCGGCAAATGTTACCCATAGAAGATATGGGATCATCAGATACCCGGCCGGCTTTGATATTTGGTAGAAGAGAATGGTTGTTAACAAAATCAACAGCCACAACAATACAAGCCAGATAAACGCAAACAGATATAGCTCCAAATTGAAAAAGATAATTGACCAGAAAAAGTTAAATACAAGTTGAATCCCATATACGGTCAGAGCAGTATCGCTTGGCTTTCCAGACGTAAGTACCAGATACGACGCGACTCCCATAAGGATATACAGGATCGTCCAGACCATCGGGAACAGCCAGCCCGGCGGAGCGAGAGCAGGTTTGTTGATAGATGCGAATGTTTCCATACTGTTTTGTGTCAGAAGCGAAGATAAGCTGCCGACGGCAAGCGGTATGGCAAGACAGGTAATCAGGTTTTTCCATTGAATTTTCAAAAAATCACCCCTTACTACCGTTATGATTGGTTTTGCCTTTTTATTCTATCTTATAGCGCTCCATAGCTAAAAGCGGGAAATGTAAAACCGGCATGATTTGTCATGCCGGTTTTCCTAGAAAAGACATATAATTTTTATCAGCCTTCGCCGCGTGCGGAAAGAAAGATGGCGTCAAAGCCCGCGGCAGGCGGAGAATTTCGTAGGAAAAAATTTTTCTTATTCGCGTTCGCGCAGTTCGCCGGAGCGATATGCGGCTAGAAGCTTTTCCAAATCGCTGATTTGTTCTTTCAAGCGTTTGCCATTGTCTGTGTCGGAAACCGTTTGCCGTTTTGTCACCTTCTCCACAACGAAGATTTCCGAGTGGATATCGCTGCCGGTCCGAATGGCGTCTTCCGTGGAAGTAAAGGGTTCGTGGTAAACCAGCTTCAAACCATAGGAGTTGGAGATCAGCGTATACCCAGCGATACCGGTTGTGGACTGGTAAGCCCGCGAAAAACCACCGTCGATCAGCAACAGTTTGCCGCCGCATTTAATCGGAGACTCGCCTTTTTTCTGCTTCACGGGCACATGGCCGTTGACAATATGGGAATCCTCCGGTTCCAATCCAAACTCTTCGAAGATGTGATTGACGACGGCCTCATCGTTGTACAACTTATAATAAGGAGTTTTCGGTTCTTCGTGAGCCGCCTTATCTTTGATAAAATAGCGTTCAAAAGTGGTCATGCGCTCTTTTCCGAATAAGGGGGAGGAAGCGCCGGTCCACAGATAGTAAATAATATCCGTAGCGTAGAGCTTTTCCGGACTGGGAGATAAATAGTAAGCTTTGCGGACATAGTTGTCAAACATATCCATCAGCGCTTTGCCCTTATAGGTCTTCCCTTCCAGCGTGACTTCACGGAAACTTCCGTCTGCGTTCAGAGGGATGGAGCCGTGGAAAAGGAGATTATTGTCATAGACCAAATAGAGGCTGCCCTTGCTCAGCAGGAAACGGACATGCGCCTGGAGCTTGGAGCAACTTAAGAAGGACGCTTGAAGCTTCTCCATCAGAATTTCCTCGGCCTCAGTGAGCTTGTAAGGGTCTTTCGGATCTACCGTCGGCAAAGATACGTCGTCTAGATCATAGGTCTGCCCATAAATGGTAAGCTTTTTATTTTCATAGTCAATCTTGTCAAGCAGCAGCCGGTCGTCCATACAAAATTCAGGGTGCCGTTTGATGAGCTGGCCTTCCAGCTTAAATTGCAGGATCGCCACAGCCTTGTGCATCTTGGTGTCCGTGGGAAGATCGGTCTCGTCATAGGTTTTCGGGTCGTACTTGACCTTAAAGCAGGAGCAATCGTCGTCTCCGTAATATTCCAGTGCAAAACGCATCAAAGGAATCAGATTGATTCCGTAACCGTCTTCGATGGTGTCCAGATTTCCATAGCGGGCGGTCAGCCGCAAAGCCGTAGCGATGCAGGCGAGATTGCCGCAGGCTGCACCCATCCACACCACATCATGATTGCCCCACTGGATATCCAAAGAGTGATAATTCATCAGCATGTCCAGGATGATATGAGGACCGGGTCCCCGGTCATAGATGTCTCCGAGGATGTGCAGATGGTTCACCACAAGCCTCTGAATCGTATGAGCAAAGGCGCTCAGGCATTCCGTAGCCCGCCCTGTCCGGATAATCGCTTCTAAAATACCTTCATAGTAATCCGCTTTATCCGTAGACTCATTGATGGCTACAAGCTCTTCGATGATATAGACAAAAGCAGGGTCAATGGATTTTCGAACCTTGGAGCGTGTGTATTTCATGGATACGCGGCGCGTCATACGAATCATGCGGAGAAGCATCGTGCGATACCAATCGTGCATGTTGGTGCCGCTCGCCTGTACCAGTTTTATTTTTTCTTCCGGATAGTAGATCAAAGTGGCTAAATCCGTTTTATCTGCCTGTGATAACTCAAACCCAAATACATCGTCGATCTTGCTGCGAATGGTACCGGAGCCATTTTTTAGGATATGGATGAATTGTTCGTATTCTCCATGGATATCGGTCATAAAATGTTCCGTGCCTTTCGGCAGCTGAAGGATCGAGGATAGGTTGATAATTTCTGTGCTGGCCTTTGCAATGGAAGGAAATTGGTAGGATAAGGTTTCCAAATATTTCTTGTCGTCGTGGGTCATACATACTCCTTTCCCTTATGATAGGATCAAATCTATCTTACCACAAGGATAAGAAAAAAGCTATGAGATTTTCCAAAGAGGAGCATTGACGGGAAGTAAGAAATTGCTTATACTGGACTAGGAATGAAACGAAGTTCCAAGGGATCCTTCCGCAGGAAATACGGGAACATACGCCGACGTAGGACGGCTTACAAAAAGGAGAGATTATGAAGGAAGAAATGCAGAAATTAAGCCAGGATACGATCTGTATCCAAGGGGGATGGCAGCCGAAAAACGGCGAGCCCAGGATTTTACCGATTTATCAGAGCACGACGTTTCAATACGATACCAGCGACTATATGGGGAAATTATTTGATCTGGAAGTAAACGGATATTTTTATACCCGTCTTCAGAACCCAACCTGCGATACAGTAGCGTCGAAAATTTGCGCCCTGGAGGGAGGCGTTGGAGCTGTATTGACGTCTTCCGGGCAGGCGGCGACTTTCCTGGCGTTATTTAATATTTGCGGGGCGGGAGATCACATCATCAGTTCCGCGACGATTTACGGAGGCAGCTCCAATCTGATGACAGTTACGATGAAGAAAATGGGAGTGGAAGTGACCTTGGTGGATCCGGACGCCAGCGAGGAAGAGCTGGAGAAAGAGTTCCGGCCCAATACAAAGGCTGTTTTCGGAGAGACCATCGCCAATCCGTCTCTGGTTGTACTGGATATTGAAAAATTTGCAAGACTGGCCCACCGCCATGGCGTGCCGCTGATCGTGGATAATACCTTTGCAACGCCGATCAACTGCCGGCCTTTCGAGTGGGGCGCCGATATCGTCACCCATTCCACCACCAAATATATGGACGGCCATGCGGCGGCTGTGGGCGGCTGCATTGTGGACAGCGGAAATTTTGACTGGGAAGCCAATAAGGAGAGATTTCCGGGATTGACGACGCCAGATGATTCCTATCATGGAATTATTTATACAGAGCGTTTTGGAAAGATGGCGTATACCATGAAAGCCACGGCACAGCTGATGCGGGACCTGGGAACTTGTCAGTCGCCCCAAAACGCATTCTTGTTGAATTTAGGGTTGGAGACGCTGCACTTGCGGATGCCCCGCCACTGTGAAAACGCCCAGAAAGTGGCGGAATATCTTCTGACCAGGGACGAAGTGGCCTGGGTAAATTATCCGGGCCTTCCGGACAATAAGTATCATGCGTTGGCGGAAAAGTACATGCCAAATGGAACCTGCGGCGTCATCTCTTTCGGCCTGAAAGGTGGAAAAGAAGTGGCGGTTCGTTTCATGGATCACTTAAAACTTGGCGCAATCGTGACCCATGTGGCGGACGCCCGTACTTCCGTACTGCATCCGGCCAGCCATACGCACCGGCAGCTAAATGAAGAGCAGCTGATTGAGGCGGGAGTACAGCCAGATTTGATTCGCTTTTCCGTAGGAATTGAGGGTGCAAATGATATCATCGCGGATATCGATCAGGCGTTGGCGGCTAGCAAAGCCTGAGGAACAGGAGGAATTTTATGAAGAAAATGAAACAAGTGATTGCTCTTTTCCTGGCCTGTCTGCTTACTGTCGCAGGCCTGGCGGGCTGTGGGGAAAAGGTGACGGCGGAAGAATTGCTTGACGCCATGAAAGCATGCTGGGAAGAAGCTTCTGCCATGTCAGCCAAGATGGAGATCGACGGGACAATGTCCGTATCCGTCAGCGGCATCTCCATGGATATCGGGATTCAGCTGGATGGAAAGATTCGGAATGTAAGGGAAAAGGGAAGCGTTCTGGATATGGACCTAGAAGTATCTGCCGCTGGACAAAATCAAAAGCTTGCCATGCAGGTGATTACGCTGGAAGACGGAGACCAGACGAAAGCATATCTTTGCCAGGATGGCGTTTGGAGTTACAGTGGAACTGAGCAGATAGCGAAAACGGACGATCAATTTTCCCAGCTGCTGAATGATAAGATGGAATGGACCTTGGAAAAGGACACGGAGGAGGTCGAGGATCAGGAAGCATACGTTCTCGTTGCCACGGTAAGCGGAACGGATTTGTTAAGTATTGTTTCCGATATGGCCGAGATAAGCGATGAACAGTTGACGCAGCTCGCAGACGGTGTTGATTTCAGCAAGTTGAATATCGATGTGGTCTGGTTCATCAGCAAATCAGATAAAACGCCTTTAAAGATGGAATTGGATCTGGGAGATTCCCTGACAAAGCTCTTTGAGGGTACGGAGTTGGACGGCACGAAGATGGATCTGAGTGTTGAGATCGCGGACTTTGACTTTGAGGCGTCAAAAGAGATTAAGGTTCCGGATGAGGCGCTTGCAGCGGAAAATCCGACGGAACCGGCGACTCAGACCCCGGAAAGCGTTCCGGCTGATCCAGGAAGTTCAGCGACTCAATCCGCGGAAGAGGATTATGAGCGGGCAGCAAAAGAAGTTAACAATACCGGAACATTCACCGTTTTGGATACCTATCCTGGCGCCAGCATGAGCGGTTCTGTGCCGTCTGGTTATAGCTGCAGCTATGCCTCCGATACGATGGTTAGTTTGATGGATGATTCCTATGAGACGGACATCACTTATTCGATGCAGGGGAAGGGCTTATACAGCGAAGAGGATGTAATCGAGACAGCAACGGGGTGGGTCGACTATATGAAAGAAGATTCCGCCTCTTATAAAGACGTGCAGATGTCAGAGGTGCAAAAGGAGACAATCGGCGGGAAAGAGGTATCCTATATCTCTATTAGCTACGTGATGTTTGGAAATACAAAGTATCAAGAATACTATGTATGGTTAGAGGGCGAAAATGCCTTTGGTATAGTAGAAATCGATACGACCAAAACAGATGCGGCGGCACAAGATGTGATCGCTCCTTTTGTGGAGAGCTTGACGATTTCGTAAAAGGCCCTATTATGGGATGATATTTTAAGATGGAAAGCGGGAATGGAGACATCAGCGTTGTTTTCTCTGTTCCCGCTTTGCAGCGTTTAGCCCTCCGGTCATGTGCCTGGTTCCGTCTAAAAAGCAGGCTCTCTTTACCGCGTCTTCCCCGAATTTGCTGCGGATTTGATCGACCGCGTTATCCAGTTTGGCAAGTTTTTCTCTTTTTTCCGGGTTGTCAAAAAGACTGAATTGATGGATCTCTTCCTGGCATAGCCTGGAAGTCTGAACGCTTAGCAGGCGGATGGGCTGCTGTTCCCACAGTTGGTCGAACAGCGAGCAAACTTCCGCATAAAGTTCCGACGTCACATCTGTGGGAGAATCCAGGGTGGCCTGATGAGACGTATTGATAAAGTTGGAAGAAACAATGGAGATCGAAACGCGGGCAGCCTTTTTTTGATCGGCCCGCAATCGCGCCGCTACGGTTTCCGTCAGGGAGAGCAAAATTTGTTTTGCTTCTTCCGCTCTGGTGACATCGTGGGAAATGGTGGTGGAATTGCCGTAACACTTGGTTTCTTCTGGCTCTGCCAGCACCGGGGTATCATCCATTCCATTGGCATAGTGCCAGATCGTTTCCCCGTGCTTTTTTAGATGGGAGCGCAGGATAGACAGGTCGGTAACGGCCAGATCACCGATCGTGTGGATACCGAGACTTTTTAGCTTCTTTTCCGCGGATTCCCCCACAAAATAGAGTCGTCCTACTGGCAAAGGCCACATTTTTTCTTGGATTTCTTCTGGGAAGAGCGTATGGACTTTGTCCGGCTTTTCAAAATCAGAAGCCATTTTGGCCAAAAGCTTATTGGAGGAGACACCGATGTTGACCGTGAATCCCAATTCTTTGTGAATGGTATCTTTCAAGTGGACGGCGAAGGCAGCCGGAGGGCCATAAAGGCGTTCGGTACCAGTCATATCGCAGAATGCCTCGTCGATGGATACCTGTTCCACGATAGGAGCGAAGCGGAGAAGAATATCAATAAAAGCTTTGGAATACCGCACATAGAGCGGAAAATCCGGCGGAACGACGACCAGTTCCGGACATTTTTGGCGGGCATGAACCAAGGGTTCACCGGTGCGGACTCCATATCTTTTCGCGGGAATCGACTTGGCCAGTACGATTCCATGGCGTTTTTCTTCATCCCCTCCCACGGCGGAAGGGATTTCACGCAAATCCACAAGGGATCCCTGTTCCTGTATTTGATGAACCGCTTTCCAGCTTAAAAATGCAGAATTGACATCCACATGAAAAATGGTGCGCTGCCGCATTGCTTCTCCCTTCCTTATTCTCATTATTTTTTCTTCTAGAGAAGTGTCTTGTCTCAGATTTTAAGATTAGTATATCAGCACATCTGTTCGATGTAAAGGGTATTTTTCAAAATAAGCAGGGTTGTCCTTGTCAATGGAAGGTATCTTATGCTATACTACGAACAGATCAAATATTCTTTTGCGCGGTTCTGCGCTTGTTTGTTTTCTTATTTTCCCATTTGCTCTCCGAGGAGGAGAACATGTATACAAAGGTAAATAGTATGGCGATCCAGGGAATCGATGGCCAGGTCATTTCCGTGGAAACGGATGTATCCGCCGGGCTTCCGGAGTTTTCAATGGTAGGCTATCTTTCGTCGGAGGTGCGGGAGGCCAGGGAGCGAGTCCGAATTTCTCTGAAAAATTCGGGATTTTCTTTGGCGCCTAGACGAATTACAGTCAACTTATCCCCGGCGGATTTGAGAAAGGAAGGAACGTCTTTTGACCTGGCGGTTGCTCTTGGAATTTTAGCTTCTTATGGATGCCTGCCAGATGCGGAGCTTACAAATTTGGCTGCCATCGGAGAATTGGGACTGGATGGCAGCGTTCATTCTGTGCCGGGCGTATTGTCCATGGTAGCGGCTGCAAGAGAAGCAGGTATTTCTGCCTGTATTGTGCCAAAAGCCAATGAAGCCGAAGGCGCGTTGGTGGAAGAAATCCGTGTGATCGGTGTGGACAGCTTACCGGAAGCAGTACATCTGCTGTCCACATCCGGAGGCTGGCGGAATATAGCCCAGACATTGGGGAATGTTCTGGAAGATAAGCCGCAGTATGAGGTGGATTTTTGCGAGGTAAATGGGCAGGCGGCATTAAAACGCGCGGCCGAAGTAGCGGCCGCTGGAATGCATAATCTCTTGATGATCGGTCCGCCTGGTTCCGGGAAGACCATGATTGCAAAACGAATTCCAACGATTCTTCCGGAGTTAACCAGATCAGAAAGTCTGGAAGTTTCTAAAATTTACAGTGTATGCGGCCTTCTTTCACCGGTGAGCCCTCTAAAAAGGGAACGCCCTTTCCGGGCGCCCCACCATACGGTTTCCTACCGGGCGTTGGTGGGAGGGGGGAGAGTACCGCGGCCAGGTGAGATTTCTCTGGCAAATCGCGGCGTTTTGTTTCTGGATGAGCTGCCGGAATTTTCAAAAATTTCTCTGGAAGTCTTGCGTCAGCCTTTGGAGGAACGGACGGTCCAAATTTCTAGAGTGTATGGTTCTTACCAATTTCCCGCGGATTGTATGGTAGTTGCAGCCATGAACCCTTGTCGCTGCGGTTATTATCCAGACCGAAACCGCTGTCAATGCAGCGATGCGGATGTGAAGCGATATCTCCAACGCGTCAGTCGTCCTTTGCTGGACCGGATGGATCTGTGTGTGGAAGCGCCAGCCATTGGTTATGAAGCAGTACGGGGCAAGGGAGAAAATGAAAACTCTGACCAAATTCGAAAACGGGTAAAATCCGCATGGGAGAGACAGACAATCCGTTTTAAAGGTTTAGGAATTTCTTGCAATGCTCAGATGACAGGGAAGCAGGTAAAGAAATTTTGTCTGCTTGGGGAACAAGAGGAAGCGATGATGGAGCGCATTTTTGACACGCTGGGATTAAGCGCCAGGGCATATCACCGAATTTTGAAAGTAGCTCGAACCATCGCGGATTTGGATGGAGAGGACGAAATTAAAGAGCAGCATCTGGGGGAGGCAATCGGCTATCGAGGGTTGGAACAACGCTTTTGGGGGTGAGTATATGACAAGAAAAGAAATTTGGTATTGGATGAGCGGTTTATCTTCCTGGGGGAACCGTACGATCCATCGGCTGTTGGAAGAAATGGGGAGTCCAGAAGCAATTTTTGCAGCAAAAAAGTTGCCAATATCTCAAATGCAGCAAGAAGAGGCAGAACAAAAAAAGAAGGAAATGGGAAAATTTATGGAAGAGTCGGCAGGGTGGGAGCGGCAGGGGATTCGTTTCCTCACAGTGGAAGAGGAGGAATTCCCCGCTCGGCTTCGAGAAATTCCGGATTCCCCATATTTTCTCTTTTTAAAAGGGACGCTCCCTCCGCCGGGACCGGCGGTCGCCGTGGTGGGCGCCAGAAAATGTACTGCCTACGGAAGAGCACAGGCGGAATTTTTCGGGCGTTTCCTGGCAGAACAAGGGGTATCGGTGATTAGCGGCATGGCTCTTGGCGTGGATGCAAGCGCCCAGAAGGGAGCTAGAAGAGCAGGAGGATATACCTGCGCGGTATTGGGAACAGGGGTTGACGTCTGTTATCCAGCATGCCACAGGCAGCTTTATGAAGAACTTTCGATTTGCGGAGGAATTCTTTCCGAATACCCAATGGGAGCGAGGCCGCTTCCATATCATTTTCCCCTGCGAAATCGAATCATCAGCGGCCTTTCCGACTTAGTGCTGGTGGTGGAGGCCAGGAAAAAAAGCGGTTCTCTCATCACGGCGGACTGGGCCCTGGAACAGGGAAAGGACGTATTGGCAATTCCAGGGCGGTTGGCGGAACTTTCCAGTGAGGGATGCAACCGTTTGATTCGCCAGGGAGCGGGGATTGTCACAGAACCAGAGGATGTGCTTCAGGCCCTGGGACTGGAAACAGGAACAAAAGATCAGAAGAAGGGAGTGGAGTTACCGCCAGATGAAAAGGAAGTATGGGATTGTTTAAGTTTTGAGCCAAAGCATCTGGAACAAATTTGCCAGGAAACCGGTTGGGAGATCCGCGCAATTCTTTTGATTTTGCTTCGTCTGGAGTTAAAGGGAATCATACGTCAGGTGGGAGGGAATCAATACAGGAGAGTCTGATTGCCGGATTTAGAAATGAAAAGGGGACGGTGCTCTGGCATATCAGAATATTTTGTAGGGTTTCGGAGCAAGTACAAAATATTCTGATATGCCAGAGCGCCCGTCCTCTTTTGATTCCTGAACTATTTTAGGGTGTTTTAGAGAAAAAAGTGGAAAAAGCGGGAAATTCTTGACAACCTATAACAAATATGATATGTTGAATTTGAGCTGTACAACTGACGGAAGTGGAAATGACCACATGGAGTGCAGCAGAAAAGAGCCGACCGTCTGGGCAAGGAGTCCGGGACTGTGGGCTCTTTTCTGTGGCATAGGAAATTTTTCTATCCGAATCAATGTAAGGAGGCAATTGCGATGAAAGAAATGGAATTGAAGTATGGCTGCAATCCGAACCAGAAACCGGCGCGGATTTATCAGAAGGACGGAGAACTGCCGATTACCATTCTGAATGGAAGACCGGGCTACATCAATTTGATGGATGCCTTTAACAGTTGGCAGCTGGTACGGGAGCTGAAAGCAGCGACGGGACTTCCGGCTGCGGCATCTTTTAAGCATGTGAGCCCTGCCGGAGCGGCTGTGGCGGTTCCGCTGGATGAGACTTTACAGAAGGTTTATTTTGTAGAAGGCGTGGAGCTGACGCCTATGGCGACGGCATACATTCGCGCAAGAGGCGCAGACCGGATGTCTTCCTATGGTGATTTTGCCGCTCTTTCAGATGAGTGCGATGCACAGACGGCAGCTTATCTTGCCAGAGAGGTATCCGACGGTGTGATTGCTCCGTCCTATTCCCCAGAGGCTTTAGAGATTCTGAAAAAGAAGAGAAAAGGAAATTACCTGGTTATGGCGATGGATCCGGAATATGTGCCGGCGGAGATCGAGACCAGAGAGATTTTTGGAATCACCCTGGAACAGAATCGAAACACCATTCAGCTAAATGAAGAAGTTTTGAAAAATATCCCCACGAAAAATCAGGATATTCCGGAATCAGCGGTTCGTGATTTGCTGATTTCCCTGATCACTTTAAAGTATACGCAGTCCAACTCGGTTTGCTATGCAAAAGATGGACAGGCCATTGGCATCGGAGCAGGTCAGCAGTCTCGCGTACATTGTACCCGTCTTGCGGGAAATAAAGCGGACGTTTGGTTCCTTCGTCAGAGCCCGAAGGTGTTGAATCTGCCTTTCCGTCCGGATATCAGACGCCCGGATCGGGACAATGCCATCGATGTATATGTCTCCGATTTTTCTGAGGATGTGTTGAGAGACGGTGCTTGGCAGCAGGTATTTACCGAACAGCCGGAGCCTTTTACCGCAGAAGAAAAGAAGGAATGGCTGAAGCAGATGACCGGAGTTTCTTTAGGCTCCGATGCCTTCTTCCCCTTTGGCGATAATATTGAGCGGGCAGTTCGCAGCGGCGTATGCTATGTAGCGCAGGCGGGCGGCTCCATTCGGGATGATAATGTGATTGAGGCCTGTGATAAGTACGGAATTGCCATGGCGTTTACTGGCATCCGCCTGTTCCACCATTAAGAATAAAGAATTTCGCTTCGCGAAATTCTCCGCGTAAAAAAGACGCAGTCAAAAGAGATGTTTTTGGCTTGTATGCATGAGCGTGCATACAGATGAGCGAAAAACTTTCGACTTTGACTGCGTTTTTGCGAGAAAAAGATTTTTGAAAAGAGGAGGATTAGACTTGCTTTTCCGGAAAAAATGTTGTATAGTGGTCTCGTTTCATGTCAAGAGGCGGTACCTTCCGTTGCCAAGGGCATATGTGTTATCTTAGCGGTGTGTCTTTGGCAATTGAAGGTATTATGATATAAGGTACTATTATTTATAGAAGAAATTATAACGGCAATAAGGAGTAGAACGCGTGGCACAGAACTTAATCATTGTGGAATCACCGGCGAAGGTGAAAACGATCAAAAAATTTCTGGGTTCCAGCTACGAGGTGGAGGCTTCCGGCGGTCATGTCAGAGATCTGCCGAAAAGTCAATTGGGAATCGACGTGGAAAATGATTATGAACCCAGATATATAACCATCCGTGGGAAGGGCGACGTATTGGCGAAGCTGAGAAAAAAGGCCAAAAAAGCAGATAAAATTTATCTGGCGACTGACCCGGACCGGGAGGGAGAAGCCATCGCCTGGCATCTGCAGGAAGCCTTAAAGCTGGATCAAAAAAACGTACGCCGTATTAGTTTCAACGAAATTACAAAGAATGCGGTGAAAGCTTCTCTGAAATCGCCGCGGGAACTGGATTTAAATTTGGTAAATGCCCAGCAGACACGGAGAATGCTGGACCGAATGGTAGGCTATAGTATCAGCCCGCTTCTTTGGAAAAAAGTAAAGCGTGGTCTCTCTGCCGGACGTGTTCAGTCGGCGGCTTTATCCATGGTTTGCGATAGAGAAGATGTGATCAATGCCTTTGTTCCGGAAGAGTATTGGACCCTGGACGTCTTGCTGGGGATTTCCGGAGAAAAACATCCTCTGGAGGCACGCTATAGCGGGAAACGAGCTCTGGCGACAGAGGAAGACGTCAAGCAGCTGATGGACGAGGCTGGAGACGAGGAATTTATTATTTCTGAAATCAAGAAATCCGCCCGCTCCAAAAAGGCTCCGCTTCCCTTTACCACTAGTACATTACAGCAGGAAGCAGCCAAGACATTAAATTTCTCGACACAGAAAACGATGCGGATTGCACAGCAGCTTTATGAGGGCATTGATATAAAAGGCAGCGGAACGGTAGGTATTATCACTTATCTGCGTACGGATTCTACTCGTATTGCGGAGGAAGCGGACGCTGCGGCAAGAGCTTATATTGAAGCGAATTATGGAAAAGACTATGTGGCGGCAGGAGTTATAGCTGGAAAGCAAAAAGGAAAGATTCAGGATGCCCACGAGGCAATCCGTCCTACGGACATTTCCCGGACGCCGGCCAGCCTGAAGGATTCTTTGAGTCGAGATCAGTTCCGGCTGTATCAGCTGATTTGGCGGCGGTTTGCCGCCAGCCGGATGCAGGAAGCCCGCTATGAAAATACGACGATTAAAATCCGTTCCGGAGAACACCCCTTTTCCGCGTCGGCGAATATTCAGACTTTCGACGGTTTTCTTTTGGTCTATGACGGGGAAGAGGAAAAACTGGAAAAGCACAGCCTTGTGCAGAAGCTGACGAAGGAATCGAAGCTTTCTTTCCAAGATTTTGAGCCGAAGCAACACTTTACCCAGCCTCCGGCCCATTATACGGAAGCGAGCCTGGTGCGGGCAATGGAAGAGTGTGGAATTGGACGGCCAAGTACCTATGCGCCGACGATTACAACTTTGCTGGCCCGCCGTTATGTCACGAAGGAAAATAAAAATCTTTATGTAACGGAACTGGGAGAAGTCGTCAACGGTATTATGAAGGGGTCGTTTTCTAGTATTGTGGACGAGGGATTTACCGCACGGATGGAAAGTCTCCTAGACCAGGTTGCAGAGGGAGGCGAAAGCTGGAGGAATGTAGTCGCCGGATTTTATCCCACCCTAAAGCATGATGTGGATGTGGCAGAGGTGGAATTGGAAAAAATTCAAATTGCAGACGAGGAAACAGATGTTGTCTGCGAACATTGCGGACGAAATATGGTGATAAAATATGGACCTCACGGAAAATTTTTAGCATGCCCTGGATTTCCGGACTGCAAAAATACAAAGCCTTATCTGGAAAAGATCGGAGTTCCCTGTCCGAAATGTGGAGCAGAACTTGTGGTTCGAAAAACAAAAAAAGGACGCCGCTATTATGGCTGTGAGAAAAATCCGGAATGTGATTATATGACTTGGCAGAAGCCTACTGTTAACAAATCAGACAAAAATTAAAAACGTATTTTGATTCTAAAGAAAATATTAAATTGAGAAAAAACTCTTGCAAAAAGTAAGGGGATGGTGTAGGATGTATTTGTATTGTTGAATTTTTGGATAGGAGGCAGAAAATGAGCGTACAACTACTCGATAAAACGAGAAAAATCAACAAACTGCTCCACAACAACACATCCAAAGTTTTCGTTTTTAATGATATCTGCCATGTACTGAGCGATGCGTTGGAATCGAACATCCTCGTCATCAGTAAAAAAGGCAAGATACTCGGCCTCGGTGAATATCTTACAGATGAAAATGATAAGCGGTGGAATGAAGTACAGATTGGACAGTTTATTGATGAACAGTTGAATGAGAGACTGTTGAACATTTTGTCAACGAAAGAGAATGTTCACCTGGAAACCTTAGGGTTTGAGGGGGAAGAGGCCAAGGCATATCATGTTATCGTAACTCCGATTGATATTGCGGGCGAGCGTTTGGGGACGTTATTTGTCTACAAAAAGACCGCGCCCTATGAGATTGACGACATCATCTTGGCAGAGTATGGAAATGCGGTCGTTGGACTGGAAATGCTGCGTTCTTTGAATGAGGAAAGCGCAGAAGAAATCCGGAAGCTGCAGATTGTAAAATCTGCGATCAGTACGCTGTCGGCCAGTGAACTGGATGCGGTACAGCATATTTTTGAAGAGATGAAGGGAAGCGAGGGAATCTTGGTTGCCAGCAAGGTGGCAGACCGCGTAGGTATTACCCGTTCCGTTATCGTAAACGCACTGAGAAAGCTGGAAAGCGCAGGCGTAATCGAATCCCGTTCTTCCGGTATGAAGGGAACATACATCAAGATTCAAAATGAACTGATCATTGATGAGCTGAACGCTTTAAAAGAGCAGAAATAAGTGGAATAAAAAAAGACCGCATGAAAAGGTGATTTTCAGCGGTTTTTTTTTATTCTATAGGATTCGGGGGGCAAAAGACCTCTCTGGAAATTCTGCCCCCATTTCATTGCGGATTTTAAGGAACTGTGATATGCTACTGCTAAAATGGCTTGATTAATTTTGTGGAATTTATGGTTGGGAGGTGGCAGACATGCCTGAATATATCCGAATTTTTGGAGCTACAGAAAATAATCTGAAAAATGTATCTCTGAAAATTCCGAAGAAGCAAATAACGGTGTTTACCGGAGTATCCGGTTCCGGTAAATCTTCGCTCTGTCTGGATACGATCGCGGCGGAGTCCCGCCGGGAGCTAAACGAGACCTTTCCCAGTTTTGTGCAGCAGTATTTGCCAAAATATGGACGGCCAGAGGTAGAGCGGATTGAAAATCTTCCGGTGACGATTGTGATTGATCAGAAAAAGCCAGCGGCAAATACCCGCTCTACAGTAGGAACCTACACGGACATTTATTCGCTGCTGCGGTTGCTATTTTCGCGGGTGGGGGAACCCTTTGTCGGCTACTCCGATAGCTTTTCTTTTAATCATCCCGCTGGCAAATGTCCCCGCTGCGACGGATTGGGGGTAGTGACGGATCTGGATATCCACAAATTAGTAGATTTTAATAAATGTTTAAACGATGAAGATGTCATTCATTTCCCGACCTTTACAACGGGCGCCTGGCGCTGGAAACGTTATGCCTACAGCGGTTTGTTTGATTTAGATAAAAAGATCAAGGATTACAGTAAGGAAGAATTGGATTTGTTCCTTTATTCTCCTCAAGTCAGACTGAAAAATCCTCCTTCCAACTGGCCAAAGTCGGCAAAGTTCGAAGGGCTCTATCCGCGGATGTACCGGAGTATTATCACCACCAAAGAGGGGAAACGCCAGCAAAAAGTTTTAGATACCATGGTGTCCAGCTTTATTTGCCCGGAGTGCGGCGGTTCTCGTGTCAATGAACGGGTGAGAAGCTGCAAGATTCATGGAAAAAATATCGCGGAAGTTGTAGACATGCCAATTCCGGATGCCATCGAGTTTGTACGAGGCGTTGAGGAGCCTTTGGCGCAGGATATCCGCAGGGAACTTTTAAAGCGTTTGGGGGCCCTTCAGGCGATCGGGCTTGGCTACCTTTCTTTAAGCCGTGGCACGGGGACCCTATCGGGAGGCGAAGCTCAGCGCATAAAAATTGCAAAATATATCAATTCCGCCCTGACTGATATGGTCTATGTGCTGGACGAGCCCAGCGTTGGCCTGCATCCTCAGGATATTGACCGTTTGAAAGTCTCTCTGCGCCGTCTCCGCGATCATGGGAATACAGTGTTGATCGTAGAGCATCATCGGGAAATTATTGCGATGGCGGATCACATCGTGGATATGGGACCTATGGCGGGAAGCCATGGGGGGACGATTATGTATGAAGGGGATTATGAGGGGCTGAAAAATGCGGACACCATCACAGGACGGATGCTGCATCACTGCGGAGAATTAAAAAGAGAAGTACGAAAACCAAAAGGTTTTTACCATATGGAGCATGCCAATCTGCACAACCTGCGCGATTTGACGGTAGATCTGCCAAGAGGGGTATTGACCGTGATTGCCGGTGTGGCCGGTTCAGGAAAAAGTTCTCTGATGGAACATTTTTGTTCCCATTGCGGTGAAGAAGTGATTTTCATCGGACAAAAGAATATAGGAATCAACCTGCGTTCCACTCCCGCTACTTACCTGGACATCTCCGATGCGATTCGAAAGCTTTTTGCCAAAGCAAATGGAGTCAGCAACATGCTCTTTTCCTTTAATTCCAAAGGGGCCTGTCCGGCCTGCGGAGGGAAAGGGGTGATTGTATCCGATATGTCTTTTATGGATTCCATTGAAACCGTCTGCGATGTCTGCCATGGCTCTCGCTATGCAAAAGAGGTCCTGCAATATCAGTACCAGGGGAAAAATATTGCGGAGGTAATGGATTTGACGGTGGAAGAAGCGATGGAATTTTTCGCGGGCGAAGATTTTCTGCCGCAGTTGATTTCCCTTGAGCAGGTGGGGCTTGGCTATCTGCATCTGAATCAGGCGATGACCACCTTGTCCGGCGGCGAGCTGCAGCGATTAAAGCTAGCCAGCCAGCTTTATCGAAAGAGCGCGGTTTTTGTCCTAGATGAGCCGACTGACGGTTTGCATTTGGATGATGTTCGAAAGCTGATGATTTTGTTTAATCGGATGGTGGATGAAGGAAATACGTTATATTTGATTGAGCACAGCCTGGATGTGATGAAGGACGCCGACTATATTGTGGAATTAGGGCCGGGCGGCGGCATGGAAGGCGGAGATCTTCTTTTTGCCGGGACTCCCCAGGAGATGCTGGGCGAAGAGCGGTCGGTGACGCGGAAATTTTTGCAGGCTAGTTTGAACATTCGTTAGGAGAGAAACTTTCATTTTGGGTGGACCTTTGTGGTCCGGAAGGGAGAGGGAAGAGATGGACTATGGGATTGTTTGGACGAATTTGCTGATTTTATTTGCTTTAATTGGGGTTGGCTATGTGGCTGGCCGTTTTCGGGTGGTTTCCCAGGATGCGTCGAAGGATTTATCCAGTCTGTTGATGAAAATCACGCTGCCGGCAACGATTTTTGCCTCCTTTATTCGAAGCTACGAGCCAAAGCTTTTGAAGGACGCCGGGATTATTTTGGGGTTGGGATTTTTCTTCTTTCTCTTGAGCGCCTTGCTTTCTGCTTTGCTTGTAAAGCCATTTCGGGTGGCGGAGGGAAACCGCGGCGTTTGGATGCTTACGTCAACGTTTTCCAATACTGGTTTTATGGGATTTCCAATCGTTCTAGCCTTATTGGGGGAAGAAGGGCTTTTTTTGGCCTGTATTATGAACTTATCCTTCAATGTCTTGGTATTTAGTTTAGGAATAAAGATGATCTGTCTGGATTCAGATCGAAAAGGCTCGATCCAATGGAAGAAGATTTTGATTAGCAATATCAATATCAGTATTGTTTTAGGACTTTTCTTTTTCTTAACTCAGATCTCTCTCCCTGCTCCGGTTATGTCGGTGATCAACCATTTTGGTGGTGTAACCACGCCGCTTTCCATGTTTTTAATTGGATTAAGCCTTGCAAAGGGGAAAATCGGGGATTTGTTCCGGGGAAAGGATGCGTTTACGGCAACCTTCCTGCGGTTGATTGCCATGCCCTTGGTTGCTTGGCTTTTGATGCGTCTGATGCCCTTTGGAGAGGGGAGCTTCATCCCCGGTGTGGTTCTTGTGATTTTGGCTATGCCGGCGCCTTCGGTAGTTTTAATCTTGGCTGAGTCTTATGATGGGAATAGTGAGATGGCCGGAAGGATGATTTTTCTGTCCAGTCTGCTTTGCATCGTGACGATTCCTTTGATGCTTCTGTTGTTATAAATATGAAAAAAATAGTGAGATTATATGTGGAAAGAACATTAGACGAAGCGAAATCGCTATGCTACGATAAAAAGTGACGAAAAAGCATAGGGTTTTTCTGTTGGCAAAGCGATACATTTGTCAGCGGAAAGCCAGATTTTTGGAACTAGATTTTGTGAGAGAAGAGAGTTATGAAAAGATCGAGACAGTTGTTGGGCATTGTGATTTTGTTTTTCTGGGCGTCGGAGTATTGCCATGTTCCCTATTTTACCCCTTATTTGAATATGCTGGGGTTTTCTGTGACCGCCATCGGCGTCATGGTTGGCACCTATGGATTTACGCAGATGATCATTCGGATTCCCCTTGGAATTTTTACAGATGTTTCTGGAAAATATAAGGCGGTTGTGGTAATGGGAACGGTATTTACAACGGTTTCTTCTTTTGGGCTGATTTTTGCCAAGAGCATGTGGTTTGTCATTTTCTGCCGTTTTTTGGCTGGCATTGCCGCTTCTACGTGGATTTCTTTTACCGTTTTATATTCGGCTTATTATCAGGCGGAAGAGGGCGTGCAGGCCATGGCCAATATTTCCATCTTTAACAATGGAGGAAAGTTGCTTGCATTTGTTCTGGGTACAATAACGGCGAATTTCTGGGGGTATCGGGTTCCGCTTGTGATGAGTTTTTTGACTGGCTTGATTGCGATTTTTTTCGCTTTTCAGTTAAAGGCGATCCCTATCCGCCGAGAACCCATGCAGATTTCCCATATTGTAGGAGTTTTTAAAAATCCTGCGGTGCTCGTACCTTCCTTTTTTGCGATCTTGATGCAGATGGTGCTTCACGGTACGGTATTTTCTTTTACGTCGACCATTGCGGAAAGTCTGGGAGCGACGAAGCTGCAGATCGGAATCAACACGTCTCTGTTTACGGTGATTCAGGTTCTTGCTGCCGGATGGGTAGGGCGTGTTTTGGTAAAGAGGATTGGTACGACCAAATCGGTTATGATGGGGTTTGCCTTTCTGTCTGTTTCCTGTGCGCTGGAAGCCTTTGCACCGAATATTTGGGTGCTGTTTTTGGCTCAGCTGATCTGCGGAATCGGGAATTTGCTGCTGTTTTCTGTGCTGGCGGCATTGGCCATCCGCTATGTACCCCAGGAGAATCAGTCGACTGCTATGGGATTATTTCAGGCGCTCTACGGCATTGGTATGACGATTGGTCCAGTCTTGGTTGGGAATATCGCTTCATCCAGCAGCTATCGGACGGCCTATCTGTTTTTTGCCGTGTTGTCCGCAGTATCGGTACTTTTGGCGGCGGTGAGTCTATCATGGCTGGAGAGAAAGAAGGAGCGAATCCATGGCTAATGTTGCGTTTCGACTTTTATCGCTGCTCTTTCCAATGTTCTTAGGATATGTGCTGAAACGAGCGCGTTTTTTTGGACCGGAAGATTACCGGGTGGTGGTAAAGATTATTATGAATATCACGTTGCCCTGTGCGGTCATTCAATCTTTTGCGAACTTTGAGATGCACCTTTCGATGCTTGGCCTGACTTTGTGCGGTTTTCTGGCAAATTGGGGGATGGCTTTCCTTACGCTTTGCCTGAATCGGAAGCGGGAGAAAAAGGAGCGAATGCTGGAATTGCTCTGTGGGTCGGGCTTTAATTTGGGAAATTTTATGCTGCCTTTTATCCAGCAATTTGTCGGGGATTCCGGCGTAGCGCTTCAGACGCTTTTTGACATGGGAAATTCGATGATGAGTACAGGTGGGACCTATGTGTTTGGCAGCAGCGTTTTGAAGTTGGAAGGAAAGAAAATGGGACTCTCTGGCGTGATTAAGCGGCTGTTTCATTCAACACCGCTTGTGGTTTACATGCTGATGCTGATTTTGGCAGTGTGCCAGATTTCAATCCCGGAGTGGGTATCGGTCGTGGTGAAGCCTACCGGCGCGGCCAATGGCTTTCTTTCCATGTTTATGATCGGGATGATGTTTGAGGTTCGGTTTGACGCTGCTTATCGGAATACCGCTATTTCGGTTTTAGCAAAAAGATATGGATGTGTCATTATCTTAGCTTTGATTTTTTATTATTTGCTTCCCTTAGATTTGCAGACGCGGCAGATTCTTACTCTTTGTGTTTTTGCGCCGGTACCTAGTATGGCGGCGGTTTATACGGAGCAGACAAAAGGGGACGTAGGATTGGCCAGTTTTATCACATCTTGTTCTTTTGTGATTAGCGGAGTGATTATTGTCGCGTTGATTTTTATGATGGGTCTGGGTATGTAACTATGAGAGGACAACGTAAAAGCCGGTTTGGTCAAGCCGGCTTTTTTATTCTATAGGAAATTCGTCGTCCTTTCGCAAAAATTAAGGGTTCGTTAAGAGAAAATTTACTGGCGGTCAGTGAAATGCGGTTGACTTGGAACCGGCTCAAAATGGTATAATAAGGTGCAAAAAATGAAGAGGTAACTTTCTTTGACAATAACGTGCCGGGTCGATGAAAGTATTGTAGGAGAAGAAAATGAGTTTATGGCATATCATGCAAATCGCGGTTTTAGTTTTTATCGTAATTCCCGTAGGAATTTATTTATACCGTTCTCTGCGCCGTTCCCTGATGTTCTGGGGAATGCGTGAGGAGAAGACAAAGGGCATTGCTGCTGTGGTGGCTCTTGGCTTGGTTATTTTTGCCGCTTGTTCATGGGGGCCGGGGATGATCGCTGTGATCTATCTGGCTTGCGTGTCAATCTGCATGGATTTGTTAAATCTTCTGATCCGCCGAATTGGCGGGCGACGGCCAAAGTGGGAAACTGTTCACTTAAGCGGCCTTGTGCCGGTGGTAATTACGATTTTGCTGGTCGGGTATGGTTATTGGAATATGGCTCATATTGTAGAGACTCGTTATACGGTAGAGACGAAAAAAGATGTCCAGGACTACCGTGTTGCTCTGATTACAGATCTGCATTTTGGGATGAGCATAGATGGAAGCAAATTAAGGGAAGTATGTGAGCGGATTGGGACAGAGGAGCCGGACTTTGTTGTGCTGGGCGGAGATCTGGTAGATGAAAATACAACCTTGGACGAAATGCGGGAGGCATTTCAGATTTTGGGCTCCATTGACAGTAAATATGGGATTTTTTATGTGTATGGCAATCATGATAAATCTTTTTATCGGCCGGATCCGAATTACACCACCAGCCAGCTGCGAGAAGCGATTGAGGCAGGAGGAATTCAAATCTTAGCGGATGAGGTTTATCCAATCGGAACGGATTTATTGTTGGTTGGACGCGATGATGTTTCTCGGCCTCTTTCCGGGGAGAGCAGGTCGAGCGCATGGGAACTGATGCAGGGCCTGGATACCGAGAGATTTATTCTGCTGGTGGATCATCAGCCGTTAGAGTTGGAACAGAATGCCGCGTTGGGGTATGATTTATTGTTGTCGGGTCATACTCATGGGGGACAAATTTGGCCTTTGGGTTTGATCAATGAATTCTTAGGAATCAATGAAATCAATGCAGGACAAAGGAAAATCGGCGATTTTCAGGCGATCGTCTCTACTGGGATTGCCGGATGGGGATTTCCAATGAAAACTGAAGGCGCCGCCGAATATGTGATGATTGATATCAGGCAGGTAGATAAGTAAACAAAGAACCGGGAATGAAAGAATAAGCCCTTGTATTCCCGGTTACAATTTGCAGTGTGATATCAAGATTTTGCCATTTTTCGATTTCGAAGCAGGGAGCGGGGAGGGACAGGCGCTTCTTTTGCTCTGTCCGGTTTCTGGCCCAGCTTTGGCTTTTCAAAAATGCTGACGTAGATTTCATCTGTCAGGTAATCGGCGCAGGAAGGATCGATTTTATCGTATTCCCGGACGATATAAGAGCGAATCAGGCTTCGCCGCAGAAAATAATTTTCTTCATAGGGGAGCCATGCTTTCACTTCGAATGCAGCCTGGATGGTCTCGTCCAGCTGAGATGCAGAATAAGTACTGACAAACCATTCGATGGCTTCTGTTAAAAATTCGTTTTCCTCTTTGATTTTTTCGCGGAGTTCATTGGCTTTGTGTAGGGTATAGACGCCAAAACTCATAAAAACGGTTCCCATTCCCAGATCCAGTAGACAGGCTTCCGTGGAATCCTGCCGATATTTCAGGAATACCATCACGCAACGAATCAGCGCCAGCAGAAAGACAAAAGAACCGGCGGTTAAAAAAGCGTAAGCAGAATGGGTTGTATTTTTACAGCGATCCTCAGCCTGGACAAACACGGGCGAGCGGCTTAGAAAACTTTCCGGCGGCGCAGATTCTGCTTCCCGTTCCGGCGTCTGTTTCATTTCTTCGTAATGGTGAATTAGTTTTTCAGCAAGTTCCGCCTGCTTTTGCGGTACAGATACAATGTAAACGGAACGTTCTTCATCAAAAGAAATTGCGGCGTCCACTCCCGAATAGGTGAGGAATTGGGTTATCTTGTCCGCAGTTTCCAGTGTGCCTTGGGTAACCGCAGTCCGTCCCAATACTTCCCAGTACGGCATAAATAACTCCTTTGTGTAACTTGATATGTAAATTTATTATACTTCATGAGAGGGAGAAACTCAAGACAGCGGGCTTAAAAACTCTATTTCTATTCTATAAAATTTTTCAAAAGTATGGTATAGTATGACCTAAGGAAGCAAAACAAAGGCGGTACACCATGAAGATCGATATCATCTGTGTGGGAAAAATAAAGGAAAAATTTTATACTGCGGCTGTGGAGGAATACAGCAAACGTCTCAGCCGTTATTGTCAATTGGAGATCCATGAAGTAGCCGATGAGAAGACGCCGGATCACGGAAGCGAAGCGGAGTATCAGCGGATTAAACGGATGGAAGGGGAACGGCTGCTTCGTTTTTTTCGCCCAGACGCTTATGTAATCGTACTAGCCATTGATGGAAAGCCGCTGTCTTCGGAAGCGTTTTCAGAGAAAATGGATGCTTTGGGCATCTCTGGGACCAGCCGGATACAATTTGTCATTGGGGGGTCTCTTGGGCTGTCGGAAGAAGTGATGCGGCGGGCGGATTTTCGGCTGAGTTTTTCTCCGATGACCTTTCCTCATCAGTTGATGCGAGTCATCTTATTAGAACAGATTTACCGGGGATACCGGATTATGAAAGGGGAACCCTATCATAAATGAATGAGCTGGTATATAAGCGCAGAAAGAGGAGAGTTTTAAAATTTCAAGGAGGACACAAATCGTGATGTATCCACTTATGACATTGGATGACGAAACAGAAATTGTTCATTCGGATATGAATGATGGCGGTACTGTAAAAGTATATATTGAAAAGCCAGATGAAAAGTATGGATTTCGACATGCTACATGTTGGTTACCCGGATATATATGGGAAGATATTTATCATTTTTCCGAAAGCGATATAAAGCGATATGAAGAAATCATAAAATCAATAGCCCATTTGATTCTTGAGTTTTCTCAGGAAGGAGGATTTGAAAATGCCTCAAATCTTTAGAATGGGGGAATACTGGATATATTTTTGGACGAATGAAAATAAACCCATTGAACCAATCCATGTTCATATAGCATATGAGTAAAACTTTTTCGGGGAACTATAAATAATCCGCTGTAATGAAAATCAATACGAAGGGAATAATCAAAAATATGAATGTCGCGGAACGCTTGGAAGAACTGCAAAGAAGAGCAAGAAAAGATGAAAAAATCCGAAATATGTTATTTGACACACGAAGTGCGCAGGATCCTTTAGAGGCATTTTGCCAGGCCTCTCAGGCTCTTGGAGTTCCGATCTATGAGATGGAATTGATCGAGGCAGGGGAAGAATTTTACGCGGCAATCCGGCGGAGCACCAATGGCGGCGGGGAAAATTCTCCGTTACTGGAAGGGGAAGACGACTTCTACGAGTTATTTTTTGCCGGACTATAAAACACAAAGAGAAAAGAAAGGGAGCGGTTAGGAAACATGCTGCGATCCTATGTTGCTTTTGATATAGAAACCACTGGTCTCAGCCCGGCAGAAAACGAAGTCATTGAGATTGGCGCCTTAAAAGTGCGCGAGGGAAAGGTATGCGAGCGGTTTATTGAATTTATCAAGCCTCGATTCTCCATCCCAGCGTCTATTACCAGGCTGACGGGTATCAGCAACGAGATGGTAGATTCTGCAAGGAGCCGGGAACAAGTAATCCCGGATTTTTTACAGTTTTGCGGAGAAGATGTGCTGATTGGCCATAATATTCTATTTGACTATAGCTTCATCAAGAAAAATGCGGAAAATTTGGGACATTCCTTTGAAAAACAGGGGATTGATACGCTGAAAATCGCACGGGTGGTACATAAAGATCTTCCCTCACGGAGCTTGGGCGTTTTATGTGAATACTATCAGATCAAAAATCCGGCGGCTCATCGTGCCTATCACGACGCTTTGGCGACGGCAAAATTATATCAGACCTTAGCTCACTATTATGAAGAGCGGGAACCGCAGATATTTCAGCCTTCGGTATTGGTCGCCAGATCGCAGAAAAGTCTGCCTGCCACACAAAAGCAACGGAAATTGTTGGAGCGTTTGGCGAAAGAACGAGGCCGGGAGCAAACCTGGGAAATGGAGCAGCTTACAAGGGCGGAGGCCTCTCGCTTAATCGGAGCATTTTTATCCGGGGAGAATCTTTGAAGAAAGGAAGCATGATATGAAAGAGCGCCAGATCGAATGCGGCTGTAAAAGAATTGATTGTCCCCGGCATGGAAAATGTGAAGAATGTATCGCTTATCATAAGGAACACAAGCGATACGTTCCTTATTGCCAAAGAAGCGGGAGAAAAGCAGGAGGGCAGAAGGCGCAAAAAAGTGCGGATACCTCAGCAGACAGATGAGCGATGGCGCGGAAACGTGGAAAATATTTCACGGATAATTGGGGATACTGGAATTAAGAATCCAGGCCCCAGGAAAAGCAATCGGAGAAGCTCGGTAGAAAAGAACGCTTGATTCCTGTGGTCGGAAAGGGAATTAAGATGTCTGACTTTTTAAGAAAAAGCGAAAATCGGCCCTATTTTGAGGGCTGGTACTTGAAACACCAGAATGAAGATCAGTCGATTGCTTTTATTCCATCGTTTCACCAGGGTGCGGATGGGAAGAAAACGGCGTTTCTTCAAATGATTACAGAAAAGAAATCCTGGAGACTGCGTTTTTCGAATGCGGAATTCCACCGTGGAAGGAAGAGCTTTTACGCCCGTATGGACGGAGTGGAATGCACGGAGAAAGGGTGCCAATTTCAGCTAAGGGAAAATGGAATTTGGTTGGAAGGAAAACTGACCTACAGTTCTTTGACCCCGCTAAAATGGGATATTATGGGCCCGTTTCAGTTTGCGCCAGGTTTGCCATGCAGACACCAGGTTTTTAGTCTGACCCATCGGGTAGACGGCAGACTGTCGTTAAACGGCAGAGAATATGTGTTCCGCAATGGGACGGGATACGTGGAAGGGGATCGAGGGGATTCTTTTCCAGAAGCGTATCTTTGGACCCAATATCTGGATAAAAATCTTTCGATCATGGCTTCGGCAGCAAAGATTCCGGTGGGAAAGAAATCTTTTATCGGGTGCATCGGTGTGATCTGGATCAAGGGAAAAGAATACCGCTTGGGTACTTACCTGGGAGCGCGGGTTATTTATGCCGACGCCAAGAAGCTCATCATTCGTCAGGGAAACGCTTTGTTTTCCGCGGAATGTATGGAAAACAGCCCTCAGGCTTTGTGCGCGCCGAGACAAGGGATGATGAGACGGGTTATCTATGAAAATTTAGCTTGTCAGGTGCATTATCAATTTATCAAAGACGGAAAGACTCTTTTAGATTTTACGGAAAGACGCGCCAGCTTTGAGATGGACGGGAACCTGTATGAGTCCTAGTTGTTGACAGCGTTGCTGCCCTGCCGCAGGCGGAGAATTTCGCTTTGCGAAATTCGTTGTTCTGCCTATGGAGCTGGATTTGAAAAATACGACAGATTTTGAGGAGGAGAGGGATGAAGCGGGAGGTTTGTCTGGAAGAAATTTCCGATGGAAGGCTATATGGACCAAATGATCTGGTGCGGGCGGACTGTCGGGATTGCCAAGGGTGCTCTGCCTGCTGCCAGGGGATGGGGGATTCGATTCTTTTGGACCCCCTTGATTTGCATCGGCTATCCGTTCATCTTGGGAAAAGCTTTGCGGAACTCTTGGACGATGCCATTGAGCTTCACGTGGTAGACGGTCTGATTCAGCCGAATTTGCGGATGGACGGAGAAAAGGAGCAGTGCGTGTTCCTGAGCGAGGCGGGACGCTGCAGCATTCACTCGTTTCGTCCGGGATTCTGCCGTCTGTTTCCCTTGGGAAGATATTATGAGGGGAATTCGTTCCGCTACTTTTTACAGATTCATGAGTGCAGGAAGAACGATCGGGCAAAGATCAAGGCTTGGAAATGGTTGGACGTGCCGGATTATAAAGGTTATGAAACTTTTATTCTAACCTGGCATTCCTTTTTGATGGATCTGGAACAAATGGCGGAACGCTGTGAGGATGAGGCGGCTCTCCGTCAGTGGAATTTGGAACTGCTGAACCGATTTTATGCCACTCCCTATGGAGCAGGCGATTTTTATCAAGAATTTGACGCTCGCGTGCAGAAAGCGCGTCAGGATTTGGGGATAGGGAGGAAAGAGGACAATTGAGATATTATTTTGCACCGATGGAGGGCATTACCGGCTATCTTTTTCGGAATGCGCACCATACCTTTTTTCCCCATATCGACAAATATTTTACCCCTTTTTTATCGCCCAATCAAAGCCGGAAGTTTCACACCAGGGAAGAACGAGACATTCTGCCTGAAAATAATGCAGGGATTTTGTTGGTTCCACAGCTTCTGACCAATCGGGCGGAGGCTTTTCTCTGGGCTGCCGATAAACTTTCGGATCTGGGGTATCAAGAGATCAATTTGAACCTGGGATGTCCTTCTGCCACGGTTGTTTCCAAAGGCAAGGGAGCAGGGTTTCTGGCGCAGCCGGAGAGGCTGGAGGCTTTCCTCGATCAAATCTTTTCCGGTACGGATTTGAGGATCTCCATAAAAACGAGGGTGGGGCTGGAGACGCCGGAGGAGTTTTCCAGGCTCCTAGAGATCTTTAACCGATTTCCATTGGAAGAACTGATTGTGCATCCGCGGGTGCAGAAAGACTTCTACCGGAAGCCAGTACATATGGAATGTTTGCAGGAGGCGGTGGAAAAGAGCAAAAATCCCATTTGTTATAACGGGGACTTATTTCGGATTCAAGATATCGAATGCTTAAAAGACCATTTTTCTAGTATCTCTGCCGTTATGCTCGGACGGGGGCTGTTGGCGAACCCTGGTTTGGTGGAAATGGCGTCTGGACATGAAGTTTTTACAAAGCAGACGCTGAGGAATTTTCACGATCTGCTTTTTGAGGGATACCGGTCGCAGCTTTTTGGCGACAGAAGCGTTTTATTTAAGATGAAGGAACTTTGGTTTTATTTGGGGGCCCTCTTTTCAGACAGCGCCAAATGTCAGAAGGCGATCCGCAAGGCGGAACAACTGTCTTCCTATGAGGCGGCTGTGCGTGTACTGTTTGAAACAAAAGAACTGTCCTTTTCTGAGGAACTTCCCTTTGCTTGTGGGGATTTTCCGCTGCATTCTTTCTATTAAGATTCAGAGATCTTTTGATTCCTGAATTTTATAAAGAAAAAATTTTATCAGGACAAGTTTTGATTTCGTGGACAAGTGAATGGAATATTTCGCGCTCCTACTCATATATTGAGGGTAAGGGAGCGCGGGAATATGAAAAAAGAGGAATTGATCTGTATTTTTGGGAGAAAAATCCGCAGCATCCTGGAGAGGAGCGCCGCGGATTTTTTGCATTTTGAGGAAATCCGCTTGAGGACAGGACAACCTCTATGTATCTGCCGGGGACGAGGGGAAGAGTATTTGACGTCTTCAGGCCGTATCTCCGGGAACTGGCGGGAGGCTTATGTGGTAACGGCGGCGGACATCCGAGAGACGTTGGAGTTTGTCAGCCATTATTCTCTCTACGCTTTTGAGGAAGAACTTCGGCAGGGATTTATCACCATACCGGGGGGACACCGGGTCGGATTGGCGGGAAAAGCCGTTGTTTCAGGCGGAGAGATTCGAGGGCTGAAATACATCTCCTTTTTAAACGTTCGTTTGGCCCGTCAGGTTCCAGGCTGTGCCGATGGAGTATTGCCCTATCTTTGGAAAGGGGACAGGTTCTGCCATACGTTGATTGTTTCTCCGCCCCGGCTGGGAAAGACGACTCTTTTACGCGATATCATCCGTCAGATTTCCGATGGAGGAGTCCATCCGCCCCAGACGGTAGGAGTAGTGGACGAGCGGTCGGAGCTGGGAGCCTGTTCCAGCGGAATCCCTCAAAATGATCTGGGAAAGCATACGGATGTGCTGGATGGCTGTCCGAAGGCGGCGGGCATTTTGATGCTTCTTCGAACGATGTCGCCGCGGATTATTGCGGTAGATGAAGTGGGAACGCAGGCAGATTTGGAAGCGTTGTCCTATGGACTGCATTGCGGCTGTGGAATTTTGGCCACGGTGCATGGAAATTCGTTGGAGGATCTTCGGAGAAAGCCTGTGCTTTGTCATCTGGTGGAAGAAGGAATTTTTGAGCGATATCTGATTCTTTCAGCCAAAAAAGAAGGGGATGTTTTCTGGGAAGCGCTCGATGAGGGCGGGCGGCGGCTCGGGGAGGGACGGCGATGAAAGGAATCGGACTGTTTCTGATTTTTTTCGCTTGTACGTTGATGGGATTTTTCGCCGGACAAGAATTAGCGGATCGGATTGCGGCAATGGAGCAAGTGGAACAGATGCTTCAGCTGCTTCGGGGGGAACTTCGTTGTTCCTATATCCCATTCCCACAAGCATTTTGCCAAGTGGCGGAGCGGCTGTCTTCTCCCTGGAAAGAATTTTTACAGGGCCTGGCTGTTCGGATGGAGCGAATGTCAGGAAGCGGAATGCGGGAACTCTGGGCGGAGGCAGTGGACGGGCTCCCGAAAAACTGCAGTCTTACGGCGGGGGACCGGAAAGAGCTTACGGCATTGGGGAAAGAACTGGGATACCTGGATTTGACCATGCAGTTAAATACGTTGGAACATTTTGAAGAGCGATGGGAACGGCAGATAGAAAATCTGAGAGAAGAATTGCCAGGGAAAAGAAGGATTTCTCGATGCCTGGGAGTTTGTGCGGGAATTGCCCTGGTATTAATTCTCTGGTAAGAGGTGAGGAAGAGGTAGAAAATATGGACATCAATTTGATTTTTAAAATTGCCGCGGTGGGAATTTTGGTCTCGGTTTTATGCCAGGTACTAAAACATAGCGGACGGGAAGAACATGCTTTTCTCACCAGCATGGCGGGCCTCCTTTTGGTGCTTTACTGGCTGATTCCCTATATTTATGATCTGTTCCAGACGATACGGGACTTATTTGCATTGTGAGGAGGAAGCACTTTTGGAAATCATGACGGTGGCTCTGCTGGGGATGCTGATTGTGCTGGCGGCGATTCCTTTGAAAGCGTTGAAGCCAGAATACAGTATGCTGCTCTCCCTGGCCGGGACGCTTTTAATTTTTTTCTATTGTCTGGGCAAGGTAAGCGGTATTTTGGACTTGATTGGGCGGATACAGGAATATTTGACCATAAACGAGGTCTATGTGACAACGTTGCTTAAAATCATCGGAGTAACCTATGTCGCGGAGTTTGCCGGGAACATTTGCCGGGACGCAGGTTATCAGGCGGTGGCGGTTCAGATTGAGATTTTTGGAAAGTTAACGGTACTAGCGATCAGTATGCCGATTCTTTTGGCTCTTCTCGATGTGCTGGATACCTTCCTTTCCTGAGGACATGCTTATGAAGCGGTTCATATTGCTGGCGATTCTGTTGTTTTTACTGATTTTTGTGTCTGTACCGGTCTATGGAGCGGGAACAGAGCCGGAGGATTATGATCTGTCCCAGATTGAAGCGTATCTGGAACAGGAGATGGGGGCAGAGAGCAGTAGTTTTGGCGACATGTTAGACCGGGTTCTTGAAGGGGATTTTTCCGGCGCCTTATCTCAGATGGGAATTTTAGCGAAGCAGGCTGCCTTTTCCGAATTGGCTTCCAATAAGAACGCCGTACGCCAGGCGATTCTGATAGCGCTTTTTGGGTCGTTGCTTACTTATTTTGCCGGGGCATTTTCGGAAAACTCTGTGGGAGAGACTGGATTTTATGTCAGCTACTTGTTGTTAGCGGCGCTGTTATTTTCTGCGTTTGGAGCCAGCCTTTCCATCTGCACCCGCGTGCTTCAGGTACTTTTGAGCTTTTTGTCTTTATTGGTACCGGTGTTTTTTATGGCGGTGGCTTATGCCGGAGGTACGATTACCTCCCTCGGATTTTACGAGCTGACGCTCCTTGCCATCGGTGGCGTTCAGTGGTTATTTTTGACATTCCTGGTACCAATTATTGAGATCTATGTGACGCTTCTTTTGGTGAATTCTCTATCGCGAGAGGACTTTTTATCAAAGCTGACGGATTTAATGAAAGTTGTGGTGGACTGGGGAACAAAATCTCTTTTGGGATTAATTATTGGCTTGAATCTGGTACAGGGCCTGGTCCTGCCTTTGGTAGATTCGGTAAAATCATCTGCAGTCCGAAAAGCGGTTTCCGCGATTCCATGGATTGGAAATGGAGCGGATGCCGTGGGACAGGTCCTTTTGGGGAGCGGAGCTTTGATTAAAAATGGAATTGGAACGGCGGCATTGATTTTTCTTGTGATTCTTTGCCTGATGCCATTATTGAAACTGGGAGTGATTACCTTGATGTATCAGGGGGCGGCGGCTATCGTGCAGCCGGCGGCGGACAAGCGGATTGTAGCTTGTATCAGCGCGGTGGCCAGCGGGACCAAGATGCTTTTAAAACTGGTGCTGTACACATTGATTCTTTTTATGGTGACGGTGGCGATTGTATGCGCGGCCTCCAATGCCAATTATTATGCGGGGTAGTTATGGCAGATATTTTAAGATGGGTAAAAAATCTGGCGGTTTATCTGATTTTTAGTGAATTGTTGTTTCAGATTCTACCGCATAAACGCTACCGTAAGTATCTGCGTTTCTTTTCCGGGTTGATTTTAGTGCTCCTTATTCTTTCGCCCCTGCTTTCAGCCGGAGGACTGGAACAACGGCTTTTGGAAGCCATAGATTCCTTTGGGGGGATACAGCCTGCGGGGGAGGTGGAGGCTGCTTTATCTCAAGTGGAGGCGGCCAGAGAGCAAGGGATTTCCGGGGAATATGAAGCGATTTTACAGAGTAAGGTGGAGGAGATTGTAAAAGAGGAAGGATATCAGATTGCTTCTTTTGCCGCAGATATCAATTTAGATCCGGAGGCGGAAGAATTTGGCCAGATTGATTCTTTGACGGCTGTGCTTGTGAGAAAGGAGGGGGAACGGGATGAGATTTGGATAGAGCCAGTTGTAATTGGAGAGGAGCAAAGAAGAAACGATAACGCCCTTTCTGATTTGGCAGAGAAATTGGGAAAAGAACTTGGTATGAAGCCGGAAGAGATTCATCTGAGCCTACGGGGATAGAGAAAGGAGAAAGAGCGATGAATTTCCTAGAAATGTGGAAAAACAAAAGGCCTGGGAAATCTTTTAAGGAATGGGGGCGTATGGAAAAACTGATGCTGCTCTTAGCCTCGGGGCTCTTATTGGTAGTGATCTCCTGGCCGACTGGAAAAAAGGAAGAAACACCGGTAGAAAACCAGCCTTCCAGTGAAAGCGCCACAAGACTTTCTTATGAAGAACAGCTGGAGAGGAGGCTGACTAGAATTTTATCCCAGGTAGATGGAGCGGGAGAGGTACAAGTGATGGTGACGTTAAAAGACGGAGGAGAAAAGGTGCTTCAGGAGAATATTTCCCGCACGGATAAGCAAGTAGAGGAAGCCGACAGCAATGGCGGCATGCGCAGTCAGACCGAACATTCTTCTGCCTCAGACACGCTTCTTGTCGGCGGTTCCGGAGGGAACGGAAGTCCTTATGTAGTGCAAGAACGCGTGCCGGAGGTGGAGGGGGTGTTGGTGTTGGCCGAAGGTGCGGAAAAAGCAACGGTAAAAACGGAAATCACTGAGGCTGTGCAAGCATTATTTCCGATTGAGGTACATAAGATTAGAGTATTAAAGAGGGGTTCATGAGCGAAAGGAGCGTATGCAGTGAAACGGGTATTCAAAAAGAACCAAATTGTCCTCACTCTGCTGGCCGTCATGATCGCGGTAGCCGGGTACCTAAATTACATAAGTAAGGAGGAGCCAGCATCGGCGAACATGGCAGGTCTTACGGACATTTCAGAAGAAGACATCATGAGAGAAAACCAAGCCGCCGGGGCAGCTGCTGATGAGAACGCAGGAAACGGAGAGAATCAGCCTTCGGAGAATTCACCGTCAGAGCCAGGCGAGGCAGTGTTTACCAGCGGAAACAATGTCATGGAATTTATGTCTGAGGTAACGCTGAACAAAGAGCAGGTTCGTGCAAAGAACAAAGAAGCTCTGCTGGAGATTGTGAACAATCAGAACATTTCTTCCGAACAAAAGCAGGATGCGATTGATACGATGGTATCCATGACCACGATTGCGGAAAAAGAAAATGCAGCGGAAACGCTGTTAAAAACAAAGGGATTTGAGAATTCCGTGGTTAGCATTACCGATGGCTCGGTGGATGTTGTGATTGGCAAATCGCAGCTAAGCGACGCGGAACGGGCACAGGTGGAAGATATTGTAAAGAGAAAGACGGATATGTCCGTAGAAAATATTACGATATCTCTGATGCCGGACAGTGCGGAAACGCAAAAAGAACCGGTGTCCGCGGAACCTGATGCGACGGAGGAAACCCAGGGAGAGACCGGCGCGCCGGAAGAAACCCAGGCGGAGTAAAACGATGGATGTTCCCAAAGGAGGCAGGACAGAGGAATCTGTTCTGCCTTTTATTTTATTTCATAGGAAATTCCTTTGGAATTTCTTTTGGATTTTCTAGAGAATTTTTACTTGACAAATAATATTATACAACATATAATATTGTGTGTAACAAAATATTATATGGAAATATAATAGGAAAAGCTCTACAGGAGATGATGGCATGGTATTTAATACAGGAGCGGCTCTGCTGGATGCGATCGTATTGGCGGCGGTTTCCCATGAGCCGGAGGGAACTTATGGGTATAAGATTACCCAGGATGTCCGAAAAGTGCTGGAAGTTTCCGAATCCACGCTTTATCCGGTGTTGCGGCGTTTACAGAAAGATGACCTTCTGGAAGTGTTCGACATGGAATATGGGGGGCGGAATCGAAGATATTATAAGGTGACACCGCAGGGAGAAGCACAGCTGAGGCTTTACATCAGCGAATGGATATCCTACTCAAGCAAGATATCGAAAATATTTGCGGAGGTAACGAGATGACGAAGGAGGATTTCCTGAAGGAATTGGAATATATGCTCCAGGATTTGGCCGAAGAAGAAAGAGAGGAAGCTCTTCAATATTATCGCGATTACCTGGAGGATGCGGGGCCGGAGGAAGAAGGTGCCGTCTTGCAGGAATTGGGAAGCCCGGCCAGAGTGGCAGCGATGATTAAGGCAGGCCTTGACGGAAGCGAACAAGGTGAGTTCAGTGAGAGCGGTTATGGCGATCCCCGCTATGATGGTCCGGTCTATCCAGTGGAAGAACGAAAGCAGCGGGCGGATCGAAGATTTGACCGGACGTTTCGAAAAGAGCGTTCTGGGAATCGCTCCAGCGCATATGAGCCAGAACGGGAGGCTGGTCAGGAAGGGAAAGTACGTCGAGATACGGCGCCGTGGGTTGTCGTTCTGGTCATCATTCTTTGTCTGATGGCGGCGCCTGCGATCTTGGGGATCGGCGGAGGCATTTTGGGTGTTCTGCTTGGCGCGGCTGGGGTTTTGTTAGGACTTTTTGTGGCAGTGGGCGCGATGACCGTTGGATTCTTTATTGGAGGCGCAGTTGCTTTTCTAGTTGGCATTTTTCAGTTTTTTCATTCGCCGATCCATGGAGTGTTGGCTTGTTTTGCCGGGATTGCTTTGATCGGATTGGGCCTGCTGGTGTTGGCGTTCGCCATTTGGTTTTATGGAAAAGCGCTTCCAGCGTTGGTTCGTGCGGCTTGTCATGGAATTCATACCCTGTTTCAAGGACGCAGCAGAGGGGGGAAAACGGCGATATGAGGAAAGGTGTGAAACGTTTGATCATCATCGGTGTGATCTTATTTGCGATTGGTTTGATCGGCGGCGGGATTGCTTTTGCCGTAGGCTTGACGACGGGAAGTCTTCCTAGGGGGCGCTGGGGATATTTTCGAGATTTCGGAGTCCATATAGAAAAGACGTATGAGGCGGACACCATCCGAAGAGTGGAAGTTGATATGGGAGCAGGACAGGTAGAGATTTGCCGAGGAGATCAGTTTTCCATCTACGGAGAAGGACTCTATACGAATTTTCGTAACGAAGTGGTAGATGGGACTTGGTATATTGGTCAGAGCGAAGACAGGGGCTTTTGGGATTTTTTTGGAGCTGCCGGTGAAGTGGTTTTGACGATTCCGGAGGACGTGGTGCTTTCCGAGGTGGTTTTATCCGTAGGCGCAGGCGAATTGGATGCGGAAGTCGTTCATGCGGGACAACTGACGATTTCCTGCGGGGCCGGTCAGATTTCTGTGGAAGAGGCTAAGGCGGAGCAGATCGACGTTACCTGCGGCGTGGGAGAAGTCGATCTAAGCTTATGTGGAAAAGAATCCGATTATCATCCCAATGTTAGCTGCAGCGTCGGAAAGGTTACGATAGGAGAACATAAGTATAGCGAGCGGCACCATGATACCCATGGCGCCAATGCCAACTTAAACGTTTACTGCGGCGTGGGGAATGTGGAGATTTCTTTTCTGCCCTAAATTTTTTATCGAAAGGAGTTTCATATGGATACAAAAAGGTTGTACCGTTCGAGAAGGAATGTGATGATCGCAGGAGTCTGCGGCGGATTGGGTGAATACTTTAATATAGACCCGACGATTATTCGATTGGTGTGGGCCATCTTTGGCTGTACGGGAGCTGGGATTGTGGCATATATTCTGGCGGCGATTATCGTACCGAGCAATCCGGAATATTAATTTTAAAGCCTGTATAAGGGAGGGGCCTTCCGGCTATACTTTGGAAAAAAGAAGGAGCCTCTTATGATGGGTAAAAAGAAAGAAAAACCAATTGATCTTGAAAATCTGACGCCGGAAGAAGAGTTAAAGCTGGAAATTGCAGCGGAGATCGGCGTCTATGATAAAGTCTTAAACGGCGGATGGCGGGTGCTTTCTGCCAAAGAATCGGGCCGGATTGGCGGATTGCTGAGCCGGAGAAAGAGGATGCTGCAAAATGAAGATAAGACCGGAGAACACGCAAGCGTGGATGATTGATATACAGGAGCGGCTTTTGCCGGCGATGAGCCAGCCGGAACAGCTCATTCAGCGGACGGAGACCTTACTAAAAGGCCTTCGGCTGCTGAATGTGCCGGTGGCGGTTAGTCAGCAATATACAAAAGGACTAGGAATGACAGATCCGCGATTGCTCGCAGCAGCTGAAACGGAAAACTGGATGGAAAAAATAACCTTTAGCTGTCTGGGAGAGTCGGAGATGAGACAAAGGCTGGAGGCGGAAAGAGAACGCAAAAATGTGTTAGTGTTTGGGATTGAAGCGCACATTTGCGTTTTACAGACGGTGTTAGACTTAAAGGCATCTGGCTATCAGCCATTGGTAGTAGTCGACTGCCTGGATTCCAGAAATCCTTTGGATAAGGAAGTTGCTATGCGCCGGATGGAACAGGACGGCGCCTTGTTGACGACGGTCGAGGCATGTTTGTTTGAATTGACAGAGCGCGCCGGAACGGATGTTTTTCGGAAAATATCCCGGCTGATCAAGTAGCGGATGGAGCGGTGGGAAAGCCAGAAAAGTACAAAAAAATGGTTGACAAGAGCGTGTTTTTCGTGTATGATAAGACACGTGCCTGAAAAACAGGCGATGCGCGAGTGGCTCAGTGGTGGAGCACCACCTTGCCAAGGTGGGGGCCGCGGGTTCGAGTCCCGTCTCGCGCTTGTAATGTCCAGATCAGTATTGATCTGGACATTTTTTATTTCATAGGAAATTTTTACGAGAGGAATTCTTTGTTCTAGTGAAATACCCCTATACAAATTTTGGCAGCTGTGTTATCTTTAAAACGAAAAAACAGAAAAGGAGTATGAATCGATGGAACATATATTTCCTTCCTTAAAGGACAAAGTAGTGATTGTAACAGGTGGAACCAGAGGCATTGGGTTTGAGACCGTAAAAGCTTTCCTAAAGCAGGGAGCAAAAGTGGCAATGCTTGGCTCCAGGGAAGAGACGGTAAACCATGCGCTGGATGAGCTCGCGAAGATTGATCCAGGTTTTCCTGTGAAAGGGTATCATCCGAACTTGGCGTCTCCGAAAGAAATTGAGGAAAGCGTAGCGGCAATTGTTACCGAATTTGGCGGCGTGGATATCCTGATTAACAACGCGGGAGTTAGCGACAGCAAGCCGCTTTACGACTACGATGAGAAGCGTTTTAACGATGTAATGACCATTAATGTCAATTCCGTATTTTACATGTCCAAGGCAGTCGCTCCAATCATGAAAGAGAAAAAATGTGGAGTGATTCTGAACACAAGCTCCATGGTCAGTCTTTATGCGCAGCGCAGTGGAAGTGCCTACCCTACGAGTAAGTTTGCTGTGAATGGCTTGACAAAATCCCTGGCTAGGGAGTTGGGGAAAGATGGAATTCGTGTAAATGCCGTAGCCCCTGGAATTATAGAGACCGATATGGTAGCCGCATTGGACCAGAGGATTATTCAGCAGATGTCTGCGGGAATTCCGCTTCAACGGCTGGGACAGCCAGAAGATATTGCAAATGCATTTTTGTTTTTGGCTAGCGATATGGGCGCCTATATTACTGGTGCGATTCTGTCGGTGGACGGCGGCTTCGTCGGCTAATCTGAAAATTTCAGCCGTCCGGTTTTTCCCTAGGTTTTATATGACAAAAGGGAAAAACGCCAGGACGGCTGTTTTTTGTATCGGAATCATATGGTTATTTGTGATTGGAAGTGGAAGGATGTTTCTTCCTTTTCTGTTCTTTTAGGTATTCCACAAAATATTCAATCAGTTCTCTTGGATAAGGCTTGTCATCGATGGTGCTTCCGGTAATTTCTTCTAGAAATTGTTTGCCATCGTTATTCCAGAAATGATCTCGGACGGTGCGGATATCTTTTTCAACATTTTGATAATTTACTTGATACGCATCGGCGATTTTTTGATAGACCTCCTCTCTTATATTGCAGAGACGTTCTTCTTTTTCTTCCACCAATTGGATTGCGTATAGAAGGTAACGATATCCTTTGTAACTTTTTGATATTTTGGCGTCTTTTAAAAGCCTTTTTGTATCTTCCATAATTTTCCTCCTTGGATACTAGGACAATTGTAGGGGATTTTTTAAACATCAGGATGGAATAGACATTCAGCGACAAAAAGAGACAAGAGCAATCGTGAAGGTAAGAATGAAACAAAAAGAGAAAAAGACAGCTTGGATTTGGTTTTTTGCGATGATTATTGTCATGGGTATTATTTTCTATTTTTCTTCTCAGTCCGGAGATCAATCCAGCCGTGTCAGCAATGGTTTTTTTACTTTTTTGCTCCGTCTGCCGCCTATGCGTTGGACGATTGAGAATACGCCAGTATTTGAGATTCTTCCTCTGCGCAAATGGGGGCATCTTTCCGTCTATTTTCTGCTGGGAATAACCAGCTTTGGTTTTATGCACCAGGTGGTGGGTAGTAACGGGAGAGCGGCGATGGGAGCAGGGGGAATCTGCTTTCTTTATGCTTGTTCCGATGAGTTTCATCAGCTTTTTGTTCCAGGGCGGGCCGGTCAATGGAAGGATGTGGGCATTGACTCCATCGGGTATGTCCTGGGAATTGGAATTTGGCTGTTGGTCTTATATGGAAAGCATAGACGAGCGCGGAAATTCATAGAAAAAAGTAGGGAACAAAAGTTGTAATCTTGTGGATTCTGTGCTACACTATTGCAGTAAAATGTGAGGAGGAGTTTATGAAATCATTTATTCCTGAAAATTATCAATCAAAATTAAACCTTTATGAGACCCAATCTGCAATTGGACTGATCAAGCACGATTTTCCGGCCAGTCTGGAACAAGCGCTGCGTCTAAAGCGGGTATCGGCGCCCCTTTTTGTGGATTCGCACAGCGGTTTAAACGATGATTTAAACGGTGTGGAGAGGCCGGTTAGTTTTCGGGCTCCTGCCACTGGTATAGAAGCCCAAGTAGTGCATTCTTTAGCAAAGTGGAAACGCATGGCGCTGTATCGATATGATTTCTTTCCGGGAAAGGGCTTATATACGGATATGAATGCGATCCGGCAGGACGAAGAATTGGATAATATTCATTCGATCTATGTGGATCAGTGGGACTGGGAAAAAGTGATCTTGAAAGAGGAGCGAAATCTGGATTATCTAAAGGAGACCGCTCAGGCCATCGTCACTTGTATTTGCCATACCTTGGATTCTCTAAAAGTACGGTTCCGACAAATCGATACGGTTTTAAAACGGGAGATTACGGTTGTGACTACGCAGGAGTTGGAAGATCGTTGGCCGGAATGCTCGCCGGAAGAACGGGAATACCGTATTACTAAGGAGCACCAGACGGTGCTTTTGATTGGAATTGGAGATCGGCTGGCATCTGGTAAGCCTCATGGAGGCAGGGCTCCGGATTATGATGATTGGCATCTAAATGGAGACCTCTTGTTTTATCATCCGGTTCTGGATATTGCCCTAGAGATCTCTTCCATGGGTATTCGTGTTAGCCCGGAATCCTTGGATCGCCAGTTGACATTGGCTGGCTGCGACTATCGGAGAGAACTTCCGTTTCATAAGTTACTGCTGGAAGGAAAACTGCCTCTGACGATGGGCGGTGGCATCGGACAATCCCGATTGTGTATGTTGCTTTTGGGCAAAGCCCATATCGGCGAGGTGCAGTCGTCTCTCTGGGATCCGAAGACGATCGAGATGTGCCAGGCGGCGAACGTGACATTACTATAAGAATAAAAAACAGGACCGTTTTTCCACGGTCCTGTTTCTTATTCTTATCGTGCCGGTAGTCCTAACAATTGTTTCAAAAAAATACAAAATTTAGTTGACAATAAGTTCTTTTTATAGTATGATATGTCTTGCATAAAAAATAAGCAATGCGCGAGTGGCTCAGTGGTGGAGCACCACCTTGCCAAGGTGGGGGCCGCGGGTTCGAGTCCCGTCTCGCGCTGCGTAACTGGACACCAATTTTGTTATATAGTGGGTGTCCAGTTTTTTTATTCTATAGGAAATTTCGCTGAAATTTCCTATAGAATAAAAAAACGCTCCGCTAAGGATCGCAGGGTCTGCCCCAGCGAAGCGAGGGTACTGCGGCGGAGAGGAAGATGGCAGCAAAGCTGCCCCGCCGCAGGCGGAGAATTTCGCAAAGCGAAATTCTTTCTTGTTATACTTAAAAAGGCTATACAGCGATTAAAGACAACCGCTGTATAGCCTTTTTTGTGTCAATTGAAGGTAGTTTCTGTTTATTAACGATGTTCCAATTATTCCGCTATGAGGCGTGTATGCTCTTGATAATTGAAGGTAATAATATGTTATGGAGGTATCGTATGGAGATTATAAAAGTGATTCTGACAACATTATTGTCGGTGGTAACCTTATTTGTTCTTACAAAAGTCATGGGACACAGACAGGTGGCGCAGCTTGACTTTTTTGACTATATTACTGGGATAACCATCGGATCTGTCGCCGCTGAACTTGCCACCGAGCTTGAGGCTCCATGGAAACCTCTGATTGCTATGATTATATACGGCGCGGCTTCTATCGGATTGAATCTGATGGCCAATAAGTTTCCCAAGAGCCGAAAATATATCAACGGTTCTCCAACCATACTGATGAATAACGGAACGCTGTATAGAAAGAATATGAAAAAAGTGAAACTGGACCTGGGTGAATTTCTCATGATGTGCAGAGAACAGGGATACTTTGATCTAAACGATATTCAAACAGCGGTTTTCGAATGTAATGGGAAATTAACTGTATTACCGGCCAGCACCAATCGTCCGGTTACTCCTGCTGATTTGAATCTAAACCCTGAGCCCGATTCTATTAATGTTGAAGTCATTATGGACGGACGGGTTATCAATGAAAACCTAAAACGGATGGGACTCGACTCCAAGTGGCTCGATAAACAGTTGAAAGCACAAGGTTACCATCATGTCAAGGAAGTCTTTTTGGGAGTTTGTGATAAGAATAAGCAGCTTTCTTTATTTGCAGGTGAATAACACCTGCAAAAATTGTCGTATCGCCTCTCCGTCTTGTCAGGCAAATCCCTACCTGTTATAATGAAAGACACGGAAACAGGGGAGGAAAATGTTGATGATGGAACAGAAGAATCAAACACGATACGGCAGTTTTTTGGTTATTCCTTTAAAATATGATAAGGATTCATTGGAACGTACACGGCTGGAACAAATAGGGGATTATAGGCCGTTACATACGATGGATCTGAATGAAAATATCAAGGCGATGTTTGATCGGCGCAATGAGGCGGCGATTGGAGCCTGTTATACGGTCGGATGTTCGCATCTTGTTGCGGGACTCTGCGATGCATCAGAATCCATGCGCTCCCAGACATTCCAAGTTTCGGAAGGCGGGAATGCCTATGACTTTGAACTGACCGATTCCTATCTATATATTTTTCACACACAGGTTGCCTTTCTATGTCTAAGTCTCTCTTTTTTGCAGATGGAAGCCCTTATGGCTATCTGTAATCCCGGATATGCCTACAGTAACGCGAAGTTTTCCTGGATAGACAAAGCAGGGATGGAGCATCCATTTTCAATGGAAAGCTGGTTGTCGGATTTCTGTGCGTCGCTTGGCCTTCGCAAATTTTTTGATGGGGATTCTTCTTTTCTGCTGGACGCCTATGCCTATATATTTGCGTTAGTACCAAAGCGGTTCGACACATTGGATGAGATGCAGCGCATTACCTTTCATCTCCATAAAATGATGCCTTTGGATACTCCCATTGAAGATATGTCCGAGGAAGATATCCGTTACGTTTATGGCGTGAAGAACCAAAGCCTTCATACGTATCGCTGGGGATGCTGCGTCGCTTCGCAGACGATCTCCTATGTGGTGGCGGATGAAGCTATGGATTTTGAGGCAGAAAAAGAAGCTCAGGCCAACGACGGCCTTCCTGTGGTTCTTTTGTCGCTTTATGAAAAATACACTTGCCTGCGTTTTACGGAATTGATCACCCGATTGGACAAGGGAGAGAGCAGGAGTTTAAAAGCTTTAAAAAACGTGATGCTGCAATTTCAGGCATTTGGGACGGTAACGCCGGCCAATCTTTCGCGTTGGCATAACGTGAAGCAAATCTACGCGTACCTGTTGGAGGTCAATGATATTTCCGTGGCAATTCAGGATATCAGTAATAAATTAAATATTTTAACAGAACACCAGATGGAAATTGAACGAACCCGCAGTGAGACGGTGATTAACATCATCACTGTTTTTGGCATTATATCGATTCTTGCCTCTGTGCTGTCTATTGTCCAGATACTTTCGGGCGGAGATGTTTTGATTTGGATTTCAACCGTTTTAACCACAGCAGCGTTGACCTTAATTATGGCAGTCGCCGTGCGGAATCGACGAAAGTAGATGGTATCGGGAGAAGCATTTAGTACAGATATTTTTTTCGGTATTTCAGGAACATTCCCAGCGATAAAAGGAGCGCCATCCATTCCGCTGCCGGCGTTGCCAGCCAGATTCCATTTACCCCTAAAATAGCGGGAAGTATCAGCATGGTAATGAGCATGAAAACAAAGGAACGCGAGAAAGCCAAAATAGCTGAGACAACTCCGTTGGACAGCGCGGTAAACATCCCGCTGGCAAAAATATTAAAGCCGATAAAAAGCAGCGCCAACGTACATACTCGGTTTCCTGTGATCGCGAGGCCGTATACAGGATTGTTCGGGCGGGCGAATACAGCTACCAAGGGCTTGGTAAGAATAAGAGAAAGGGCGGCTGTCAAGACAGAAATAACGGCAATGATTTTTAAACTGTCAGTAATCAGTTTTTTTAGTTTTTTCTGGTTTTGGGAACCATAGAAAAAGCTGATCATCGGAGCGACCCCATAAGAATAACCAGTGTACAGAGAACTGGAAAAAATAAGAACGTACATGATAATCGTGATGGCGGCGACTCCGTTTTCTCCTACATATCGCAGCATGGTCCAGTTAAACATCAGCGTGATGATTCCGGTGACAAATGCGGTCGCCATTTCCGAACACCCATTGGAGGCGGCGTGGGCAAGGACTTTCAGACGAAAAACTGGCTTTTTAAAATGCAGAAGATTTGTTTTGCAGCTGAAAACAAACAATCCAACAATAGCGGTTACCGAATAGCCGAGGCCTGTGGCAACTGCCGCGCCGCCAATTCCCATATCAAAAACAGCGATAAATAGGTAGTCGAGTATCATATTGGAAAGGCCGCCCGTTACCGAACAAATGAGGGAAAGAGCCGCTTTATCGCTTGCGATCATATAGAGAGTAAAGTTGTTCATAAGCAGGATAGGAACCGTAAATGGCAAGTAGCAGCTTAAATATTCCTGGCAGTAGCCGGACACATCTGCTGATAGGTGCATGATGGAAAGGAGCGGATCCATAGCCAGATATCCTAGCCCGCACATGAGAAATCCAACAACAACGTTTGTTAGAATCAGAGATGTAAAATCTTCCTTTGCTTCTTCTGCCTTTTGTTCCCCCATCTTTTTCATAATGACAGCGCTGCCTCCGGTTGCCAGCATGGTAGAAATGGCGGTTACAAACTGAATGACCGGCGCAGTCAGATTGATGGCAGACAGTGCGTCCGTGCTGATCAGGTTGGAGACAAACAGGCCGTCGACCATAGTATAGAAAGACATAAACACGGTCATGGCAATGGTTGGAATGGCAAAGGTCAAAATGTTTTTGAACGTCACCGGTTTGTCGTATACCGTAGGATTTTCCATAAATTTTTCTCCTTTATCTTGTTTTATCATCGGATATATCATATGATAAACCATACAGTAACTGGATGGTCAAGGAGAATTAAAAATGAATCAAAAAAAGAAGTTACTTACGATAGGCCAGTTTGCAAATATGCATGGAATCAATAAAAAGACATTGATGTGGTATGATGAAATCGGCCTGTTTCACCCCTATATGATTCACCCGGAAAATGGATATCGCTATTATCATTATTCTCAAAGCTCTATTCTAGAAACGATTTTATTGTTACGGGAATTGGATGTGTCCATAGATGAGATACAGACTTTTATGAAAAATCGTTCCGCCGCAAGCCTGGAATGCCTTTTGGGCAAAAAAATAACAGAATTGGATGAGCATATTGCTCATTTAAAAGCGGTTAGAAAAACATTATCCAACCATCACCAAAATATGCGTACCTTATTGACGATGGATCTATCCGAAATTTGCCTGGTGGAAAAAGAAGAACGTTGTCTGGTGACAGTGGATATAAACAAGGACATTTCTTTTGAGAAGGCAGTGGAATTAATTACGGCGGAAACAAGGAAATATCAGCTGCACCGTCTACACGACGCTTCCTATGGGTCGATGATTTCTGTCGACCGTCTATATCAAGGAAAGTTTGATGATTATGGTAAGATGTTTATTGAAATCCCGTTTCCTATACAGAAAACCGGGCTGCATATACAGCCTCAAGGAAAATATGTGAGAGCTTTTCATAAGGGAGATTGGGAGCGGATTCCAGACAGATATGAAGAGATACTGGCTTATGCCAAAGCGCAGAAACTGATCTTGTCTGGATTTTCCTATGAAATGGGAATTAATGAAAATGTGGTTGATAAAATAGAAGATTATATCGTGCAGATTGAAATACCAGTCCGCAGCGAAGATGCGTAGGGGGAGTATAATTTTTCCAGACCTGGAAACGATAAGAGAAACCGCAAGTTTAGCGCATCGACAGGAGAAGAAGATGAATCATCTGGAAAAAGAAAAATCCCCGTATCTGATTCAGCATAGGGAAAACCCAGTGGATTGGTATCCCTGGGGAGCGGCTGCATTTCAAAAAGCAAAAGAGGAAAATAAACCCGTGTTTCTCAGCGTGGGTTACTCCACCTGCCATTGGTGTCATGTAATGGCCCATGAGTCCTTTGAGGATGAAGAGGTAGCGACGATTTTAAACCGCGATTTTATCAGTATTAAGGTAGACCGTGAAGAGCGTCCGGATGTGGACGCTGTCTATATGAACGTTTGTCAGCTTTTGACAGGATCTGGAGGATGGCCCCTTACCGTCTTTTTGACGCCGGAGCAAAAGCCATTTTTTGCGGGAACCTACTTTCCAAAGAAAAGCCGCTATGGGCGGCCTGGTCTGATCGAATTATTAAAACATGTAGCGATTCTCTGGAAAAAAGATTCGGAAGCCCTGGTCCGGGACGGAGAGCGGATTGCGGATGCCGCGGCAGGGAATGAGGAATTTTTGCCAGGGACGCCGGACGCATCCCTTCTGGATCAGGGGTTTGCCTTTTTTTTAAACCAATATGACCAAAAGTGGGGTGGTTTTGGGGCTGCGCCCAAGTTCCCGACTCCCCATAATCTGCTGTTTTTGCTGCAATATTCCTTGTTCCGACAGGAAGAGAGCTCGAAAAATATGGTAGAGAATACGTTGGACGCGATGGAACGGGGTGGAATCTGCGATCAGATTGGGGGCGGTTTTTCCCGCTATTCCACAGACGATTCGTGGCTGGTTCCTCATTTTGAGAAAATGCTCTATGACAACGCGCTGTTGGCCCTGGCGTACTTGGAAGCCTATCAAATGACAGGAAAGGAGAGATACGCCGACGTTGTCCAAAGAACGTTAGATTACTTGCTGCGCGATCTGGCGGAAACGGAGGGCGGGTTTGCTTCCGGCCAGGATGCGGACAGTGATGGAGTGGAAGGAAAGTACTATGTGTTTACACCGGATGAGATTTGTGAGTTATTCGGGAAGGAAAAGGGTAAGGCGTTTTGCCGCCGATATGATATTACGCGGGAAGGAAATTTCGAGGGAAAAAGTATTCCCAATCGTATTTTGAGAGGAGAAGCTCCATTGGCAGACGACAGCCCCGAATTGCAACGTTTGCGGGAATATCGCAGGAAAAGAACCCGTTTGCACAAGGACGATAAGGTGCTGCTTTCCTGGAATGGCTGGGCCATTGCTGCGTTCGCGAGAGCGGGAAAGGTTTTGGGAGAATTGCGCTATCAAGATGCCGCACGGCAATGCCAGGACTTTATTGCAAAAAATATGACAAATGAGAATGGGCGTCTGTCTTTGCGGTGGAGAGAGGGCGAAGCAGCTTATGATGGCCAACTGGACGATTATGCAGTTTATGTTTTCGCACTTTTGGAGCTTTATGACGCTACGTTGGAGGCTTCCTATTTGGCACAAGCCGTATTTTACGCTTGCCAGATGAAGGAGTGGTTTGAAGATTCGGAACATGGAGGTTATTTTCAGACGGCCTTTGACTCGGAGAAGCTGATCGCCCGGCCAAAAGAAACCTACGATGGAGCGTTGCCTTCCGGAAATTCTGTGGCTGGTCTGGTTTGGCTTCGTCTGGCTCATTATACGGGAGAAGTGGAACATCAGGAGGCTGCTGACCGGCAACTGCACTTTTTGGCTGGATCCTGCAAACGTTCTTCTGCTGGGCATAGCTTTGCTTTATTGGCTTTGCAGCAGGCGCTATCGCCCTTTCGGGAACTGATCTGTTGTTCCGCGTCGGATCTGCCGAAGGACTTTTTAGAATATCTGGCGGCTCATTCATTTCCAAACTTGACGGTGATCCGCAAAACGCCGGAGAATGCCGATTTGCTGGCAGAAATAGCGCCATTTACCAGAGAGTATCCCATTCCCAATGAGGGAACGGCTTACTATTTGTGCTGCGATGGAACTTGTCAAGCTCCGGAGACAGATTGGCAAAAACTTCTTAAGAAATGTGAAAATATAGGCGTGGATGGTTGACAAAGCCGGAGCTTTTGAGTATTCTAATTAGCATAATTATAAAAACGATATGGGAAAACGTTGCTTGAAAGAAGATGGCCGTTTACATGAGGAGGAATGCGACGATGCAAACAGCAAAAATTATATTCCGCAGTGTCGCAGACGCAGAGAGATTTGTGAGCTGGGCGGAACGATATCCGAATCATATGGATATTCAATGTGGGAATCGAATGGTAGATGCAAAGTCTTTGTTGGGCGTCATTGGTCTGGGCGTTGAGCGAAAACTGAACTTGAAGATTTATGGGGACGGCTGTGAAGAGTTGTTAAATAACATGGAATTTTGTACGGTAGATTGAATGCCGGAAAGGAAACCGCTGTGAAAGGCCGCAGATCCGGCCCACAGCGGTTTCTTATTTCATGGGAAATTTCCCATGAAATAAGAAACGCTCCGCTAAGGATGCACACGGGCGCGAAATGAAGATGCCGCCGATGGCGGCCGCGCTCGGCGCGAGAATTTCGCTTAGCGAAATTCATTGTACAGGAAAAGAATGGCAAAAGAGCGAAGGGGAGTTTCGTGTGAGAACCATCTTTTCCAGAACATTGAAAAACGAAAAGGTTGTCTTCCAATTAAGACAAGCATAGCAGTATCCTGTGGGGGAATTTTGAAAAAAGTGTGTAAAAATAGTGAACTTATAAAGGGAGGGAAAAACGATGTGGAGATTTGAATGCGACTACACGGAGGGAGCTCATCCGGAGATCATGAAGCGTCTGCTGGAAACCAATGAAGAGCAGACGCCTGGATACGGAGAGGATTTCTACTGCGGGCAGGCGAGAAAGAAGATTCAGGATCTCTGTGGCAGAGCGGACGCAGACGTTCACTTTTTGGTCGGAGGAACTCAGACGAATGCAACAGTAATTCGTGCCGCCCTTCGGCCCCATCAAGGCGTGCTTTCCGCTGAGAGCGGTCATATCAACGTCCATGAGACTGGAGCCATCGAGGCGTCTGGTCATAAAGTGTTGGCGCTTCCTGGAGAGTACGGAAAACTTTCAGCCAGACAAATCCAGGAGGCCTGTCAGGCCCATTATACGGATTCCAGCCAGGAACATATCGTGCAGCCGGGGATGGTTTACCTATCTCATCCGACGGAGATCGGTACTTTGTATTCTCTGGCGGAACTTCAAGAGATCCGAAAGGTTTGTCAAGAGTGGGGGCTGTGGCTGTTTTTAGACGGAGCGCGTTTGGGATATGGCATGGCCGCTTCGGGAAGCGATATTTCTTTCCGGGAGCTGGCGGAACTTTGCGATGTATTTTATATTGGCGGAACCAAGGTGGGTGCTTTATTCGGAGAAGCCGTTGTGATCATGGCTTCGGCGCTAAAGAAGGATTTTCGTTATATGATAAAGCAGCAAGGGGGCATGCTGGCCAAGGGAAGGCTTTTAGGGATTCAGTTCGATACGTTGTTTACCGACGATCTTTATCTAAAGATTTCCCGCCATGCGGTGCAGATGGCAGAGCAGATTCGAGATGGATTTCAGAAGTTGGGGTATTCGTTTTTCTGCGAATCCCAGACAAACCAACAGTTTTTGATTCTTTCTCCTGCCCAGATCGAAGCGTTGTCCGAAAAATATAGTTTTTCTATCTGGGAAGAAGTGGATCAGGAGCACATTGCGGTGCGATTCTGCACCAGTTGGGCGACAAAAGAAGAAGCGGTGGAGGAACTTTTAGCAGACGCGGCAGCGATAAAAACGCAGGCGTAGAAAGCGGAGTGGAGAAATGCGGACTCAGATGGATCCGGAGTTCAAGACGGAAGTCAAAAAACTGGGGGATTGCCATATCCATGTGATCATGGACGGAGAAAATTACCGAAATGCCGTGGAAAAGCACCGGGAAGCGGTGGTAGACGACGTGATTCACCAGTGTTTTCTGGAGTATCAAGGCAGAGGGATTTCCTTTCTCCGGGACGGTGGGGATTCCTATCATGTTTCAGAGCGTGCGAGAGAGCTTGCCCCAGCATATGGAATTACATACCGGACGCCGCTGTTTGCCATCCATAAAAAGGGCCATTATGGCGGAATCGTAGGCTATGGATTTGAGCATATGAGCGAATACCAGGCTCTAGTCGATCAGGTACGGAGGAAAAACGGGGATTTTATTAAAATTATGGTCAGCGGTTTGATTGACTTTTCCAAGGTCGGCGTACTGACGGAAGAGGGTCTGGATCGAGATACCATCCGGGAGATGATTCGAATTGCCCATGAGGAAGGTTTTTCTGTGATGGCCCATACCAACGGCGTAAGAAATGTGTTGGATGTCATCGAGGCGGGAGTAGACTCCCTGGAGCATGGAGCGTTCATGAATGAAGAATGTATTCAGGCTCTGGCCGAGTCGAAGACCATTTGGGTGCCGACGCTTTCCCCTTGCCAGAATATGATCGGATGCGGACGGTTTGATGACGGCGTGCTGCGGGAAATCGCAGCGATTCATATGGAGAATATTCGCATGGCGTTGGAGCGGGGCGCGATGCTGGCGCTGGGAAGCGACGCCGGGGCCTGGCAGGTACCCCATGGGAAAGGCACGGAGACAGAGCTTTCTTGGATGCAGATGGCCGCGCCGAAAGCGAAGCAGATGATGACCGCGCTGCAGGAAGGAGAGCGGGAGATACGCCGCCGTTTCCAGCGGGGAGGCCGTGAAAGAGTGTAGGAGGAAGGCCACGATGTATAAGATTTTTCTTGTGGAGGATGACGAGATCATTGCGTCCGCCATTCAAAAACAATTGACGGCCTGGGGGTTGGAATGCCGTGTGGTATCGGACTTTCAAAATGTCTTATCGGAGTTTGCCGCCTATGGGCCTCATCTGGTTATCCTGGATATTATGCTGCCGTTTTTTAACGGCTATCATTGGTGCACGGAGATTCGGAAGCTTTCTCAGATACCGATTTTATTTCTCTCTTCTGCTTCCGACAACATGAATCTGGTGATGGCCGTCAATATGGGCGGGGACGACTTTTTAGCGAAACCTTTTGACCGGGAGGTGTTGACGGCAAAAGTGCAGGCCTTGCTGCGCCGGGCCTATGATTTTGGCGCGCCATCGAATCTTTTGGAGCATCGGGGCGCCATTTTAAACATAAGCGACGCGACTTTGACCTATCAGAACGAAACCGTAAACCTGACGAGAAACGATTTTAAGATTTTGCAGATGCTTCTGGAAAATAAGGGAAAGACCGTGAGCCGGGATAAATTGATGACCAGATTGTGGGAGACGGATAGTTATGTGGATGAGAATACCCTGACCGTCAATATGACCCGATTGCGCCATAAGTTGGAGGCCGCAGGCTTACCTGATTTTATTACGACCAAGAAGGGAATGGGGTATCTGATCGAATGAACAAAGAAAAGCGGGAAACCGGCGTCTTGCTCGCCGGATATTTCAGACGCCACCGTGTGGACTTTTGTGCAATCCTATTGTTTGCCTTGATTTTTGCCGTCGTATTTTCCCTTTACCAGCTGCCGGTGGAGGCGGTTCTCTATGGAGCCGTTTTATGCTTGGCAGCAGGAATTTTGATTTTCGGCATCGATTACCTGAATTATTGGAAGCGCCATCGTTTCTTGAAGGAACTTCGGTGTCGGATTACCTTGGGGCTTTCCGATCTGCCCGATGCGCAGGAGCTTTTGGAGGCGGATTACCAGGAACTTCTTCGAATTGACCATGAAGATAAAAGCCGCTTGATTTCGGAAGCGGACAAAACAAAAAGCGATATGCTGGAATACTATACGATGTGGGCGCACCAGATCAAGACTCCCATCGCGGCAATGCGATTGTTGCTTTCGGAGGAAGAGGAGACGGTGTTTCGCGAGCTGTCTGGCGAGCTTTTTTCCATTGAACAGTATGTGGAGATGGTGCTATCCTATCTGCGCCTTTCCAGTGAGTCCAGCGATCTGGTGATCAAGCGGCAGCCGCTGGATGGAATTGTGCGGCAGGCGGTACGGAAATTTGCCGGTCAGTTTGTACGAAAAAAGGTGGCGCTTCAGTATGCGGGTGTGGAAACGGAAGTGTTGACTGATGAAAAGTGGCTTTTGTTTGTGATCGAACAGATCCTGTCCAATGCGCTAAAATATACGCCCAAGGGAACCATTTCGATTTATCTGGAACCGGATCAGACGCTGGTGATCGAGGACACGGGGATTGGTATCGCCGCGGAGGATTTGCCGCGGATTTTTGAGAAAGGCTTTACCGGCTACAATGGCCGTATCAACAAGAAATCCACCGGCATCGGCCTTTACCTTTGCCAGCGGATCCTGAAGAAATTGTCCCACACCATTGCGATTGAGTCGGAACCAGGAAGGGGGACAAAAGTAAAAATTGGGCTTGCTTCTGCGTTGCTGGAAGTGGAATAGAAGCGGGACTCACGGTGAATCCTTACAGGAATGTAAGGTATATCGGGGAAATGTAAGCCAAAGACATGGCAGCCATTTCCTCTTTTTGTTACACTAAAGAGGAAGATAAGGAGGTCATTATGGCGATATTAGAAGTCAATAATTTAAAGAAAGTTTATACGACCCGTTTTGGCGGCACCCGCGTGCAGGCGCTTTCCAACGTATCCTTTTCGGTAGAGCAGGGCGAGTATGTAGCGATCATGGGAGAATCCGGTTCAGGAAAAACAACGCTGCTCAATATTCTGGCGTCTCTAGATAAACCCACCAGCGGTGAGGTACTGTTAAACGGAAAAAGCATCGTGTCCTTAAAAGAATCGGAGATCTCCGCGTTTCGGCGTGATAATCTCGGCTTTGTATTTCAGGATTTTAACTTGTTGGATACCTTCTCCCTTAAAGACAATATTTTTCTTCCTCTTGTTTTGGCAGGAAAGGCATATCCGGAGATGGCAAAACGGCTGACGCCCATTGCAAAGAAGCTGGGAATCGAAGAAATCTTGGAGAAATATCCCTACGAGGTCTCCGGAGGCCAAAAGCAGCGGACTGCCGTGGCGCGGGCCCTGATCACAGAGCCGCAGCTGATATTGGCAGACGAACCGACTGGAGCGTTGGATTCGCGGGCGTCCGACAGCCTGCTCCGCTTATTCGGCCAGATCAATGAAGATGGGCAGACGATCCTGATGGTAACTCACAGCACGAAGGCGGCGAGCCATGCAAAGCGGGTTTTGTTTATCAAGGATGGCGAAGTATTTCATCAGATTTACCGGGGCAGTCAGAGCACGGAAACCATGTATCAAAAGATTTCCGATGCGTTGACAATGATGGCGACAGGTGGTGAGTGGGATGCGTAGAGGCTTTTATGTGAAGCTGGCCATATCGAATATTCGAAAAAATGCGCAGACTTATGTGCCGTATATGCTGACCGGCGTCGTCTCGGTTATGATGTTTTACATTATCAGCTCTCTGGCAAAAAACGAGGATTTCCGGAACATGCGGGGCGGAACGGAAATGTCCTGGATTTTGTACACAGGCACTTATGTGGTAGGATTTTTTGCTTGTATCTTTCTGTTTTATACCAACAGTTTCCTGATCAAGCGGAGAAAAAAAGAATTAGGCCTGTACAATATTTTGGGTATGGAAAAAAGGCATATTTTTAAAGTGCTGACCTATGAAACCCTAATGATCGGAAGCGTTGGCATTCTTTTTGGAATTCTTGGCGGATTGCTGTTCAGCAAACTGGTTTTTCTTGGTATGCTGCGCATTTTAAACCTGCAGGCAACCTTTGGTTTTCCGGTATCGGTACCGGCGATTCGGGACACGGTGATTTTATTTGCCGTCGTCTATTTCCTGACTTTGTTTAGCAACCTGCACCAGATTCATCTAGCAAAGCCGGTGGAATTGCTGCGGGGCGGACAGGTGGGAGAGCGGGAACCACGGGCAAAGGTTTTTGTTACCCTGTTGGGCGTATTAAGCTTAGGCGGCGGATATTGGATTGCCGTGACCACGAAAAACCCGATGGTCATGATTTTAATCTTTTTTGTGGCTGTACTTTTGGTCATGGTGGGAACTTACTGTCTCTTTACGTCCGGCAGTATCGCGGTTTTAAAGACGCTGCGGAGGAAAAAAAGCTATTATTATAAGACGCAGCATTTTATCTCTGTTTCGGGTATGATGTACCGGATGAAACAAAATGCCGTGGGCCTTGCCAATATCTGTATTCTCTCCACCGCTGTGCTGGTTATGATTTCTTCCACGGTGAGTTTGTATATTGGGTTTGAGGACAATTTGGAGCGCCGCTATCCGAGAGAGATCTTACTCAATTGCGTCGAGGTGGATCAAGCACGGTGGGAATCTGCCCAGAGCGCGATCGATCAGGTTTTAACCGCGGAGGGAAGACAGAGAACCAACGAAATCTGCTACCGCTTTTTGGAGATCGGCGCAAGGATAGAGGACGGAGAAGTCCTTCTTTCGGGAGCGGAAAATAGTTCTCTGGACAATGTATGGAATATCAGCTTTATGACGTTAAAAGACCTGAATCAGATGACTGGGGAATCGTTGACCCTGGACGATGACGAGGTGATCTTATATACCGGCGGTGAGAGCTATGATTTTGATACGCTCCGTCTTTTTTCCAAGGACTATCGGATTCGTGAGAAGCGGGACAGTGTGATTCCCAACGGCGGTATTGCCGCTAACATTATCGACAGCCTCTTTGTGGTCGTTCCGGACCGGGCTGCTTTGGAGTGGATCTATGAAGAGCAGAGCGCGTACTATCAAGAGCGGGATTCGAATATCCGAATCTATTATGGCGTAGACATCGACGGCACATCCAAAGAAAAAATGCAGGCCGGCGAAAATATCAAAACGGCTTTAAAGGAGCAAAACTTCCCCGGTTATCTGGAAGTCAAGGAAAGTGAATGGAGTGATTTTATGTCCATATACGGCGGATTATTCTTCCTTGGAATCTTCCTGGGGACCTTGTTCCTGCTGGCGACCGTGCTGATCATCTATTACAAGCAGGTATCGGAAGGATATGAGGATAAAGAACGATTTGTCATTATGCAGAAGGTGGGCCTGAGCCGAAAGGAGATAAAGAAGACCATACACAGCCAAATTTTAACGGTATTCTTTCTGCCTCTGCTGACGGCCGGCATCCACATTGCATTCGCTTTTCCGGCGGTTAACCGTATTTTGCGGGCCCTTGGCCTGATGAACCAGAGACTATTGATCTTTTGTACCTTGGGATCGTTCCTGGTTTTTGCATTGATTTACGTTGGTATTTATCTGCTGACGGCGCGAGTTTACGATCGGATTGTACAAAACGAAATACGCTAGATGGAATGTTGGTTTCGTCTGGAAAGGACGGTGGTAATAATGAGAAAAAGAAACGGAGGCTGCGGCGGTCTGGTAATAGGCATTCTGGCCTTGCTGACGATCGTTGCGTTCTGGTTGGGAAGGACGCCTAAAGACAAGTAAGGAAATAAAACACTCCGCTAAGGATTGCGCTGAGGCGCAGCGCAATCCTTTCGAGCGGTGGAAAGAAAGATGGCAATAAGCCCGCTGTAGGCAGAGGATTTCGCAGAGCGAAATCCTCTGTTTTTATAGGTGATGCAAGGTTTGTCTAACGGCATGTTTCCAGCCGGCATATAATTGTTCTTGCTGCATGGGACTCATTTCCGGCGCGTACTCTTTTCTTTGTATATGGCGATAGATCGTATCTGCGTTGTATAAACCAATGGCAATGCCGGCGGCATAAGCTGCGCCCATCCCGGAAAGTTCCTGGATATCGGGAATCTGAACTTTTACGCGGGCGATATCGCTCTGAAACTGCATCAGGTAGGAGCTGGCGGTGGGACCGCCGTCCGCACGCAGGGTGGATAAGGGAAAACCGGATTCCTCGCTCATTAAATCTGTCAAATCGGAAATCTGATAAGCGATGCAGTCCAGACAAGCTTTGGCAATTTCATTCCGCCTTGTGGTGCGGGTGATTCCCGTGAACATACCGGTGGCGTGGCTGTCCCAATAAGGAGCGCCGAGGCCCGTAAAGGCAGGGACAAAATAAGTCCTGTCATTGGGATTGGCTTCATAAGCCCGTTTTGTGGCTTCTTGGTCGGTGCGAATCAGTCCGAGATCTTGCCTTAACCAGGTAATGACGGCTCCGGTATAGTTGAGATTGCCTTCAAAGACATATTCAATCCGACCGTTCAAGCCCCAGGCTAGGCTGGTGACAAGGCCCTTCTTAGAAATACGGGGCTCCGTGCCCAGATTCATCATGACGGAGGATCCTGTTCCATAGGTGACTTTGGCCTGGCCGGGAAGCCGGCAGTCCTGTCCGAAAAGCGCGCCGTGGCTGTCCCCTAAGATACCGTGGATGGGAATGGGAGCATCCAGCCAACCGCCCAAGGTGGTAGAGCCAAAGTTGGAATCGGACATACAGACCTCCGGGAGAGCGTCCGGCGGGACTTGAAAAGCGCTGCATAGTTCCTCATCCCATTTCAGATTGCGAATATGATAGAGACCGGTGCGGCTGGCGTTGGAATAATCCGTTTTGAAGCTGCGGCCGTTGGTCAGGCAATAGACGAGCCAGCTGTCTATCGTGCCGCAGCAGAGCCGCCCCTTTTTCGCCAGTATTCTGGCTTCCGGAATCTGTTCCATCAGCCAGGTAAATTTAGGCGCAGGAAAATAAGGGGAAAGGTTTAACCCGGTTTTTTCCTGGAAGGACTCAGACAGAGCCGCAAATTCTGGCCGCTCGCAGATTTCTTTTGCCCTGGCGCATTGCCAAACGATGGCGTGATCGAGGGGCTTCCCGGTTTCCCTGTCCCACATCATGGAAGTTTCCCGTTGATTGGAAATGGCGGCGGCCTTAATGTCACTTTTGGGAATGCCGGCCTTTTCTGTGACCCGGCGGCATACGGCCAGGGTGTTTTGCAAGATTTCCATAGGATCGTGCCCAACCCATCCAAATTCATTGATGATTTGACGGTGGCTCTTGTCCGCACGGGCGATCAGAATACCATTTTCATCAAACAACAGTCCTTTTGTCCCCTGGGTCGACTGATCGATGGATAGGATATAATGGCTCATGACAAAAGCTCCCTTGCAGTTTTGAGGATACCGGAGGAATCTAAACCATAGTAGGAAAATACTTCTCTGGAATTGCCGGTAATCACGGGGGCGTCCGGGAGTGTCAGATTGACGACCTGACAGGGCGATTTTCTCGCGGTCAGTTGAGCGACCATGCTGCCCATGCCTCCGGTGGCCACATGTTCTTCCACCGTGATGATTTTTCCTGTTTTCGCAGCTCTTAAGACGGCATCCTGATCCAAAGGTTTGATACAATACATGTCGATTACCATGGCGTGGATATTTTCTTTGGCAAGCTGTTCGCCTGCCTGTTTCGCAGCCAAAACCGTTTCCCCACAGGCGATGATGGCGAGATCGGAGCCTTCTTGAAGTATGGTGGCTTTATCCATCTCAAAAGGGACGTTTCCTTCCTCGTAAACATCGGGGACCGCGTGGCGTCCGGTGCGGACATAGGCAGGAGCCGGATCCGCCATCAGGGCGCGGATCAAAAGTTCGGATTGCAGACGGTCGGAGGGGAGATAGAATCTCATGCCAGGGATAGAAGCGATGCCGGCAATGTCCGTGGTAGAATGGTGGGTCATGCCGAGCGCACCGTAGGATACGCCGCCGGAGATGCCGAGTAGCAAAACATTGTTGTGGGAGTAGGCGCAGTCCACCTTGATCTGTTCCATGGAGCGGGTGGAGAGGAAGGACGCGGGGGATACGGCTACGGGTTTCATTCCCACCGCAGCCATTCCAGCGGCAACCGATACCAAAGATTGTTCCGCGATACCAACTTCTACAAATTGTTCCGGATACGTGTCGGCGAAGGCGTTCATGGAAGCGGAGCCGCGGGAATCGGAACATAAAACGACAATGCGGGGATCGTCTTTCGCCAATTCCATTAAAGTATTGCAGATCGCCTGTTTATTTGCGATTGTCATGACATATGTACCTTCCTTTCCTTCAGGCTGGCCATGGCCAGCTGATATTGTTCCTCGTTCATCGGCTTATGATGCCAGATATAATTATTTTCCATAAAAGATACGCCGAGGCCTTTTGTGGTGTTTAAGATGATCACGGTCGGTTTTCCCTTGACGGCTTTGGCGGCGGTGAGAGCCGCGTCGATGGCCGCCATGTCGTTGCCGGGAATCGAGATCACATTCCAGCCGAAAGGAGCCCAGCGGGATTCCTGGGAACCTTGCGCCATGACGTCTTCGGTGGAACCGGAAATTTGAAGCCCGTTGCGGTCGATAAGCGCGGTGAGATTATCTAAATGAAAGTGGCCCCCGGCCATCACTCCCTCCCAAACGCTTCCCTCCGCCAGTTCTCCGTCTCCGAGCAAGGTGTAGACATGATAGTCCTTCCCCATCATTTTTGCCGCCTTTGCCATTCCTACAGCGACGGAAAGACCATGCCCCAGAGAACCGGAATTGACCTCTATACCGGGGATTTTGTTGTTGGGATGGCCGATAAAGCGAGACAAATAAGCGCTGTAGGTAGTCATCAGTTCTTGTTTATCAAAATATCCTTTGTCAGCCAGGATACAGTACAGGGATTCTACGCTGTGGCCTTTCGATAGGATGAAGCGGTCCCGGTCCGGATCCTTCACTTGTCCGGCGGAGACGTTCATATGTTTATAGTAAAGAGCAACCAGGGCATCTGCTTCGGAGAGGTCGCCGCCGATATGTCCACATCCTGCATTGTGGATCAGTGTGACCACATCCATGCGGATGTCCATGGCTTTTTCTTTCATTTCTTGAATGGTCATTATTCATTTTCCCCTCTCAAATAGGCTCTGACCTTTTCTTCGATGGGATCGTACAGGTCAGGCTGAATTTTTAGATACTTACATGCCTCATATAGGACGGGAATCACGTCTTTATGTATCCCTACACAGTGGTGAATATAGGGGCCTTCCACGAGTTTGGCTTCCAGACGCTTGATATTTTCCACCTCTACCCAGAGATAGGTTCCTCTGCCTTTTGGGCCGTCCACGCCGCGGGCATTGCCCAAAAGCAGAGAGTATTCTCCGTTATCACCGTCAAAGCGGGCCAGAGTCAAAATTCCATGCTTGGCTTCGGCGGTCAGAGAGCCAGGGTAATCAAAGGCCAGCGGAACCGTGATTTGAGGCTTACAGCCGGCCACGGAAAGGGGCCAAGGGCCGCAGTGCTGGAGCAGCTCGCCATTTTTTCGGTCGGGGTGGCGGATGGTCCAGTCGGCGAAGAAGCTGCGGGTTCCATCGTTGGCGGCAGCCTCCACCAGAAGAGCCGTGACGGCGCCGTGGATATCGGTTTCGCAGACAATGGGAATGCCTTTTTCATTGAGCAGCGCGTTGGCGGCGCAGAGCATAATGCCAAGCTCGTCTTGCAGGGCGTTCCAGCACTGGATTGCCCCGGCATTGCAATGGTATTTTTGAATCAGCCGTTCCATAGCTGCGGCCAGACCGGCCACCTGGGTGAGTTGTTCGTCCGTAATTTGGATTTCCATGTGCTCCCGGCAGTAGGCAATGGTCTGTGTTACATCTTCGCCGTCCACGATGGCTTTTTTTACTTCCGCGACCAGTTCGGAAAGGGAGATAGGAGAGAGCTGAATATGAAACTTTTCCAGCAATTCCCCCTCGTTGCACATGGTGGACCAAAAATCAAAGGGGCGGGGGCCGATCTGAAGAATCCGGATGTTCCGGAAGGTCTTTACCACGCGGCAGACAGCCAGGAAATCTTTGATTCCCCGCTCAAACACCGGATCATCCAGGCGGCAGTTGGTCATGTAGGTGAAGGGTACCTGAAAACGGCGCAGTACTTTTCCTGTGGCAAACAGACCGCATTGGGTATCTCTTAACCGGCTTCCGTCCGGCTCCGGACGTTCATCCAGGGGGCCCCACAGTAAGACTGGTACGCCCAGATCTTTGGCTAAGCGGGCGCAGACATACTCTGTGCCGAAATTGCAGTGGGGGAGTATCAGGCCATCCACTTTTTCCTGGCGGAATTTTTCTAAGATTTTCGGCCGGTCCTCCTCGCAGTAAAGTAACCCTTCCGGATTGATATCGTCAATATCTATGAAATTTACGCCTAATTCCCGCAGCCGATCCGCGGTCAGATTCCGATATTTTATCGCGTCCGGCGCGCTGAAAATGCTGCGGCGGGTGGGTGCAAAGCCCAATTTTATCGTTGTCATGTTATCCTCCTGTCAGATATTAAGACGCTTCCATGGCTGCCTTTTGCAGGCGGATCGCCATAAACTGCCTGCCGGGAAGGTTGATTTGAAATTTGCCCTGGAAGACGCCTTGATTCTCGATGGTCATATTCCAGGTGTCGATCACTTCCACCTGGTATTTTGCGGTATCGTCAAAATAAAACTCCCGAAAACAGGGGCGCATGAAGCTATAATAATAGATACGGTATCCGGTCTGGGCGGCGCGGAGCGCATCCTCCGGGACTGCACAGACATCGTCCCAATTTCCTTTGGCGGGCGCCAGGCCGATACCAGGGGTTTGGTATAGGATGCGGGACAAAAATGCGATTCGCTTCCAGCTCTCCCCTTTTAGTTTTCCTCCGTGGGACCACCAGAGGATTCGTTCGGGGGTCAAATAGGTTTCGCCATGGCCTGGGTAGCCGCCGCGCATGGCCGCTTCCCAGAAACGGCGGATCATTTCCTCTCCGGTGATGTTTCCCCAGCCGAAGGGAAGATTTCCTTCATAAGCAATCTCGTCCAGCACAACAGGCTTTTGATAACGGATGCGCCATTCGTCTGTCAGTTCCGCGGTTTTATAGAGGTCTTGACGCTGAATACTGCAGTGGGTGATCCAGGGACGCGTATGATCGTAATGAGGGCCGCAGTTGTGGATCGAGCGCAAATGATGATAAGGATCCTTCTGGCAGAGAATTTTCGCATAGCGTTCCCAGTCCGCCAGAGACTTGTGCCGGAGGAGATCGTATTCATTGGCCAGCGACCACCAGACATTGCGATAGGCAGCAAAACGGGCGACAACATACTTCCAGTAGAGCTCATCCTGCTCGGGCGTCATACAGGAGAATCCCCAGCGGTCGTAGGGGTGCATGACGATCAGATCCGCTTCCACACCGATTTCTCCCAGTGCTGCGATACAGCGTTCGATATGCTGAAAATGCGCCGGATGAAAGCGGGTGAAATCCCAGTGATTCCCAGGGGCGTTTTCTGTATAATCGCTCCAGTTTTCTTCCGTTAGCACGCTGCTATTCATGGGAGTCCCTTCATAAGGGTAGGAGCGGGGCTCGCCTAGGTTGTAGTTATAATGTTTAGGAAACAGGCAAAAGCGAAGTTTGTTGAAGCCGGATTCTTTTAACATATCTAACGTTTCGGCAATCCGCTCATCGTTTTGGAGTTCCCAGACATAGCAGGTGGTTCCAAGGGGATAATAAGGGGAACCATCCTCGTAAGAAAAATGAAACTGATTAGCGGAACGTACCGGGCCATGGTTGTCTGGGGAAGGGGGAGTAACCATAAAGCTGCCGCGAATGGGTTCTTCGGAAAATGTACCTGTCACGGAAAATTGGTATTCGCCTTCAAAGGACGGCATAAAACGAACCTTATAGATTCCATCTCCGTCATAAAAACCGTCCGTCTCCACCGACTCGGCGCCGTTGGTAAAATGCCCGCGGATGTTGTAATCCGTAAAGGGATTCCCATCGGTTCTTCCAGAGCAGGATATCTCAAAGACTCCCCATTTTTCTACTGATTTTGGGATATAATTCATGGAGCTTGCTCCTTTTATTTTGGGATTTTCACATTTTGATGACTGCTTTTACCACTTCGTCTTTGTGGGTTAAACTATATTCCGTCGCCTCGATACAATCTTTAAAGTCAAATATATGAGAGACAATTTCTTTCACCGGAATTCTTCCGGATGCTACCGCTGCGATTGCTTTTGGCCATAAATTCCGATAACGATATACTGAGTAAATCGTTCCTTCCTTGGCGTTTAGAGAAGCGATATCAAGCTCCAATACTGGTTCCGGAGAGACGCCGGTTAAGGTTACTTTTCCGCCGCGTTTGATCAGACGGCAGGTTTGAAGCGTGGTCGCACGATTGCCGGCGCATTCATAGACATGATCCACGCCGCCTCCAGGAAGGGTCTTCACGAAATCTTCGATGGATTCCTTAGGACTTAAGAACACTTTGGAAGCGCCAAGTTCCAGCGCTTTTTTCAGCCGCTTTTCCATGACGTCCGCCACATAGATCTCCGATACCCCTCTGGCCTTCAGCGCAAGCAGCGTACAGAGTCCAATGCACCCCGAACCGAGAATCACGGCGGTCTCCCCAACTTTTGCGTTGGATAGTTCTGTTCCATGAAGACCCACGGCCAGCGGTTCGATCATAGCGCCTTCCAAGGTAGATACCTGTTCGGGCAGTTTATAGCACATAGAGGCGTCATGGACGCAATATTCTGCATTGACGCCGTCCTTTTCATGGGGAATAGCCAGCATTTTGATGTTAGAACAAAGATTATAAAGGCCTTTCCGGCATTCCTCGCATGTTCCACAGGGAACGGCTGGTTCCAAAGAAACTTTATCTCCAATGGCAAATCCGTGGACTCCTTCGCCAAGGGCGGTGACGATACCGCCTGGTTCATGACCAAGGGCTAAAGGCCCATCCAAGGTCCAGTTGGCAAGGCAGCCCTCTTCATAAAAGTGAAGATCGGAACCGCATACGCCGACATATTCCAGCTTGATCTGCAATTCGCCTGGCCCTGGCTGTGGGATGTCGCGTTCCACCCACTCTAGTTTCCGTTTCCCTGTCAATACGCATACCTTCATTTTTCCCTTCATGGTAATCTCCATTCCGCCGCCAAGTCGGCGGCACAAATAGTAATGAAAGTCTTTTAATCCTCCACGTTACTGATAAAATAATTGTTAAAGAAGCTATACTACAAAGCACGGGGAGGTGAGTCGTAAAGACTTTCTTCGGTTTTAGACAGCATGGTAATCCGTGTAAGTTTCATCTTTCAAGCACAAATAAGTGGCTCTTTTAGACCGTACAGTAAGAATTGTTTTAACTTCTCTGTTAAATGTGTGGTGGAACAGTCAATGGCTTCTTTATCTCATCTTGAAAGGAGTTTTGACCATGAAAGTTGTTTACCAAACCTGCTGTGGTGTCGATGTTCACAAATCTTTTCTCGTTGCCACAATCATCAAAACCACTTCCGGTATAGAACCTTCTTATCAAAAAAAGCGTTTCTCTACCTTCAACAATTCTATCCTGCAATTCAAAAATTGGCTAATTGAAAACCAATGTCGGGACGTCTGTATGGAATCTACCGGTAAATACTGGGTTCCTGTATTCAACCTTTTGGAGGACGATATCAACGTCACTATTGCCAACCCCAAATGGGTAACGGCAGTTAAAGGAAATAAGGATGATACAAAAGATTCCAAATGGATTGGGGATTTGTTTCGATTAGGTCTGGTTCCAGGAAGCTATATCCCTTGTAAACCAATCCGTATCTTGCGCGAATTCACAAGATATCGTTACAAGCTGACTTCCTGCCGTACCAGCGAAAAGAATAGATACCAGAATGCTCTTACTGTCTGTAATGTCGCATTAGATTCGGTTGTTTCCGATATCTTTGGGAAATCAGCTGTATCTGTTATTGATTACCTGATCGAGCAAACCACGGGTTCCATCAGCCACGAAGAAATAGCCTCCAGACTCCTCCGTTCCCTAAAGAAGAAGTCTGACAGTGTCATTGAATCCATCGAAGGGTACCAGATGACTGACTCCCAAAAATATCGTATGCGCCTCGTCCGCGCACATCTGGATTATATCACATCTACGATAAATGATATAGACACTATGCTTGATTCTTTGATTGCTCCTTATGAAAATGCTGTCCAGTTACTGTGTACCATTCCGGGTGTTGACCGTAACAGTGCAGTCACTGTTATCTCCGAGATTGGTACTGATATGACTCCGTTTTCTAATTCCAAACGCCTCTGCTGTTGGGCGGGATTAACTCCCGGCAGCAATGAGTCTGCTGGTAAAAAGAAATCTGTCAGGATAACACGTGCCGGTGTATACCTCAAACCTGCATTGGTGCAAGTCGCTCATGCAGCCGTGAAATCTGATAAATCTCCTTACTATAAGCAGAAATATGAACGTATTGTGAAGCGCCGTGGTAAAAAACGAGCCATTATTGCCATCGCCCGGATGATTCTCACTGCTATCTACCAGATGCTGTCTACTGGTGAAGCATGGAATCCGACCGACTTATACAAGAATTTCCGAATCGCAATTAGCTTCTTAACACTTTGTAACAATACATTTTTTCAAAGGCTGCCATAAGACAGCTTGTTAAAGTGTACCATTTATTGGCTGTCCTCTACTTTCTTTCACAGTATATAACTCCTTTCCTTTTCTGCTTGATACCGCATATTGGTTGAATGGGTTCCCTTCCGTTGGCAAGGACGCAAACGGTCCATGGAAGGGATGGATAAAACGTAACATGATCATACTAAAAAGTCAATAAATAATTTAGTAATATTGATATTAAATTTACTAAATTATTGCAACGTTTGGTGATTATGACGCCATGAGTGTTATTCCAGCCCAATAAGAATGGAAAACGGCTTGTATTTTAAAAAAAAGTTTAGTAAAATACTTTGAGAAAAGGAGGGAGCCTATGACGCTCAGAGCAAAGGACATTGCGGAAATGCTTGGCGTTTCCGCATCTACACTCTCGATTGTATTAAATAATAGGCCGGGTGTCAGCGACAAGACCCGGACACAGATTTTAGATAAGATAAAAGAACTTCACTGCGAGTATCTTTTGAAAGGTCCTATTTTAGCGCAGACTCCGCCGAAAAAAGAAACGGTTGGATTTGTCGTCTACAAGCGCTTTGGCGATATTATCACGGAGTCGCCTTTTTTTAACTATACCTTAGAAGGGATTACGGCTGCTTTAAAAGCGCAGAATTATGACTTGAAATTCGTCTATCTGGACAGGGAGTTGTCACGAAAGGAGCAAGAGGCCTTACTGCTGGAGAGTAATTGCCGTGGCTTTTTGGTATATGCTGTGGAGATGTATGAGGATGACCTGGAAATTTTTATCCACACGCCGGTTCCTTTTGTTCTGTTGGATAATTCCTTTCAGACAAGGGATGTGGACTGTGTGGCGATCAATAATAGCCAGGGAATTTATAAAGCGATGCGATATCTCTATGAGATGGGGCATCGTGACATCGGCTATATCAAAAGTAGGGTTTCCATCACCAGTTTCAAAGAACGTTTCCGGGAGTATCTGCGCCAGCAGGAGGAGATGGGGCTTATCTTTCATCCCGATCATGTTTTGGAAGCCGGCTATTCGGAGCCAGCGGTAAACGCTGCCATGGATCATTATTTGGAGCATCATTCACTGCCGACGGCATTTTTGGCGGACAATGATTTGCTCGCCTGTTATGCCATGCAGGCGTTAAAACGGCATGGATTTTCCATCCCAGAGGATGTCTCGATCATTGGTTTTGACGACCGTCCCATCTGTCGTCTGGTGGACCCGCCTCTCACAACAGTGGCGGTACCGCTTTCCCTGTTTGGGCCTTCCGCGATAGAACTTCTTCTCACCAAGATAGAAAATCCTCGTTCTCAGTCCCTAAAAGTGGATATCGGGACAAGTCTGCTCCCGCGCGCCAGCGTGGCAAAAATTCTTCCGCCGGCAGGCAAAAAGCAGCCTTTGGCTGGCGAGTGATGAAGGCGCAGGAGATGGAATAAAAAATTGTTGATCTTTTCACAAACTTATGCTAAGCTAAATAGACGAAGATGACGTTTGTGTTTCATCTGATATAGATGGAACACAAACTTTTTATGTGCCTTTTACCACAAAAGCGCGCATTTGAGAGGAGGAAATTTGGTGCAAAAAGAAGAACAAAAGAAGTTGGATGCAATATTAAAAGCGCATCATTACGATCCGGCTTCCGTCATTGCTGTGATGCAGGCGATTCAGGCGGAATACCGTTATCTGCCGGAGGAGATGCTTCGCTATATTGCCAAGAAGTTGAAACTAAGCGAGGCGAAGATTTACGGCGTAGCTACGTTTTATGAAAACTTTTCCTTGGAGCCGAAGGGGAAATATGTGATTAAAGTCTGTGACGGCACGGCGTGTCATGTGCGGAAGTCGATTCCGATTTTGGAAGAATTCCGGGCGCAGCTCGGTGTATCGGCGGAGAAACCAACCACGGAGGATATGCTGTTTACCCTGGAGACCGTGTCCTGTCTGGGGGCGTGCGGTCTGGCGCCGGTTTGTACGGTAAATGATAAAGTGCATCCAGCGATGACCCCGGAAAAGGCGAGGGAATTGGTTGCGGAACTGAAGGAGGAAGCTGCACATGAAGTTTAAATCCCGTCAGGAACTGGAATTGGCGCGGCTGGCGTATCGGGAATCCTTAGCCAGCCAGAAGAAGCAGATTTTGATTTGCGCAGGAACCGGCTGCGTGGCAGGCGGTTCTCTTGATATTTATGAGCGATTGAAAGAGTTGATGGAACAGCGGAATGTTCCCTGCTCCCTAATTTTGGAAAAGGAGCCCCATGAGACCGTGGGCTTAAAGCGCAGCGGCTGTCATGGATTTTGCGAGATGGGGCCCTTGCTTCGCATCGAGCCGATGGGGTGGCTTTACATCCATGTAAAGGTGGAAGATTGCGAGGAGATTCTGGAGAAGAGTATTATTGGCGATGAAGTTGTGGAGCGGTTGGTGTATCGGGATGCGGAAGGGAAAGCCTATGAGAAGCAGGAGGATATTCCTTTTTATAAGCAGCAGACCCGCTTGGCTTTGGAGCACTGCGGTCACATCAATGCGGAATCCATCAAGGAATATATCGCCGTGGGCGGATATATGGCTTTGACCAAGGCATTATTTGACATGCAGCCGGAAGAGATTGTGGATGAGATCAGTAAATCCTGCCTGCGCGGACGTGGGGGCGGAGGGTTCCCGACCGGCCGGAAGTGGGCGCAGGTATTGGCCCAGCCGGAACCGGTGAAATATGTGGTCTGTAACGGCGATGAAGGAGATCCTGGCGCTTTTATGGATCGAAGCATGATGGAAGGAGATCCGCACCGTGTGATCGAGGGCATGATGGTGGCGGCCGTCGCGACCAAAGCGCATGAGGGGTATATCTATGTCCGCGCTGAGTATCCATTGGCGGTATCCCGGCTTTCCGAGGCAATCCGCCAGGCGGAAAACTATGGGATTTTAGGCGAAAATATTCTGGGGTCCGGCTTTGATTTTCATTTACATATCAGCCAGGGAGCAGGCGCGTTTGTCTGCGGCGAGGGCAGTGCCTTGACGGCTTCCATCGAGGGAAACCGTGGTATGCCGCGGGTAAAACCGCCTCGGACGGTAGAAAAAGGCCTTTTTGATAAGCCAACGGTTTTAAATAACGTAGAAACTTACTGCAATGTGCCGACGATCCTGGTCAAAGGCGCGGATTGGTATCGAAGCATCGGACCAGAGAACAACCACGGAACGAAAGCGTTTGCATTGACCGGAAATGTAAATAATACGGGACTAATCGAGGTACCGATGGGGACCACGCTTCGGGAAGTGATTTTTGATATTGGCGGCGGTGTGAAAGGCGGCGAATTTAAGGCGGTTCAGATCGGCGGGCCATCCGGCGGCTGCCTGTGTTTTACCGACAAGGAAAACCATCTGGATATGCACATGGATTTTGATTCCTTAAACAAAGTGGGAGCAATGATCGGCAGCGGCGGCCTGGTGGTTATGAACGATAAGAGCTGCATGGTCGAGGTGGCGCGGTTCTTCATGAATTTCACGCAGAATGAATCCTGCGGGAAATGTATCCCCTGCCGAGAAGGGACGAAGCGGATGTTGGAGATCTTAAATAAGATTGTAGAAGGAAAAGGCACCATGGAGGATCTGGAACTTCTGGAAGAATTGGCCGATACGATTTCCCAGACTGCTCTGTGCGGACTGGGCAAGACGGCGCCCAATCCGGTGCTCAGTACGCTCAAATATTTCCGCGACGAGTATATTGCCCATGTGGTGGATAAGAAATGCCCGGCAGGTCAGTGCAAAGCGCTGCTTTCTTACCAGATTAATCCGGAACTTTGCCGCGGATGCAGCAAGTGCGCGAGACAGTGTCCGGTGGAAGCCATAAGCGGCGAGATTAAGAAGCCCTATGTGATTGATCCGAATAAGTGCATCAAGTGCGGCGCCTGTATGGATGGCTGCAAGTTTGGCGCGGTAAAATTGGGCTAGGCCGGAAAGGAGAAAGAACGATGGATAATACTAAATATATGATCATCGACGGAAATCGCGTCGAGTTTACCGATGAAAAGACCATGTTGGCTGTGATCCTGAAAGCCGGCATCATTTTACCGACTTTCTGCTATTATTCCGATCTATCTGTGTACGGCGCTTGCCGGATGTGCGTGGTGGAAGATCAATGGGGCGGGATCATTGCCGCTTGCTCTACTCCGCCGAAGCATAAGGCGGAGATCAAGACCAACACGCCGAAGCTTCACAAGCATCGTAAGATGATTTTGGAATTGCTTTTGGCCTCTCACTGCCGGGATTGTACGGTTTGCGAGAAGAATGGCCATTGCCGTCTTCAGATGCTGGCTCACCGGTTTGGTCTGACCGAGGTGCGTTTCCCGAACAATAACCCTCACCGGGTGGTAGATAATTCTTCTACATCCATTGTAAGAGATTCAGGAAAGTGTATTCTCTGCGGCGATTGCGTGCGGATGTGTAATGAAATTCAGAATGTAGGCGCGATTGATTTTGCCCACCGGGGTTCCCGGATGGAGATTTCCACCGCATTTTGTAAAGATATCGCGGATACGGATTGCGTCAACTGCGGCCAGTGCGCCGCCGTATGCCCGACAGGTGCGATTACGGTAAAGAGCGACCAGTCCGCGGTATGGAAGGCTCTGTACGATCCCAACAAGCGGGTGGTTGCGCAGATCGCTCCGGCGGTTCGTGTGGCGATTGGAGAGGAATTTGGTTTTGAGCCTGGCGAAAATATGTTGGGAAAAACAGTAGCTGCTTTGCGCCGCCTGGGCTTTGATCAGGTATTTGACACTTCGGTAGGCGCGGATCTGACGATTATGGAAGAAGCCGCCGAACTGGTGGAACATCTGGAAGAGGGCGATAGCCAGTATCCCCTGTTTACTTCCTGCTGTCCGGCGTGGGTTCGTTATGCGGAGACTAAACATCCGGAGTTGATGAAATATGTGTCGACCTGTAAATCCCCGATGGAGATGTTTGGCGCCGTTTTGAAAACCTATTACAAGGAATACGATAAGAAGGAAAAGAAGGAGACGGTTTCTGTCGCGATTATGCCGTGCACAGCCAAGAAATACGAGGTCAGCCGCGAGGAATTTAAGAAAAACGGCGTGCCGGATGTGGACTATGTGCTGACGACGCTGGAAGTCATCAACATGATTAAGGAGATTGGAATTCTTTTTGATCGGATTGAAGGCGAGTCCAGCGATATGCCCTTTGGCCTTCATTCCGGCGCCGGCGAAATTTTTGGCGCGACCGGCGGCGTTACAGAGGCTGCGGTTCGCCGTGTGGTGGCGGATAAGAGCCCGAAGGCTTTAAAGGATATCGAATTTATGGGATTCCGGGGCATGGAAGGCGTCAAGGTCTGCGAGGTGGAGATCAATGGCCGGATGATGCGGATCGGCGTGGTCAGCGGTCTGGGAAATGCGGAGGAGTTGATCGAGAAAATCGAGAGCGGCGAGGAACATTTTGACTTTGTGGAAGTCATGGCCTGCCCTGGCGGCTGTGTCTCCGGAGCAGGGCAGCCCTTCAGCCGGAAGAGAGAGAAACGGATGCGCGCGGAGGGGCTTTACAAAAATGATAAGACCGCCCAGATTAAACGCAGCGACGAAAACCCGCTGATGGTGAATCTGTACAGTGATTTACTAAAAAATCGGACCCATGAACTGCTGCACGTGCATTATAAAGGTGGAAAAGAAGCGTAAAAAAACCGAAAAAGGATTTTGGATGAAAGGCGGCAAACTCTTTGTTTTTATTGCAATTTAGGGGATGAAAACACTTTTATCTGTGTATATTTTGTGCGGAAAAACTGCAAAATATAAGTGTAATGAATGACAGGAGGAAAACGTCTATGACAACGAAGGAGTTACTGTACGTGGAAGATGCGCTGGGACATGCCAAGTATTTTCAGACCAAGTGCGAGGAAACGGCAAGTCAAATCCAAGATCCGGATCTGAGAGCCTGCGTCGAGCAAATGGTACAAAAGCATCAGCAGATTTTTCAGAAATTTTATGGATTACTTTAATCGCGAAAGGAGAAAGAAATGGCAGACAAGAATTTAGTGGAAAACATTCTCCTTTTGGAGAAAGGTGTGTGCGATCTTTTTATGCATGGGACGATCGAGTCCTCTACGGAGCGGGTTCGTCAGGCTTTTAGCGACGCCCTGAACGATGCCCTGTGCATGCAGGATACGCTTTATGACAAGATGTCTGAAAAGGGATGGTACCCTACGGAGCAGGTGGAGCAAAAGAAAGTAGATTCCGTAAGACAGAAATTTAGCGGAAACAGCGCTCAGTAAGCAGACGGATATGACGTCGGGCGGCGTCATTAACAGAAATGAAAGCAAAAGACGCAGATTCGGAAAGAAGCGGATTTGCGTTTTTTGTTTTCTTTTTTTAATGGATAGGGAAAGGACTACCTGAATATAGTGAAAAATAGAAGTTTTTCGCTGTAAAGAAAGGGGTATTGGATTGTGCGAAAGAAAATAATCTGTCTGTTAACGGCATGTTTGCTGCTATTATTTCCTTTTCCGATTGTTTCTGCCGAGGCGCCGGCCGAGAGCGAATTATTTGCCCAAGCTGCGGTTTTAATGGACGCGGATTCTGGGCGCGTGCTTTACTCGAAAAACGGAGAGACAAAACTTCCCATGGCCAGTACGACCAAGATCATGACGTGTATCGTCGCTTTGGAGATGGGAAATCTGGACGACGTCTATGAGGCGTCCTCCTATGCGGCCTCTATGCCCAAAGTGCATCTGGGCGTTCAGGCAGGGGAACAGTACCGGCTGGAAGATTTACTCTATGCGTTGATGCTGGAAAGCTTTAATGACTCGGCAGTGGTGATCGCGGAAGGCCTGGCCGGGAGCGTGGAAGCTTTCGCGGAGTTGATGAATCAGAAGGCCTGGGATCTTGGATGTCTGGATACCTATTTTATTACTCCCAATGGACTGGACGCGGCTGATGAAACGGGAATCCATTCCACTACGGCAAGAGATTTGGCGACCATTATGTCTTATTGTATCCAGAACGAACAGTTTTTGGAGATTACGAGAGCCTCCAGCCACTCCTTCACGGATGTCAGCGGCAAGCGTTCTTTTACCTGCCACAATCATAATTCTTTTCTATCGATGATGGAGGGAGCGTTATCCGGAAAAACCGGTTTTACCAACAATGCGGGGTATTGCTATGTCGGCTCTTTGCGCCGCGACGGAAAAACCTTTGTGGTGGCGCTTCTTGCCTGCGGTTGGCCAAATAATAAGAATTATAAATGGTCGGATACGAAAAAGTTAATGACCTATGGTCTTTCCGATTATACATACCGTGATGTCTGGCAGGAACCGAACCTTTCCCCCATACTGGTAGAGGGGGGGATTCCAGCGGACGGGGATCTTTCAAAGAACGCGCTGGCGCATGTTACGGTGGAGGGCGGAGAGGGGGCTTTGTCCATGCTGCTTCGCGCAGATGAGGAGGTCCGTCTGGAAGTACAGCAAACCCAAGGGTTAAGAGCTCCGGTTTCAGCGGGAGAGCCGGTAGGAAAAGTGGTTTATACCTTGAATGGGAGCACTGTAGCGGAATATCCGATTGTAACAAAAGCGCCGGTAGAAAAACTTTCCGCCAATTGGTGTCTAAAAAAAGTCTGGAACCGCGTGATGTTCCAAGCGGAAGAAAGCGTGCAATAAAGCAAGAAAAAACGTTTGACAAGGAATGGGAGATCGAGTTATACTGTGACACAAAGCGCGGCCGAAATGTGCTGTGCCAGGAGGAAGACAGGCGGCCATGGGTCGCCCATTTCTGTATACGGAATACTGGGAGGGAGTGTCCATGATGAAAGAAAAGAAAATGATATTGCCGGCGGAGCTGCTGGAGAGCCCGTTTACATTAATTGGAAAAGAGTGGATGTTGGTTGCGGCCGAGAAGGATGGCAAGGTCAATGCGATGACTGCGGCCTGGGGCGGCTTAGGCGTTCTGTGGGGAAAAAACGTAGCCTTTGTTTTTATCCGCCCACAGCGGTATACGAAAGAATTTGTCGACGCAGCGGACACCATGTCTTTAACTTTCTTTGGCGAGTCCTATCGGAATATGATGAATTATATGGGAAAGGTTTCTGGCCGAGATGAGGATAAGGTGGAAAAAGCCGGTTTGACGGTAGCATATGAGGGGGAGACGCCTTATTTTGAAGAGGCCAGGCTGACCATGATCGGCAGAAAGCTTTACGCCCAAGAACTGAAACCGGAGTGCTTCGTGGACGGGGACAGCACGGATAAATGGTATCCGGAAAAGGATTTTCATACGATGTATGTGATTGAACTGGAAAAAATATGGATGGCGGAGTGAACAACAGAATATGAAGTTTACAACAGAAAGTCGGTTTTACCGGACCGTTCTTGCGATTGCGGTGCCGATTGCCTTGCAGAACCTCATTACCTTTTCGACCAGTATGATGGATACGCTGATGCTGGGAAGAGCCGATGACACCGGTGTGCTGTTATCGGCTTCTTCTTTAGCAAATCAGCCGTTTTTTATTCTGTCAATGGTTTGTTTTGGATTATCGGGCGCCGCGACGGTTCTGAGCGCCCAGTACTGGGGCAAGAAAAATTTGGATGCGATCCGGACTATCTTTTCCATGATTCTTCGAGTCGCCGCGCTGTTTTCTATCGGTTTTGCCGCGACGGTACTGTTGGCTCCGGAATGGGTGATGGGACTTTACTCCGATCAGCCGGAAGTCATTGCGCGGGGCGCCGACTATTTAAGAATCATCGGATGGGCGTATTTGTTGTATGGCATGAGCAATACGATGATTTGCTGCCTGCGCTGTGTGGAGGCGGTAAAGATTTCGGTGGTGGTGAACATCTTATCGTTCTTTACCAATGTCAGTTTGAACTGGGTTTTGATTTTTGGAAATTTAGGCGCTCCGGCATTGGGAATCCGTGGAGCTGCCATCGCTACGTTCATCGCGCGTCTGGTGGAGTTTTCCGTCACTTTTTGGTACACGTTTCGGATGGAACGCCGCCTGGCATTCCGGGTGCGCCATTTACTTTGGTGGAATAGAAAACTGGGCGTGGATCTGCTTCGATTTGGGAGTCCAGTTTTTGTAAATGAAACCATGTGGTCCTTAGCCATTACGCTGCAGGCGGCTATTTTAGGGCACATTTCTTATTCCGTGGGTGATCCGGTAGCGGCGAATTCTATCGCCAGTATGATTCAGCAGATGGCCACCGTTGCGATTTTCGGACTGGCAAACGCGGCGGCTGTTTTAGTTGGAAAGTCGATTGGGGAAGGGAAAAAGGAGCAGGCGGTCCAGAATGCCCGTACGTTTACAGTTCTTGGCGCCGTGATGGGCGTTTTGAGTTTGGCATTGATTTTGCTGATTCGAAGGCCTGTGGTGGAGTTTTACGATATTCCGGCGGCCACAAAGGAATTGGCTTATGATATGCTAGGGGTTATTTCTATCGTGACTTTTTTTGTCTCCATGGCGACCATCTTTATCGTCGGCGTCCTTCGGGGCGCGGGAGATACGAGATTCTGTCTGAGTTTAGAGATGACCTGTCTTTGGCTGGTCGCCTTGCCGGCGGCCTACGCCGGGGCATACCTCTGGGAGATTCCGGTGGTAGGGGTTCTGGCGCTGATGAAAGTCGACGAATTGCTGAAAACGTTCTGCTGTCTGTTTCGTTTGAAGACTGGAAGATGGATCAAACAAGTAACACGGGAGGAATTATAGGAGGTTCGTATGCTATCGGCAGTTGTGGTTGCCTTTTCCATGTATTCCCGGATTCCGATGCCGCGGATTGAATGGACGGAAGAAAATATGAAATACGCGGTTTGTTTCTTTCCCTGGATTGGAGCGGTGATCGGGGGCGTTGAAATCGGCGTATGGTATCTTTGCGGGCTCTTAAAAATGGGAGAATTTTTTCGGACCGCGGCGCTTACGGTCATTCCGGTACTGGTGACGGGGGGCATTCATCTGGACGGCTTTTTGGATACGGTAGATGCCAGGAGCTCCCATCAGGATCGGGAAAGGAAGTTGGAGATTTTAAAAGATTCCCATATTGGCGCCTTTGCGTTGATTGGCTGCGCGGTGTATTTTTTGCTTTCTGTGGCTGGATGGAGCGAAGTGGATGAAGCGATTTTACCGGTGGCTGCAGTTTCTTTTTTCCTGTCCCGTTCCTATAGCGGTTTGGCTGTCGTCGCTTTCCGGCAGGCCCGGAAAAAAGGAATGTTGGCGTCTTTTGCAGAGCAAGCCCACAAAAAACGGGTAAAGGCAGTGATGATTGTTTATCTGGCGTTGGCCAGTGTGTTTTTGGTTTGGCTTTCTCCTCTTTATGGAACGGCGGCAGCGGCAGCGGCTTTGGCTGTTTTCGGATATTACCGGTATTTTTCCTATCGGGAATTTGGCGGCGTGACGGGTGATCTGGCCGGGTATTTTTTGCAGCTGTGCGAGTTGGCGATGATCTTGGTTCCGGCCATTTTGGAAAGGCTGGTGTCGATTCTGTGAAGGTGTATCTGTTTCGGCATGGGGAAACGCCGGGAAATCGAGAAAAGAGGTATGTAGGAAGCACGGAGGAGAGCTTGACCAAAGAAGGGCGGCAGGCATTGGAAGCGCGTCTTGCGCCTGAGGTGGATTGGGTCTATGTCAGTCCTAGGAAGCGGTGTGTGGAGACGGCGGATATTTTATTCCCGAAAGTAGGGCGGACGGTGGTTCTGGGCTTTGCCGAGTGTGATTTTGGCGCATTTGAATACAAGAATTACCTAGAATTGTCTGGCGATCCGGATTACCAGCGGTGGATCGACAGCGGCGGTGTGATCGGATTTCCCGGAGGCGAAAGCCGGGCAGTTTTTCAGGAACGCTGCGTACAGGCTTTTTGGAACGTACAGCGGGACGCGAGAAAAAGGCAGGCCCAGGCCATTGCGTTGGTGGTTCATGGGGGGACAATTATGGCTCTATTGTCTCGGATTGGTACGCCAAAGCGGGACTATTTTGATTGGCAAGTGGAAAACGGAACTTGTATAGAAGCCATGTTTGAGGGCGGTAGGCTCTTGGTTTTGACGTAGGAATTTTTTCCAGCGTTTTCTTTGGCATTTCCTCAAAATGGAAACGAAACTACTAGAACTAGCGGTAGAAAAATCGGAAAAACATAGAACTTGTATGGAAGTGTTAAGGTTTCGAAGGGAAGTTAGAAAGAAAACAAACAGGAAAAGAGGTTTTACCTAGGAAAAAAATAAAATGAAAACTTCCTTAATTTTTTCTTGCGTATTTTAACCTTATGTTTTAATATATATGAGGGAGAGAGCAAAAAACTAAAAAGAAGAGGTGAACAAGATGACATTTTTGGCAGCTATGAGCCTGACAGCGACAGCGGCGGAAGGCGCGAAAACGCTGGGACAACAGGTTCAGGAAGGCTTGATGAATATGGTTGTCGGCCTAGGCGTCGTATTTATCGTCCTGATCTTTCTGAGCTTCGTGATCTCGCTGTTCAAGTTTATCAACAAGCTTGACAAGCCAAAGGCAAAGGAACCAGTGGCAGCGCCGGCTGGCGCGCCTGCACCGGCAGCAGCTCCTGCGGCGGCCGTTCCGGCTGGTCCTGGTACAATGGCGGGAGCAAAGGTAACGATCGCCGATGAGGTAGAAGGCCCGGTGGCGGCTGCGATTCTGGCAGCGGTAGCAGAGTCCTGCGGAGGAAACTTCAAGGTAACATCCATCAAGAAAAGTAAATAAGGTGAGTACAAAACTAGGAGGATATTGAAGAGAGATGAACACTTATAAGATTACGGTAAATGGCGTAGCATACGACGTAACAGTAGAGGCCACTGGCCAGACGGCAGCAGCAGCTCCCGCAGCACCGGCGGCGGCTCCCGCAGCAGCGCCGGCAGGCCAGGCGGGCGGCGTCCGCGTAGAGGCGGCGGTAGCCGGTAAGATCTGGAAGATCGTTGCCCAGGCGGGCCAGGCTCTGAAAGCGGGCGACAGCATCGTCATTCTGGAATCCATGAAGATGGAAATCCCGGTAGTAGCTCCTCAGGACGGAACGTTGGCTCAGGTAGTTCTCCATGAAGGTGATCCGGTAGAGGTTGGTGACTTGATCGCTACCATGAACTAAGCCGGTTTCAGAGGAGGAATTATCATGAGTATTGGACAAACGATTGCGAATCTGCTCGATCAGACCGCGTTTGCCAGTTTGTATTGGGGAAACTATGTGATGATCATCATCGCATGTATTTTCCTGTATCTGGCGATCGCGAAGGGATTTGAGCCGTTGCTTCTGGTACCGATTGCATTCGGTATGCTGTTGGTAAATATTTATCCGCCGATCATTGAAGAAGGCGGACTGCTTCATTATTTCTATTTGCTGGATGAGTGGGCGATTCTGCCGTCCCTGATCTTTATGGGCGTGGGCGCCATGACGGACTTTGGACCGTTGATCGCAAATCCGAAAAGCTTCCTGATGGGAGCTGCGGCTCAGCTGGGTATCTATGTGGCTTACTTCCTGGCGATGGTAGTTGGATTTAATGGTGCGGAGGCTGCGGCGATCTCCATCATCGGCGGCGCAGATGGCCCGACTTCGATCTTCTTAGCTTCTAAACTGGGGCAGGTGGCTCTGCTGGGACCGATCGCTGTGGCTGCATATTCTTACATGTCCCTGGTTCCGCTGATTCAGCCTCCGATCATGAAGCTCTGCACGACGGAAAAAGAGCGGAAGATCAAGATGGGACAGCTTCGCCCGGTTTCTAAGCTGGAGAAGATCCTGTTCCCGGTTGTGATCACCATCGTGGTCTGCATGATTCTGCCGAGCACGGCTCCGCTGGTTGGTATGCTGATGTTAGGAAACCTGTTCCGTGAGTCCGGTGTGGTTCGTCAGTTGACTGAGACGGCTTCCAACGCATTGATGTACATCGTGGTTATCTTACTGGGTACTTCTGTGGGAGCGACCACTTCCGCCGAGGCTTTCCTGAAGGCGGATACCTTGAAGATCGTGCTTTGCGGCTTGGTTGCATTTGCCTTTGGTACCTTCGGCGGCGTGATGCTGGGAAAACTGATGAGCAAGCTTTCCGGCGGCAAGATCAATCCTCTGATCGGTTCTGCCGGCGTGTCCGCAGTTCCGATGGCTGCCCGTGTGTCCCAGAAGGTCGGCGCGGAGGCAGATCCGACCAACTTCCTGCTGATGCATGCGATGGGCCCCAACGTAGCCGGCGTTATCGGTACGGCTGTAGCAGCCGGTACCTTTATGGCTATCTTTGGTGTGAAATAGGAGGAACATAAGATATGGCAAGACCAGTAAAAATTATGGAGACGGTTCTGCGTGACGGCCATCAGTCCCTGATTGCGACCCGTATGACGACGGAACAGATGCTCCCTATCATTGAAAAGATGGACCAGGTTGGCTACCATGCAGTAGAGATGTGGGGCGGCGCTACCTTTGACGCGGCTCTGCGTTTCCTGAAGGAAGATCCCTGGGAGAGATTGCGTAAGATGCGCGACGGTTTTAAGAATACGAAGCTGCAGATGCTGTTCCGCGGCCAGAATATTCTGGGATACCGTCATTATGCCGACGACGTAGTGGAATACTTTGTACAGAAATCCATTGCCAACGGTATTGATATTATCCGTATTTTCGACGCTCTGAACGATGTCCGCAATCTGGAGACCGCCGTTAAGGCGACGAAAAAGGAAGGCGGCCATGTGCAGACCGCGATTTCCTATACGCTTGGCGAGCCGTATACCCACGAGTACTATGTGGATCTGGCGAAACGCATGGAGGACATGGGTGCAGATTCGATCTGTATCAAGGACATGGCTGGTCTGCTGGTGCCCTATGAGGCGGAAGCCCTGGTAAAGGTTCTGAAAGAAAATATCCATGTGCCGTTGGAGCTGCACACCCATTGCACCAGCGGCGTGGGAAGCATGACTTATATGCGTGCCGTAGAGGCGGGCTGCGATATCATCGATACGGCGATGTCTCCTTTTGGAGAAGGTACCAGCCAGCCGTCCACGGAAGTTCTGGTAGAGACCTTCCGCGGTACCGAGTATGATACGGGACTGGATCAGAATCTGCTCAGCGAGATCGCAGATTATTTCCGTCCTCTTCGTGAGGAAGCGTTGGCCAGCGGGCTGCTGAACCCGAAGGTAATGGGCGTAGATATCAATACCCTTCGTTATCAGGTACCCGGCGGCATGCTGTCGAACCTGGTTTCTCAGTTGAAAGACCAGAGAGCGGAAGATAAGTTCTACGATGTGTTGAAAGAGATTCCACGTGTTCGTGAGGACATGGGTATGCCTCCCCTGGTAACCCCTTCCAGCCAGATCGTGGGAACCCAGGCTGTGTTTAACGTATTGATGGGCGAGCGCTATAAGATGTCGACCAAGGAAACCAAGGCGATCTTAGCCGGTGAGTATGGCCAGACGGTTCGTCCTTTTAATGCGGAAGTACAGAAAAAGGTAATCGGAGACAAGGAACCGATCACCTGCCGTCCGGCGGATCTGATTGAGCCGGAGCTGACCAAGCTTGAGGCGGAGATCGCAGATTGGAAAGAGCAGGATGAGGATGTATTGTCCTACGCGCTGTTCCCTCAGGTGGCGATGGATTTCTTCAAGCACCGCAAGGCCGTGAGAGAGGGCAACGCTCCTGTACAGGGCGATGTGGAGTGTTCCGTAACACCGGTAAAATAATACTTGTTCACTTTTTAAGGCGTCTGCTTTGGCAGGCGCCTTTTGGTTTTGGCGGATTCCGTTGTCAAAAGGTCAAGTGTATAGAAGCGGTATTGGAATATTTTGTAGGGTTTCGGAGCAAGTACTTCTAAGATTTCGATAATTTGTAAAAAACACTCACAAAAATAAGAAACTCGCTGCGCTCAAACAGTCTCATTTTTGTTCGTAATACAAATTCTCGGAATCGAAGAAGTACTAACGCTCCTGCAAATACAAAATATTCCAATATCTCTTCTGCACCCCGGATTTTTTGACAACGGAATCTGACAGGGAATTCTTGAAAAAAAGGGGGATTTGTGATATGATTACCTCCAATTGACAACACGTTTCTATGTGAATAAAAAAGGAGCGATATTGAGCAAAATACTGGTAATCGGAGGGGGCGCGGCAGGAATGATGGCCGCCGCCGCCGCGGCAGAGGATGGACATACGGTAGTCCTGCTGGAAAAAAATGAAAAGTTGGGGAAAAAGCTTTATATTACAGGAAAAGGCCGCTGCAATGTTACCAATGCATGCGATCGGGACGCCTTTTTTGAGAACATGGTCAGTAATCCCAAATTTCTCTATTCCTCCTATGGGAGTTGGAATAGCCAGGATATGATGAACTGGCTTACGGCGCACGGGCTGAAATTGAAAGTAGAACGAGGGAATCGGGTATTTCCCGTTTCGGATAAGTCTTCCGATGTGATAAAAACGTTTCAAAAGATTTTGGAGCAGGCGGGGGTTCAAATTTGCCTGAATACGGAAGTGTCCGGACTTTTTGTGGAAGAAGAAATGTGCCGCGGCGTCTATGTAAAGGACAGGAAGATGGAGGCTGACGCGGTGATTGTGGCTACGGGCGGCCTTTCTTATCCAACCACCGGCTCTACGGGAGACGGGTATCGATGGGCGGAGCAGACCGGACATGCAGTTACTGCCCTGCGGCCTGCCCTGGTTCCCATGGAAGCTGAATTTGGGGATGGAAGTCCGGCGGGAGAATTACAGGGATTGGCGTTGAAGAATATATCGGTCTCGATCCGAAAGGGAAAAAAGGAGTTGACCAATGGGTTTGGGGAGATGATGTTCACCCATTTTGGTGTCAGCGGCCCGGCTTTGCTTTCCGCCAGCAGCGTGGTTGCAAAGGAGTTGGAGAAAGGGCCTCTGGAGCTGACCATTGATTGGAAGCCGGCGTTGTCAGAGGAACAGCTTTCCGCTAGAATCCTGCGGGAATTCGAGAATGGGAAAAATAAGATTCTCAAAAACGTGGTTGGAAATCTGCTGCCCGCGCGGGCAGTTCCTGTCGCACTTCGTCTATCGAAAATACCTCCGGAGATCCCGGTTCACGAGGTGACGCGGGAAGCACGCTACAGTCTGGTTCGTGTGTTGAAGGCTTTTCCCATGCGTTTGACGGGACTGCGTGGGTATCCGGAGGCGATCATTACGCAGGGAGGAATTTCCGTGAAGGAAGTTCATCCGGCAACCATGGAATCTAAACGGGTGAAACATTTATTTTTTGTCGGAGAGATTCTCGATTTGGATGGCTTTACCGGTGGATATAATCTGCAGATTGCCTGGAGCACTGGCCGCGCGGCAGGAAAGGCAGCCGGAGCTTCCGAAGGATAGCAAGGATTCTTTCGACATACAAGCATGTTTGTTAGGAGTAAAAATTAGGAAAGAGGGCAAGAAATGAATCGAAATATTGCGGTGGACGGCCCGGCTGGCGCTGGAAAAAGTACCGTGGCAAAGCAAGTGGCGAAAAAATTAGGTCTGGTGTATGTGGACACAGGGGCCATGTACCGGGCGATGGGTATTTATTTTTTGCGTTTGGGGCTTTCTTCGGAAGATGAAGCCGGTATTACCAAGGCATGTTCCAGCGCAGAGGTTTCCATTGCTTATGAAAATGGCGCGCAGCAGGTATATTTGAATGGCGAGAACGTCACCGGAAGTCTTCGGGAGGAGGCGGTGGGAAATATGGCGTCTTGTTCCTCCGTTTATCCGGCGGTGAGAAGAAAGATGACGGAACTTCAACAGGCGTTAGCCGCGAAGACTGCTGTGATTATGGACGGCCGGGACATTGGGACAGTGGTGCTTCCAGATGCGGCGTTAAAGATTTACCTGACGGCCAGCGTAGAGGAACGTGCCAGAAGACGGTATGTGGAACTGCAGGAAAAGGGGCAGAGCTGTCCCTACGAGGAGATCAAGAAGGATATTCGGGAGCGGGACCAGCGGGATATGAACCGGGAGACCGCGCCGCTTCGTCAGGCAGAAGACGCTGTTTTGGTGGACGCCACCGAGCTTTCCATTGATCAAGTGGTGGAGAGGATTTTCCTGCTGTATCAGGAGCGGATGAAATGAAGGTCGTATTGGCGAAGACAGCGGGATTCTGCTTTGGTGTGAAACGGGCGGTGGAGCAGGTCTATGAACAGGTCAGGCAAGGGACGCTTCCGATCTATACCTATGGACCGATCATCCATAACGAGGAAGTGGTAGCGGATTTGGAATCTAGAGGCGTCCAGGTTATCCATGACGAGGAAGAGTTGGCAAAGATTACAGAGGGAACGATCATCATTCGTTCCCATGGGGTGGGGCGCGAGGTACAAGAAAAAATGAATGCCCAGGGGCTGACCGTGGTGGACGCCACCTGCCCTTTTGTAAAAAAGATTCATAAAGCGGTGGATAGGGCGTCGGCAGCCGGCGACACGGTGGTCATCGTAGGAGATCGAAACCACCCGGAAGTGATTGGAATTTGCGGCTGGAGCCGCACAAAACCTTATGTTGTATCTACATTAGAGGAAATTGAAACCATACCTCCAGCAGAAAAAATGACGGTGGTAAGCCAAACAACTTTTAATTATAAGAAATTTCAAGAACTAGTTGAAAAAATGGAAGAAAAGGGTTATCATAGTAGTGTTGTGAACACAATTTGCAATGCTACACAGGAACGTCAAATCGAGGCAAGGACGATAGCCAAGGGCGTGGACGCGATGATCGTGATTGGAGGCAGGCACAGCTCTAATACACAGAAGCTCTACGATATTTGTAAGGCGGAGTGCAATCAGACTTTTTATGTACAGACACTCGTTGACTTGAAAACGCAATGTTTCCCTAATGTACGTAGCGTAGGTATCACAGCAGGGGCGAGCACCCCGAATAATATTATCGAGGAGGTTCATACTTATGTCAGAAGTAAGCTTTGAACAATTACTGAATGAGGAAGGCTCATTAAACCAAATACGTACGGGAGCAGTGGTTAAGGGTACCGTGATCGGCGTAAAAGAAAACGAGATCAGCCTGAATATCGGATATAAAGCAGACGGCATTGTGACGAAGAATGAGTATACGAACGACTCATCTGCAGATCTGACGGAACTGGTTCATATCGGTGACGAGCTGGAGGTAAAAGTTCTCAAGGTAAATGACGGCGAGGGACAGGTTTCTCTTTCTTATAAGAGACTGGCTCAGGATCGCAGCAGCAAGGAGCTGGAGGAAGCTTTTGAGAACAAGACCGTGTTGACAGCGAAGGTAACCCAGGTGTTAAACGGCGGTCTCAGCGTGATGGTTGACGGCATCCGCGTTTTCATTCCGGCAAGCCTGGTATCCGACGGTTTTGAGAGAGATTTGAACAAATACTCGGATCAGGAAATTGAGTTTGTGATTATTGAATTTAATCCGAAGAGAAGAAGAATTATCGGCGACCGCAAGCAGATTTTGGTAGAGCGGAAAGCCGCTGCCCAGAAGGCGCTGATGGAGAGAATCGAGGAAGGCATGATTGTCACCGGAAAGGTGAAAAATCTGACTGACTTCGGCGCGTTCATTGATCTCGGCGGCGCGGACGGACTGCTGCATATTTCGGAGATGTCCTGGGGCAGAATTGAGAGCCCGAAGAAACTTTTCAAAGTGGGCGATGAAGTAGAGGCGTTTATCAAGGAAATTAAAGGAGAAAAGATTGCGTTGAGCCTGAAATTCCCTGATAAGAATCCTTGGGTAAATGCGGAAGAGAAATATGCGGCGGGAAATGTGGTGACCGGTAAGGTAGCCCGCATGACCGACTTTGGCGCTTTTGTGGAGCTGGAGCCCGGCGTAGACGCTTTGCTGCATGTATCTCAGATTTCCAAGGAGCATGTGGAGAAACCGTCCGATGTGCTTTCTATTGGTCAGGAAGTTCAGGCTACTGTCGTTGACTTCAATCCGGAGGAGAGAAAGATCAGCTTGAGCATAAAGGCTTTGGAGCAGGAAGAGGCTCCGGCTGAAGAGAGCGAAGAAGAGTAAAATATTATTTTGGGGCGGCTAAGGAAAGCCGCCCTTTTTATTCTATAGGAAATTGCGAAGAATCACCCAGAGAATAAAACTGTTCCGTTATGGATCGCACTGCGGCGGGGCAGCAAAGAGAGAAGGCTTTTGGAGCATAATGGCGGTTTTTCTTTTCGGAAAGTTAATGGAAAAATTGCTTGAAATTTGTACTAATTCACGGTAAACTATACTAAGTCAGCGAGTCAAAGCCGCGGGGGTTGACTCGATTAGCAGAGTCGTATTAGGAGGAGAGCACATGAAGGCTTGGAAAAAGGTACTGTCTACAGTGATCACGGGGATGATGGTTCTGGCCATGGCAGGGTGCAGCTCAGTGAAGTTTGAGCCCACGGAAAATAGTATTTTTGTGAAAAAGGATAAGACAGTCGTCAGTTTTGAGGCGGTCAGTATCGATAACAGCGCGTTTGACGCGCCGCGTTACGACGAGAATGAGATGAAAACCTTTCTGGAAACGGCCGTAAAGGAATATAATAAAGGAACATGCGGGAAGGATTTGGCCTATCTCGAGGATAAAAAGGATGAATTAAATATTTCTATCGATGAGTTCAAAGTAGAAAATCAAAATGCGACGGCGAAGCTGAATTATAAAAGCGCCGAGGACTATTTGAAATTCAACGGAACGGAAGATGCGGGAAGTGTCAAGGATTTGATTATCGGCACGGTTGCAGATGGAATTAATTCCGGTCTTGACTTTTCCGGTATGGTGAATGCGGACGGTTCCGCCGCGGATGTGGAGGCTATTCAAAAAAATAAGAAATATTCTCTTGTGGCGTTGACCGGTCCAGTCCGTATGGTGGTAGAGGGAAAAGTGCAGTATATGAGCGCCGGGGTGAGCTTGGCGGACGAAAATACAGTAGTCACCAGCGGAGACGAGACGGTATATATTATCTTTAAATAATAGAGGAGAGGGAACATGGAAAAAACAATGGACAAAATCGTAGCGCTTGCCAAGTCGAGGGGATTTGTATACCCTGGCTCGGAAATCTACGGTGGTCTTGCCAATACCTGGGACTATGGAAACCTAGGTGTGGAATTGAAAAACAATGTGAAAAAGGCATGGTGGCAAAAATTTGTTCAGGAGAGCCCGTATAACGTGGGCGTGGACTGCGCCATTTTGATGAATTCTCAGACTTGGGTAGCTTCGGGCCATCTTGGCGGATTCAGTGATCCTCTGATGGATTGTCGAGAGTGCCACGAGCGTTTTCGCGCGGATAAGATTATTGAAGATTACTGTCAGGAGAAAGGGATTACACTGGAAGGCTCTGTAGATGGATGGAGCCAGGAGCAGATGAAGGCGTTTATCGATGAGCACCAGGTGCCCTGCCCTACCTGTGGGAAGCACAACTTTACGGATATCCGCCAGTTTAATCTGATGTTTAAAACTTTCCAGGGTGTGACCGAGGATGCGAAGAATACCGTATATTTGCGTCCAGAGACAGCTCAGGGTATTTTTGTTAACTTTAAAAATGTACAGCGCACTTCCCGTAAGAAAGTGCCATTTGGCATTGCTCAGGTTGGAAAGTCCTTCCGGAATGAGATTACGCCTGGAAACTTTACGTTCCGAACCCGTGAGTTTGAGCAGATGGAACTGGAATTTTTCTGTAAGCCGGATACGGACTTGGAGTGGTTTGATTATTGGAAATCCTACTGCATTCAGTGGCTGCAGACCCTTGGCATCCGCCCCGATGAGATGCGTGTGAGAGATCATTCCCCGGAAGAACTCAGTTTCTATAGCAAGGCCACCACTGATATTGAATTCCTGTTTCCTTTTGGATGGGGAGAACTGTGGGGCATCGCCGACCGGACGGATTACGATCTGACCCAGCACCAGAATGTGTCGGGAGAAGATATGGGATATTTTGACGATGAGGAAAAGGCAAAATACATCCCTTATGTGATTGAGCCGTCGTTGGGCGCCGACCGTGTGACCCTTGCTTTCCTTTGCAGCGCGTATGATGAGGAAGAAATTGGGGAAAATGATGTTCGTACGGTACTACATTTCCACCCGGCGATTGCACCGGTGAAGGTGGGCGTGCTTCCCTTGTCGAAAAAGCTCAATGAAGGCGCGGAGAAAGTATACGCGGAGCTTTCCCGTTATTTTAACTGTGAATTTGACGATCGTGGAAATATTGGAAAACGTTATCGTCGTCAGGATGAAATCGGTACGCCGTTCTGCGTCACTTATGATTTTGATTCGGAGACGGATGGGGCTGTGACGGTCCGCGACCGCGATACCATGGAGCAGGTGCGGGTTCCAATTGCTGAACTGAAAAGCTATTTTGAGGATAAATTCCGTTTCTAAGAAGAAACGGAAGGAAAAGTGAACTGTCATTCTGCGCCGAGGCGGGCGGGACGCGTGGTGTTTCGGACGCTTTGCTGGAATGACAGTTTTTGCGTCAAACGATAGTTATTGGATGTAAGGAGAGAAAGAATGGGATGGATTCATCGTATCAGGGATGAGTTTTTGATTATTCGGGAGCGGGACCCAGCGATCAAGTCGCCGATGGAGGTTTTGCTATACCCTAGTTTTCGGGCGATGCTGCATTATCGAACCGCCCATAAGCTATATTTAAAGAGACATTTTTTCTTGGCACGTTGGATTTCTCAAAGAACGGCCAGAAAAACCGGGATAGAGATTCATCCGGGCGCTAGGATTGGAAAGGGATTTTTTATCGATCATGGCCATGGTGTGGTGATTGGCGAGACCACGATTATCGGGGACAATGTAACATTGTTCCAGGGCGTAACCCTGGGGGGTACGGGAAAAGAAACCGGAAAGCGTCATCCAACCTTAGAGGATAATGTCATGGTGAGCTCTGGTGCGAAGGTCCTAGGGTCGATTACCATTGGGGCCAATTCAAAAATTGGCGCTGGAAGCGTGGTATTAAGGCCGGTTCCGCCCAATTCCACTGTCGTCGGTGTGCCGGGCCGTATTGTGAAGCAGGACAATGTACGGATTCCGCGGGACGATATGGACCAGGTGCATCTGCCGGATCCGGTCTTAGCGGATATTGATCAGCTGAAACGAGAAAATGAGCAGCTGAGAGCATCCATAGAACGGATGGAACAGCAGCTTTCAGTGAAAGATTCCCAGGAGTTTGAGGAAAAGAAGGAGGAAATCCATGAAGATTTATAATACATTGACAAGGAGAAAAGAAGAATTTATTCCGATTGAGCCGGGAAAAGTGCGGATGTATGTCTGCGGTCCGACCGTCTACAATTTGATTCATATTGGCAATGCACGTCCGATGATTTTTTTTGATACGGTGCGCCGCTATTTTGAGCACAAAGACTATCAGGTAAATTTTGTATCGAACTTTACCGACGTGGACGACAAGATTATCAAAAAGGCAGTGGAAGAAGGCGTGGATTCTACTGTGATCTCGGAGCGGTATATTGCCGAGTGCAAAAAGGATATGGAAGGGATGAATGTACGCCCTGCTACGACGCATCCGCTGGCGACTCAGGAGATCGGCGGCATGATCGATATGATTGCCACCCTGATTGAAAAAGGGTACGCCTATGCGGTGGAAGACGGCACGGTATATTTTCGCGTAAGAAAATTTAAAGGTTATGGAAAACTTTCCGGAAAGAACCTGGATGATCTTCAGTCCGGTAACCGTTCCCTTCTGGTGACTGGAGAAGAGCAGAAAGAAGACCCGATGGATTTTGTGCTGTGGAAGCCGAAAAAGGAAGGGGAGCCTTACTGGGAGTCTCCCTGGTGCCAGGGCCGTCCAGGTTGGCATATCGAGTGCTCGGTCATGTCGAAAAAGTATCTGGGAGATCAGATTGATATCCATGGCGGCGGAGAGGACTTGGTTTTCCCGCACCATGAAAATGAGATTGCCCAGAGCGAAGCGGCCAGCGGGACAGAGTTTGCCCGCTACTGGATGCACAATGCTTTTCTAAATATTGACAATAAGAAGATGTCCAAGTCTCTGGGGAACTTTTTTACCGTGCGTGACATCAGCGAGAACTATGATTTACAGGTGCTGCGTTTCTTTATGTTGAGCGCCCATTACCGCAGTCCGCTTAATTTCAGCGCGGATTTGATGGAAGCTGCAAAAAATGGACTGGAGCGTATCGTGACGGCGGCGCAGAAGCTGCAGGAAGAAAAGGAACGGGTCGCGGAGAAGCCGATGACGGCAGACGAGAAAGCATCGGTGGACGCTTATGTAGAGAAATTCGATGCTGCCATGGACGATGATTTCAATACGGCGGATGCGATTTCCGCGGTATTTGAATTGGTGAAGTATGCCAATACTTCGATGGCTGCTGGAATTGGAAAAGAATTTGCCGCGTATCTCTCCCAAAACTTGGAGATGCTTTGTGAAATTTTGGGAATTGTGACCCAGAAGAAGGAAGAATTGCTGGATGCGGATATTGAAGCTTTGATTGAAGAGCGTCAGGCGGCAAGAAAGGCAAAGAATTTCGCCCGTGCGGATGAGATTCGGGATCAGCTGGCGGAAAAAGGCATTCTTTTGGAAGATACCAGAGAAGGCGTAAAATGGAAGAAAGCATAAGGGCGTCGTTTGCGCTTCCGGGCGGAGATGTCCGGACGTATTCCCCTTTGACTTTGGCTTTTCTTGGAGATGCGGTTTATGAGTTGGTCATTCGGACAAAGATCGTGGAGCAGGGGAGTCGGCCTCCGAAGCAGCTCCATCTGGCCACCAGTAAGCTGGTAAAGGCGGAAACTCAGTCCAAGATGGCGGAATTACTAGCGGAATATTTGACGGAAGAGGAAATTATGGTGTACCGGAGAGGGCGAAACGCCCATCCGGCCACCACGGCGAAGCACGCGACTACGGGAGATTACCGGAGGGCTACTGGCTTTGAGGCGTTGATGGGATATCTCTATTTGAGTGGGCAGGAAGAGCGGATGATTGCTTTGATCCGTCAGGGATTGGAGATGTTATGAGAATGGAAGAATATACCATAGAAGGCCGCAACGCGGTCATAGAGGCTTTCCGATCCGGCAGGTCGATCGATAAGGTTTTTGTTCAGGAAAAATGCCAGGATGGGCCGATTCAAACGGTTTTGCGCGAGGCGAAGAAGAGGGGAACCATCGTCAAGTTTGTATCAAAAGAACGGTTGGATGGAATGTCTGAGACCGGAAAGCATCAGGGTGTGATTGCCTATGCAGCGGCTTATGAATACGCTTCGGTGGAGGATATGCTGGAATTGGCAAAGGAAAAGGGAGAGCCGCCGTTTTTGCTTCTTTTAGATGGCATTGAAGATCCTCACAATTTAGGAGCGATTATCCGGACAGCGAATCTAGCTGGGGCCCACGGGGTTATTATCCCGAAAAACCGGGCGGTTGGCCTGACTGGAACCGTGGCGAAAACTTCGGCGGGCGCGCTGAATTATACGCCGGTAGCGAAAGTGACGAATTTGACGAAGACCATGGAAGATTTAAAGGAAAAAGGGCTTTGGTTTGTCTGCGCGGATATGGAAGGCGAATTGATGTATCGTATGAATCTGAAGGGGCCGATCGGGCTTGTGATTGGAAATGAGGGCGACGGCGTATCCAGGTTGGTGAGGGAGCACTGCGATATGATTGCATCGATTCCAATGAAGGGTGATATCGATTCCCTGAACGCTTCGGTAGCGGCAGGGGTTCTGGCCTATGAGATCGTGCGCCAGCGTTTGGGATAGAGGGATAAAATGAAAAATACCGGCGGATGTGAATACTGTGCCAACTATGAATACGATGAGGAGTTTGAGTGCTATTCCTGCGTGATGAGTCTGGATGAAGATGAGATGGCAAGGTTTCTGCGGGGGGATACGCGGGAATGTCCCTATTTCCAGATGGGGGACGAGTACCGCGTGGTGAGAAAGCAGATGTAGAAAAAAATTATGGTGATATAGGGAAATTTAACGCTTGACAAACCCGTTGGTTTATAGTATATTATGTCATGTTGACGCAATCGGACTAGAACGGTTGCAGAGGTTGCTGCTATAGCTCAGTAGGTAGAGCGCATCCTTGGTAAGGATGAGGTCAGCGGTTCAAATCCGCTTAGCAGCTGATTGCCAGAAAACACGTGAAAGCGTGGGTTCTGGCTTTTTTATTGCCAAAAGTAAGCTCCCGAAAAATGGGGGCAAATTAGGCCTTTGGTGTTTATTTGGTGTTTATTGAAAATTGTTTTATATTTTCAGTCGATGGCAGAAGGACACTTTCTAGCATTTTCCAGCATGTCCAGGAATGGTTAAACGTCCCAACTCCAACCCCGCCGCATAGACGGCTTGGCATTAACATTTCTTAACATGCCAATTCAGACAAAAGAATCTGAGCCCCTATTATTCGTAGTCGATTTTCTGATCGAATCACGCCTCCTGCTTCTTCCTCCACATAAGTAAGCTATGCAGATGCCCTAATTGCTCAGCATCGTTTAAACGCAGGATACCTATAATCAATAACATTTTTAACCATTCTACATCTGTTAAAGTTTTACATTCTTGTGGATTGGCCGCCTTGCGGAAGAACTCCATGATCTCATAAAGCTGCTTCAAACGAATTTTACTTAGCGTTCCTGCATGTCTCACAAGTTCTTGGAGCAATTCTGATTTTCTCATACCCCCTGCCCAGCCAATATTCCATATGCTTCACTTGTTAGTTCCCCTACTCGAAAAATATAATCGTGGGCGATATCACATTGCACCCGCGCCCGATCATGAAACTTTAAAATTGCCGTTTCATCCGTAATACTGAAATAATCTTCCACCAACGCCAAGATAGGAATCCAGGCCCGTTCCTGCATGTCGCGGAGCTCTGCGATCACATCCCGCAGTTTATTCCACTTTTCCATATTGCCTCCTTTACATCTGGGCGGCTGATATGGTATAATCAAACCACCCTTAAGTCTAGTTTTGGGTAATTGCCCCTATCAGAGTGGCCGCTCTGGTAAGGGCTCTTTTTTATGCCACTGTGAACCGCCTGCCGCTAATCTGACGGGCATATTGGTTGTAAAGTGCTTCGTGCTCTGCTTTGAATGTCTTGCTGTCAAACTTACTGGAAATGATGGTTTTCCACCTGACCACAAAGGAACCGGCTTTTATTTCCTCCTGCCCTTTCTGTTCCATGTCTTGTTTGATCTCAGCTTTCAGGGCTTCGGCCTGTTCTTCCAGGGCCTTCACCTGTGCTTCGATTTCTTTCAGCTTCTTCACTCTGTTTTCTAATGCTCTTTCTCCCATCGGGATACCTCCTTTTTGCAACCCTCCCATCATCTTCCTGGCTATGACTGACCTACCCTTGAGCGTTTCACAGGTATATGGTTGGGAGTATCGGACGCTTTCGGCCTGGGACGCTTTTACGTCTTTTTCCGGTTGCTCTCTATTTGATATACCTTATTATACAGCAAACGCTAAACGTTGTCAAGCATTTTCTAATAGTATTTGCTGTATAATTTTAATCTTATGCTTGATTTTATCAATTTTTTGCTATATAATATTAAAAATGGAGGTGACACTGTGACAATCGCGCAAAAACTAAACATGGCCTTATCATATAAGGGAATGAGCCAAGCAGAGCTAGCTCGAAAAATTGGAACTACCCCTTCAAATCTAAATCAGAAAGTAAAACGAAATACTCTGACTAAAGAGGAACTTGAACAAATTGCGTCCATTTTGGGTTGCACATGGCGTGCCGAATTTGTTTTTGACGATGGAACTATTATATAATTTACATAGTATAGAATCTAATAATCTGCCTAGACTCTGCATACAATAACCACGAAAGGAAGTGCATACCATGAGTAATCGCGAATTTGCTAAAAATCTCATTGATCAGATACCGGAAAATCGTCTATTTTATGTTATTTCATACTTACAAGGGGCGGCTGTTCCAGACAAAATGCCAAACATGGAAACGCTAGAAGCCTTTGCTGAACTAGACAGCGGCGGAGGCCATCATTTTGCGGGTTCTACAGAACAACTTTTTGCCGAGTTAATGGAGAATTAACAATGCTTGATGTCAGATATTCTACTAAATTCAAAAAAGATTTCAAAACTTGTATCAAACGTCATTGTAAGATGGAACGACTACAGCAAGTAATCGATATATTACGAATTCCAAATGCACTGCCTCCGAAAAATGCTGATCATAACTTAGGAGGTAATTATGTTGGCTATCGAGAATGTCACATAGAACCGGACTGGCTATTGATTTATCGTCAGGATGAGAGCGAGCTTTTACTATACCGAACCGGGACACACTCAGACTTATTCGGAATGTAGTATAACTATTTATGTTGTTTTAGTTACACGCAAAAAGTAGCGCCCTCGTCTGATATGTACCCTCTTTACTGGACAAAACCAGTAAGGAGGGTATTTTTATGCGTTACTCTTATGAGTACAAAAGAAAATGTATTGAATTGTATCGTCAGGGCCGATGGCCTGAAACTCCCATTGGAATTAAAGAACCAAAAAATTTCCATGATATGATACGACGGTGGGTAAGAATGGAAGATACTAATGGACCAGAAGTATTAAAACATAAAAACTTTAATAAAAATTGGACACCAGAACAAAAACTTGAAATAGTTTCTCAAGTCCTTGCAGGTCGTTCTTTACAAGATGCAGCATTTTCATCAGGTATTACTGGCGGACTGCTTTATCAATGGGTTCAAAAATATAAGACAAAGGGCTATAATGGTCTGGTAAACAGAAAAAAAGGTCGCCCAACTAAGGAGCCTCAAATGAAAACGAAAAAGGTAAATATTAATAATCCCAGGCCACTTGACGAAACGGAACGGGAAGAATTGATACGTCTGAGAGCTGAAAATGAATATATTAAAGCAGAAAATGAAGTAATAAAAAAAGAGATCGCCTTGAGAGAAGAAAAGCAAGCTGCGCTACTCAAGGCGAAAAAGCAGCAATCATCAAAGAACTCCGAGAAAAAGGATACCAATTAAAACACCTTTTAAAAGCAATGGAAATGGCAAAATCAACCTATTATTTTGAGCTAAGCAAAACAGATTCTGTAGAGTTGAGAAATAGGGAGTTGGCAGATAAAATCAAAGATATTTTCAAAAAAAACAAAGGCAGATATGGTGTTCGCCGCATACATAAAGAACTGGTGAACAAAGGATATAAAGTCAATCACAAGCGCGTTCAGCGGCTTATGCATAGTATGGGACTGTTAGGAAAACGCCCTAAGGAAAAATACCATTCTTATAAAGGCAAAGTTGGGAAGATTGCAGACAATCTCATAAATAGAGATTTCAGTACAACCGCACCATTACAAAAATGGACAACGGATGTATCACAGTTTCGTTTTTCATGGGGAAAATGCTATATTTCTCCGATTTTAGATATGAATACAAATGAGATTATTTCATACGATTTATCATTAAGTCCAAATATGGAACAGATCAATCGTATGCTGAATCGAGCCTTTGAGAAATTTCCATCTGTTAGAGGCTTGATATTGCACTCTGATCAAGGATGGCAGTATCAGCATGTCTCCTTTAGAAACACCTTAAAAGAACATGGTATTAGGCAGTCAATGTCAAGAAAAGGAAACTGTTATGATAACTGTATCATGGAAACTTTCTTTGGAAGACTTAAGAACGAGATGTTTTATGGATATGAGAAAGAGTACGAATCATTTGAAGATTTTGCAAAAGCAGTGGACGAATATATAAACTATTATAACAACGTAAGAATTCAGGCAAAAACAAAATGGATGCCCCCTGTAAAATACAGAGAAACATCCATGTGTTGTTGTGCCTAATTCATAAAATCAATGTGTCCAGGATTCTGGGTACATATCAGTCCTGGTAAGATAAGGCGCTACTTTTAAGCCAAAGATTACCGGCGGCTAGGTGTACTCTAGCTAACGGCTCTCTTGTTAAGTCTATTATAACCTTTCCTTCTGCTATCGTCAAGAAAAGCAGGAGGATTTTTTACGCCTTTTTCTATTTTTCCTCAGCTTTCTCACAGCTTTAACCGCTTCCCATTCTCTATTAGAGACCGGTCCAAAACTGGACACATCTCCCAGGGATAAGGACCCTCCAAAATTGGATGCACATCCCCTCAAAATTGAGGTGATCTTACAGCGGAAAAGTCCGCCGCCAAAGTGGGGAACCCCACGTTACACGTTCTCCCCCGAATTGAGAAAACTCAACGTAGATTTGCGTTCAGTAGTTCCTATTAACCATCCGGCAGGAGGACGAATCCCCCCCCACCCTTTGAGGACGAATTTGTGCGATTAGCCTAGTGGGTAGGGTAGCCTTTTCCATCTCTAAATATTTTTAGAAAAGGGGGGATGAACGAGATAAGCACAATAAAAATTGGATTTCAATAGCTCTATCCTTGCCGGGCCGTCGGTCAAAACTTAATCCGGGATATTTTTATTCATAAAAGGGGGCGGTCGGTGTAGGAGAGCTCCACCAGCCAGAATTCATATGCCGGGGGGCGGTCCCACTTGATATAAAACCGCCCGATTTCCTCTTTTTCATCTCTAGGCAATACTTTATACCTGTCCGGCTTTAAAATGGAAAATCACCTGTTTTCATGCCCCAGACTACGGATTTTCAGAACATTCCGTTTCGCCGCGGCCCTCTGACTTTCGGAACGTCGTGCCGTTGGGCTGATCTTCACCCAGCTAACCGGGATATGGGCGCAAATACTTCCGTCCTTGTTTTCGGCCACGATCTGACATTTCTCCGGATGTTCCTTTGCCAGCTTCCGGACTCTGCCTATTGTTCTTTTCTGAGACAGGCTGACCGTAGCCCTTGTCTGATCTCGAATCCATTCGATCACATTTTCCGCATAACCTTCATAATCGGACAAGGCCAGTTCCTTTGCATTGCATCCGATAGCATCCGCGATAATCTCAATTACTTCCATGTCTGCAAATTGGTTTTCCAGAATCCATGAAAAAGCTTTTGCTGTCATTCCAGCCATTCTCGCCACATCGGCATCTTTTAGATGCTTTTCCCCGGCTACTTCTTTATATCTGCCTGTATTTAATCTCATAATATACCATCCTTCCTGTTAGGCTCCGCCGTTCGCCCGTGGTTCATCCCTCCTGCCTACTGAAAGCAGATGCCCTGCAACCTTGACATTTCTCAACATCCTCCTGCCTGCTGAAAGCAGGAGGACATCAGACAACGCGAAGCCATATAATTGTTTGTTTTGAAAAAAGTCTCATTGCGACCTTTGTGTTTGTTTCGTTTTACAGAAACCTTGTATTCCCTTGTATTTTTTTAGGTTTCTTAGGCCCGTACCGTATACAGCGTTCTTTCTTCTTGGTATCCAGCATAAAGAACGTTCGCTTATATCCGTTCGGTTACGGCTTGCGTACACTTGCATACAAAATTCCTTGCTTCGTCCACACTTCACCCAGAAAAGAGGGGAGGGGCTTACGTGCGACCTGAGAGTAAAATGAAGCTCCACTCACCGGTCTCCCCAGAGACATTTTGTTTCAATCCATAGGGGGGCCTGTCCTCCTGCCTTTTTAGGGCCTCCGATTTCTCTTTTTAGGGCCTCACAAATCCTTCCAACAAAAACCAACACTAAGGTCTGCAAATTCTATCAGAATTACCTTTCTTATTTTAGGCCGGTCTGGTATACTAATCATGTGACCGGCCTTGCGTGTGTCCGTGTTACTTGCCCGGCGGAAGTTGCCGCTTCCAAAGGGCTTTTTCTTTTATCCGGACCAGATCATCCACCATATGAACCGCCAAATCTGCGGCGAAGTATTTCCGGCAAATCTCATAACCTTCCTTCGCCATCTGTTCTAGCAGGTTTTCATCCGGCGGCTCGTCCCGGTATTTCTTCCACCAGGCAAATATATCATTGAATACGTTGGTTACGTTCTTATTGGTCAATATGTCACCTCTTTAAATTTGTCCATACGATTGCCTTTCTCTATCAAAGTGGAAAGAAGAGGGTGCAAAAAGTGCACGTTTTTAGCTATACCGCCTTTTTTATATACGTGTATATATATTATTATTTTCCCCCGCATATTTGGGTTAGAAAAATTCTGCACCTTTTGCACCCCCTAAGCCGTTTTAAATGGTTCCCCGTCAAGGTCTTTTTCTTCAAATTTCTGTTCAATGCCCTTGAAATACCGAACACCCTTAACTGTGATTTCTGCATATCCTTTCTTTCTCAGGTTGGCAAAAAAGCCTGTCTTTGAATAAGGGAAAGGAACTCCTTCTTCCTCCGTGTAGCTTGTATACAGATCATAGAGCTTCTTTCTCTCTATTTTTGCTCCTTCCCGCTGTTCGGTGCAATCCGCCAGGAACGCCATCACGGAATCGCTTGCCTTGTAGAGCTCCAATATTTCCGCTTTGCTCTGTTCGCTTTCTGTTAGACAGCCGTTCTCATAGGCGCGTTTAAGAGCGACAACAGATTTATAGATTATCGCCGGAAGATTTAAGGCCAGTTTCGCTTTCAGGTTTTCGATATATTCCCCTCGTCCTTCCGTTTTAAGGATAAGCATCCGCCGGTAAAGTGCCCTCGATTTTTCATCCCTGTTTATCGGGATTTCGTTGGCGGAAAAGCTCTGCTTAGCGTAAGGATGGAATTTGAACACCTTCCCGCCTTTATATTCCCCCATTACAGCGTCTTCTCCCGTGATCTTTTTAATTACATCCACCTGTTCCAGAGCTGTTGACGGGATGTCTGCGCATACATTTAGCAGTTTCCCGAAAAGGTTTGTAGGGTAGAAGCGTTTATTCAAATCTTGGAGGGATATGCTGCACACGTTTTCCTTTCCTACGATCTGTTCCAGAATCCACAGAATAACGGATTTTCCTGCTCCGGGCGGGCCGTTAAACGTGAGATACTTCTGGAAGCTGGTGTCTACCGTCATGCAGTATCCGAACCACTCGAAGAGCATTTCTTGATCGTCCTGGTTTGGCACCAAGTCACTTATGAATTTCTCCGCCGTGGAGCCGTTATAGGGCGCGTTTTGAATGAAATCACTTGGTATCTGGTTGATGGAAAGGTATTTAGGGTCGTGTTCGTGCATTTTCCATTCTTTCACATCAAACATTCCATTACGGAAGTTAATCCAGTACTTTGGATGCCTGTTTACTTCGTCAATTTCTTTCTGCAAGGCGTAGTCCTTAATTAAAAGATCGTACACCCGCTTAATACGGGATACTGAGATCAGTTCCGGGAAAATAAGGGCTTTGATCTGGTCCATAAGGGCCGCCCCGTCCTCATCCAACTTGTAATATCCCCCATAATATATGTATGGTTTTCCGGCTATCACAATTATTTTCAGCTCGGTTTTCAGATACTCCGCTATGGGGTATTCCAAGATATCCACGGGAACGGGCGGCGAATCTTTACTGCCTTTGGAATATTTGTGGAATGCGCTGATATCTACTTCTTTGGTTTCTTCCGCCACTCGCTTGTTCTACCCCCTCTCTTTGTTCTCCTGACCATTTCCCATACCATTCCGCCACGTCTTTATCAATGGCCGCTTGTTCAGCTTCATATGCCTTCCCCCATGCCTGATAGCCCGGAGCGATATCTACTTGCCTGGATACGGCAATATCTAAAGCCCTTTCTAAAAAATCTGGCTCTGTCATGCTCCATCCATACAGCTTCCGGAAGAAAGCATCATCCAGAACTACTCCCGGTTTGATGGAATCCAGAAAGGCGGCTTTTAGTTCTGTTGTGCTTGGCATTTCTCAGCCTCCTTTTTTAACAGGTGTTTGTGGGCCATGCAGGAGGAAATCGTCAATATTTGCCTTATGAATCAGATAGCGGTTTCCCGCCATTATAAAGCGGACATCTCCCCGCCGGCATGCCTTCCACCAGAAATGATAGGAAAGCCCGGTATAGTCGGCGGCTTCTTGAAGGTTGTACATGATTTTTTCAGCCAATAGTACCACCTTCTTTCAATCTCTGGATAGCATCAAGTACCGCTTGTTCTTTTTCAGGCGGTAGCGGCTTTCTAAACCAAATACATAGGGTATATTGTGAAATCCCCATCTCGTCAGCCACTTGCCATTGGTAGAATCCGGCATTTTTAATTTTCTTCTTCAAATCTTGGTTACTCATAGAATCTCCTTCCATCATAATTTGTTGTTGCATAGCTTAAACATCTGTGATATGCTTATTATAGCATTTAGTTGTAGTAATTGCAAAACAACACTTTATGCCCTTGCGTGTTTATAAATTTCCGGCAAAAACTGCTGAAAAATGAATGAAATCCCATATATTCGGTTATTCCTGAATAACAGTAAACAACGTACGCGATTTTTTGTTGATTGATCAAAAAGGAGAAAAAATGGGTAAAAAACAGAAAAACATGATCCCCGCCACAAGATTGAGGGAACTCCGGGAAAAAGCCGAACTAAGTCAATCCGATTTGGCTCGATTATCAAATTATACCCCCCAAACCATTTCATATTATGAAACAGGCAATCGTAGAATCACCTATGAGGCAGCTCGGATTTTTTCGACAATTTTCAAGGTGCGTATCGAGTATATTATGGGAGAAGATGATTTCCCTGACGAAGAGTCTTTAGACAAACAATTCTTTACGGACGCGTTTTTAAAAGATTTCGCTTTTGAAACTTTATTAAAAATGTTATCAGTTTCCATTTCAGATGGATATATCAATATGCAGGAATTTCCTTCATTTAAAAAATCAAAAGAACCAGTTGAACTCTCCGACATGAAAGAAAGTGTTGAACAATTACAGCGTTTATGGTTATATGAGAACAAATGCATAACAGTTACCGAAAAAGAATTCTATGATTTACGTGATGACGTTTTGGATTATTTACAATATAGACTTGATCGAATTTTTCAGAATCATGATGAGACATCCATACCCAATAACATATCGTTTACATCGTATGAATGCGGTAAAGCAGCTGCCGAAATGGTATTATCCGGCGAAGTATGGGAGCAAATTACTATTGAGGGCAGGAGGGAATTCTAGAAAATGGCCAACATAACTAAACGTGGTAACTCCTACAAAATTACTGTTTCTAACGGCTACGACATCACCGGCAAGCAAATCCGGGAATCGGCCACCTTCACGCCAGACCCATCTATGACGGCCAAACAACAGGAAAAAGCCCTGAATAAATTTGTTATAGAGTTTGAAGAGTCTGTGAAAAACGGGAAGTACTTGGACGGTGAGAAAATGACCGTGAAGGACTTCGCGGAACGCTGGATGAAAGAATATGTCAATGTCAACTTGGCTCCACGTACTCAGGAGAAATATAGCTGGACATTGGAAAAGGTGATCTTGCCCCAGATCGGACATCTAAAACTTTCCAAGGTTACGCCACTTCACCTAACTAGCCTGTATAATAGACTAACGGAGGATGGAGCTCGTATGGACGGAAAAGAGGGTGGCCTGTCCCCTAACACCATTCAAAAATATCATGTTATGCTTTCGGGTATGTTTAAAGCGGCAACTCAGTGGATGATCTTGGATAGTAATCCATGCCAGAGAGCAGTCGTGCCAAAAGTGAAGCAAAAGCAGGAGATCAAGTTTTTTACCGATGAACAGGCACTGATTTTTCTTCAAGCGTTGGATGAGGAATACCCGCGCACCATTAAAGGACACACCCGTATAGATGATACCGGAAAGCCTTATCAGGTGTCAGACTACATAGAAAAGCAGAGCATAGAACTTCAATTCAAAGTCTATTTTTATGTCGCTTTGTATAGCGGAGCTAGGCGCGGGGAAATCGTTTCTCTAACTTGGCAGGACATTGATTTTTCCAACCGTCTTATTGATATCAACAAGACCGCTTCCAGTGTAAAAGGGCGGGTGATTGTGAAACAACCTAAGACCTTGACATCTAATCGGAAGATTGTTTTACCAGACATAGTGCTGAAGCTACTCCGCCAGCATAGGAAAGAGCAGATTGAATACCGTTTTTCTTTGGGGGATAAGTGGATAGGAGAGGGGGACTATGTTTTCACCCAGTGGAACGGCAAAATGATGGACCCATCAACACCCTATCAGAAATTCAAAAGAGTTTTGGAATTGCATAACAAAAAGATTTTGGCAGATGACGCTTTAAGCGCAAAGCAAAAGGAAGAAAATTTACTTCCAGACATTTCTTTGCACGGGCTTAGACACACATCCGCTACTTTGCTTCTCAGTGAAAAAATGGACCCGGTGACTGTTGCCAATCGTCTTGGACATGCTAAAGCTTCTACGACGTTGGACATTTACGCCCATGCCCTAGAAAAGAACGACAAGGCGGCAAGCGATACTTTAGACCATCTTTTGACCCGAAAACAGGCCCGATAATTTGGTGCTTATTTGGTGTTTATTTGGTGTTTAAAGCCAGAAAATAAACACCAAAGTTAGAATGAGTTAGAAAAAGAAAATATCAAAAAACCCACGCAAAAACGTGGGTTTCAAGCATGTTGGGACAAGATAAAAAAAGCTAGAGGGGCTATTGGTAAGGATGAGGTCAGCGGTTCAAATCCGCTTAGCAGCTGAGGGCCAGAAAGCACGTGAAAGCGTGGGTTCTGGCTTTTTTATTTCTTGAATGAAGTATTTACGACAAATGCTTAATAAATGAAATGAAATTTTTAACAGCGGGCCGGGGATATTCTTCCGATTTCCACATCATATAAAGCGGTCTCTTTACAGTAAGCTGATCTAACGGAAGAAGCTTCACATTATACTGTTCCAGTCCGGAAATCGGAGGAATCATTCCGATACCTAGCCCGGAAGAGACCGCGCTGGCGATCATTTTTTCTGTTTCTACTTCAATAAGAGAGGCTGGAGCCACATTATGGCTGCGGAATAATTTGTCGATAAAATAGCGGGTACCGCAATTGTAGTTATATGTAATTAAAGTTTCCTTTTGGATGTCTTCCAGATGGAAACTTTTTTGTTTGGCATAAGCGCTTTCACTGGAGACAATGAGAAACAGTTCCTCGTCAAAAATATGAAAATAGTCGATGTCCGGGTTTTCGATTTTGGCGCCAAAGGCAATGTCTAACACATCGTTTTTTAAATCTTCAATTGCTTTTTTTGTCGCCAACATTTCTGAGAAAAGAAACTGGATATTTTGGTTGTTGCCGGTTTTTTGAAAGGCACGGATGATATTTGGAATATATTCGTGGCTCATGTTTGCGGTAAAGGAAATTTTTAATATATCGGAAAAAGGGGCTAACGTTTGCTGCTGATCTTGTTTTATTCCTTCTAATTCATAAATGATCTTTTGTACGTGGTCAAGAAAGCTGAGACCGAATTCTGTAATCTCAATATTTTTTCCTTTCCGATAGAAGAGGGATAGGGAAAGCTCTTTTTCCAAATCAGCAATCGAATGGCTGAGACAAGACTGGGTGGTGGAAAGTTCCTCAGCCGCCTTGGTATAATTTTTCTTTCTTGCGATGGCTTCAAAATAGTAGAATTGTTGGAGATTCAATGAAAAGCTCCTTTCGACAATATTCCAGCGTTGTTTCCCGTTGGATTTTTCCTTCAGTCAAAGTATATCATAAGGCAGGCGGAAAGTCGAATGAATTTTGAATTAATAGTCGGAAGTGGATGGGAGTAAATGGAATTTGATGAAGATAAAGGTATACAGTGTGAAAATAAAGAGTTAAAACTATGAGGACTTCTCATAGTAAGATGAGAAAAGTACAGTAGTGTTAGTGAAACAGGGATGCTAGAATGAAAGCAGAGAAAAAAGCGAAAGGAGAAAACATGGAAAGAAAGTATTCCCTAGCACAGCATACGGTTCCACTGTGGAGACCGCCGGAGATGATTTACAACGCTTATCAGCTGGGATTTGATATGGTAAGCATTCGGGGGATCGCCCAAGGCGTACCAGGAGAAGTGTATTTTGACCTGGTTCATGATGCAAACTTATTTCATCTGACAGAGAAAGCAATGGAAGAGACAGGAATATCTATTCATGATATGGATTTAATTGCTATTCGTGAGGATACGGATATTCGTTCTTATGAGGCGGATCTGGAAGCGGCTGCAAAGTTAAATGTGGAAGGCGTTGTGTCCAGTATCTGGACGCCGAATACAGATAAATATACGGAAAAATTCGCACAGCTTTGCGATTTGGCCGCGATTTATGGGATGACAGTGAATTTAGAGTTTGTGACGTGGGCGGAAGTAACAAATTTGACCGGAGCAAAAGCGCTGTTGGAGACCGTAAAGAAAGAAAATGCTCGAATTTTGGTGGATACGCTCCATTGGCATCGGTCTCGAGTAAAATTGTCGGATTTAGAGGGCTGCCTGCCCCAATGGTTCGATCTGGTACATGTGTGCGATATCGCGGCGGATATGCCGCCTACAAAGGAAGAATTGGCCAGGACAGGGCGGCAGGAACGCTTGTATCCCGGAGAGGGCGCAGCAGATATTCGAAATATTGTAGGACATATTCGAAAGGAGGCGGTAATCGCCTTAGAGATTCCAAATAGGCAGCGTCTGGAGGATTTCGGCGCTTATGAATATGCCAGACGGTGTTTCGAGACGTCAAAGAGTTATTTTGCAGAAGGATGAGGAGGAGATGTGGAAATGAGACGGATGAACCGGTTTGAAGGAAAAACCGTACTTATGACAGGCGGCGGCGATATGGGGTTGGCGGCGGCAGAACGTTTGCTGGAAGAAGGAGCAAATTTGGTGCTGGCGGATTATTCCCAGGAAGTGTTAGATGCTTGTACAAAAACTTTGAAAGAGAGAAATGCGGAGATCTCTCGGATGAGAACAGTGGTTTGTGACGTTCGGCAGATGGAGGATTGCCAGAAAACGGCAAAATATGCAAAGGAGCAGTTTGGAAGAATTGATGTGTTGGTTACTACGGCAGGCATTTTAAAACATAGCCTGGTGGATGAGATGCCGGAAGAAGACTGGAAAAATGTCTTAGATATCAACTTAACGGGCACTTTTCATTCCGTGAAGGCTGCGGTACCTGTGATGAAAGAGCAAAAATATGGAAGAATCGTTTTGATTTCTTCTTTAGGAGGCCGGAAGGGACGCCCTGGAGTTGCAGTAAATTATGCTGCTTCCAAGGCCGGAGTGGTCGGTTTGACCATGGCTTTGGCAGAAGAATTGGGAGCCTGGAATATTACGGTCAACAGTATTGCGCCCGGCCCGCTCCGGGGAAAATTGGCAGAATCCCAAGCACCGGAGACAAGAGCCCGGCTAAATGCGGGAATCCCTCTGGGGAGGATTGGCGAAGTAGAAGAGATCGCCAGTGCGATTGCCTTTTTAGCCAGCGATGAATCTGCCTGGACGACTGGCGAAGTGTTAGATATCAATGGAGGCCTTCAGTACTAGGAGGAAAAACAGATGAAGATTTTGAGATGGCTGGATCGAAATTTGGAAGAAAAGCTAATGATGATCCTGCTGATGGCGATGGTGCTGATCATGGGGATCCAGGTGATCTGCCGGTATGTATTCAACAATTCTTTATCCTGGACGGAAGAGATTACTCGCTTTCTCTTTGTATGGACGACTTTTTTAAGTATTGGCTACTGTATGGAGAAGCAGATCTCGCTGAGGATCGATCAGTTGACTGCAATGCTGCCAGACACGTTGCAAATAATTGTAAGACTGTTGGTCCTGTTGATTTCTCTGACGTTCTTTGCCTATATGATCCCAGAAGCATGGAATTATACCATGTCCGCGGTAGCCAGTAGACAGAAGAGCTCCGCTACGAATATTAGTATGGCCTGGGTTCAGGGAAGTACGGTGGTAGGATTTGTGTTTGGTTTGATTCGATCGGTACAGGAAATTTTTCAGGAGATATTGGCCATAAACAAAAGAAAAAATACGAAAGATTAGGAGGGGATTGACATGCCGCCTATCGTTTTATTTTTGGCGTTTTTTGTGTTTCTGCTGTTGGCGCTTCCGATCTCTTTGTCGATGGCGGTTACCGCTGTCTTGCCAGGTATTCTGGATCCCAGCTTTTCAGCGGGCAGCGCGGTGATCTTGCGATCTATGATCAGTGGAGTGAATAGTTTTCCGATGCTGGCGATTCCCATGTTTATGTTGTCCGGCGTTATCATGGCGAGAGGGGAAATCTCGAAAAAGCTATTCGATGTGTTTACCTATTTTGCTGGAAATCTGACAGCGGGAGTGCCTTGTATTGTGATTGTAACTTGTCTCTTCTACGGAGCGATTTCTGGCTCTTCCCCAGCAACCGTTGCGGCAGTTGGGAGTATGACTATTCCGGTAATGCTGAATCTCGGCTATGAAAAGAGTTTTTCTGTTGCAGTGATCGCCGTGGCGGGAGGGCTGGGGTGTATCATACCGCCCAGTATTCCTTTTGTTCTCTACTGTTCGGCGGCAGGAACCTCGGTCAGCGATATGTTTTTAGCGGGTATCGTTCCGGGATTCGTCATTGCAGGGTGTTTGATGGTTTATTGTATCTATTACTGTCGGAAAAATGGTGAGGATAAAGAGCGGATTCATGCGGCAGTAGGGGAGTTACGAAAAAAAGGCTTTTGGTTTGTCTTTAAGGATAGTTTTTGGGCGCTTTTGACGCCGGTAATTATCCTGGGAAGTATTTATGGAGGCATTGCCTCACCGACGGAGGCCGCTACAATTTCTGTTTTTTATGCCTTGTTTGTAGGCGTCTTTGTTTATCGGACGATTCCGGTACGTGATATTCCAAAGCTCTTTCTGGAAGCACTGCGTTCCATTGGCCCGATTCTGTTTGTGCTGGCGGCGGCTACGGCCTTTGGAAGGGTGATCGCGCTGATGAATGTGCCTCAGATTTTCAGCGATTGGATTACTGGAACGTTCCAAAGCAAATGGGCAATCATGTTGATTATCAATTTGTTCCTGCTTTTCGTCGGAATGGTGATGGATGCCGCGCCGGCAATTCTGATTCTGACGCCGATTTTAGCTCCGATCATGCAGGTGATTGGCGTGGATTTAGTACACTTTGGCATTATTTTGGTTGTGAACCTGGCAGTGGGCTTTGTCACTCCGCCGGTAGGAATCAATCTATTTGTAGCAAGCGGTTTGACTGGAATGCCGGTGGTAGAAATTGCAAGACATGCAGTTCCTTTTATTCTGCTGTTTATGCTTGCGTTAATTCTTATTGTGGTGTTCCCTCAATTCAGTTTGTGCTTGCTCTAAAAAAGGATGTTCCCTTTCATTGACAAAGGCGAGTATGCCCGCGTTAAGGGAAGGTATATATCGCTTCACAAAAAATAGTTGTAAAAAGGAGAAAACGTATGAAAAGAATGAGTGCAGCAATCTTGGCAATGGTAATGATGCTGGCTGTGGTTTCTTGCGGAAGCGGTACTTCCGCAGACACTACAGCAGCAAAGGCGGAAAGTGTTTCTGCATCCGCCCAGGAAAGCGGAGAAGTATCACAGGCGGAAAATTCGGAAGGCGAGTCCTATCATTTTATTTACGCAGCGGACTGTGCGGAGGATACCGTACAAGGTCTCATGATTAAGCATTTTGCAGAGCAGTTGGAAGAACGGTCCGGAGGAAGAATGACAGTACAGCTGCATTTTAGTGGTTCGATGGGAAGCGATATTGAATGCTGTGAATCTTGTCAGAGCGGAGATATTACGTTTTATAACAGCGCTGTCAGCACTACTTCCAATTTTATTGACGATGTGACGGCGATCGACCTTCCATTTTTGTATTCGAATGTAAATGTATATCGAAAGGCCATGGACAACGAAACAGTAAATAAATATTTTGCCCAATGCTACGAAGACAATGGCTTCCACCTTTTGGGGTTCTATGACCAGGGAATGCGCCAAACCACGAGCAATGTGGAGATTCATTCGGTACAGGATTTAAGCGGCTTAAAAATTCGTGTTATGGATAATGCCTTCCATGTTTCTATTTGGAAAGCTTTGGGAGCGAATCCTACTCCGATGGCAATGTCGGAAGTTTACATTGGATTGCAGCAGGGAACCATTGACGCGCAGGAAAATGGGGTGGAAGTCGTCTATGCCAATAAGGTTTATGAACAGCAAAAATATATGGTTATGACCAATCATCTGCCTTCTTCTATGGTATTTCTGATGAACCAAGGGGTATATCAGTCGCTTTCCGCAGAGGATCAGAAGTTGATCGACGAGGTAGGCGTTGAGACCATTCAGTATGCCCGGAATGTTTGTGATGAGCGTCAGGAGGGCAGAAAAGAACTGATGTCGGAGACCGGAATTCAGTTTGTTGAGCTGGAACAGTCTGTTCTGGAAGAGATGAAAGCGATGTGCCAGGCTGTGTATGATTCGGTCCGTGCTGAATATGGCAACGAGATCGTAGACATGTTAATGAAAGCGGTAGAAAACGCAGAATAAGCCGGTAAAATGGTGTGTACCCGGCATCCGGCAAAATTTCAAGGAAAAGCGGTACGTTATCTTGCCAGCCCCCGTTTTTCGGGGGCTTATTTTTGACAACAAAAAAGCCAGAACCCACGATTTTCCGTGCTTTCTGGCGATCAGCTTCCTGCCGGATTCGAACCGGCGACCTACGCATTACGAATGCGTCGCTCTACCAGCTGAGCCAAGGAAGCCTGTTTCAAAATTCGAATTGAATTTTGGTCACGATAATCATGTTACATGATTCCCTAAGATTTGTCAACCATTTTTTCAGAAAAAGCAATTTTCCACCTAAAAATAAAATTTGGAGGGCCCGGCTGATTCCGTGACCTCTTTTTTTTCACCGCATACACTGGATTATACTCGTGATAAGGAGGAATTATATGGAACCCGTATTAGAGCTGCGCCGGGTTGGGTACTCCTACCACAGCCTGGACGGCGAAACGGAAACGCTTCAAAACATTAGCTTTTCCATACAGCCTGGAGAATTCATTGCCATTGTTGGGCCCTCTGGGTGTGGAAAATCGACGCTGCTCTCCCTGATTTGCGGCCTGATCAAGCCGGAACAGGGAGAGATTTTGATAAATGGTGCTCAAATCGGATATATGCTTCAGAAAGACCATTTGCTGGAATGGCGGACGGTTTACCGAAATGCAGTGTTAGGATTGGAAATGGCGCATCAGTTGAACGACAAAAGTGAGGCGCGGGTACGAACCATGCTGGAAACCTATGGCCTAGCTGACTTCTCCGATTCCTATCCATCGTCTCTTTCTGGAGGAATGCGCCAAAGAGCGGCGTTAATTCGGACTTTAGCTTTGGAACCGGAGCTGCTTTTATTAGATGAACCCTTTTCCGCGCTAGATTACCAGACTAGGCTGGAGGTGGGAGACGATATTGGCTCCATCATCCGAAAGGAAGGAAAAACAGCCATCTTAGTGACCCACGATTTATCGGAAGCCATCAGCTTGGGGAGCCGGGTGATTATTTTATCTCACCGGCCTGCCCGGATTAAAAAAATTCTGCCTATTTCCTTTTCGGCAGAGGCGGATGGAGTCCATCTTTCTCCGCTGGAACGTCGGAATGCACCAGAATTTTCTTCCTATTTCCAGCAGATTTGGAAGGAGGTACGGGAGCATGGATAAATTGTCTGCTGCCCAGCAGCAGTTTTTAAGCGACGCGGCGCGCCACAAAAGAAATATTCGTATTGGACGTTCGCTGATCCTAGTTCTTCTTTTGGTTCTTTGGGAGGGAAGTGTTCGTCTAGGATGGCTGAATGACTTTATTTTTAGCAGTCCCTGCCGCTTGGTTTCGACCTTTGGAACCATGGCGTCGGATGGGAGTATTTTTATGCACATTGGAATTACGCTGGCGGAAACGATAATTAGCTTTCTGCTGGTAACGGTTCTCAGTTTGCTGATTGCAATGGTATTGTGGAAATGCACCTTGGCGGCGGAGATATTAGAGCCATATCTGGTGATGCTGAACAGTTTGCCCAAATCCGCTTTAGCGCCAGTTCTGATCGTTTGGCTTGGCAACAATATGAAGACAATCATTGTGGCAGCCGTTTCTATTGCTGTCTTTGGATCAATTATTACCTTGCTGACCGGTTTCAAGGAGGTAGACGAAGATAAGATTAAGTTGATTCTTTCGTTAGGCGGAAGCAATCGAGATGTTATGACAAAGGTGATGATTCCAAGTTCTGTGGCGCTTTTAGTCAGTACGATGAAGGTCAATATTGGCCTTTGCCTAGTAGGTGTGATTATCGGCGAATTCCTGGCTGCCCGTGCAGGATTGGGATATCTCATTATCTATGGTTCCCAGGTATTTAAGATGGATTATGTAATCCTTTCGATTGTAATCCTCTGCATTGTATCTGCGCTTTTGTATAAAGGTATCAGTATATTAGAAAAACGTTTCGGATAAAAGGGAGGAGGAGCTGCTTCAAAGGTAGATTTGGAGCAGCTCCTTTGCTTTTGGCTTTCAAATGAGATACGCAGCATCAAAATCTGTGGAACTCCTCGTTTTACGAGATGATTTGTTTGATATAAGATAAAAATTCATTTCCTTCGGGAGAAAGAGGAACATCCTCTTTCCAGCTTAATTGAATTTGGGCGTATTGTTCAAATCCTTTCAGAGGAACGCTTGTTACGGCAGGAAATTTCTTTAAATGCGATAGGTAAACAGAAGTAACAATTCCTACCGAAGTCCCTTCATCTAAGAAGAAAAATTTCAGATAAGGGCGTGTTGTTGAGAACGCTATCTTAGGAGAAAAACCCGCCTCCAAACAAAAAGAGTAAGCCGGTTCTAAATGAAAATCCCCCGCGCTGCATAGAAAGCAAAAGGAATCATTGCGCAGGTCATACAAATGAATGCTTTCCTTTTGTGCCAAGGGATGTTTTTTGGGCAGGACGGCATAATAAGAAATCGTCTCTAACGGAAGAGAGCGGTGCGGAAAACCAAGGGAGGTCGTATTTTTATGGATAATAAAATCGCAGTTGGAAATCGGCAGATTGATCGAAGAATCTCTCACTGTATTGGAAATTTGGAATGTAGTTTCCGAATGAGAGGATGAAAACTCTGCGATTGCTTTCATAAGCGTTGGACTGTAAATATAGTGAAACATGGATATCGTGCGCTGTCTCAAGGCGGTACGGGAATTCGTTTTACTTCGAGAAATCAAATCCAGGATCTTTTTTACGTTGGCCAGAAGAGATTTTCCCTGTTCATTCAAATATATTTTTCGCCCTACCCGATCAAAGAGCGTAATCCCCAATTCTTTTTCTAATCGAATAATCGAGTTGCTTAAGGCAGGCTGAGAAATCATGAGTTCCAATGCGGCTTTTGATACATTTTCATGGCGTGCCACACACTCAAAGTATTGCAATTGTAAAATTTCCATAAGAAGATGTTCCTTTCCGTTTGAAATTTATTATAAAAGAAAAAAGTCGAAAAATCAATATTTTTCTGGAAATTGTGGAGGGATTAATGAGAATAGAGAGAAAATAAGCAATACACATAAGAGGATAAATAAATTAGTCAGAAAATATAGGGGGGGGGGTATACAATTAGGGATCATAAGATGGAGCGGATAAAAGCGAACGCTCCGGTCAAACAGAGAATTGTATGTGAAACAGAAGAAAAAATGACATATTCAATGAATGTTATAAGTGAATATTGTATCTAGTCTTATCTTTTTGAATAAGAATCTGTTAAAATAACAGTGTCAATTTTATAATAGACAGAAAAATTCAAGGGAGAGGAGAAAAAAGCAAGATGACTAGGTATGTAATAAAAAGAATTCTTGCAATGATACCGGTGGCATTGGGAGTGACAATATTGATTTTTACGATGCTCTATTTTGCCGATGGAGATCCCGCTCGGATTATCTTGGGCGGAGAGGCTTCGGATGAAGAGGTCTATGAATTGCGAGAGGACTTGGGCTTGAACGATTCTTACGTTACTCGTCTGGGGCGCTATATCAAGCAGGTCTTTTTCGACTTTGATCTGGGCACTTCCTATATCAATAAAAGGAGCGTATCCAGTGAAATTGTAACGAGATTTCCGGTAACCATGCAGGTGGCTGTTTTGAGCGTTATGCTGGCGCTGTTGCTTGGGATGCCGCTGGGGATTTCCGCTGCCGTTCACCAATACAGTTGGCGGGACAATGCGTGTATGCTGTCGTCTTTGATTGTGGTATCTATGCCAGGGTTCTGGGTGGGGTTATTGCTTTCATTGATTTTTGCATTGAATCTGCGATGGCTTCCCGCCTCCGGGTATGGGGATCCCATTCAGTTGATTTTGCCCTGTGTGGCAATTGGGCTGAATGGCGTAGGCTCCATTGCTAGGCAGACCAGATCCAGTATGCTGGAAGTTATCCGTCAGGATTATATTGTAACGGCGCGGGCAAAGGGGGTTGCAGAGCAAAAGGTTATTTATGTGCACGCCTTGCGAAACGCATTGATTCCGGTAATTACGCAGGTCGGCACAATGTTGGGATTCCAGCTTTGCGGCGCGATCGTCGCGGAATCCGTATTCTCTTTACCAGGATTGGGCAGCTATATGATTTCGGCAATTAAGAATCGGGACTATCCGGCTGTACAGGGAAGCGTTCTTTATGTGGCGTTGGTATTTGGCGTAATCATGCTTCTGATTGATATCCTATACGCTTTTGTAGATCCGCGAATCAAAGCCAGATATCAAGGGAAAAAGAGGAACAGGAGGATAGCGCTGTGGAAAAAGTAAACGAAAAACAGACAAAAAAGAAGAAAGAAAGCGGTTTTGTTATTACCATGAAGCGGCTTTCCCGAAACCGCCTGGCAATGGTGGGATTGGTAATTTTGATTGTAATTACTTTAGCCGCTGTTTTTGCTCCCTTGCTCACGAAATATTCTTATGAGACGCAGGATTGGGCAGCCGCCTTTTCTGCTCCCAGCAAGGAACACTGGCTGGGAACCGATGATTTGGGGCGGGATATTTTTAGCCGTTTGTTGTATGGAGCACGCTATTCTCTCACCATTGGAATTGCTTCCGTTGGCTCCGCAGCTGTCATCGGAATTGCGCTGGGCTCTTTGGCCGGCTATTACGGTGGAAAGCTGGATATGATCTTGATGCGTATAACCGATATTTTCCAGGCGATTCCTAGTATGCTTTTGGCCATTGCGATTTCTGCCGCCTTGGGGCCTGGTTTTTCAAAATGTATTATTGCGATTGCCATTGCGCGAATTCCAGGCTTTGCACGAATGACCAGAGCTTCTTTCCTAAACGTCTTGGGAACCGATTATATTGAAGCGGCGAAATCCATTAATGCAAAAGATTGGTTTATTATTGTCCGCCATGTATTGCCCAATGCCATGTCTCCGATTATTGTTTTAGCGACTATGGGAGTAGCCACGGCGATTCTGGTAGCGGCGTCTCTTAGTTTCATCGGATTGGGCGTGCAGCCGCCGGAGCCGGAGTGGGGAGCAATCCTGTCGTCTGGCAGGAGCTATATTCGGGACTGTTGGTGGATGGTAACTTTTCCGGGAGTGGCGATTATGCTGACCACTTTATCGTTAAATCTTTTGGGCGACGGTCTTCGTGATGCGTTGGATCCCCGTTTAAAGAAGTAAGGAGGAGAGCGGTATGAAGACAGAGAAAGAATGGCCTTTGCTGGAAGTGAAAGATCTCGCTGTGGAATACCATGCGGGAGGTGAAATCGTTCAGGCAGTCAATGGTGTTTCTTTTACCTTGAATAAGGGAGAAACCCTGGGATTAGTTGGCGAGACGGGAGCAGGAAAAACAACAATTGCCCGCTCTATTTTGAAAATCTTACCCGATCCGCCGGCGAAAGTAAAAGGCGGAGAGATTTATCTGGACGGGAAGAACCTTTTCGCTTTGTCAGAGCCCGCCATGCGAAAAATCCGTGGAAAACAGATTTCTATGATTTTCCAGGATCCCATGACAGCGTTGAATCCTATATTTACCGTTGGCGAGCAGATCGCGGAGGTAATCAAGCTTCATGAAAAAGTATCGCGCCGCAAAGCGGGAGAAATGGCAAGGAAGATGCTGGAGATGGTTGGAATTCCGGAAGACCGTTTTTCGGAATACCCGCATCAGTTTTCCGGAGGAATGAAGCAGAGAGTTGTTATTGCGATGGCCCTGGCCTGCAATCCGCAGTTGTTGTTGGCCGACGAGCCGACGACGGCTTTGGATGTTACGATTCAGGCGCAGGTGCTGGATATGATGCAGAAATTGAAAAAAGAACTGCAGACGTCCATGATTATGATTACCCATGATTTGGGGATCGTCGCAGAAGTCTGTGATCGGGTGGCCATTGTGTATGCGGGAGAAATTGTGGAGATGGGAACCGCCTGGGATATTTTTCAGGATGCCCGCCATCCCTATACGGAAGGCCTGTTTGGCTCTCTTCCCAGTTTGACTGGGGAGGAAAAGCGCCTGCATCCCATTCCGGGAATGACGCCGAATCCGGCGGCGCTGCCGGAGGGATGTAAGTTTGCGCCCCGTTGTCCCTATGCCACGGATGCCTGTAAAAAGGAGCAGATCTTAGACATGGAGGTTTCTCCAGGACATCGAGTGCGTTGTAACCGGTGTGGAAAGAAGGAGGGATGATACATTGGCTATTTTGGAAATCCAGCACTTAAAAAAATATTTTGAGACGCCGCGAGGACTTCTGCACGCGGTGGACGACGTTAGCTTTCGCCTGGAAGCAGGAAAAACATTGGGGGTAGTCGGAGAATCTGGTTGTGGAAAATCGACGCTGGGGAGAACGATTCTGCAGTTAATTGATAGCACGGATGGAAAGATCTTGTTTGAAGGAAACGATATCACTCATGCCAAAGGAAAAACTTTGCGTGAGGCTAGAGAAAATATGCAGATTATTTTCCAGGATCCCTTTTCTTCCCTGGATCCAAGAATGACGGTCAGTGAAACCATTCGGGAACCTTTGAAGCTTTCCAAACGTTATACGAAAGAAGAAGTGGAAAGCCGGACGGAACGACTGATGGAAACGGTCGGATTGGCTGAAAGGCTAAGAAATTCTTATCCTCATGAACTGGACGGAGGACGAAGGCAGAGGATTGGAATTGCCAGAGCGCTGGCGCTAAATCCCAAGCTGATTGTCTGCGACGAACCAGTATCCGCGCTGGATGTCTCGATCCAGGCGCAAATTTTGAATTTGATGCAGGATCTTCAAGAGGAAAGAAAGTTGACCTATATTTTTATTACTCACGATCTTTCCGTCGTTCGTTATATTTCTGATGAAATTTGTGTGATGTATTTGGGGCAAGTGGTGGAGAAAAGCCCGGCCAAGGAACTGTTTGTGCGTCCTATGCATCCTTACACAAAAGCATTGCTTTCTGCGATTCCGATTCCGGACATTACAGCAAAGCGTGAACGGATCCTGCTGAAAGGGGAAGTTACTTCACCGGTGGATCCCAAACCAGGCTGCCGATTTGCGGCTCGTTGTCCCCATGCGGTGGAAGCGTGTCATCAGCCCCAGGTATTGGCAGAGGTAGAGAATCAACATTTCGTGGCTTGCGGACGAGTTCATGAAATGTTGGAATAAAAAAGGAGGATAAATTATGAAATGGATGAAAAAAGCGTTGGCATGTCTTTTGGCGGCCAGCATGGCAGTGTCCCTTGTCTCCTGCGGAGGAGACACGAAAGAGACGGTAGGTAAGACAGAAAGTGGCGATCCTAAGACCACAGAGGGAGCGACGCCGGAGAAAGTAGATTCTGTTGCAGCGGATAAAATTATTGTGGAAATCACAGCGGATCCCGGCGATATGAATCCCTGGAACCAAAATTCGGTTTCCATGCTGCGTGTCCGGGAGGTATGCTATGAAACCTTGGCGAAACCGGTAGGAGCAGAGATCGTTCCCTGTTTGGCGGAGAGCTGGGATTGGCTGGATGAGACCCATTTGCAGCTGAATCTTCGGAAAGGCGTCAAATTTCACAACGGGGATGAAATGAAAGCGGAAGATTGCTTATTTAGTCTTGAGTCCGCCAAAGATTCCCCTGGATTTGCCCGAAATGTAAAAAATATTTTGTTCGATCAGTGTGAAATAAAAGATGATTACACGCTTGTTCTGGCGTATTCCGGGCCGAGTATCTTTTATATGAATGATTTAGTCCGCGTTGCTATTACCAGCAAAGCCGCTTATGAAGCGGATCCGGATCAAATGACGGGAAAACCCATTGGAACGGGCCCTTATCAATTGACGGATTGGGTATTGGGCAGCAGCCTGACCTTTGAAAAGTTCGATGGTTACTGGGATGAAGGAGAGCAGAATGTAGATACGATCGTATATCGGGTGATTACAGAAGCTACCCAGAGAACCATTGAGTTGGAGACTGGCGGAGTGGATTTCCTATACGACGTTCCCAGCAGCGACTTGGAGCGTTTAGAGGCGAATGAAGGCTTTGTTCTGGATTCCGCTTCGACAACTCGAACTGCAGCATTGTATTTTAACTGCTCTGAAAATTCCGTGTGTCAGGACGCAAATCTGAGAAAAGCAATTTGTTATGCGATCGATACGGAGGCTGTGGCGGCGGTTGGCTATCGCGGCTATGGAGAACCGGCGTATAGTACGATTACTCCGGATAATGATGAGTGGTCGGAGTCTTTGAAACAGGATGGAGTTTTGTATGCCCACGATGTAGAGAAGGCAAAAGAATATTTGGCTGCAGCCGGATATGCAGACGGTGTCACGATTAATTTGATTGTAGATGAAGATGCACAGCGAAACGCGGCAGTATTGGTCGTTCAGTCGTGTCTGGCGGAAGTGGGAATTACCATGAATATTGTTTCCTATGAGAGCGCGGTATTCCAGACAACGCTTCTGGATGAAAAAGGCGGTTGGGATATTCTGATCAACAACTTTAAAGCGGACGGTACGATTATGATTTTGTTTAACAATCAGTTTGACAACCGTTCCGGCGATCGGACGTTTATCCACAATGAGGAGATGCAGGCGTTGGTGGAAGAGGGCGTGAAGTATGGAGATCCCGAAGTATTGGAAAAACTGCTGAAGATGTTTGAGGAAGATTTGATTCCGATGTACTGCATGGTAAACATGAAAGAGTACTATGCTTACAAAAAGGGAATTGAAAACTTTACGGTAAATCGTTCCACAGTAAAGCCGGGAGGCTTTGTATACACCGAAGAGTTTAAAAAATAGCAGGATTCGGCAGCTATCTGTATAAGCTTGTAAGCACGTTTTAAACCGAGTGGTATGAGAGGCCACCGTGATACTCTTTTCATGGTGGCCTTTATTTTTTAACGCTTTTTTCCTGAAATAGAAGGAAAAACGCTTGTTTTGAGATAGAAGAAGGAGGTATTTTATGGCATTATTAGTTGCAAAAACAGAGACCGGATGGGTAGAGGGTTTGCCGGCGGCAAATCAGGCGGTCAGTATATTTCGGGGGATTCCCTTTGCGGCGCCCCCCGTTGGGGAGCTTCGCTGGAGAGCGCCAAAACCGGCGGAGCCCTGGGAAGGGGTGCGTCAGTGCTACAAATTTGCCAATATAGGCATGCAGAGCGGGCGCGTATCGGAAGGCGGAGGAATCATTGGAAGCGAATTTTATGTGGGAAATTATCAGCGCAGCGAGGATTGCCTTTATTTAAATGTCTGGACTCCGGCGAAAACTCCGGAGGATAAGCTTCCCGTTGTAGTTTATATCCATGGCGGCGGATACAATTCGGGATATAGTTATCTCAATGCGTATGACGGAGAGGCATATGCAAAGAGAAATGTGATTTTTGTCACGATTGCCTATCGATTAGCTGTTTTTGGCTTTTTGGCGCATCCGGAACTTTCCGCGGAATCTGGAGAGGGTTCCGGGGCCTATGGGCTTCGCGATCAGCTTGCGGCGATTCAGTGGGTAAAACGAAACATTGCTGCTTTTGGCGGCGATCCGGAATGCATTACTTTGTCGGGTCAGTCCGGCGGGGCTGCCGGTACGGAATACATGTGCGCCTCTCCTTTGTCAAAAGGTTTATTCCAGAGAGCGATTATGCAGTCCGGCGGCGGATTTCGGCCGGTGTTCTCCTATTGGGGAACTTCACCGGAGCGCTCACAGGAATTGGGACAGCGATTTTTCCAGTATATGGGCTATTCCTCCTTGGCGGAGGCGCGTGCTGCGTCGGCGGAGGAACTGCAGAACGGCTATGAAGCGTTTGCTGCGATTCCGCTGGTGGATGAGTCCATGGAGAAAATCGGAATTGGTGGTAAAGTGTATCCGCGCTTTACGCCCAATGTGGACGGCTTTGTGCTGCCTCAGTCCCCCCTCCAGCAATTTATAGAAGGGAAGCACCCGGAAATCGATTATCTGTTGGGCTCTACACAGGGAGAGGGAGAGCGGACCATGGTGGCAAATTTGGCATGGGCTGAAAATGAACTTCAATTGGGGAGAAAGCCAAGTTACCTATATCATTTTACCTATGTTCCTCCGGGAGCGGAATCGGCTCACCATTCGGTGGAACACCATTATGTTTTCCAGACATTGGTTCGTTCCCAAAGGCCATACAATGGATTTGATTTTGAGTTGTCCAATGAGTTGGCGGAACGGTGGGCAAATTTTGCAAAATGCGGGAATCCCAATGGGGAAGGTTTTGCTGAGTGGTCCCCTTATACGGAAGAAAAGCGGGAAATGCTGATGATTGCAGAACAACGCCACATGGAGGCGTTAGCGTTGACCGATGAACAAAAGAGAAAGGTGGAGCAGCTTCGGCGAAATGAGATCCCTTATGCGCTGCAGTAAGCGTATAGATGGAAAAATGGAGTAGATTATGATTAATTTTACAGCAACCATACTAGTAGCGGCGATAGGCGCTGTGATTGCAAAAAAGTTGCATTTTCCAGCGCCGGGAATGATCGGAGGCATTTTAGCCGTAATGCTTTTGAATGCCTTTACGGATCGAGGATTTTTTCCCTCGGAGCTTTCCTTTTATGTCCGTCTATTGGCCGGTATTTATATTGGATCGGGAATTCGTCTACAGGATCTGAAGGCGCTGCGCCATTCTGTCTGGGGAGCGTTGGTTGCGCTGATTGGGATGCTTACTTTTGGCATGTTTATCGGATTTGTTTTGGCACAGACAACATCGTTAGACTTTGCTACCTGCTTTTTGGGAACAGCTCCGGGCGGAACGCAAGAAATGACGCTTTTGGCTATGGATGTGGGAGGAGATCCCGCCAAGGTAGCGGCTATGCAGGTGATGCGTTTTACTTTTGCGGTTGCTGGACTCCCTTTTATTATCCGGTATGTTTGCAAAAAAGTTGGCGGTGAGACGATTGATCCAAGGGCAGGGAAAGGCACGAAAGGAAGAAAGGTGGCAAAGACGGCGGAAAACAGCAGCCCTCAGCGTTTCCTTTTGATTCTGGTCTGCGCGTTTTGCGCAGCAAAATTGTTTGTGTGGATCGGCGTTCCGGCAGCTACCATGGTGGGTCCGATGCTTTCTACGTGCATACTGGCGACTTTGGGGTACACGATCTCTTTACCTTCGGCTTTTGTGTTCGTCGTCCAGACTTTGGCAGGGGCTTATGTGGGGTCAGGCGTTGGCTTGGCGGAAATGCAGGAGATGCGTTTGATTTTGATACCAGCAATTGGAATGCTGTTTATGATGGTGGCAACAAATCTATTTATGGGAATGGCAATGGTAAAAATTTCCAAAGTGGATATTAAGACGGCAATGTATGCCTGTGCGCCTGGTGGTTTGAGCGATATGATTATGGTATCCGCCGACGTGGGAGCCGATACTGCCGTGGTGACTGCCATTCATATCCTGCGTTTATTGATGGTGATTTCTCTTTATCCAACAGTAATAGTGGTAGTACAGAATTGGTTTGTTTAGTGCAGCTTTTGGGAAAACGCTAGGAAATACTTGCAATCGAAAGAAAAGTTTGTTATACTTTTGTCAGCAGTCCAAAATATATGGACGTGACAATTAGCGTACTGACCCTCGAAGGTTCGTCCTGAGAGAAAAGGCGGAAACAAAAGCAGCATAGACAGAGGCCGTTGCTGGGACGACCTGGCTGTCTCCTTTTGGAGCGCCGGGGTTTCCGGTAACGGCTTTTTTATTCTATAGGAAATTCCGCCCCCATTTCCTATAGAATAAAAAAGCGCTCCGCTAAAGATGCACACGAGCGCGAAAGGAGGAAGCGATGGAGACAAGAATCGCATTGGTTGGGATTATGGTGGAAGAATTGTCTTCGACAGGAAAGCTAAATGAGATTCTACACCAGTATGGAGATTACATATTGGGCCGGATGGGGATTCCCCATCGGGAAAGGGGCGTCTCGATTATCAGCGTAGCGGTAGAAGCGCCGGCGCCGGTGATCAGCGCTTTGTCTGGAAAAATCGGCATGTTGCCAGGGGTACAGACCAAAACCATTTATTCCGCCAGACATTTTCAGTGCGCAGTAGATGACGAGGAGGATACGAAATGAAAAAAGCAGTAGCATTTTGCCTGGCATTGACCATGGCGGCAGGTCTCCTTACCGGCTGCGGCAGCGGCAAAGAGGCGACTGGAGCGGCGGAGACAGGCTCGAAAACAACAACGGCTGTCACCACGGAAGCAACTACCACAGCGGCGGAGACTACGACGGCAGCAGCTACGGAAGCGACGACTGCGGCAGAAACTACAGCGGCGGCCATTGCTCCGGAAGATGCCGTTGTACGCATTGGTTCCTTGAAAGGACCCACCTCCATGGGGCTGGTTTCTATGATGCAGAACAACCCGGATATGTATTTCCAGATGGAGACCGCCGCGGATGCGCTGACGGCCGCGATCGTAAAGGGAGATTTGGATATTGCCCTGGTACCGGCCAACATAGCGGCGATTTTGTACAATAAAAACACGAATATTTCGGTGATTGATATTAACACCCTTAGCGTGCTTTATGTGGTGGCAAAAGATAATTCTATCCAGTCCATCCAGGATTTAAAAGGAAAGACCATTTATCTGACAGGAAAAGGAACCACGCCGGACTATGTGTTCCAGTACTTGCTGAAAGCCAATGGCCTTAGCGTCGAGGATGTTAAAATGGAATATAAGTCGGAAGCCACCGAGGTAGTATCCATGTTGGCTCAGGATGATTCCGCTATCGGATTGCTTCCTCAGCCTTTTGTGACGGTTGCTTGTTCCCAGACGGAAGGCCTGAACGTGGTTTTGGATTTGGGAAAAGAGTGGGAAACAGCTCAGAAAGAGAGTGAAATGCCGAGTTCTCTGGTAACTGGCGTTACGATTGTACGCAACGCGTTTTTGGAAGAACATCCGGACGTTGTGATTCGTTTTATGGAGGAGCACGAGAAGTCCGCGGCTTATACCAATGAAAATCCGGCGGAGGCGGCTGAGATGATCGCAGCCCTCGGCATTGTGGCAAAAGCGCCAGTGGCAGAGAAAGCCATTCCGAAGTGCGGTATCACCTATCTGGACGGCATGGATATGATTCAGGCGCTGGCAGGTTATTTACAAGCCCTCTATGAAGAAAATCCGGCGGCGGTTGGCGGCGAAGCGCCCAGCACGGAAATGTATGCGTCAGGTCTTCGGTAAGAGAAAGGAATGTGGATGAAGAAAAGCCTGAAAAAAATTTTCATCCTGCTATTTTGGCTGGCTGTCTGGCAGGCGGCCAGCCTTTTGATTGCGAATTCCCTGATTTTTGCCGGTCCCATCCAGGTGATAGAATCCCTCGTTCGGCTGCTGCCAACGTTGGAGTTCTGGAAAACGATTTTCCTTTCCTTGGCAAAGATTGGCGGTGGATTTTTGCTGGCGATGGTGGGAGGGAGCCTGATCGGAGGTCTGTCTTACCGGTTTCCTTTTTTGGGAGAACTGTTGTCGCCGATGATTTCTCTGTTGAAAACAGTGCCGGTAGCATCCTTCGTCATCCTGGCTTTGATCTGGATCGGTTCCTCGGAACTGTCGGTTTTGGTTGTCTTTGTGGTGGCCTTTCCGGTCATTGCGCTGAATGTTCAGGCAGGGCTAAAAAATACGGACTGGCAGCTGATCGAGATGGCGAACGTCTTCCGGATTCGGGGGTGGAAACGGTTTTGGTATTTTTACCGTCCGGCATCAGCCCCTTTTTTGGTAAATGCGTGCCGGTTGGCGGTGGGGATGAGCTGGAAAGCAGGCGTGGCGGCGGAAGTGATCGGCGTTCCTGCTTTTTCTATCGGAGAGCAGCTTTATCAGGCGAAGATTTATCTGGAAACGGCGGACTTGTTTGCATGGACGGCGGTGGTTCTGATTTTAAGCTATCTGTGCGAAAAGCTGGTGCTGGCTGCGGTCCAGAAAATCGTTTTTTGACGGATTGCATTGTTTTGGGGAACGCATACCTTTCAGTTGAAGGTACTTTCTGTGACAAGGGCGGATACGGTAAGGGAGAAAGGATACGGGATGATTCGTATAGAGCAGCTGGAAAAGAAATATGATGGAAAAGTGATCCTGAAAAATTTCACCTGGGAATTTTCAACAGGCTGCTGGTGCTTGATGGGGCCTTCTGGCGTGGGGAAAACTACCTTGCTGCGGCTGTTATGCGGTTTGGAAAAGCCGGATAGCGGGCGGATTCTGATTCCGGATGGAATCCGTTTTGGCATGGTCTTTCAGGAAGATCGCCTCTGCGAAGGGCTTTCCGCAATTCAAAACCTGCAGTTGGTCTGTGCAAAGCGGCAGGCGGAGGAATTATTAGAGGAGATTCTACCCAGGGATAGCTTGAATCAGCCGGTGCAGGAACTTTCTGGGGGGATGCGCCGAAGAATTGCCGTTGCCAGAGCGGTGGCGTCGGATGCGGAAGCGCTTTTGATGGATGAACCTTTTACCGGGCTGGATGAGGAAACGAAAGGCCGGGTGATTGACTTTGTGCTGCGCCATCGGCGGGAGCGCTTGTTGATCCTGGTCACTCATCAGGCGGAAGATGCCGCTGCTCTGGGCGCGAAAATCCTTTTGATGGAACGGAAAGCTTAGCATGGGTGCGGGCGCTTTTTCTGCTTGCTTTTTTTGTCGGAATGTGATAGCATAGAAAGAAATTTTTTTGAAATAATGAGGTGGGTACCATGAGTGAGAAACTAAGAGTTGGCATTTTGGGCGCAACCGGTATGGTTGGCCAGCGTTTTATTACGCTGCTGGCGGATCATCCCTGGTTTGAGATTGTGTCGCTGGCGGCCAGTCCTCGTTCCGCAGGAAAGACTTACGAGGAAGCGATCGGAGGCCGTTGGAAACTGGATATTCCGATGCCGGAAAAAGTGAAAAAGTTGATTGTGCGGAATGTCAACGAGGTGGAAGCCGTCGCAGCGGAAGTGGATATGGTTTTCAGCGCTGTGGATATGACCAAAGACGAGATCCGCGCCATCGAGGAGGCCTATGCGAAGACGGAGACTCCCGTTGTTTCCAACAACAGCGCGCATCGCTGGACTCCGGACGTACCGATGGTCGTGCCGGAGATCAATCCGGGACATCTGGATGTGCTGCCGTTCCAGAAAAAGCGTCTGGGTACAGAAAAGGGATTCATCGTTGTGAAGCCGAACTGTTCGATTCAAAGCTATACGCCGATGCTGCACGCGCTGAAGGAGTTTGAGCCGAAGGTAGTTGTAGCTACTACATATCAGGCGATTTCCGGCGCAGGAAAGACCTTTGAAGATTGGCCGGAGATTGTGGACAATGTGATTCCCTATATCGGCGGGGAGGAAGCAAAGAGCGAGCAGGAGCCGCTGCGTCTGTGGGGTAAAATTGAAAACGGAGTGATCGTAAAAGCCGAGTCTCCGATTATTACTTCCCAGTGCCTGCGTGTGCCGGTCAGCAACGGTCATACGGCGGCGGTGTTTATGTCCTTTGAGAAGAAGCCGACGAAGGAAGAGATCTTAGATCGGTGGGCGAATTTTAAAGGGCTGCCCCAGGAACTGGAACTGCCCAGCGCGCCGAAGCAGTTTATCCACTATTTTGAGGAGGACGATCGTCCGCAGGCAAGATTGGATCGGGATATCGAAGGCGGCATGGCTGTTTTTGCCGGACGTCTGCGCGAAGATATTGTTTATGACTATAAATTTGTGGGCTTGTCACACAATACGCTTCGCGGCGCAGCGGGCGGCGCTGTTCTGATTGCGGAGCTTTTAAAAGCACAGGGATATATCACGAAAAAATGACAAAAAAGTTATACATTGCCGAGAAACCCAGCGTTGCGCAGGAGTTTGCCAAGGCACTGAAATTAAATATGGCTCGTAAGGACGGGTATTTAGAGAGCGACGAGGCGGTCGTTACCTGGTGTGTCGGCCACTTGATTACCATGAGCTATCCCGATGCCTACGATCCAATGCTGAAAAGGTGGAGTCTGGAAACTCTGCCTTTTTTGCCTGAGGAATTTAAGTATGAGGTGATTGCTTCTGTCAGCAAGCAGTTCCGGATTGTAAAAGGACTTTTAAATCGGAAAGATATCGACACGATTTATGTCTGTACGGATTCCGGGCGGGAGGGAGAGTATATTTACCGGCTGGTAGAGCAGATGGCGGAGGTAAAGGGGAAGGCCCGAAAGCGGGTTTGGATCGATTCCCAGACAGAGGAAGAGATTCTTCGTGGAATTCGGGAGGCCAAGGACCTTGCGGACTATGACAATCTGGCTGCCTCCGCCTATCTGCGGGCCAAGGAAGATTATTTGATGGGGATCAATTTTTCCCGGTTGCTGACCGTGAAATATGGAAATACCATTTCCAGTTTTTTGAAAAAAGACCGGACGGTCCTTTCGGTAGGCCGTGTGATGACCTGCGTCCTGGGAATGGTAGTGCGCCGGGAACGGGAAATCCGGAACTTTGTCAAAACCCCCTTTTACCGGGTGCTGGCAAAGATAGACGCAAGCGGACATCCTTTTGAGGCGGAGTGGAGAGCGGTAGAGAATAGCCGCCATTTTCAGAAGCCCTATCTCTACAAAGACAATGGATTTAAGGAGCGGGAGAGAGCGGAAGGGCTCATCGCGGAACTATCTCAGCCGGAACCAATAACCATGACGCTCCAAAAGATCGAGAAGAAGACGGAGAAAAAAAATCCGCCTCTTTTATTCAACCTGGCGGAGCTGCAAAACGTCTGTTCCAAAGCGCTGAAGCTAAGTCCAGACGAGACCCTAAAGATTGTGCAGGAACTTTATGAGAAAAAACTGGTGACATATCCTCGTACCGACGCCCGCGTGCTGTCCACCGCGATCGCAAAGGAGATTGGGAAGAATATTTCTGGCTTAAAGGCGATTCCGGGAGTTCGGGGCTTTGCCGAAGAAATTTTGGAGCAGGGACTTCACAAGGGGATTGGAAAGTCTCGTTATACCAATGATAAGCAGATTACCGACCACTATGCGATTATTCCCACCGGCCAGGGTGTGGGCGGTCTTGGGAAATTGACGCCGACTGCGGTCAAGGTTTACGAGATGGTGGTGAGGCGGTTTCTCAGTATCTTTTTCCCGCCTGCCGTCTATCTGAAATATAAGCTGGAGCTGGTGCGGCAGGACGAGCATTTCTTCGCCGGATTTCGAGTTTTAACCGACGAAGGGTACATGAAAGTTTCCGGAATTTATAACACAAAGAAAAAAGGGGAAAAGGAAAATTCGGAGGGGAAAGAGGAAAGCGAAGAAGACACGGATATTAAGAATGATCCGGAGTTTCTCCGCATTCTTTCCGAGATGAAAAAGGGAGAGATCTTTCCGGTAAACGAGCTGTTTGTAAAAGAAGGAGAGACCTCGCCGCCTAAGCGGTATACCTCCGGCTCGATGATCCTGGCGATGGAAAACGCCGGACAGCTGATCGAGGACGAGGAACTGCGGGCCCAGATTAAAAGCAGCGGGATCGGGACTTCCGCAACTCGTGCGGAAATCCTGAAAAAGCTGGTGACCATTAAGTACTTGGCGCTGGCGAAGAAAACACAGGTGATTACGCCGACCTTGCTTGGCGAGGTGGTATTTGATACGGTAAATTGTTCCATCCGTTCCCTGTTAAATCCGGAACTGACCGCCAGCTGGGAAAAGGGCTTAAACCTGGTGGCTGAGGGGACGATCACCGAAGACGAATATATGAAAAAACTGGAAGATTTTATCAAGCGGAGAACTGCCGCGGTTCTTGAGACCAATCGGAGTTCTCAGATCTTCGGGGCTTACCAAGAGGTAGAAGGCTTCTATAAAAAATAGGTTTCATGGTGGATTCTATCCCGGTCGATCTCATCCAACCGATGAGGTGTGGAAGGTTCCTGGGGTACTCCCACGGAGAGAATCGCCTCCAAGACATAGAAGTCCGGTACGGAAAGGACTTCGCGGCAGAATTCTTCTGTGGTTTTTCCGTTTTCCGCTTCCCGGAGGCGTCCCTGAATCCAGCAGCTGCCGAGCCCCAAACTGTCCGCCATCAGGTGCATGTTGCTCATGGCGATGGAGCAGTCTTCCTCCCAGACGTCGGTTTTTCTAGGATCAGCGAATACAAGAATCGCGCATCCGGCATGTTCCAGCATCTTGGCAGAGCCGACGCGGCAATGGGAAAGCTTTTGCAGGGTTTCCTTTTCCTGCACCACCACAAATTCCCAGGGTCTCCGATTTCTGCTGGAAGGGGATAAAAGCCCGGCCTGTAAAATTTTTTCTAGTTTTTCGGCGGGGATTTTTTCGCCGGTATACTGCCGGACGCTTCTTCTGGCCAGTAATAGATCGATGAATTCCATAAACAGTCCTCCTGATAGCGTTTTCTTTCATTTTACACGGGGTGGGCGTTACCTGCAAGGACTTTCCTGAGGCGGCCGCGCTCGGCGCGAGAATTTCGCAGAGCGAAAGTCTTTCTTGCAATCTTGCTTAAAATGCGGTAAGATGGAAAAAATTCGGATTGTAGAAGCCGATGTAGGCGGGGGCTGCCTAGTTTTCGGCAAAAGAAGGGATGATATGGATAAAACGAGAGATTTACTTGACCTAAATCATACGTTGGCAAGGCCTCTCTTAGAGAAGGCGGAATATCCTTGGGAAGCTCTAGGGAAAATCAAAGATTTTATCTTGGAACTTGGGCCGAAGCTTCCGAAGGAGGAATATACGGAAGTAGCGGAGCATGTATGGGTGGCGAAAGACGCCAAGGTAGCGCCGACGGCTTACCTAGGTGAAGCGGTAATCGTTGGAAAAGGGGCGGAAATACGCCATTGCGCGTTTATCCGCGGCAGCGCTCTGATTGGAGAAAAGACAGTAGTCGGAAATTCAACAGAGTTAAAAAATGTGATCTTATTTGATGAAGTGCAGGTGCCCCATTACAATTATGTCGGCGATGCTATTTTGGGATATCATGCCCATATGGGAGCAGGATCGATTACTTCCAATATCAAGGCGGATAAGAAAAATGTGGTGATCCGAGGAGAAGGTGAGGAGATTGCCACAGGACTTCGGAAGATGGGAGCTGTGCTGGGAGACTGGGCGGATATCGGGTGCAATTCTGTGTTGAATCCCGGCGTTATCGTAGGACGTGGGTCCCGCGTATACCCGCTTTCCATGGTGCGCGGTGTGATACCCGCTAAGTCCATCTATAAAAAAGCAGGAGAAATTGTTCAAATCAGACGGGAGGAATAAAGTCATGCCGATTAAAATACAAAATGATCTGCCGGCGAGAGGCGAGCTGGAAAAGGAAAATATTTTTGTTATGGACGAAAATAGGGCCATGGCCCAGGATATCCGTCCACTTCAGATTTTGATTTTAAATTTGATGCCGGTCAAACAGGATACGGAAACTCAGCTGTTTCGGGCTTTGTCCAATACGCCCTTGCAGGTGGACATTACCCTGATGCATATGTCCAGCCATCAGTCTAAAAATACTTCGTCCGTTCATCTGAATAAATTTTATGTGACTTTTGCAGAAGTGAAAGAAAAGAAGTTTGACGGCATGATTATCACCGGCGCGCCGGTGGAAATGATTCCTTTCGAGCAGGTGGATTACTGGGAAGAGCTTTGCGAAATCATGGAATGGAGCAAGAGCCACGTTACCTCGACCATCCATGTCTGCTGGGGCGCTCAGGCTGCACTTTATTATCACTATGGACTAAATAAGGAACTTCTTCCCCAGAAGCTTTCCGGCGTCTATAAGCATCATCTATTGACCAGAGAGATGCCTTTGACCAGAGGATTCGATGACTTTTTTAAGGTACCCCATTCCAGAAATACTACGGTACCGCTGGAAGAAATTCAGAAAAAGGAAGATCTGGTCGTTTTGGCGAAATCCTATGAGGCCGGCGCTTACCTGATTCAAAATAAGGCGGGAAATCAGATCTTTATCACCGGTCATCCGGAGTATGACCGGATGACGCTGGATAAGGAATATCATCGAGATTTGGCCGCAGGGATTCACCCGGAAATTCCGGAAAACTATTACCCGGAGGGGAATCCGGATAACACTCCGTCCCTGACCTGGCGGATTCATGCGAACACCCTCTATACCAATTGGCTCAACTATTATGTATACCAAAGTACTCCGTATTATCTGTAGAAAAGCCTTGAAAAATCTAGGTTTTATGCGGTTTTGTGGTGATTTCGAAATTTACAAATTTTCACGTAAATTCAGGAATTTTGATGGCAAAATGGTGTAAAAATGGTGTAAAATGGTGTAGTAAATTTGGAAAATTCTTGTGTTGACGGAGGAGGAAGCATAGGATGGAGACTTTTCGCCAATGGCTGTATACGGGGCCGGGACATTTTCAGCTGGAGGAAGTAGAAAAAGAAGAACCCAAACCGGGAATGGTCCGTCTGGCGGTAAAGGCTTTTTCTATTTGCGGTTCGGATTTGACGGCCTTTCGTCGGATGCACGAACGGATGATTCCTCCGTTGGTATTGGGACATGAATTTTGCGGCGTGGTGGATGCAGTTGGAGAAGGGGTTGCCACTGTGAAAGTGGGACAGCGCGTAGGGGTCAACCCCATTCTTCGATGCGGCGTCTGCTGGCATTGTAAAAATGGAAGGCCCAATTTATGCCCCAATCGGCATAATACGGGAACAACGATTTTGGCTGGACGATATGACGGTGGAATGCGGGAGTTTACGTATATGCCGGAATTTTCCTTGATGCCGCTGCCGGATTCCATTGATTTTATCCACGGCGCGCTGATTGAGCCGCTGGGCGTGTGCATTCATATGGCGGACGTAGGATATTTGCCCAACGAAAAATACACCGTCATTTACGGCTGCGGGCCGGTGGGGTTGATGACCATGCTGATTTTAAAGGCCAGAGGAGTCGAGCATGTCATCTGTGTGGATGTCCGAAAGAATCGTTTGAAACTGGCAAAAGAGCTGGGCGCCTCTCTGACGATTGATGCGACGGAAGAAAATACGGTCTCTCTTGTGCAGCAATTTGCGAAGGAGCGAGGTGGAGCAGACAGGATTTTATTGTGTACGGACGCACCGGAGCCGTTTTTAGAAGCGATGAAGTTGGCGCGAATGGATGGAACGGTTGTGCTGACCGGGCATATAAAACCGACCATTGAATTTCGTCCGGAAGACATTTTGGAGAAAGGTTTGCGCGTTTTATCCCAGGTAACCTTTTTACCGGAACATCTGGAACGTTCCATGAAGATGATTCAAAACAAAGAGATTCCATTGGATAAAATTGTCACAAAAGTATTGCCTTTTTCCAGCCTACAGGACGCGTGCGAGCTTTTATGCGCGCCGGACAATGACGAGATTAAAATTGTAATTGATGTGACAAGAAAGTAGAAGGGATTTTATTTTGTAATAAGATTCAGGTGCCACAAAGACCTTGTGACACCTGAATCATAATAAAAAATTCAAGAAAACATTTCGCTGGAAATGGGGGAGTATATCGAAAGATATACTCCTTTTTAACGAGCCCACTTGGTGGCCAGTAGAAACAAAAGATAAAACACGCAGATTGCCCCACAGCCAATGACCAGACCGGGCAGTCCGCTTAGGGGAATCAAATATTTGGTGAGCCGGACCGCGATGGCTATGGCTGCCATTGGCCGCAGTACTCGGTAAAAGGTAGAAAAAGAAAAGGGGATGAGCCGGTATAAGGTGAAAATATGCAGGGCAGCTACCAGAAGCTGAGACGCCAGCATTCCCCAAAGGTAAGCTAGGATTCCATATTGGGGAATCCATAGAAAAACAAAGACCAGACGAACCGAAAGCCCGACCAGGTTTTGAAGGAAGGTAGCGGCGGTTTTTCCCATACCGTTTAGGATGCTGCCAGCGGTGGTCGCCAGATAAAGAAAGGGACAAAGCCAGCCTAAAATCGTGATATAGGTACCTGCATCGGCGTTTTGAAATAGAAGCGTTCCCATTTCTTCTCCCCAGGCAACAAAGATTCCGGTGCAAAGAATGCCAAGGTAGATGCTGTAGCCGATGGAAAGTTCCGTGGTGCGTCCAATTTTTCCCGTGTCGCTGACCGATTGCGCCTCGGCGACCGAGGGAAGAAGCATGACGGCGACCGAGTTGGTTAGGGCGGAAGGAAATAGAATAAACGGTAGAGACATTCCCGTCAGGATTCCATAGATGCTAAGGGCGTTCGAGGGGGAAAGTCCGCTCATCTGTAAACGATTTGGAATCTGAATGGCTTCGACGCTTTGCAGCACTCCCAGGATTAGCCGGTTCGCGGCCAGCGGCGTGGCTAGCAGCAGGATGTTTCGGAAAGCCTCTGAAATGGGAAGGGAGGAAACGGGTGCGACGGATTCATACATCCTATTTTCATAGAAGAATGTGATACGGATGGCGAGGACAGAGACGATGAGAGAAGCCAGTTCTCCTACGATTAAGCCTAACGCAGCGATGGTTACGGTCAGGGTTTGCCCTTGCCCAAGGTAATGATTGGCGATCAGATATACTGCTCCGACACGGACCAGTTGTTCCGCCAGCTGGCTGAGAGACGGTACTTCGGTTTTTTGTTTCCCGTAGTAGTAGCCATTGATCGCCGAATGGGCGGCAGTAATGGGAAGGGATAGGGCTAAAAGCCGCAGCAAGTCTGCTGTACGGGGTTCTCCGAGAAGAACAGCGGCAAAAAAGCTGGCTTTCCAATAGATCAATCCGGCCAGCAAAAAGGCAATGGTTTCAGAAAGAAAAAGCCCGGCGGTAAATTGGCTGCGCCCGTCTTTTAGATGATTTGTAGCGAGGGATTGGGCGACAAAGCGGGAAATTGCGGTCTGAATCGGACCGCAGCATAAGGCAAAACAAACGCCGGAGACCGGTGAAATCAGCTGGTAAATGCCCATGCCTTCGGCGCCGATCAAATTAGAAAGGTAAATGCGGTAAAAAAAACCTAAAATGCGGGATAAAAAGCCAGTGGCTGTTAAGATCAGTGTGCCGGTAATGATGGGATGTGCCTGCCGTTTCATAAACACCGCCTGGAAATGGAAATTATTATAATTTATGGCTTGACATAAAAGAATAGAAGTGATATCCTATAAGCAAAATTCATAGTAAAATAGTGGTGATTAAAAAACTCGGAATTCGTCAGGAGGAAGTTATGAAGATTACGACGAAGGGACGATATGGTTTGCGGGCAATTGTGGATTTAGCTGTTTTTAGCGAGGATGTGCCGGTGTCGATTCATAGTATTGCGGAACGGCAGGGGATTTCCGATGGATATTTGGAACAGCTGATCAGCCGATTGAAGCGAGAGGGGCTGGTAGAGAGCGTCAGGGGCGCGACTGGAGGATACCGCCTAGCGAGGCCGGCGGCTGAGATTTCTGTCGGAGATATTTTGCGGGCGCTGGAAGGAAGTCTTTACCCGGTGGAGTGTCCGGGGATCGGCGACGGGGAGAGCTGCGGAAATGAGACCATGTGCGTGGCCAAGGGCGTTTGGAAGATTATCGGAGACAGCATCGAAGCGGCAGTGGATGGAATTTCTCTGGAGCAATTGAAGAATCAAAGCAAAGATTGTCTGGGCATAGAATAAATCAGAGGCGGCGCTGCTAGATGTGCGTTGCCAGAAAGGATGAGATAGAACGATGAATTCAGTCATTTATTTAGATCATGCGGCGACGACGGCCACGAGGCCGGAGGCCTTGGAGGCGATGCTTCCTTATTTTTCCGAAAAGTACGGGAACGCTTCTTCTATTTATGGGATTGGTGCGGAGAGTAAGAAGGCCATCGACCATGCAAGAGCGATCGTGGCAGGCGCCCTGGGGGCAAAGCCGGAGGAAATCTATTTTACTGCCGGAGGGAGCGAATCGGATAACTGGGCGCTGAAAGCAACGGCGGAAGCCTACGGTGCCAAAGGCGGACACATTATCACGACAAAAATTGAGCACCATGCCATTCTCCATACCTGCGAGTGGTTGGAGAAAAATGGATATGCCGTTACTTACCTGGACGTGGATGAAAAAGGATTGGTCTCCCCGGAAGCGGTCCGAAGAGCGATACGCCCGGACACCATTTTGATCAGCATTATGTTTGCAAATAATGAGATCGGTACCATTCAGCCCATCCAAGAGATCGGGGCCATTGCAAAGGAACACAATATTTTATTCCACACCGATGCGGTGCAGGCTTTTGCCCATCTGGCGATTTCCGTCGATGAGTGTCATATCGATATGCTTAGCGCCAGCGGCCATAAACTTGGCGGGCCGAAAGGAATCGGTTTTCTCTATATCCGCAAGGGCGTGAAGATTCGTTCTTTTGTTCACGGCGGAGCGCAGGAACGCAAGCGCAGAGCAGGAACGGAAAATGTCCCTGGCATCGTGGGGCTTGGAAAAGCCGTAGAATCTGCCATGGCGAACCGGGAAGAGGCGGTCCGTTATGTGACGGGATTAAGAGATTATCTGATTGACCGGGTTCTCCAGGAGATTCCTTTTACCCGTTTAAATGGAGACAGAAAAAAACGCCTGCCTGGCAACGCGAACTTTAGCTTTCAGTTTATAGAGGGAGAATCCCTATTGATTATGCTTGATATGGAAGGGATCTGCGCGTCCAGCGGTTCCGCCTGCACCACGGGTTCCCTGGATCCTTCCCATGTGTTGATGGCCATTGGACTTCCCCATGAGATCGCCCATGGCTCTCTGCGATTAACGTTGGGGGAAGAGAATACAAAGGAAGAGATCGATTTTGTGATTGAGAATCTGAAGAAAATCGTAGGACGGCTGAGAGAGATGTCCCCGCTCTACGAGGATTTCATGAGGAAGAAATAAGACGGAGGAAGCGACATGTATAGCGAAAAGGTGATGGAGCATTTTCAAAATCCGAGGAACGTGGGAGAAATGGAAAATCCCAGCGGAGTTGGCACCGTGGGAAATGCGAAATGCGGCGATATTATGAGAATTTATCTGGATGTAGACGAGAATCAGGTGATCCAGGATGTGAAATTTAAAACCTTTGGCTGCGGAGCCGCGGTGGCAACCAGCAGTATGGCGACGGAGCTGGTAAAGGGAAAAACCATTTATGAGGCGCTGCAGGTGACCAATAAGGCGGTGATGGAGGCCTTAGACGGCCTTCCTCCGGTGAAGGTTCACTGCTCCTTATTGGCGGAGGAAGCGATCCATGCCGCGCTTTGGGATTATGCCCAGAAACACCAGATTGAGATTCCTGGACTGGAGAAACCAGTGGCTGATATCAGCGAACATGAGGAAGAAGAGGAATATTGATTCGGTGAAGAAGGAAAAGATTGTAATCGGCATGTCAGGAGGAGTCGATTCCTCCGTGGCGGCCTGGCTGCTAAAAGAACAAGGTTACGACGTGATCGGAGTAACCATGGAGACTTGGGAGAATGATGCCACAGGGGAGAAAACCTGTGGTTCTTCTGCTGTTTTGGATGCGAGGGGAGTCGCGGATGTTTTGGGTATTCCCCACTATACGGTAGATTTTCGGGAAGCCTTTCGCCGGGACGTCATAGAACCTTTTATGGCGGCCTATGAGGCTGGAAAGACGCCGAACCCTTGCGTAGCCTGTAATCGAAAGGTAAAGTGGGAGGCGTTGCTGGAAAAGGCGAAGGAGCTGGGCGCAGAGCAGATTGCAACCGGCCACTACGCCAGGATTCGACGTTTGTCCAACGGACGATATGCGGTGGAGCGGGCGGTCAGCGCGGCGAAAGATCAGACCTATGCCCTGTACCAGTTAAGCCAGGACCAGCTGGCCAGAACAAAAATGCCGCTGGGAGAGTTCACAAAAGATCAAGTCCGGGAGATGGCGGTGAAAGCGGAATTGCCGGTTGCGAATAAGCCGGACAGCCAGGATATCTGTTTTATCCCGGATCAAGACTATGCGGCGTTTATTGGGAGAATGAGAGGAACGGTTCCGCCACCAGGAAATTTTGTCGATGAGAAGGGAAACGTATTAGGACGCCACCAGGGAATCATTCACTATACGATAGGACAGCGAAAAGGACTTGGTGTTGCCTTTGGCGTTCCGTTGTTTGTGAAGGAAATTCGACCAAAGACCAATGAGGTGGTTCTTGGAAACGGGGACGAGATCTTTTCCAGACGGGTGGTTTGTCATTCACTTTGTTTTATGGGTGAGGCGGATTTTTTAGAGCCACGCCGGGTTCTGGCAAAGATTCGCTATAGTCATAAAGGTGCGATGGGGATCGTCCGGAGAATAGAAGATGATCTGGCCGAATGTATTTTTGACGAGCCGGTTCGTGCCGTGACGCCGGGTCAGGCCATTGTGTTTTACGATGGAGATCTGGTATTGGGCGGAGGAACCATCCAGAAGGGGGAATAAAATTAAGAAAATCTTCCCAGTTCTGTTCTGGAAATCTTCCGAAAAGTTTGGTATAGTGAAGAAAATGAGGGGGATAGGGGCATGAAAAAGAAATTAGCGGTGATATTGGCAGGGATTTTGTTACTTATCGTATCTGGCTGCGGGAATTCCAATGCAGGAACCGCAGAACCGGGACAAGCCTCCCTTCCGGTAAGCGGTACGGCGGTTTCGGAACCGTCCGCCAGTGAAGAGACGACGGCGGAACCTTCTGGGGAATCCAGCGCAGCGGAGACGACAGCTCTAGAGACAACGGTTCCTCCGGAAACCACAGCGGCAGAGACGACTGCTGCGCCGATGGTTTTTCAAGATGTGGACGAGACCGTCTATGTAACAGGCCAAGTGAATTTTCGGGCGGAGCCTTCCCTGGATGCGGAAATAAAAGCTGTTTTGTCAAAGCGCGCTTCTGTGAAACGGACGGGAATTGGCGACGAGTGGAGCCGTGTGGTTCAAAACGGGGAAGAAGGATACGTATCGAATAAATATTTGACGACGGAAAAGCCGAAAGTACCGGCAGGCTCTGTGGAGGGCCAAGCTGGAACGGGTATTTATCATGAGGGTGGAGATATCCTTGTGGTGATCGATGCGGGACACCAGGGAAAACAGATGACAGAGAAGGAGCCGAATGGCCCTGGATCTTCTACGATGAAAGCCAAGGTGGCCAGTGGAACCGAAGGGGTATCTACCGGGAATGAGGAGTATAAAGTCACGTTGAACGTTGCCCTTTATCTGAGGGACGAGCTGCTTTCCCGCGGCTACAGCGTGCTTATGACACGGGAGACCAACGACGTCAAGTTAAGCAATGTGGACCGGGCGCAGATTGCCAATGAAGCCGGCGCGGACGCTATGGTGCGGATTCACTGCAACAGTTCCGAAAAGAGTTCGGTAACGGGAGCCCTTGGTATCTGCCAGTCCCCGGACAATCCTTATTGCGGGGATATCTATAAAACCTGCCTGAAATTGACAAAGGCTGTGCTCAATGGCCATTGCGAAGCCACCGGACGTAAAAATACGGGCGTATGGGAGACGGACACGATGACCGGCACCAACTGGTGTCAGGTACCCAATACGATCATTGAGATGGGGTACATGAGCAATTCGGATGAGGATGAGTTGATGGGAACCGAAGATTTCCAGCGGAATGCCGCGATTGGTATTGCCGATGGTTTGGACGACTATTTTGGACGATAGAAAAGATCAAAGAATTTGTTCTTTCGATTCTTTTCTCAGCATTACCATGGACAAGCCGGCCAGGGCGCAGATCATGAGACCTGCGGCAAAGCTGGGATAGTAACTTCCAAATAGATCATAAGAATATCCAATACAGGAAAAACCGACGAAGCCCACAAATCCGCCCAGGGCGAATAAGCGGGAATACTTTCGTTCATATTCCTGACCAGTATATAAAAGCGGCGTGATATCTGCAACCGTGGTGGCACCTACGGCCATGCCGGCTCCGTTTAGAAATCCTCCCAGATAAATCAGGTTTGGGAACAGCGGAACCAGGAAAAATGTAAGGAAACAGGAGGCGGAAAAAAGAAGACCGGTGGTTAGCTGCGTATAGACGCCTTTCCGGTCTCCCAAAGCGCCGAGGATTACTTTGAAAAATACGTTTCCCAGCATGGCGCAGGCAGTGATCGAAGCGCCGGCGGAAAGGGCCAGACCCTGAGAAACCCCAAAGGTAGCCAGATGGCTATTGTACTGGGAGAGAAGTCCGGTTGTGGAGACCAAAAGAAGACAGAACGCAAAAACAAGTTGTGGGCGGCGATAAGCAGTCGGTATCGCCGCCTGCTTTTTTTCTTCTGGCTGTTCGTACCATCCATAAGGCTTTGTGTTACAGTCTTCTGGCCGAAGGTCCATCTGGAAGTAGGCCAGAGGAACGGCGGTGGCAAGAATAAAAATCCCCAGCGCTAAGATGGCGGTACGCCACCCAAAGGCGTCCGTCAGCCAGGAGCAGATCGGATTGCCGATCGCACCGAATAAACCGGTGGAGGCGGCAACCAGGCCAATGGCAAAAGACCGCCTGCGGATAAACCAGTGATTCATCTGACGCATGGTGGGAACAATCATAACGGCGGAACCAGCCGCTCCGGAAAAGACAGCCAAAACGTACCACTGCCACAAATGATGGAAAACAGCCATTACCATAAAGCAAAAGACAGCGGCGGCGGCAAAAGCCGCCTGCCGTTTCCGAAAGTTCTTTTTGGTCAGATAGGAAATGGTTACAGGCATGGCAATGGCCATGCTGATCCCCCGGATGGAAGAAAACAGAGAGAGACTGCCCATGGAAAAGCCAAGATCCTGACAGATCGCGGCATAGAGAACTCCCATACAATTCTGCATGATACCAGTTACCAATCCTTGAAAAAGGATACCGGCGGCTAAGATGCTCCAGGCACGATGCCGCATGGCAAGTTTTGATTTCATATACGTTTCTCCTAAGTTCCCGATCAGTCAAATCTAAAAATAATACGCACGTGTTGATAAAAAAACTTATATCCATTATACTCGAAGCGTAAGAAAAAACAATTACCACATTTTAGATTGTGTGGAATATTTAAGGAGCGGATTTTTATGAAAGAAAAAGAGCATGTGGATCTGCGAGTGCAAAAGACCCTTACCGCGATTCATCAGACATTTGAAGAGATGATATGTGAGATGGAACCGGTAAAGATTACAGTAAAAGCGCTGGCCGAACGGGCGCATATCCATAGAAAGACTTTTTATCTGCATTATGAATCTCTGGATATGTTATATGAGGATACGCTGCTAAGAATTGTGGATGGATACTTGGAAGAAATGAAAAAGTTACCGATCCCTTATAGCGTTCGGGAGAGCACTGCCGTCTTTTTTACGTACTATTCCAGGCAAAAGCCGTATGTAGAACGTTTGATTTGTCATCCTAGTTATCAGGGGTATCGAGATCGGCTCTTTTTTACAACGTTGATGAAAAACCGGGCCCGGTATTTTCCTTATGCGAAATTACCGTTGGAGAAACAAAATGTGATTCGTGCGTTTATTTGTTCCAGTACGATAGAAATTTACCGGCAGTGGATTGAAGACCACAAAAAGATGCCTTTGAATGAAGTGATCGATCTGGCATGTACATTACTTAGCAATGGAACGGAGGGAATGGAAAGGGAATTGAACAAATTTTGAATTCGAAAAAATGCTTGAACTTTTCTGCGTGATGTTGTATAATACTGGTGGTAAAAAGTTGAACTTTGAATTGAAATTGAACTTTTGAAAGGAAAGAACATGCAAAAGGAAACTTTTTCAGACCGATTGAAAATAGCGATGAACAAACAAGGCGTGAAGCAGGTGGATTTGGTGCGGGAGGCTGCCAGGCGTGGCGTGAAATTGGGAAAAAGCCACATGAGCCAGTATGTCAGCGGAAAGACCATTCCCCGTGGAGATATCACTCGTTTTTTGGCGGAAGCGTTACAGGTAGAGGAAGATTGGCTGAAAGGGAAACCATCATGGGGAGCTCCTAAGATGCCCCAGGAAAGAGGGCAAAGCTGCAGCGTGGAAGGGGCAGGAGGAAAAGAAATGCGTGAATTTAAAAAATCTTCAAAGTTGGATCATGTTTTATACGATGTTCGGGGACCAGTGGTGGAAGAGGCCACGCGGATGGAAGCGGCAGGGACACAGGTCTTAAAATTGAACATCGGAAATCCAGCCCCATTTGGGTTTCGTACCCCGGATGAAGTGATTTATGATATGCGCCAGCAGTTGACAGAGTGCGAGGGCTATTCGGCGGCAAAAGGACTGTTTTCTGCCAGAAAAGCCATCATGCAGTACGCACAGCTAAAGAAGATTCCAAATGTTTCGATTGAGGATATCTATACAGGAAATGGCGTCAGCGAATTGATTAATCTTTGTATGTCCGCGCTCCTTGACGATGGAGACGAGATTTTGATTCCGTCCCCGGATTATCCGTTGTGGACGGCCTGCGCGAACCTTTCTGGGGGAAAAGCAGTCCATTATATCTGCGATGAACAGTCGGAATGGTATCCGGATATGGATGATATCAGAAAGAAGATCAACGACCGGACAAAAGCCATTGTGATTATCAATCCCAATAATCCCACCGGTGCGCTGTATCCCAAAGAGGTTTTGCAGCAGATTGTGGATATTGCAAGGGAACATCAGCTGATTATCTTTTCCGATGAAATCTATGACCGTCTGGTTATGGATGGGGAAGAGCATATTTCCATCGCTTCCTTGGCGCCGGATTTATTCTGTGTGACGTTCAGCGGATTGTCCAAATCCCATATGATTGCCGGATTCCGAATCGGATGGATGATTTTAAGCGGAAATAAAACTTACGCGGAGGATTATATCGAAGGGCTCAATATGCTTTCCAATATGCGGCTTTGTTCCAATGTTCCAGCTCAGTCCGTGGTGCAGACTGCATTGGGTGGTCACCAGAGCGTGAACGACTATATTGTGCCCGGCGGAAGAATCTATGAACAACGGGAATTCGTTTATAAGGCATTGACGGATATACCGGGCATTACCGCGGTGAAGCCGAAGGCGGCTTTTTATATCTTTCCGAAGTTGGATGTTCAGAAATTCCACATCCTAGACGATGAGAAATTTGCTTTGGATTTGCTGCGGGAGAAAAAGATTTTGATTGTCCATGGAGGCGGCTTTAACTGGAAAGAACCGGATCATTTCCGGGTAGTTTACCTTCCGCGTGTGGAAGTTTTGGAAGACGCGATTGGAAAAATGGCGGACTTTTTAAGGTATTATCATCAGTGATCGAATGAAAAGGTGTAAAAATAAACAAGGCTTCTGGAAAATTTTCCAGAAGCCTTGTTTATTCTCCGGAGCGAGTGGGATTCGAACCCACGTGCCCAAAAAGGACAACCGCATTTCGAGTGCGGCTCGTTATGACCACTTCGATATCGCTCCATGTCTATTCAATTGCTGACTTGGAATAGTGTATCATAAAAATAAAAATTGTACAAGAACAAAATTCACCTTTTCAACGGTTTTTTGCTAGCCCTATATGAACTTTATGTGAAATCTCTGGAATTTTTTTTGCATACCTGTTAGAATAATAAAATGATGATGCTAGGGTCAAAAGGTCATGGTTTGATATGCTTGCATATCGAACCATGACGTTGGGACCCGCAAAAACATGAAAAAGTAGCCCGATAGGGCGGATTTTGAATGTTTTTAGGATTGCGAGAGCATAAAATGCGCAGCAATCCGTAAGCATCAGGGGTCAAAAGACCTTTTGATCCCGACATCTTAGTATTATGATACACGGAGGTGACGGCAATGGAACGGCGGAAGGTACTGGTGGTGGATGACGAAGAGCGGATGCGGAAGCTGGTACGGGACTTTCTGGTCAAAAAAGATTTCCAGGTCGTAGAAGCCGGCGACGGCGAGGAAGCAATCGACCTCTTTTTTACGGACAAGAAGATTGATCTGGTCATTCTCGACGTGATGATGCCGAAGATGAACGGTTGGGAGGTTCTGGAGACCATCCGGAAATACTCCAAAGTACCGGTGATCTTATTGACGGCAAAAGCAGAAGAGCGGGACGAGCTGAGAGGCTTTGATCTTGGCGTGGACGAATATATTACCAAGCCGTTCAGCCCGAAAATCCTGGTGGCGCGGGTAGAAGCTTTGCTTCGAAGGACCGTCGGAGATCAAAGCGATGTATTGGACGTAGGCGGCATAAGAATCAACAAGGCAGCCCATACGGTGATCATCGACGGGAAAAGTTTAGATCTTAGTTTTAAGGAATTTGAACTTTTGACCTATTTTGTTGAAAATCAGGGAATCGCGCTTTCGCGGGAAACCATACTCAATCATGTATGGAATTATAATTACTTTGGGGACGCACGCACCATCGACACCCATGTGAAGAAGCTGCGCAGCAAGATGGGAGAGAAGGGAGATTATATTAAGACGGTCTGGGGAATGGGATATAAGTTTGAGGTGGACCAATGAAGTTCTCCATACGATTTAAATTTACAATGATCTTGGTTGCTGTGATTACGGGAGTGATTGCAGCAATCTGCTTTATTAATAACCGGTATCTGGAAACCTATGTCATCCGGGAAAAGCAGGGGCAGATTCAGGCCATGCGGGAAGCTGTGGAGGCATATGTGGACGATGGCTATGCGGACGAGGGCAAAAGAAAACTGGACCGGTTGAGCCGGATCAATAACATTGCGGTCCTGGTGATTCAAGAGACATCGGGATTGGGCGGTCTGGGGCGGGTGCAGTATGCCAGCAGCTTAGAGCAGCAGGGTTTTAGTCTTCGGCTGGACAGCTACCTGAGAGGAACCGGAGGACCTGTGATCTCGGATATCTATATCCATGGGGACAATTATGTGATCTATAAGGCCTATGACAGTCAGCTGGGGAGCAATCAGATTGACTGCATCGGCATCTATCAGGGGGCGGACTACATTCTTTCCACCCCCTTGGAGAGCATACGGGAAAGCGTAACGCTGTCCAACAAATTTTTGGCCGGCGTAGGCGCCTTGTCCGTCATCGTAGGAGCTGTCCTGATGTATTTTGTGACGAGAAATCTGACAAAGCCGATTTTAAAACTGGCTTCCCTTTCAGAACAGATGGCGGAGTTGGATTTTAGCGTCCGCTATCAGGGAAAACAAAAAGATGAAATCGGGATTCTGGGAGACAGCATCAATCATATGTCGGAGAAGCTTCAGTCGACCATCGAGGAACTGAAAGAGGCCAATGCGCAGCTGGAACAGGATATTGAGGAGAAAGAGCGAATCGACGAGAGGCGGCGGGAGTTTATTTCCAATGTCTCCCATGAATTAAAGACGCCGATCGCCCTGATTCAGGGATATTCCGAGGGCCTGAAAGATGATGTGAATGAAGATCCAGAGAGCAGGGACTTTTACTGCGATGTGATTATCGACGAGGCGAAAAAGATGAATCATATCGTAAAGCGGCTTTTAAATCTGGGAGAGATCGAATCCGGGCAGATGAAATTATCTTTGGAGGAGTTTAATCTGGTAGAAGTGATTCGCGGCGTGATGCAGGCGACGTCGGTATTGGGAAAGGATCTGGACTGTACAGTTTCCCTGGACTGCCCGGAGGAACTTTGGGTGCGGGCGGACGAATTTATGTTGGAGGAAGTGCTTCAAAACTATATAAGCAATGCCTACCATCATGTGTCAAATCCCGGCACAATTTCTATTCGGGCCGCAGCTTCGGATGGTGTTGTAAGGGTTTCTGTTTTCAACACAGGAAAACCGATTCCGGAGGAAGATTTGCCGCATGTCTGGGAAAAATTTTATAAGGTGGATAAGGCGAGAACGCGCAAATACGGAGGCAGCGGCATCGGGCTTTCTATCGTAAAAGCGATCGTGCATGCTCATAAAGGTCGCTGCGGTGTGGAAAACCGGGAGGACGGCGTAGAATTTTGGTTTGAATTTTAACTCAGACCTCTTCAAATGGAATCTGGTGATGGCGCAGAAAACGGCAGATGACTTTTCCCCATTCTTTTTCCAAGGTTTTATCCAGGGAGAAAACGGTCAGGGAAGCGCCTGTCGTGCAGCGAATCTGTCCATTTTCGTAGTAGATGTTAAGGAAGAGACCGGCCACGTCTTCCGGCCCGTAGGAAAGTCCGCAGGAGGCCAGGGTTTTTGCGGTATTTTCTTCATTGAGCCGTAATACGATCTTGAATCCTTTGGGAAGGGTCTGTCCCTTGACGATTTGGAAAGCCAGGGGGCGAAGATCTCCCCAGGCGGCGCAGACGGTTTTGCCTTCCTCCGAGATGGAACTGCCGTCGATGGCAATGGAAAATGTGGTGGTAAAAGCGGCCTCCGGCACAAGAAAACGGTCGAATACCTCCTGGCGAAACAATTTATTGGTGAAATCCTTAATATCGGCGATTTGAAGTCCCAGCATTCCTTGTTTCCTTTCTACGTATACCTTACCTTCCATTTGGTGTTTGCCCTTGTCAATAGAAGGTACCTTCAGTATAACGGAAGAAAAGGGAAATGTAAACGGAAGATTTTGCTGGAAATATTCAGAAAACGGTGGTATGCTATACCATAGAATCAATGTTGAGGGCACAAGTCTTTTGCCCCCAGGATATAGAAAGGAAAGCAGGCTTATGAAAATCACATTTCTTGGGGCGGCCCATGAAGTAACGGGCAGCTGCACCTATTTGGAAGTGAACGGCCACAAGTTTCTCGTGGACTGCGGCATGGAGCAGGGAGTGAATGTTTTTGAGAATGAAGATATCCCAGTGCCTCCCTCGGAGATCGAATGTGTGCTTTTGACTCATGCCCATATTGATCATTCCGGAAAGCTGCCGTGGCTTTTTAAAAATGGATTCCGGGGAAGCGTATATGCGACGGAAGCGACCTGCAGCCTTTGCAATATTATGTTGCGCGACAGCGCCCACATCCAGGAATTTGAGGCCGAGTGGCAAAACCGGAAAGCACAGCGCGCGGGGAAACCGAGCTTTGAGCCTCTTTACACCATGGCGGACGCGGAAGGCGTGATCCGCAAATTGCGTCCGGTGCCTTATGGGGAAAAAGTCCAGGTGTTGGATGGCGTGGATATTTCTTTTACGGACGTTGGCCATCTGCTGGGGTCCGCAAGCATTGAAGTTTGGATGCGGGAAGGCGACGTCGAGAAAAAGATGGTGTTCAGCGGGGATATCGGAAATCATGACCGTCCGATTTTACGGGATCCGCAGCCGACTCTGGACGCAGATTATGTGATGATCGAATCCACTTATGGAAACCGCTACCATGAAAAGCATGAGTCGGAGCAGGATTATGTGAACCGGTTGGCGGACTGCATTCAGCGAACGCTGGACCGCGGAGGGAATGTGGTGATCCCTTCCTTTGCCGTGGGGCGTACCCAGGAGATCTTGTATTTTATCCGGCAGATCAAGGCGGATGGGCTGGTTCATGGCCATGACGGATTCAAGGTCTATGTCGATAGTCCTCTGGCCAATGAGGCGACCAGCGTCTTTGTGCAGAGTGATCGGGACTATTTTGACGAAGGTATGCGCGCTTTATTGGACGCCGGAAAGAACCCTCTATTTTTCCCAGGACTGGAAATTTCCGTGACCAGCGACGAGTCCAAAGCGATCAACTTTGACCCGTCGCCCAAGGTGATTCTATCCGCCAGCGGTATGTGCGAGGCAGGCCGGATTCGTCACCATCTGAAACATAATTTGTGGCGGAAAGAATCCCTGATCCTCTTTGTGGGGTATCAGTCGGTCGGCACTTTGGGCCGTTCTATCTATGAGGGCACCAAACAGGTAAGACTGTTCGGTGAAGAAATTACGGTAAACGCGGAGATCGACACGCTGGCCGGAATCAGCGGCCATGCGGACAAAGAGGGACTCTTGAAGTGGATCGACAGCTTTGAGAAAAAGCCGTCTTTGGTCTTTGTCAATCACGGGGAAGATGAGTCCTGCATCAGCTTTGCAGAGTGCTTGGAGACAGAGAAAGGCCTCCGAGCGGCGGCTCCTTATAGTGGAACGATCTATGATTTGGCCACCGGCGAATGCATCAAGGAGACCGAAGGTATTCGGATTCCGAAAGAAAAACGCGCTCAGGGAGATGGGATGCGGACCGAAGGCTTCTTTGGAAACCTGGTTGCTGCGGGACGCCGTCTGACCGGCCTGATCCCCAAGTGGCGGGAACGCACCAATAAAGAGATCAAGCGTTTCACCAAAGAAATCGAGGCGCTTTGCGATAAGTGGGAAAACGAACTATGAATCGAAACTTTCAGAAGGAAATGGAACAAATCGTCCGTTTCCACCGAGAACTTGGCGAGGCCCCGGCATTGCTGTTGCACAGCTGCTGCGGGCCTTGCAGCAGTTCCGTGCTGGAACAACTGACGGAGAATTTCCGGGTGACTGTATTTTATTTTAATCCGAACATTTCTCCGAGAGAAGAGTATGAAAAGCGCGTCGAGGAGCAGAGGCGTTTGTTAGAGCATCTTCCCGCCAAATACCCGGTTTCTTTTTGGGAAGGACGATACGTACCGGAAGAGTTTTATCAGGCGGTGCAGGGATTAGAGCACATTTCCGAGGGCGGAGAGCGCTGCTTCGTGTGCTACCGCCAGCGGCTGAGGGAGGCCGCTATCATGGCTGCTGCCGGCGGGTTTGACTATTTTACCACCACGCTTTCGGTCAGTCCCATGAAAAATGCGGCCAAGCTCAATGAGATCGGTCTGGAACTTTCCGGGAAATACGGCGTGAAATATCTGGTTTCCGATTTTAAGAAGCGAGACGGATATAAACGCTCCATCGAGCTTTCGGAAAAATACGGCATGTACCGTCAGGATTACTGCGGATGCGTGTTCTCAAAGGAAGAACGGCGGGAAAAAGAGCGAAAAAAGGCTTTACAGAATGAAGACTTCGTACTAAAATAAAACAGAATATGTATAAAAACCTCAGGAGGGTATAACATGAAAGTATTGGTTATTAATTGCGGAAGCTCTTCCCTGAAATACCAGCTGATTGACTCCGAAACCGAAGCAGTTTTGGCCAAGGGCCTCTGCGAGAGAATCGGAATTGACGGCCGTCTGGTCTATCAGCCGGCTGGCGGTGAGAAAGAGATCGTAGAAGCTGCGATGCCGGCTCATACGCAGGCGATCCAGATGGTATTGGACATCCTGGTCAATCCGAAGACTGGTATCCTGAAGAGTCTGGAAGAGGTAGACGCGATTGGACACCGTGTGCTGCATGGCGGCCACAAGCTGACCAGTTCCGTAAAGATCGACGAGGAAGCTCTGCAGGTCATCGACGAGTGCTGTGATCTGGGACCGCTGCACAACCCGGCGAACTTGATGGGAATCCGCGCCTGCATGGAGCTGATGCCCGGCAAGCCCAACGTAGCTGTTTTTGATACTGCTTTCCATCAGACCATGCCGGCGAAAGCTTATATGTACGGCATTCCTTATGAGTACTATGAGAAATACCACATCCGTAAATACGGCTTCCACGGTACTTCCCACAGCTTTGTATCCAAAGAAGCCATTAAGTTCCTGGGCCTTAATAAGAACAACTCTAAGGTGATCGTCGCTCACTTAGGAAACGGTTCTTCCATCAGCGCGGTGAAAAATGGCGAGTGCGTGGATACCAGCATGGGTCTGACCCCTCTGGAAGGTCTGATCATGGGAACCCGTTCCGGTGATCTGGATCCGGCTGTTTTGGAGTACATTGCGAGAAAAGAAGGCAAGGATATCTTTGAGATGGTAACCATGCTGAACAAGAAATCCGGCGTATACGGCATGACCAAGGGCCTTTCCAGCGACTTCCGCGATCTGGGCGCTGCTGCCGAAGAAGGAAATGAGCTGGCTATCAACGCTCTGGATGCGTTCTGCTACCGTGTCGCCAAATACATTGGTTCTTATGCGGCGGCCATGAACGGCGTAGACGCGATTGCTTTCACCGGCGGTATCGGCGAGAATGGCGTTGGCGAGCGTGAGAAGATCGTCAGCTACCTGGGTTATCTGGGAATCACTCTGGATGCAGAGGCAAATAAGCACAGAGGCGAGAACTATGTGATCTCTACTCCGGATTCCAAGGTTACGGTAGCGATCGTTCCGACCAATGAGGAATTGATGATTGCCAGAGAGACGGTTGCTTTGGTGTAAGACAAGCAGCGTGAAATTCTCTGTTTAAACAAAGAAGGCATAGCCGTTTATAGAGCGGCTGTGCCTTCTTTCGTTTCGAGGCCGTTTGATATCCGAATCTCTATCGGAAATTTCCTAACTGAGGAACCCTTTGGAGAAAAATAAAATGGGCTGATTTAGTATATAAATTTCAACAAAAATCTGCCTTTTTCTGCCTTTTTACATGCGGTATCTTTACATTCTTGAGAATTTATGGTATATTTTATCTAAAAAGTTGGGGAAATACATCCCTTTCGATCATCAAATCTAAGAATGCGAAATATGGAATATAGAGGAGGTTCAGGTACTATGGCACCGATTGCTGACGTTATCAAATATGAGGGTGATAATTCCACCTTTATTTGGAAGCATCCCTGTGAGGATTTTAATTCGCTGACACAGCTCATTGTTCATGAAAGCCAAGAGGCAATCTTCTTTATGAACGGTCAGGCGCTTGATCTGTTTGGCGCGGGCCGTTATACTCTCGAAACGCAGAATATCCCTAAAATTGGAAAGGTGCTCAATCGTATTACCGGGGACAATACGCCTTTTCACTGTGAAGTTTATTTTATCAATAAAGCGGAGCAGATGTCGATAAAATGGGGGACGGACTCCAAAGTTCAATATATAGAGCCAACCTATGGATTTCCCATTTCCATTGGCGCAAGCGGTGAAATGAGCCTTCGCGCGGAGGATAGCCGAAAACTGCTTTTGAAATTAGTCGGCACGGAGAATATCCTGAGCCAACAAAAATTGGTGGGATTTTTCCGCGCTTTTTTGATGACAAAAGTCAAGACCTATATGGCGCAGGTGATGAAGGCAAACGCGATCAATATCTTTGAAATTGATGAGAATTTGTCTGTATTTTCCACAAATATTCATAAGCTCTTGATACCGGATTTTGCCGAGTATGGTGTTTCTCTGGAAAGATTTTTTGTGACTACCATCGTCAAGCCCGATGGCGATAGACAGTATGAGAAATTTAAGGAATTACATTTCCGCCAATATGCCGACATTGCCGAGGCGAAACTCCGCCAGCAAACCGATTTAATTTACGCGCAGACCGAAGCGCAAAAGGTAGTGATCGATTCTCAGGCGCAAGCCGCTAAGCGGGCGCAAGAAGGTTACACATATGCACAAGAGCGTGGTTTTGACGTTGCTGAAAAAGTGGCGCAAAACGAGGCGGTCGGTCAGTTTACCAATATGGGCGTTGGCTTAGGCACGATGGCGGGAGTAGGCGGCGCTGTCGGCGGCGTGGTGGGCAATGCCGTAAGCGGCGCTATGGACGCGGCGGCTCCTACTTCCGTACCAACTCAACCTGCCGATGATATGGCGGCTTTCAAAGCAAAAGTAGAAAAACTGAACATTATGAAAGAATCCGGCATGATTACGGAAGAAGAGTTCAACAATCTGAAGGCGCAGTTGCTTTCTTCTATTCTTTGATAGGAGGGTAAGACGATGAAAAAGAATTTTAAATGGTATGCGATTTGCTGGGCGATTCTGTTTGCGGTATTTCAGGCGGTTTGTTTTGCCATGCCAAAGGAAATAGCGGGAATCAGCAAATTTGACGGTGCATTTTGGCCGGGGTATATTTTTATTTCGCTTGCCTTTATCGGCCAATTGATCTGTGCATATTTTGCTTTTAAAGCCGATTCCTTGAAAAAGATGTTTTACAAACTCCCGCTGATAACCGTTAGCTATAGTGGACTTCTCTTTATGGTGGTATTCGGCGCGCTTGGTATGGCAATTCCAGCTCTGCCAAATTGGGTAAGCATTATCATTTGTCTGCTGATCCTTGCATTTCATGCGATCTCCGTATTGAAAGCGTCTGTGGCTGCGGATATGGTGGAACAAGTAGATAAAAGGGTGGACGCACAGACGCAGTGGATAAAACGGCTTACTGTGGAGGCAGAGGGATTGGTATCTGCCGCCAAGAGCGAAGCGGTGAGAGCTGAGTGTAAAAAAGTATATGAGGCAATTCGCTACAGCGATCCCATGAGCAATGACGCGCTTTCCGTTATAGAAGAAAAAATCACCGTAAAAGTGGATGAGCTTGCCGCCGCTGCCGGCGCGGATGATGCAGAAAGAGCCAAGAATGCAGCGGATGAAGTGAGGATTCTTGTCGAAGAGAGAAATAAGAAGTGCAAGGCGTTAAAATGAATCGTATAGAGATGGTTCATGGAAACAACAAGAAAAGGGGCGATCAGCAATGGTGATATATAAGTGTAAAATGTGCGGAGGCACGATCGAATTTGAACAGGGGGCGACGGTGGGCGTCTGCGACAGCTGTGGAACCAAGCAGACCTTGCCTCGTCTGGACGATGAGAAAAAGGTGAATTGGTATGACAGGGCCAATCATTTTCGCCGGAATAACGATTTTGACAAAGCAATGGGGATTTACGAGCAAATTTTGAACGAGGACGACACCGACGCGGAAGCGTATTGGTCGTTGGTCCTTTGCCGCTACGGGATTGAGTATGTGGAGGAACCCGCAAGTCATAAACGGATTCCCACGATAAACCGCGCGCAATTTACCTCGATCTATATGGACGAGGATTATAAATCTGCCATTCGGTATGCCGACAGCGATCAAAAAGCCGTCTATGAAGAGGAAGCAAAAGCGATTGACGAGATTCAGAAAGGCATTCTTGAAATTTCTTCCAAGGAAGAGCCTTTCGATGTGTTCATCTGCTATAAAGAGACGGACGCGAATGGCAGAAGGACACAGGATTCCGTTTTGGCAAATGAATTATATCATGAGCTGATTGAGGAGGGGTTTAAAGTCTTTTTCTCCCGCATCACCCTGGAAGATAAGCTTGGCATTGCCTATGAGCCATACATATTCGCGGCTTTGCATTCTTCCAAAGTCATGGTGGTAATCGGCACAAAGCCGGAATATTTTAACGCTGTCTGGGTAAAGAACGAGTGGAATCGTTATCTAGCTTTGATCAAAAATGGCGAAAAGAAAATGCTAATTCCTGCCTACCGGGATATGGACCCTTACGATCTGCCGGAAGAGTTTTCTCACCTGCAGGCACAGGATATGTCCAAGCTCGGTTTTATGCAGGATTTAATTCGCGGGATTAAGAAAATTGCAACAGTAGATACGCCGAAAGAAACGGTAAAGAAAAACGTTGTCAAAGATAGTGGTAATACGAATACCAATGCCAATATCGCGCCCCTTCTCAAACGCGTATTTATCTTCCTGGAAGACGGGGATTTTGACGAAGCGGACGAATACTGTGAAAAAGTGCTCGACCTTGATCCGGAGTGCGCGCAAGCGTATCTTGGAAAATTGATGGCGGAATTGTTTGTCGAAAAGCAGGAGCTGCTTGCCGACTGTGACGAGCCATTTGACGACTGCAATAATTATCAAAAGATCATTCGCTTCGGGGACAAAGAATTAGTCTCCACGATCAAAGGATATATTGATCAAATTAATGAGCGCAACGAAAATGACCGTATGACAGAAATTTACAATCATGCGGTTAACGTGATGGATTCCGCGACTACGGAAGCAGAGTGCAGATCAGCCGCTGATGTGTTCCAAAGTATATCCGGTTTTAAAGATGCGGATGTACTTGTCCAAAAGTGTCTGGATACGGCAGAAAAATTCAAGGTTCAGGAGGAAGAAAAGCGGATTGAAGACGAAAAGCTGGCAAAGAAGCAGGAAAAAGTTATTTCTATCATAACGCTTATCGTCTTTGCAATTATTATTTTTGTAATTGTATTGAATACTCTCATCATGCCAAAGTATAAGTTTTATAAAGCGATGGGATTGTTGGAGGATGGAGACTATGATTCCGCATATGCGCTGTTGGAGGAACTCGAAAATAGTGACGCAATTGCTGCAAATAAATATGAAAGAGCGGTTGCACTTCTGGAGGCTGGCGATCTGAGATCAGCGTATCTGTTATTTCGTGATTCAAACTACAATGATGGATCTCAGAAGGCGTTGGAATTATTAGAAGATCATCCGTCATTTGCTCAAATTGGCGACACAGTAACATTTGGCAGATATGAGCAGGATAATGATAACGCGAATGGCAAAGAAAAAATTGAGTGGATTGTACTGGATAAAACGGATAGCGGAATATTGATAATTAGCAGTAAGGTACTTGATAATCTTAGATATTATGCGGGGAGCCAACGTATAACCTGGGAAGAATGTTCTCTTAGAGAATGGTTGAATAGTACTTTCTTGGAGGAGGCATTCAATACGGAAGAACAGCTGCGTATCCAGAGCGCGAAAGTAACGGCAGATCCCAATCCTTGGTATGGTACGGATTATGGAAATGACACAATAGATAAAGTATTCCTTCTTAGCGTAGCAGAAGTGAATAAATATTTTCCTGCTGATTCTGCAAAAGCATGTACACCTACAGAATATGCTATTGCAAGGGATGTTTCTGTTCGCAACGGTAACTGTATTTGGTGGCTACGATCACCGAGTATTGTTAGTGGGTATGTTGTCGCTATTAGTGATAGGCTCACGTTCGCTACCATAGGTGCCTTGTACCCTGAAGGTGTCCGTCCCGCTCTATGGCTAAATTTTGAGTCTTAAATCTTTTTCCCATGAACCATCATCCCTCCACCTCGTATACGCCTTTTACTTTGGGCGTGTACGAGGTGGAATTGCAAATGAGCCGGCGCCTTTGCCGACCTGTGAAATGAGCCTGGATTTTATTAACTTTCTATGAAAAATATAGATAAAATCCTCCGTTTGCTGTATACTAAGAACGCATAGTGGGACTTTTCGTCTGTTTTACACAAATGAGATCAAGATTTTCCGCTTCATAGATGGTAGTGTTCATAACGGATATGTCAATTTCATAGAAAGGATTTTATCGAATGCGCGTAGTATTTATGGGTACGCCGGAATTCAGCGTTCCGGTTCTGACAGCGATGGTCGAGGCAGGTCACGAGGTCGCAGCGGTGGTGACGCAGCCGGATAAACCAAAGGGCCGAGGGAAAGAATATCAGTATACCCCGGTAAAAGAAAAAGCCTTGGAGTACAACATTCCGGTACTCCAGCCGGTAAAAGTGCGGGAACCGGCGTTTATAGAAGAGTTGAAATCTTACGGGCCGGAAGTGATGGTGGTAGTGGCCTTTGGCCAGATTTTGACCAAAGAAGTGCTGGCAGTGCCGGAAAAAGGCTGTATCAATGTCCATGCTTCTTTGCTTCCTATGTATCGAGGCGCCGCGCCGATACAGCAGGTGATTTTGGACGGACAGAAAGAAACCGGCGTTACCACGATGTTTATGGACGAGGGACTGGACACCGGCGATATGTTGCTGAAAACCGTGGTGCCCATTGCCGACGATGAGACAGGCGGAAGCCTTCACGACAAATTGAGCGCTGTGGGCGCGCCGCTTTTGATCGAAACGCTCCGGCAGTTGGAGGCGGGGACTTTAGAGCGGATTCCCCAGGAAGGGGAGACTTGTTACGCGGGGATGCTGAAGAAGTCCATGGGAAAGATGGATTGGACGAGGCCGGCAGTAGAGCTGGAACGGTTGGTTCGCGGCCTGAACCCGTGGCCCAGCGCATATACTTCTCTGAATGGAAAGATGTTAAAGATTTGGGCCGCCGAGGTAGAACCAGCAGGTGAAGCTGGCTTGCCGGGGCAGGTGGTAAAAGTGGAAAAAGATGGAATCGGCGTGATGACCGGAGACGGAATCTTGATGATTCGCGAGCTGCAGCCGGAAGGGAAAAAACGAATGAGCGCAGACGCCTATCTGCGGGGATATCCGGTGAAGCCTGGTTTACAATTGGAATAGGAGGAAAAATGTTTTATTGGTGGGACCCAACCTATATTTTGGTGATTATTGCCGCATTGATCAGTATGGCGGCGTCGGCAAGGGTGAACAGTACGTATTCCCGTTACGCGGGGGTGAGAAACCGTTCTGGCATCACCGGCGCGGAAGCGGCGAGACGGATTTTACAGCAGCAGGGAATTTATGATGTCAGCGTAGAGCGGATATCGGGAAATTTGACAGACCATTATGATCCGAGAAGCAAGGTGCTGCGTCTGTCGGATTCTACCTTTGGTTCATCCAGTGTGGCGGCGGTGGGAGTGGCGGCCCATGAGTGCGGTCACGCGATCCAGGACGCCCAGGGATATGCCCCCTTAAAGATTCGGGGGGCCTTGGTTCCGGTGGCAAATTTAGGCGCTACCCTTAGCTGGCCGTTGGTGTTGATCGGACTGTTGATCCGCAGCGACAGCGGTATGCTGTTGATCAAAGGCGGGATTTTGTTGTTCTGCGCCGTGGTGTTATTTCAGGTGGTTACGTTACCTGTGGAATTTAACGCGTCAAGCAGAGGCATGCGTCTCTTGACAGAGGCAGGAGTCCTCTATGAGGATGAGACGGCTCAGACCAGAAAAGTGCTTTCGGCGGCGGCCATGACCTATGTCGCCAGCGTTGCAGCCAGCCTCCTTCAGTTGTTGCGTCTGCTGATGATTGCGAGAAGCAGAAGCCGGGATTGATATGGAAAATACGAGAGAAATTGCGTCCGCCGCGGTCTATTCGATCTTGGAAGAGGATGGACAGAGTCATGTGGTGCTGCGGGAGACATTTAACCGTTACCCGGAACTTTCCAGCAGAGACCGTCATTTCATCCAATATTTGGTCCAGGGAACCATAGAAAATTTGATTCTTCTGGACGCGAAATTAAATCAGGTGTCGAAAACCCCGGTGAAAAAGATGAAGCCTTGGATTCGCACGATTCTGCGGACCGGGGCTTATCAGATTTTATTTATGGAAAAAGTTCCGGCTTCCGCCGCCTGCAACGAGGCGGTAAAATTGGCGGAAAAGCGGCGTTTCCATGGCTTAAAAGGGTTTGTGAATGGCGTGCTCCGCGCGATTGTCCGGGAGCCGTCGCTGCCGGAAGAAAATCTGGCGATCCGCTATTCCATGCCGGAGTGGCTGGTAGATCGGTGGAAGAAGGTTTACGGGGCGAAAACAACCGAAGCCATGTTGAAAGCGTTTCAGTGTCCAGCCAGGCTATCGGTGCGCTGGAACCTTTCCCTTGCGTCAAAGGGGCAAATCCAGGAAAGTTTAGAAGGCCAGGGGGTAAAAATAGAGCCGCTTCCTTATGGGCTGGCAGGCTGTTTCCTTTCAGATTTTGATCGGATCGACGCCTTGGAGGCTTTCCAAAAGGGGTGGATTCAGGTGCAGGATGTCAGTTCGATTTTGGCGGGGCAGGCAGCCGCGCCGAAAAGGAGTAGCCGTATCTTGGATTTGTGCGCGGCGCCGGGAGGAAAAAGCCTGCATTTGGCCGATTCGCTGGAGGGAACCGGGCAGGTAATCGCCTGTGATCTGACACCAAAGAAAACCGCGATGATCGAAGAAAATAAGAGGCGGACCGGTTTTTCCAATCTGAAAATTGAAGTATCCGATGCCCGGATCTTCCGGCCGGAATGGGAGGCTTCCTTTGATCTGGTAATGGCGGACCTTCCGTGCTCCGGTCTTGGAACCATCGGTCACAAGCCGGAGATTAAGTATCGTGCGACGCCGGAATCCATACATAGTCTGGCTTCTTTACAGAGGGAGATTCTTACGGCATCCTGGCGGTATTTGAAACCAGGAGGAATGTTGATTTATAGTACTTGTACCGTGGAGCCGGAAGAAAATATAGAAAATTTTCATTGGCTTTTGGAATCTTTTCCTCTGGAACCAGTTCCCTTGACGGACGTGTTGGCGGAAGGCCCGGAGGAAGAAAGCCGGAAAGAGGGGTGGCTGCAATTGCTGCCGGGAACCCATGGGGGAGATGGATTTTTTATCTCAAAGTGTAAAAGGAAAAACCAATGAAGAAAATCGATCTAAAATCTTTGGAGCTTCCAGAGTTAAAAACCGTTTTGGCAGAAATGGGGGAAAAGCCCTTTCGCGCCGGTCAGATCTATCAATGGATTCATCAAAAAAAGGCGACGGCTTTTGAGCAGATGACGAATCTTTCGGAAGCTCTTCGGGTCCGGCTTCAAAACGAGTGCGAGCTGTCGGCTTTTCAGATTGCAGACTGTCAAATTTCTAAGATGGATGGAACCAGAAAGTACGCATTTCTGTTGTCGGACGGGAATATTATAGAGAGCGTGTACATGAAGTATCACCATGGGGTAAGCGTGTGTATTTCTTCCCAGGCGGGTTGCCGGATGGGCTGCCGTTTTTGTGCCTCGACGCTGGACGGGCTGGCCAGAAACCTTTCCGCAGGGGAAATGCTGGAACAGGTTTATGCCATGGAGAGAGACACAGGGGAACGGGTTTCCCATGTGGTGGTGATGGGAAGCGGAGAACCTTTGGATAATAAAGAGAATCTGATCAAATTTCTGCGCTTGATCTCGGACGATCAAGGAGGCGGCATCAGCCAGAGAAATATCACGGTTTCTACTTGCGGGCTCGTTTCGGAAATCCGAAGTTTGGCAAAGGAACGGTTCGGCATTACGCTGGCGCTGTCTCTTCACGCACCCAACGACGAACTGCGCCGGACCATGATGCCAGTGGCAAACCGGTATACGATTGCGGAGACTCTTGCGGCCTGTGATTTTTACTTTGAAGAAACCGGCCGCCGGATGAGTTATGAGTACAGCCTGGTTCGAGGCGTCAATGATCAGCCGGAGCAGGCAAGACAGTTGGCGGGGCTTTTGAAAGGGAAAAACTGTCATGTCAATCTGATTCCGGTGAACCCAATCCGAGAGCGGGAATACCGGGAGACCATGGCGCCGGAAGTGGAGCGATTTAAAAAAGAACTTGAAAAAAGTAGAATAAATGTTACTATAAGAAGGAGACTGGGCGCGGACATTGACAGCGCCTGCGGTCAGCTGCGTCGCAGGATTCAGCGGGGGAATATGCGAGAAGGAGGCTGAATGAGATGAATGTTTTTGCCAGGACCGATATCGGATTGGTTCGGAAGGAAAATGAAGACTATATTTTTGCTTCCAGAGAACCGGTGGGTCCTTTGAAAAATTTGTTTATGGTTGCCGATGGAATGGGCGGCCATCGCGGCGGGGAGTTTGCCTCCCGTTGTGTGGTAGAACAGATGATTCGCCATATTCGGGAAAGCAGGAAAGCAAATCCGGTTTCCGTCCTGAACGACGCCATACAGGAAGCAAATCAGGTTTTACGGAATAAGGCCTTCGAAAATCCGGAGCTGTGGGAGATGGGAACCACATTGGTTGCGGCGACCATCGACGGAGCGACGATGTTTGTGGCGAATATCGGAGACAGCCGTTTGTACTTACTGGAAGAGGGAAGACATCTCCGCCAGGTTACCAGAGATCATTCATGGGTCGAGGAAATGGTGGCCGACGGGAAGATGCAGCGAGACAGTGAAAGCTATTGGGAAAAGAAAAATATTATCACCAGGGCCGTAGGAATTGACAAAACGGTAACGGCAGATTTCTTTGAGATTGATTTAAATCCTGGAGAACGGATTCTCCTGTGTTCGGATGGATTGACGAACATGGTGGAAGACGATGAGATAGAGAGAACCCTTTCGAGGCCGGAGCCGCTGGAAGAACTAGGAACGGAATTAGTGGAAGAAGGCAAGAACAACGGAGGAAGGGATAATATTTCGGTGATTTTAGTGGAGCCGGATCTAGATGAGGTGAATATATGCTAAGAATAGGTATGTTTTTGGGCAACCGATATGAAATTATCAGTAAGATTGGTTCAGGAGGCATGTCGGATGTCTATAAGGCCAAATGCCATAAGCTGAATCGGTTTGTTGCGATTAAGGTTTTAAAGACGGAATTTGCCAGTGATCAGAGTTTTGTCGCGAAGTTTCGTATGGAGGCGCAGTCGGCGGCGTGTCTGTCCCATCCCAATATTGTAAATATTTATGATGTGGGAGAGGAAAACGGCGTCCACTATATCGTCATGGAGCTGATCGACGGAATTACGCTGAAAAAGTATATTGAGCGAAAGAAAAAGTTAGAGATTCGGGAATCCATTGAGGTGACCATGCAGGTGGCGCGCGGTTTGGAAGCGGCTCATCGGGAACATATCATTCACCGGGATATTAAGCCTCAGAACATCATGATTTCGAGAGAGGGCAAGGTGAAGGTGACCGATTTTGGCATTGCGCGCGCGGCGTCCTCTCAGACGATCAGTTCCAATACCATGGGGAGCGTTCATTATATTTCTCCGGAGCAGGCCAGAGGCGGTTACTGCGACGAGAGAAGCGACATCTATTCTTTAGGTATCACGTTATATGAAATGCTGACAGGACGGGTTCCTTTTGAGGGCGATTCTACCGTTGCGGTGGCTCTTTTGCATATTCAGGGGGAGATGGTGCCTCCGAGAGAATACGAGCCGTTGATTCCGGTCAGCCTGGAAAAAATCATTCTGAAATGTACCCAGAAAAAGCCGGAACGCCGCTATGCCTCGGCTACAGAGCTGATTGAGGATCTGAAGAAGTGCTTATCCATGCCCAACGGAGATTTTGTGAAGATGGCACCTTTGACCAACAATTCTCCAACGACGATTTTCCGCCAGTCGGACATCGAGCAGATCAAACGGGGAAGCAGCCGGGTATCGGTAGAGGAAGAACGGCGTGCGGAGAAAGCGTACCAGATGGGCGTCGAAGATGAAGGCGACGGCTATGAGGATGAGTACGAGGACGAGTATGACGACGAATACGACGATGAGTTCGACGAGGACGACGAGAGCGATTCTCATTTTGAAAAAATTGTAACCTATATCATGATCGGCGTGGCGGTTCTGATCGTCATTATCGTAGCGGCTATTGGACTTCGTGCCTGCGGCGTATTTGATTTTGGTTCCAGCGATACAACCGCGGAAAGTTCAGACTCCACGAAAGTGACAATGGTAAACTTTGTCGGGAAAACCGTGGAAGAAGCGGAGAAAGAGATCAAAGAAAAGAATCTGAACCTGACGATCCGCGTATCCGAATATATCCCTTCGGAGGAATATGCGAAGGACCAGATTGTAGAACAGGATTATAAGGAAGGCGACGTTGTGGACCGGTCCACCACCGTGACGGTCAAGGTGAGCACTGGCAGCAATAAGTTGGCGATTCCCGCAGACTTAGAGGGGAAGACCGAGCAGGAAGCGCGGCGTTCTCTGCGGTCCGCCGGATTTACCAATGTGGCCAATGCGGTGCAAGAGCAAAACCATGAGACGATTGCTGCAGGTACGGTGATTGGCACTAACCCAGGCATCGGAAGCGTGATTGATAAGGATGCGGAGATCGTATTGATTGTCAGCGCCGGTCCTACTGTGAAGCCGGTCGAGGTTCCGGATTTGCGAAATATGTCGGAAGAATCGGCGAGAGCCGCTTTGGAAGATCGAAATCTAGTTCTGGGTTCTGTAGAACGGAAGAATAGTGATGAAGTAGAAAAAGACTTGGTTATCAGTCAGAGTGTAGAGGCGCATTCGACGGTGGACGAAGGAACCACTGTGAATATTGTGATCAGTAAAGGCAGTTCTTCCGTAAAAGTTCCGGATGTGCGTTGGGGGACCTTAAAAGAAGCGCGGGAAGCGATGTCTAAGGTGGATCTCCTGATCGACGTAAGATATGAATATGATGACGATAATCCGAAAGGAACGGTCATTGGTCAGGAGACATCTCCTGGCGAGTCGGTGAAAAAGGGCGAGACGATCGTGGTCATTGTCAGCTACGGACCGGAACCGACCCAGGCTCGGCCGGATCCGCCGGTACAGGAACCGCCAGCGGGCGATCCGAACGGAGGAGAGACGGTTCCGGAAGACGGCGGAGCGCCTGCGGCCTGATATGCGAGGAAAGATCATCAAGGGAATTGCTGGGTTCTACTATGTTCACGATGGACGCAACCGCGTCTATGCGTGCAAGGCAAAAGGTGTTTTTCGGAATCGAAACATAAAACCTTTGGTCGGAGACGATGTAGAATTTGATATTACAGATGAAAACGCGGGAGAGGGGAATATTATTTCTGTTCTCCCGCGAAAAAATGAACTGATTCGTCCAGCGGTAGCCAATATCGATCAAGCGATGTTGGTCTTTGCCGTGAAATCTCCGCTTCCCAATTGGAACCTCCTGGATCGCTTTTTGATTGCAATGGAACAAAAGGGGATTCCGATTGTCCTTTGTTTTAATAAAACCGACTTGGGGGATGGGGAAGAACCGGAAGCGTATCGTTCGATCTATCGAAATACTGGTTATGAAATTTGTTTTTTGAGTGTGAAGAAGGCCGAAGGCCTGGAGTGCATACGGGAAATTTTACGGGGAAAGACAACGGCTTTGGCCGGGCCGTCGGGAGTGGGAAAATCTTCTTTGATGAATATTCTGAATCCTGAGGCTGGTATGGAAACGGGAGCGGTCAGCGAAAAGATCCAAAGAGGCCGTCATACGACTAGGCACACGGAACTTTTCTATTTGGAGGCAGAGACGTATCTGCTGGATACGCCGGGATTCACCTCTATGAATGTGGAGGGAATCGAGTGCGGCCAGCTGAAAGACTACTTCCCGGAATTTGAAGAGCCCTCGAAACATTGCCGTTTTCCTGATTGTGTCCATGTGGGAGAGAGGGAATGCGGAGTGAAGCAGGCGGTAGAGGAAGAGGCTATCAGCCGAGAGCGATATGAGAATTACCTTCAGATCTATCAAGAGCTGAAAGGACGAAAAAAATGGTAGAGGAGATACCAAATGAAAAAGATTCTTTCACCTTCCTTGTTGGCGGCTGATTTTTCAAGGCTGGCGGAGGATGTGGAAAAGGTAGAACGAGCCGGAGCGCAGTATTTGCATCTGGATGTGATGGACGGGGCTTTTGTCCCCAGTATCTCTTTTGGAATGCCGGTCATTGCCAGCTTGCGGAAGCAGAGTAAGCTGGTATTTGACGTACATTTGATGATAGAAGATCCGGATCGGTATTTAGAAGATTTTGTTGAGGCTGGAGCGGATATTCTGACGGTCCATGCGGAAGCTTGCCGGCATCTGGACCGGACGCTGCAAAAAATTCGGGATTTGGGCGTACGGGCCGGCGTGGCATTGAACCCAGCGACTCCTCTTGACGCAGTGAAATGGGTGGCGGACAAGGCGGACATGATTCTGCTGATGTCGGTGAACCCTGGATTTGGCGGACAGAAATATATTCCCTATGTGACGGAGAAGATTCAGGAACTTCGTCGTTTTTTGACAGATCGAAATCTGGATACGGATATTGAAGTAGACGGTGGCGTAGGGCTTGGCAACGGACTTTCCGTGTTGGAGGCCGGAGCCAATGTATTGGTGGCAGGGTCCGCTGTGTTTCGAGGAGACGCAGAGGCCAATGTGAAAGCCTTTTTGGAATGGATGCTATGATTCGATTAGTGGCGAGCGATGTGGACGGGACGCTGGTGCCCAATGGGACGAGCCAGTTGAATCCCGCTTATTTTACCATCATTGAACAGTTAAGGGCGCTGGGAATCCAGTTTGCGGTGGCCAGCGGCCGGCAGGAAGACAGTTTACACCGGCTTTTTGCACCGGTCAAAAACCGCATCTTTTTTATCAGCAACAATGGAGCGGTTTTAAGTACGGCTTCCCGAATCCTTTTTTCCACTCCGATGCGTCAGGATTACTTGCTTCCGTTGCTTCGGCAGGCGGAACAGCTGCCGGGATGTGAGCTTTTGATTGCGACGAGCCAGGCGACTTACTGCAAACAGGGGGCCGATGCGAAATTCTTACATTTGCTGCGGGAGGAGTATCGCTTTACCGTTCAGGAAATACCGGATCTTTCCGCGGTATCTTCAGAGGCAGTAAAATTTTCCATTTTTCATGATCCGAGCAGCGAACATCCTGGTACAGCCTTGATTGAACCGTGGAAGGAACGGCTAAGCGGTGTGATATCCGGCCCAGAATGGGTGGATTTTGCGGATCCGAAAGTACAAAAGGGAAATGCGATCCGCCTGCTGCAGGAAAGCCTGGGAATTGCTCCGGAGGAGACGATGCTCTTTGGCGATGAGCTGAACGATCTTTCGATGCTGCGCCAGGCAATGTACAGTTATGCGGTAGGCAGTGCGAAAGCAGAAGTGAAAGCGGCGGCCGCGTATTTGACAAAGCCGATGATGGAAGACGGCGTACTGGATATTTTGACGAAATTGGCAGAGGCGAAGGGGGAAGTGGCATGGGAGTAAAACGGACCGGCGGACTTCTCTTTCCGCTTCTGCTTTCTTTACATTCATGAGCCAAGCAGCTTTGTTTGAGGGGAAAGAATTTGAAGTAGGAGAGGTCGGATAAGCAATGGAACAATATATCATGGCATTGGATCAGGGAACCACCAGTTCCCGCTGTATCCTTTTTGACCGAAAAGGTAATATGAAAAGCGTGGCGTCCAGAGAATTTCACCAGATCTATCCGAAGCCAGGGTGGGTGGAACACGATCCCATGGAAATTTGGGCTTCTCAGGTGGGAGTGGCCAGCGAGGCGATGGGAAAGTTGGGAGTAGGCCCCTCTGCGATTGCGGCGATTGGAATTACGAATCAGCGGGAGACCACGATTGTCTGGGACCGGGAAACAGGAGAGCCCGTTGCCAATGCAATCGTATGGCAATGCCGCAGGACGGCGGGCGCCATCGACGAATTTCGCAAGACCAAGTTGGCGGAAGAGACGCCGGAACGCACGGGGCTGATTCCGGACGCTTATTTTTCTGCATCCAAGATTCAATGGATCTTAGATCATGTTCCGGGAGCCAGAAAGAAAGCGGAAGAGGGGCGATTGCTGTTTGGCACAGTAGATTCCTGGCTGATTTGGAAGCTGACGAAAGGAGCAGCCCATGTGACGGACCGGACCAATGCATCCCGGACCATGCTGTATGATATCCGCAAATTGGATTGGGATCAGGAACTGTTGGATTGGTTTCAGATTCCCAAATCCATGCTTCCAAAGGTACAGCCTTCCAGCGGCCTTTTCGGCGTGACAGACCCGACGGTATTGGGAGGAGCGATTCCCATTGCTGGTGTGGCCGGCGACCAGCAGGCTGCGCTGTTCGGCCAGTGCTGTTTTTCGCCGGGTGAAGGAAAAAATACATATGGAACCGGATGCTTTCTATTGATGAATACAGGCCGCAAGCTGGTTCATTCAAAAAACGGCCTGATCACGACCATTGCGGCCAGCGCGGATGAAAACGTGGAATATGCTTTGGAAGGCAGCGTGTTTGTGGGAGGAGCAGCGATTCAATGGCTGCGGGACGAATTGCAATTGTTCCGGAAATCTGCCGAGTCGGAAGCCCTTGCCAAAGAGGCGGCAGATACAGCCGGGGCCTATGTGGTGCCGGCGTTTACAGGGCTTGGCGCCCCTTATTGGGATCCTTATGCGAGAGGCGTTGTGGTCGGTATCACGAGAGGGTTTAACCGGAATCATTTGGTTCGTGCCACTTTGGAATCCATTGCTTATCAGACGGGAGATGTGCTGGCGGCAATGGAAAAGGACGCCGGAATTTCTCTGCGGAGCTTACAGGTGGACGGAGGTGCCAGTTCAAACCAGTTTTTGATGCAATTTCAAGCAGATATTCTAAAGACGATGGTAGTGCGTCCACGCTGTATTGAGACGACGGCTCTGGGCGCTGCGTATTTGGCCGGCTTAGCGGTGGGATACTGGAAAGATACGAAAGAAATTCGAGCCAACTGGGAAGTGGACTGTACGTTCCAGCCTCAAATGGATGAAGCGGTTCGAAAGAAGCGGCTGAACGGTTGGAAAAGAGCGGTGGCTTGCGCTAGAAATTGGGCGATAGAAGGAGAAGGTAATGATAGCGATCATTGATTATGATGCAGGAAATTTGAAAAGTGTGGAAAAGGCATTGCTGTCCCTGGGGGAAAAAGCGGTCGTGACAAGGGATGAGAACGTAATTCTGTCGGCGGATAAAGTGATCTTACCAGGCGTCGGCGCTTTTGGGGATGCGATGCGGAATCTGAGAACTTATGGCCTGGTGGAGACGGTTCGTCAGGTGGCAAAACAGGGAACGCCTCTTCTTGGAATCTGCCTGGGTATGCAGCTTTTATTTGATCGAAGCGATGAAGGCGAGGGAGTAGAAGGCCTGGGGATCCTTCCGGGAGAGATTTTGCGGATTCCTCCCTGTGAGGGATTAAAAATTCCGCATATGGGATGGAATTCTCTCGATGTGAAACCGGGGGCTAAACTATTTCAGGGGATTCCGGCGCAGCCTTACGTTTATTTTGTCCATTCCTATTACCTGAAGGCAAAGGAAGAGGAGATCGTGGCGGCTTCCACGGAATATGGAGTCCATATTCATGCGTCTGTGGAAAAGGGAAATGTGTTTGGCTGTCAGTTTCATCCGGAAAAGAGCAGTGCGGCCGGCCTGGCAATTCTGAAAAATTTTGCCGGCCTTGGCCAGTAAGGAGGCGTCATGTTTACAAAGAGAATTATTCCTTGTCTGGACGTCCATGAGGGGCGTGTGGTAAAAGGCGTGAATTTTGTCAATTTGAAAGATGCGGGAGATCCGGTGGAAATTGCGGCGGCTTATGACGCGGCTGGGGCAGACGAGCTGGTGTTTTTGGATATCACGGCATCCTCTGACGCAAGAAAGACCGTGGTGGATATGGTGCGCAGGGTGGCGGAAAAGGTTTTTATCCCTTTTACCGTTGGCGGCGGCATCCGTACGGTAGAGGATTTTAAAGCTTTGCTTCGGGAAGGCGCGGATAAGATTTCCATCAATTCATCGGCAATTAACAGGCCGGAGCTGATTTCCGAGGCGGCGGATAAATTTGGCAGCCAATGTGTGGTAGTGGCAATCGACGCGAAACGCCGTCCGGACGGCGGCTGGAGCGTGTATAAAAACGGTGGCCGGATTGACGTTGGGCTGGACGCTGTAGAGTGGGCGGCAAAGGCAGTAGAACTGGGAGCCGGGGAGATTTTGTTGACCAGCATGGATTGCGACGGAACCAAGGCGGGGTATGACAATGCGTTGACTGCCGCGGTGGCAGATGCGGTGCCGGTGCCGGTGATTGCGTCTGGCGGAGCTGGGACCATGGAGCATTTCTACGATACGTTGACAGAGGGAAAAGCCGACGCGGCTTTGGCAGCGTCCTTGTTCCACTATAAAGAGCTAGAAATCAACGCTTTAAAGAAATATTTGGCAGGAAGAGGAATACCAGTACGCCAGTAAAAAGGGGAACGAAAAGATGAGCGCGATTACAAATGATTGGTTGGAGCCGTTATCGGCAGAATTTAAAAAGCCGTATTATGCGAAGTTATATCAGACGATTAAGCAGGAATATAATACCCATGAAGTGTTCCCCGCTCCGGATGATATTTTTCGGGCGTTTGAGCTGACGCCGTTGTCAAAGGTAAAGGTCGTGATCCTGGGGCAGGACCCCTATCACAACGTGGGTCAGGCGCATGGGCTATGCTTTTCCGTAAAACCACAGGTGGAAATCCCACCGTCTCTGGTCAATATTTACCGGGAACTTCAGGATGATCTGGGATGCTACATCCCCAACCATGGGTATCTGGTAAAATGGGCGGAGCAGGGGGTACTGCTCTTAAATACGGTTTTGACCGTGCAGGCCCATCGAGCCAATTCTCACCGGGGTATCGGCTGGGAAGAGTTTACCGACGCGGCGATTCGGACCGTAAATGCCATTGACCGCCCAATTGTGTTTATTCTTTGGGGACGGCCGGCTCAGACAAAGGCGGTTATGCTGAATAATCCAAAACATATGATTCTAAAGGCGTCTCATCCGAGTCCATTTTCAGCAGATCGGGGATTTTTTGGAAGCAGACCTTTTAGCAAGACCAATGATTTTCTAACCGCCCATGGGGAAACACCGATCGATTGGCAGATTGAAAATATTTAAAGGGGAATTGTATGGATTTTTTTGAAGTAATCAAGGTGATTTTTTATGGCATTGTCGAAGGAATTACCGAATGGCTGCCGGTAAGCAGCACGGGGCACCTGATCCTATTCGAGAGTTTCTGGCCTTTGGACGTAAGCGCAGAATTTTTGGAGATGTTCCGGGTGGTGATTCAGCTGGGAGCGATTTTGGCTGTCTGCGTTGTTTTCTTTAAAAGGCTGAATCCATTTTGTCAGTGCCACTCGGCGCAGCAAAAAAAAGACATTTGGGATATCTGGGGAAAGGTGATTGTCGGTTGTATTCCGGCTGGAATTATCGGACTTTTGCTGAATGACTTTTTTGACGAACATTTTTATAAATGGCCAGTGGTAGCGGCGGCTTTAATTTTGTACGGCGTGGCGTTTATCGTGATTGAAAACCGCAACCGTTCCCATAAACCGCAGATTCGAAGCTTCCGAGATATGAGTTTGATAACGGCTCTGTCAATCGGAATGATTCAGGTATTGGCCTTGGTTCCGGGGACTTCTCGTTCGGGTTCTACGATTCTGGGCGCGATGCTTCTTGGGGTCTCCCGGACGGTGGCTGCCGAGTATACCTTTTTCTTGGCAATTCCCGTTATGTTCGGGGCCAGTGGAGTAAAGCTGTTAAAATATGGACTGGATTTTACTGGGGCGGAACTTGCGACCTTGCTTTTAGGAATGGTGGTGGCCTTTGTTGTATCCTTGTTTGTCATTCGTTTTTTGATGGATTTCATCAAACGGTACAGCTTTAAAATTTTTGGATATTATCGGATTTTGTTAGGCATTCTGGTCGTATTGATCGCAGTGATTTTTCCAACGGCTTTGCCTCATTAAAACGAATGCAATACCAAAAGAAAAGATTTTGGTATAACTTTGTGGAAGATACTTGGCGTTTTTAAGGATTTTCGTAAGAAAATTTTAATCTTCTTGGCGGAGAATCTGTGATAAGATAGAGGTGGAGTACGAAGGGGGAAACGCAGATGGCGGAAAGAGGAGAAAAAAAAGCGGAGCAGGCCAGCACTACCCGGATACGCTCGGCAGAACTTCGCAGACAGAAGAGAAGAAAGAAGATTATTCGGGTATGGGTGAATCGTGGGATTGCGGCTTGCCTTGCTATTTTACTGGTGGTCGGCGCATTCTTGGGCGTGCGAGGCATCGTACGTTTTTTAAGTGGGGACGACACGGAGTCTGCCTACGGCCTTCCGGATTATATTACAGAAAAGTATCTGACGGTAAATCCATATTCCAGGCCTGGGCAAAAACTTCCAGGCGGCGTGAAGGGAATCGTAGTCCACTATGTGGCGAATCCAGGCACCACGGCGGAAAATAATCGGAATTATTTTGAAAATTTGAAGAACAATGGGGACACCTATGCCAGCAGTAATTTTATTGTAGGCTTAGACGGTGAGATTCTGGCCTGCGTACCTGTGGATGAGGTCGCCTATGCGTCGAATAATCGAAACGACGACACACTTTCCATCGAATGCTGCCATCCGGACGAGACCGGACAATTCAATGAGAAAACCTATGCGTCGGTGGTAAAGCTGACCGCTTATCTGTGCAGCCGATACCACTTGGACCCGTTGAAGGATGTGATTCGCCATTATGATGTCAGCGGAAAAGCATGTCCCCTTTACTTTGTGGAACATGAAGACGCTTGGGGAGCTTTCCGGGAAGACGTAAAGAAAGCGATGGAAGAAATGGAACTGGACGAGTCGGGGAAGGAAAAGAAAAGCGCAGGGGAAGACGGAACTGTAAACGCTTCTACAACAGCGGAATAAAGGAAGGGCGAAAACATGAAGTTTCGATTGGACAAGAAGTATATTCACTGGGGAATTACGGCATTTTTTGTAGTTGCAGCCAGTATCATTTTTTACCTGATTTTGTCCCAGCTTCAGTCTATGAAGGCTTTCCTGGCGATGTTGATCGGCGTTTTAAAACCGGTGATCTATGGACTGATTTTTGCTTACCTGATGGACCCTTTGTTGGGGTTTTTTGAAAATCATTGGTTTTTGTTTTGGGGACATAAGGTTTTTCCAGATAAAGACAAGAAAGCGCGCAGCATGGCAAGGGCTTTGGGAGTGGCGGCGAGTCTTTTGTTTGTGATTCTGATCGTGGTGGTGCTGCTTTGGATGGTGCTGCCGAAGCTTTACGATAGTTTAGAAATGCTGGCGAGAAACCTATCGACCTATTTGTCCAGTGGAGAAGAATTGATTATCAATACCTTTCCAGATGGGTCCGAAGCGGAGTCTATTGCGCTGAATCTTTATAATTCTATGTCTAACTATGCAACAAAATGGTTAAGCGGAGAGTCGTTAGGGGATCTCAGCAGCATTGTGATCAGCATTTCCAGTGGAATTTACAGTGTTTTAAAAGAAATCCTGAATATGTGTATCGGTCTGATTGTGGCTGTGTATGTGTTGATGAGCAAGGAAAAGTTTGCCGCCCAGGTAAAAAAAATCTTGTATAGCATCTTTTCCGTAAAAAATGTAAACGCTGTTTTGCGGGATTTACACGATGCCAATCGGATTTTTAGTGGATTTATCAGCGGAAAGATTCTGGATTCAGCGATCATTGGCGTTATTTGTTTTATCAGCCTGACGATCTTGAATATGCCGTATAAAGAGCTGGTCAGCGTGATCGTCGGCGTAACCAATGTAATTCCATTTTTTGGCCCTTTTATCGGGGCAATTCCAAGCGCATTCCTGATTTTGCTGATTGACCCGGTAAAATGTTTGGTTTTTCTTGTCTTTGTTCTGATTCTTCAGCAGTTTGACGGGAATATTCTAGGGCCAAAGATCTTGGGAGAATCCACGGGACTTGGAAGTTTTTGGGTGATTTGTGCGATTCTGGTCGGCGGCGGCCTATTTGGTTTTGTGGGAATGTTATTTGGTGTGCCGGTATTTGCCGTCATTTATATGATGGTAAAACGCTGGGTAGAGCGTTCCCTGCAAAAGAAAGGAATTCCCCCCCAGACTTCAGAGTTTAAAAATATCGTCTGTATTGATTCGGAGACAGAGAAACCGGTTTACCGCGAGAGCCTGGAAGAGTTGGAGGAAGAGCTGGTTCAGGCAAAAAAACAGCGGGCGTGGAAAAAGAAAAAATAAAAAGGATGATGAAAAGCCGTTCTTATAGGATAAGTATCCTCCTTACTGGACATCCAGTAAAGAGGATACTTATCAGTTGGACGGCTTTTGACTTTTTAGGGGGTTCCGTGCTATAATGTACGAGATCATCTTGGAAGGTGCCCAAAGGAGAGCAGGACAATGGCCAATAAGTTGGAGCTGACATGGTATGGAAAGGATAAGCAGATAAAGATAGAGCCGAGACTTCTAATCGAAGATACGGCCCTTTCCAACTGTGCAAGTGATCCGGACACAGAAAACATGCTGATTCACGGAGATAACTTGTTGGCGTTAAAGGCTTTGGAAAGTAAGTATACTGGAAAAGTAAAGTGCATTTACATTGATCCCCCCTACAATACGGGCGCCGCTTTTGATCATTATGACGACAATTTGGAGCACAGTACTTGGCTGGGATTGATGTATATGAGACTTCAAATCCTGAAAAAGCTACTGGCGGACGACGGGGTCTTTTGCTGTCAGATCGACGATTCGGAAGGCGCGTATCTGAAAGTATTATTGGATGAGATTTTCGGAAGGAGTAATTACCTGAATACGTTCTATGTTCAGGTTCGATATCCAAATAAGACTTTGGCGGAGGACAGCGATTATCAAAAAGTGATAGAACAGTGCCATGTATATGCCAAGCAGCGGCCCCTTGCCAAGTTGAATCGTCCGCAAGTGGAATATGATATCAGTAAATTTAAATGGAGAGTGGTGGAGGACGCTGTCGGCGAAGTCGTGACGCTTGGAAATAAGCGCGTAGAAATATTCAAGCCGGGACAGTACCACATAGAGGAGATTGAGCCCTGCCTGGAAGGGCTGAAGGAGACCTGGGCGACTGGTTCGTTGGCCCGTGTGAAGGCGAGCGCAGGAGAGTTTTTTGAATTATATCTGGTGGATAGAAAGGATATCGACGGACTTGGCTGTTTGTATAAAGTGGAAGGAATCGGAGAAGACGGCCTTGGTTATCGATATATCAGCGGACCCAAAAAGGCAACGGCGAATAAAGGCAAGTTTTATTCTGGCATTCCGATGAAACGATTGGAAGAACTAAAAACAGGCAAGAGTTATCGATATCTGCCGGTATCAAATTTTTGCGATTATGCGGGGAGTTTTGGAAATTGCCGTTTGGAAGGCGGCGTGGATTTTAACGGTGGGAAAAAGCCGGAGGCTCTTTTGGAAATGCTTCTGCGCTACTATTCAAATCCAGGCGATCTTGTGTTGGATTCCTTCCTCGGTTCTGGAACTACTGCCGCTGTAGCTCATAAGATGGGGAGAAAATATATTGGGATTGAAATGGGGGAGCATGCTTATTCCCATTGTAAGACAAGGCTGGACCGGATTATTGCGGGGAGCGATGGCAGCGGCGTCACGAAATCTCTTTCGTGGCAGGGCGGCGGCGGATACCGTTTTTATGAGCTTGCGCCGTCCTTGATGAACCAAGATGCCTTTGGCGAGTATGTCATTAACAAAGAGTATGACGCGGATATGCTGGCGGCAGCGATCGCTTTACATGAGGGCTTTACCTATCAGCCGGACTCGGAACTGTTTTGGAAACAGTCGATAGGAAATGAGAATTCCTATCTTTTTGTCACAACACGCCATATGAACAGCGCTTTTTTGGATTCGATTAAAGACACGATGGAAGAGGACGAGTATTTAATTCTTGTCTGCCGGTCTTTTGACGCTGGTCTCGACAAAGCGTATCCCAATATCACAATAAAGAAGATACCGCAAATGCTTCTTTCCCGTTGTGAATTTGGCAAAACCGATTATAATCTTAATATTGTACGTCCGCCGGTCATTGATGCAGAGGAGGAAGAATGGGATGAGTAATCAGTTCCCGCAATATACAATAGACTATATCAGCGGCATTTTGTCTCTGCGAAAGCCGCAGGCGGAATCCCTGAAAATATTGGAAGAGATCGTGAAGCGCGTACCCATGACAAAGGGAATGGATTTGAAGGCGGCTCTTGATACGGTTCATACCATGTATCCGATTTGTTCCGATTTTGAGCGGGAATTTATGTCCCTTACATTTGCGCTTGCAACCGGAGTTGGCAAAACCAGGTTGATGGGCGCGTTTATCGCGTATCTTTATACAAACCAGGACATCAAAAACTTTTTTGTCGTCGCGCCAAATACAACCATATACGAAAAGCTGAAGCAGGATTTGGGCAATCCAAGCAATCCGAAATATGTATTTCGTGGTCTTGGCTGTTTTGGCGTACCGCCGCAGCTTGTGACGGACGACGATTATAAAACGAAGCAGATTTCCCTGTTTGAGTCGGACGTTCGCATTTTTGTATTTAATATTGATAAATTCAACAAAGAAGATGCGAACATGAAGCGGGTCAATGAGATTATCGGGGATTCTTTTTACCAATACCTGTCCGCCTTGCCGGATTTGGTTTTGATTATGGATGAGTCGCATCATTACCGGGCGGAAAAAGGCGCTGCGGCGCTCAATGAACTGCATCCGCTGATGGGATTAGAGCTTACCGCAACGCCCCTGGTCACAAAAGGTAAAAAGCAGATTCCATTCAAAAATGTGGTGTACGAGTATCCGCTTTCCCAGGCTATTGAAGATGGATATACGCGGACGCCTTTTGCGGTTACCCGCACAGACATTGATTTTTATAATTTTGGCGAAGAACAGTTGGATAAAATGATGCTGCTGGATGGCATTGCCTGCCACGAGAATGCAAAGCGGAATTTAGAAGTATATGCGGCGAACCATGGGACGCCTGTGGTGAAACCGTGTATGCTGATTGTCTGCAAGGATACGGAGCACGCGAAGTGGGTGGAGCAGTTTGTCCGGTCCGATGAGTTTCGGAATGGAGAATACAAGAATAAGACTATTATTGTCCATTCCAAACAGCGGGGGGCTGAGAGCGAGGCGAATACGCGGTTGCTTCTTAGCGTAGAAAGCCCGGAAAATCCGGTCGAAATTATTATTCATGTCAATATGCTAAAAGAAGGATGGGATGTCAATAATCTTTACACGATTGTTCCTCTCCGCACGGCCGCTTCTAAGATTCTGCGGGAACAGATGGTGGGCCGCGGACTGCGCCTGCCTTACGGAGAGCGGACGGGGGATAAAGAAGTGGATGCCGTTATGTTGACGGCCCATGATAAATTTCATGACATTTTGGCGGAAGCACAAAGGGGCGATTCGATTTTTAAGGCAGGAAACGTAATCAAAGCGGAAGAAATGAAGCCGGAACAGATCGTCTATACGCAGCTTTCTTTTAAAGATGCTCTTTCAGAAGAGTGCAGGGATGCTTACCGCTATACCAAGATGCCTCAATCGAAAGTGGCCGACATGATTTTTAAAAAAGCGGATGAAATGATACAAAAAGAGGTTTCGAGGCATATTCAATCCACACCGAAACACACCGTGACCGACCATCAGATCGAGCAGATTGTGAAATCGGTAAAAGAGAAGATTGCGGAGGATAAGGATTTAGGCGATATTTTCCGGGAAAATGAGATGCCCATCGCCGCATGGCTTTTACACAGGACAAAGCAGACGCACCGGGTTGCGAAGGAACGATTTATTCCGATTCCACGGATGAAAATCACAGACGCAGGAGTAGAGGAATATGCGTTTGTCGACTTTGATTTGGAGCTAAAGGATTTTAACCACATGCCGATTCAAAATGAACTCCTGATCCAGAATTTGGAGGATATGAGCGACCGGCAGCGGATCAAAGGCGATGCCATTGATTTTGAAGGCTATCATCCTCAAAAAGTGATCTTGACGGAGCTGCGCGGAAAACCGGAGATCGATTATGAAAAGTGCTCGGATTTGCTTTTTCGGCTGATTACGCAGCTGTGCAGGCATTACGAGGAACAGTATGGCGCAAATGGAATGCGGAATATTGTGATGATGTACAAGCGCGATATTACAAATAAGATTTACACACAGATGATGCAGCATTTTTATTTTGAAAATGGTTTTCTGCGGGAGGAAGTGATCGGCGCTCGTGAATATAACCTGGAACAGACGTATAGCTATCGGGAACAGGTGGATTTATACGAAGAATTCCGGGGAGATATTCGTTCCATACTTTTTACTGGGATCAAGAAAGGGGTCTTTTCCTGTGCGAAGTTTGACAGCAAGGAGGGGGAATTGACCCTTGCCCGTGTGCTGGAATCCGATCCGGACGTGCAAAACTGGCTGCGTCCTCATCCGCAAGAGTTCAATATCACGTATAACCATGGCCGCAGTTATGAACCGGATTTCGTTGTTGAGACAGAAGAGAAGATCTACCTGATTGAAGTGAAGGGGGAAGACAAGCTGAACGATCCGGATGTGATTGCCAAGAAAAAGCGCGGCGTACAGTACTGCGAGGCGGCTTCCCGCTGGGGCAGGGCCAATGGCTATAAGGAATGGCAGTATTTATTTATTCCATCCAAGCAGATCTTATCCAATTCGTCCTTTTTGCAGTTGGCAAAACAATTTTGCGCTCTATAAATCAAATACTTCCATGGAGAATCATGGAGTGTAAAATAACCGGAAGGGGAACGCCTTCCGGTTATTTTTTATTTCATGGGAAATTCCGACGGAATTTCCCATGAAATAAAAAACGCTCCGCTATGGATGCACACGAGCGCGAAAGGAAGATGCCGCCGATGGCGGCCGCACTCGGCGCGAGAATTTCGCGAAGCGAAATTCTTTGTTACTACTAAATTTTCTGAAATTCCTCTACGGAAAGGACAAAGATCGTAGCTCCGCCCACTTCCATATCCACGGGAACCGAAGAGGCGACTCCGGAGCAAAGGCTGCCGGCGGAAGGCGTTGTCGCAAAAACAAGCTGCCGGCGGCGGCCGGAAAATTGTTTGATAATCCCGCAGACCTTCTCCACCAGATGATCTTCCACACCGGTTAAAAGTGTTGTATTTCCCTTCTTCAAAAAGCCGCCGGTGGACGCCATCTTTGTGACAAAGAATTTCTGGCGGTTTAATTCCTCTACTAGTTCAGGCACATCATCATTTTGAACGATAGCCATAATCATTTTCATCGGAAACACCTCCTTTTTTATCCCCTATATTATAATCGCTGCCAGAAAAAGATGCAATGCAGATTTGTGCTAATTTTTTGATTTCACTAGGTGGAATTTGATGGAGGAAAAGTTGACGTCTCCCCCTATCGTTGCAGAGATTAAATAGATTTGATGAAAAAAAAGAATGAATCATCCTCGCATTTCCACTTGGAAAATCAATGATGGTATAGTATAATGAATCATAGAGCAGTTGATTTCACACTGTGAAAATATCATCGTAAAAAAACAAAATTCAAGGAGGAGTTTACAATGAAAAGAAAATTCTCTATCGCACATCTGAGCGCCCTGAAGGTTCCGCCGCAGGATATGGTTTACCTGGCTGCCGCTGCAGGATATGATTTTGTCAGCATCCGTCCGGTTTTACTGGGAACCCCTGGCGAGCCGAACTATGCGGTTGACTTAAACCCGGAGATGTACAAAGAATTCGACGTGGCTATGGCCGAGACTGGCATGAAGCTCAGCGATATCGAATTGTTCCGTTTGACTGATGAAGTAGATATGGAGAAATGGAAACCCGCCTTCGAGTTTGCACAGAAGCATGACTGCCATCACCTGATCACCAGCTGCTGGACCCAGAAGACCGAGTATGCAAAAGAGACGCTGGCCAAGCTGTGCGAGATGACGAAGCCTTACGGCATTACCTGCAACTTTGAGTTTGTTACCTGGTCTGCTTGCCCGGATCTGAAGACGGCAAAAGAGTTCATCAACTACACCAAAGCAGATAACATTGGTCTGTTAGTAGATACTCTGCATTTTGACCGTTCCCGCGTTACCATGGCAGAGTTGGATGACTGCCCTCGCGATTGGTTCAACTTCGTTCATCTGTGCGATGGTCCTGCGCCCCGCCCGGCGATGGATGACAATGAGGCTCTGATCCATACGGGAAGAGATGCTAGACTGTACATCGGCGAAGGCTGCGTGGATATTGCTGGAATCATGAAGAGAATTCCGGATACGGCTGTTTGCTCCATCGAGCTTCCTCATAACAAGAGAGTGGAAGTTTACGGCGCACTGGAGCACTACAAACAGTGCCTGAAGAGTGCAAAGGAATACTTTGCTGCCCATGGTATTGACTAATTGATTCTCTATATTGAGTAATTGATTTATTATATGAAAAAAATCTTTTTCATACAGTTTTTGAAAATATATTGACGAACGGATGGTAGTGTAGTATAATTTCAATGAACGAAATCGGGATTCCACACTGTGGAATCCCGAAAAGGCGAATTGAGCTTATATTCAAGGAGGAAGAGACATGAGCAGAATGGTTGACATGAAGGCAGTCTATGAAGCAAAGGGACTGACCCAGGAGCAGATCGACGACATCGAGTCCTGCTTCGCAAAAGCTGACAAAGCTCAGCAGGAATTTGAAAAGTGGAGTCAGGAAGACATTGACAGAACGATCCGTTCCGTGGCCCAGAAGGTTGCAAACTCCAAGACCTTCCATGAGCTGGTTGAACTCGGAATTAAAGAGAGCCGTTTTGGCGATCCGATCAGCCGTGAGAACAAGAGATTCAAAATTCGTGGTATCCTGCGTGACTGCCTGAGAGAGAAATCCGTTGGCTGCGTACAGGAACTGCCTGAGAGAAAAATCAAAATCTATGCAAAACCCGTTGGCATTATTGCCTGCGTTATCCCGGCTACCAACCCGGATTTGACTCCGGCTGGAAACGCCATTTATGCAATCAAAGCGAGAAATGCGATCATTTTCTCCCCCCATCCCCGTACGGCTGGAACCAGCTACAAGACTTGTGAGCTGATGCGTGAGGGCCTGGCCCGCGTAGGCGCTCCGGTTGACCTGGTACAGTGCCTTGGCGGCGGTCTGGGTGAGGATAAAAAGACGATCGTTAAGATTAACCGTCAGATGTCCGAGGCTCTGATGTCCAAGTGTGATCTGGTTATCGCCACTGGCGGACAGGGCGTGGTTCGTCGTTCCTATACTTCCGGTACCCCTGCTTTCGGCGTAGGCGCCGGCAATGCTACCATGATCTGGGACGAGACCGCGATCAAAGATCTGCATCATGCAGCTGACAACACGATGCGTTCCAAAACGTCTGACTTCGGTTCCGGCTGCTCTGCCGATGGTAACGTAATCATCCATGAGAGCATCTGGGATGAGGCCATGAAAGAGCTGCAGGCAGTAGGCGGCTACATCATGAGCGAAGAAGAGCAGAAGGCGATGAGAAACGCGATGTGGGATGAGGACATTCACAGACTGTCCGATACGGTTGCTCTGTCTGCGGAAGATATGGCAAAGGCTGCTGGATTCCCTGTTCCGGAAGGAACTCGTTTCCTGATCGCTTCCCATGGTACCGGCGTTTACACCAAGGATGAAGCTGGAATCTGGTGCCGTGAGAAACTGTCCACCGTACTGGCTGTTCACAAATACTGCGGCGAGTTCCAGAATGCAATCGATGCAATCATGGCAATTCACGAAGTAGGCGGCAAGGGCCACTCCGTTGGTATCTTTACCTTTGATGAGAGCCACATCGACAGACTGGCTTCCGTTGCCCGCGTAGGCCGTATCATGGTTCGTCAGCCTCAGTCCAAGGCAAACTCTGGTTCTATGAACAACGGTATGCCGATGACTTCTTCCATTGGCTGCGGTACTTGGGGCGGAAACGCTACGTCCGAGAACGTACATCTGCATCACTACATGAATATGACTTGGGTATCCTGGGAGTATGAGACCCCCGACTGGCAGACAGACGACGAGCTGTTCGGTGAGTTCTATGATCCGGAGATGGAGAAGGTTCAGTATTCCGCTTACAACTCCAACGATGCCGTAAAATAAATGATGAAGCAAGTATCTTAGCAGGGGAGAATTTCTCCCCTGTTGGGGTACATAAAAAAGGCTGATAAATACAGCCGCCTAAATAAAAATAACCAAAGGAGTCCACATGAAAAAATTAGTTTCTGATCAGCTCGTTGATTATTTGGAGCGCAGAGGCGTAGAATATGTCTTCGGCCTTTGCGGACACACGGTTATCGCCATGCTTGACGCTTTCAGCCGCTCCACCAAGCTGAGATATATTAGCGTTCGCCATGAGCAGATCGCTGCCACTGCCGCTGACGGTTATGCGCGTGTCGCTCATAAAGCAGGCGTTATGATTTGCCACCTTGGACCTGGCCTGACCAACGCTACCACTGGCGTAGCCAACGCTGCTTTTGACTCCATCCCGATGGTAGTCATCGCCGGCGACGTACCGAGCTATTACTATGGCAAACACCCCCATCAGGAAGTAAACATGCACTGCGACGGATCTCAGTATGACATCTACAAGCCTTTCGTAAAGAGAGCTTGGAGAGTAGACCGTCCGGAAGCTTTCCCGGAAATCATGGACAAGGCGTTCCGTCTGGCAGAGTCTGGCCGTCCGGGCCCGGTTCTGATCTCCGTACCGATGGATATGTTCTCCCGTGAAATTGAGACCGACTGCTGGGAGCGTACCTATATGGATTCCCACGAGACCATCAAACCCGCATTGGATCCGGCTACGGCAAAAGCGATTGCCAAGGAGCTGATCGAGGCGAAGAACCCGGTGATCCATGCAGGCGGCGGCGTGCTTTTGGCACAGGCTTCCGACGAGCTGGCTGCTCTGGTTGATTTCCTGGATATCCCGGTTTCCCGTACGCTGATGGGACAGAGCTGTATTCCGGACAATCACCCGCTGATGTTGGGCCAGACCGGTTTCTGGGGCTTTGAGCTGACTCATGAGAAGACCACGAAGGCTGACCGTATCCTGATTCTGGGAAGCCGTATGGCAGAAGCCGACAGCTCCTCCTGGTACAAGGGCGTAACCTTTAACCAGAGCATTACCAAATTTATGCAGATCGATATCGATCCCACGGAGATCGGCCGTAACTATCCGGTTATGATCGGCGCTGTGGCTGACCTGAAGCACGCTCTGGCGCAGATTCTGGAAGCTGCCAAGGAACTGAAGCCGGAAGGAATCGATCATCCGGAGCTGCGGAAAGAAATTGCAGACTTTAAGGCAAACTTTAAGAAGAATAACCAGGCGATCTGTGACGATGGCCGTTTCCCGATGACTCCTCAGCGTATCCTGAGAGACGTAAAGGCTCTGGTTCCGGAAGATGCCCTGATCTTCACCGATGTGGGCTGGAACAAGAATGGTGTAGCGCAGCAGTATGATATCACCGTACCTGGCGCGATCAACCATCCTTCGGGTCTTGCGACCATGGGCTTTGGCGCTGGCGCTATTCTGGGCGCAAAGCTGGCTGCTCCGGACCGTGTGGTTCTGACTCTGACCGGCGACGGCGGCTTTGGTGCTGCGAACCCTTGTGTAATCGCTACCGCGAAAGAGCAGGGAATCCCGGTTATCTGGATTGTTATGAACAACAGTGCTTTCGGAACCATCGCTGGTCTGGAAGGACTGCATTATAAGAATGAGAGAGAGAACTGTGCGCAGCATCTGGGCACGGAGTTCAAGGTTCGTCCGGCTGAGATGGGCGACACCACCGGCGGCGCTGGTACCTTCCAGCAGGCTTGGGAGCCTTACAGCCCCGACTGGGCGGCGATTGCTCGCGGCTATGGCATCAAGGCCCGCAAGATTCAGAGCGCGGATGAGTTCGCAGATGCTCTGAAAGAAGCTCTTGCGTGCAACGAGCCTTACCTGATCGATGCTCCGATGGAGAACATCGCAGTACCGACCCCTGGCGTTTGGAACATCAACGATATCTACACGAAGAAAGACAACGTTGATGTCTGCAATGGACGTCTGAAATTTGCAGATGAGATGGGCGGAGTAGAAGCTACGGTAGTTCGTTCTCAGGCTGATTGATTTTTTTGAAATCATCCCCCCTGTCAGAGGCTTACAGGAGTCCCCGGTAGGGGGGATAAAGTTAAATACCCCGCCAGCTTGCTGCGGGGTATGGTTGCTTACATGTAAATAGAAGTGGAGACAGGAAATATGTCATTAGATCTTGTAAAAAATGTAAGAATCTGTGAAGTCGGCATGAGAGACGGCTTGCAGAATGAAAAAGCCATTGCCTTTGACGCAAACGGCGTACCGATGCGGGATAAGGCAGGAAATTTTGTCTACAAAGACGCGGTAGATGAGAATGGACAGCCGAAACTGAGCAAGAGCGGCAAGCCAGTGAAAGAGTCCTTTGTTCTGTCTGTCGAGAACAAAGTAGAACTGCTGAAAAAGATGTTTGCTGCTGGATTCAAAGTCATTGAGGTGGGCTCTTTTGTTCACCCGGTGAAGGTTCCTCAGATGGCGAACACCGACGAAGTATTTAAAGCAATCGTGGCGGAAGGCGTGCCGGCGGACGTGGAGCTGCGTGCCTTGATTCCCAATGCCAGAGGCGTGGATCGTGCGATTGCCTGCGGCTGTAAGAAAGTAAAACTGAACGTTTCCGCCAGCAAAGGTCATAATCTGGCAAATCTGAACTGCACGCCGGCAGAGAGCGTTGCAAAGTTTAAGGAGTGCGTAGAGAAGGCGGAGGCCAATGGAATTGGTATTTCCGGTTCGATTTCTATGGCGTTTGGCTCTCCGTGGGATTACAACGGCGTTCCGATGGACGATGTAAAAGAGATCGTAGAAGCCTATATGAATGTAGGCATCAACGAGATTTCTCTGTCCGATGCGTCTGGTATGGCATATCCGACCCAGGTATATGATATGTGTACCGAGATGAAGAAGTGCTATCCGGAAAACGATTGGTGGCTGCACTTCCACAATACTAGAGGTCTTGCGATTGCAAATATCATTGCCGGTATGCAGGCGGGCTTTTATCAGTTTGACGCTTCTTTCGCTGGTGTGGGCGGATGTAACTTTGTTCCCAATGCAACAGGAAATGTAGCGACAGAGGATGTAATTCACGCATTGGATCAGATGGGCGTAAACACAGGAATTGATCTGGATCAGTGTATGGCTATCAGCCGCAGAGTTGTGGAAATGCTGCAGCATGACACGGACAGCTATATTTTGAAAGCTGGAGCGTCCAAGGATCTTCGTCTGGAGCTGCCGAAAGGACAGTAATTTAGGCATAGCAAGTAGCTGGAAGTTCCGTATACTTGCAGAAAAATAAATAGAAAACCATTTGTTTGTGGTAGAAAGAGGTTTATCATGGCGAATACGAAATTGATTGCCCTGTTGGGGACTCCTCTGGGACAGTCCTTCTCCCCCCGTATGCAGAATGAGGCATATGCGGCAATGGGATTTGACGCCCATTATTTCCTGATGGAGTGCGATAACAATCTTGTTGGCAATAATATTGCTAATATTAAAAAAGACAACAGCTACGCTGGTTTTGCAGTAACCAAGCCCAACAAGGAAGTTGCCGTTCAGTTTATGGATGAGATGGATTCCCTGGCAGAGAAGATGGGAACCATCAATACGGTTGTCCGCAGTGCAGACGGCACTTTGAAGGGCTATAACACGGATGGATACGGCGCGACCAAGTCTTTGCAGCTGGAAGGCGTAAATTTTGAGGAGAGCACCTTCTTTGTCTGGGGCGCGGGCGGCACCGGAAAGTCTGTCTGCTTTACGATGGCACATCTGGGCGCAAAGAAGATGTACATCTGCTCCCGTTCTGAGAAATGCGAGACCCTGGCAAAAGATCTGAACGAGAAATTTGGCCGTGAGGTTGCCGTTGCCATCCGTCAGGCAAATCATGACGAGGTAGTAAAGGCTGCTCAGACCTGCGATGTTCTGATGAATCTGTCCGGTCTTGGCATGAAGGGTCATGAAGGCGAGACTGTAATTGAGAAAGAGAACATTAAACCGAATCAGGTATGCTTTGACGCTACCTACAATCCTCTGAAGACCCAGTTCCTTCTGGATGCGGAGGCTCAGGGATGCAAGATCATCAACGGCCTTGGTATGGTAATTCACCAGGGCGCTCGTCAGATCGAACTGTGGGCCAACGTGGAGGCGGCTCCGGTAGATCAGATGAATAAGACTATCAATGCGATTGTGGATGAGATGAACAAATAATCCATTGAAGTGGAAAGAAAAAAGACCCCCGCATGGGAACAAAAGCGGGGGTCTTTCCAGCAAAGTTTTGTTTTGTCCTTATGTTATCCGAGCGAGGGAATTGTTTCCATCACAAAATCTCGGAATTTACAAGCAGCCGGAAGCAGAGGCGTTTTTTGATACCAATACATGTAAACGGTACGAACGGTTGAATCGATATCGTCCAATTCCATCATATGGATATCAAACTTGTCCATACCATAGGTTCGAGGCAGGATGGAGACTGCCGTGCTGTTCTCGGTAAAGCTGGCCACCATGCTGTCGGTAATGGGAGCCTCTAACACAATATTTGGATGCACGCAGCCCTTTTGAAATAATTGATCGATGGAGAGTCTTGTGCCGCATTTTGGATTGTAAGCGATGAAATCCTGACCGTCCAGTTCTTTTAGGGAGATATGGCTGCGATTGGCCCAGGGATGATTCGAACTAACGGCAGCGACGAGGCGTTCCTGATAAACCGGGTAATAATTTAAGTCCGGGTGATCGGTTTTTGTACCGAAACCAAGATCACACTCTTTTTGTAATAGAAGATGAATCCCTTCATAAGTGCGGTGCTCCGAAAGAGAAAAATGGACGGCGCTGTGAGAGGGATTCTGATAGTATTTTCGAATCAGGTCGGGGATAAAATGATTGCTGAGAGAATTCACAAAGGTAAGACGGACCGTTCCCTGTTCGGGATTGGCCATCAGTTCCAAGGCGCTTCTTCCATTCTCCAGTTCATTGATCGCCCGTTCCACATAAGTAAGAAAACAACGGCCGTATTCCGTCAGACGGATATTTCGGCCGATCTTATAAAATAGAGGCACTTTTAAATCCTGCTCCAGCTCCGCCATGGCATGGCTGAGGCTGGATTGGGAAACCAGGAGCTGCTCGGCAGCCCGCGAATAGTTCTGGTTTTGGGCAATCGCCCGAAAATAATAAAGTTGTTGTAGATTCAATGCGCACCTCCGGGAAGTCCTTTCTGTCATTGTACGTCAGAAGCGGAATTTCGTCAATATCGGGGCGTGCAAAAGAAACCATGGGGGGAAACAGATGGAAAAACAGAACTCACCGACCCGGTCGGTAGAACGGGCGTTAGATATATTGGAATGCTTTTTGCATAAGAAGGAAATGATTTTACTGGAGATCGCAGAACGGACCGGCCTTTCGTCCAGCACGGTACTTCGAATTTTAAATGCGCTCCAAGAACATGACTTTATTGTAAAGAATCCGCAGACGAAGAAGTATCATTTGGGAAGTAAGATTGGCTGGCTGGCAGATATGATTCCCAGCGAGTCTTATGATGAGTTAAAGAAGATTTCGCGTCCGTTTATGGCGGCGCTGAATGAGAAATGGAATGAAGATATTCATCTGTTTGTTCCAGATGGCAATTCAAAGCTTTGTATCGAATCCGTGGATTCCACGAGAGAGCTTCGTCAGGTCGTGAAGGTAGGAAGCCGTCATGATTTGCTTCGAGGCGCGGCAGGGAAAGTAATCTTATCTTATATGGATGCGGAGGATCGAAAAAAGGTTTTGGACGGTTTGGCATTCGATGAGGCAATCTTTGAGAAGGTTCGGGAGAGGGGCTTTGCCTTGAGTCTTGGAGAGCGGGAAGAGGGGCTTTGCGGCCTGGCTGTTCCGGTGATCGATAAGAATGGAAAACTGATGGCGACCATCTCGATGTCTGGGGCGACCGCCCGTTTTGAAAATAATTTGGCAGAGAAAGAAGCGGAGATTGTCCGTGTGGGAAAAGAGATTTCTGCCAGGTGGCAAAACCGATAGGAGGAGACGATGGATTTTTTTGAATTTAAGGACTGGGCTGCTGCACATCAGCTGACCTTTGAGCTGGAAGCGTTTATTTCCTGTTTCCCAGATACGATTATCGTAAAAGACCAGAACGGGAAAGAGGTTTATACCGGGGAATACAATCGTTGGGTGGATTACAGCGATGTGGTAAAGACGATTGAAGAAAATCGTTAAGATAGATTCCAATTGGGAGGAAAAGATATGGACGTCACATTAAATGCAAAATTAGTTTTCTCTCTGTCTGTAGATTGTGCGCCTGCCCTCGAAGTAGGAAAGAACGATGAGGGCTGTCTATTTGTCATTCCCATCACAGGCGGAACTTTTTCCGGGGACGGTATGGGAGAAGGAATCCGTGGAAAGATTCTTCCAGGAGGCGCGGATTGGAACACTCGTTATGGGGTCCATGCGCCGGAGCAAGTGGATGCTTCCCGTGTTTTTGCCAAATATTTGATCCAGACGGACGATGGCGTCCTCATTCACGTGGAAAATGAAGGTTTTAAAAGCTGGAAGCCAGGCGAACAGACCAAAATTGTTACGAATCCACGTTTTCAGGTACAGGCAGGAAAGTATGGCTGGCTGAATTATGGCGTTTATGTCGGTTCTCTGCAGGGCAGAGAAGACAAAAGCGGTGTTGAAATCAACATTTATCGGATGGAATAGCTGCATCTGGAACGTTTTGGCAGACGCGTTGCTTTTACGTTTCTGTAAAGGAGCGGCGGCAGAGTTCCAGCCAGTCCAGATAGGCCTTTTCCCGCATCAAAGCCCCCTGTAAAACCAGATAGTCCCCATGCTCCGGCGTTTTGCGGGGCGGTATTTGGGGAAAGCGGCGGTTGATTTCTTCCAAAGCATCAAGGCGCGCCATATGATGTTTTATTTGGCTATCCAGGAGATGTAGATATTCGTCTGTATTTAGCGAATCCGAATAATACGTGCGAAGCCGGAATACGTCTTTGGGCGTAGGGTCCAGCGGTTCGTCGGAACGCAGCCATTGCTGAAAATCGGCTTCCCCTTGCGGTGTTAAGGAATAGACTTTCTTTTCCAGTTTTTCCCCTTGGATTACGGTTTCATAGGTGATGAGACCTTCATCCAGAAGGCGTTTGAGTTCCGGATAGATTTGGCTGTGGCGGGCGTGCCAGAAACTTGCCAATGCATTGTCGCTGAATTCACGGGCAATATCATATCCGCTGATGGGGCCGCGTTTCATCAGGCCTAAAATGGCATATTTTAATGTTCGCATAGATGCTCCTTTGATTCGATGAGGATTTTACGCGTTCTATTATACCCAGTTTTCGCTTTTCTGTCAAAGAGCAGAGGATACCTTCCATTGGCAAGAGCATATAGGAGGAAAAGCAGGCAATTCGATCGGCAGAGTAGATTGACAGAAGAAGGCGAATGAAGTAAACTAAGAGAAATATCGGAAGGGAGATATTTGTATGAACCGAAAATTTAAGCCGGGAAAGCGGCTCATGAAAATGAAAAACCTGGCGATTATTGCTTGTCTGCTTATCGTTTTCGTATTCTATTTCATTTATCGTTATCTATTTCAGGCATCGTTTCCTCAGTTTGTCGGTTTGCCGATGGCAATTTTATTTGTTCTGTTTGGCGTTTTGGTCTATAAGGCGGTTACTTGGTTTTATAATAAGTACGCGGAAGGCACCTACTATATCGTGACGGACGACGCTCTTGTAGTCGGAGTGGGGAAAACGGAAAAGAAATATTCTTGGAATAAATTTAAAAAGGCGCGCTTAAACATGAACGCGCTGCGTGCTGTTTGTCCGGTTGTGTTCCAGATCGGAGAGGAAGAATTAAAATTAAATCAGTATGTAGAGGATATCTATGAGCTGGTGAATCGAATTTTGCAAAGAATTGAGCCTTATGCGGAGATTGACGAGGAATTGAAGCAGAGGACCCAGGCAATGAAGGGGATTTATTAAAGACCGAAAAGGGGCGAATAAGATTGGAATTATGTTGTAAACATTGGAAAATTGCACCGGACACCTACGCGATCCAATGTCCGGGATACCTGCCGGGACCAGGTAGACTGCCGGGCTGGGGATATGTGATTTCTTACTTGATCGTAGGGGAAGAAAAAGCGCTTTTGCAGGACACGGGTTACGGAAATACGGATTTGCGGGGCTATGTAAAACAGCTATGCGACAAGCCTTTGATTGTCGTCAATTCCCACGTCCATCCGGACCATTCCGGTGGAAACAGCCAATTTGATACGGTTTATGTGTTGGAAGGGGAAGTGGAGTCTGAAAAGCCGGTTTATTTTCCGCAAAGCGGAGAACGGGCCAGATGTCAGGCGGTGATCGATGCAGGCGATTACCAATTTGCTTTTTGGAAGGACGGTCAGGTGATCGACCTGGGAAACCGGGAAGTGGAGGCACTGCGTATCGAGGGCCACAGCAAAGGCTCCATGGCGCTTTTTGACCGGAAAACCCGGTTTTTATTTAGTGGAGACGCCATTTTAAAACGGGTTCTGTTGTTCGGTGATGTGCCCTTAAGCGGCTATCGCGCCGCCTTAGTGCGAACCGAGGAGCGTTATGATTTTGCGGATATCTACGGCAGCCATTGGTACGAGCCTTTGGGCAAGGATTATATCGGCAAGATGCTGGATTTGATCGACAGCTATGACCCGAAAAATACAGAGTCTGCGCCTTGGATGGAAGATAAGGACATGGTGATGTTCTGCCATGGGAACGCCTTTGAAGAAAAGGATTTTTGCGCCATTGGATTTCCTTCCGATGGTTGGGAAATGATGAAAAAATAGAGGAGGGATTGCCCTCCTCTATTTTTCTAGGATTTGTCCGCAGTTTCTTTCTTTTGCGCATTTCCAGATCAGCCGTGCCGCCATGACGTCGAAGAGCCCCATTCCCACGGATTTGTAGTAGCGGGTTTCGTCTAACGGCGGCGTCTGGCCGGAGTTCTTTTGATAGAGGAAATCCGCCATGTAATGTACGTCTTCCTGGTGCAGCAGCCCTTTTTGAAGCGGCTGGCATAAGTCGCCGCTTTCTTCGCAGGCGAAGGGAAGATCCGTCAGGACCGTTTTGGTAGTCTGCCAGATGGCATCGGGAATTTCTTTGTGGTCGGGAAGCCAAGAACCGATGGCGACGACACATTTCTTGCGGAACAAAGATGGGTCTTCCGGAAAAACAGGCGTCTGTGCCTGGGTGGCGGTAAGGATAATGTCGCTTTTTTCCGCGACCTCGCGGCTATTGGAACATACGGTGATGGAAAGATGCCTGAAAGCGGTCATTTCTTTTAGTCGCTCGATGAAATCTGTATAATCTTTTCGGTACATATCATACAAATAGCATTCTTGAATCGGGCGGACCTGGCAGGCGTATACCAGCTGGTGGAGACCTTGAACGCCGCAGCCCACTAGACCAACGCTTGTACTGTCAGGGTAGGATAAATGGCGGATGGCCACTCCGCCGACGGCGCCGGTGCGCAGAGCGGTCAGAGTACTGCCATCCATAATCGCAATGGGCTGACCGGTTTCCTGGTCATTGAGAATCATCAGTCCGCTTAGATAGGGAAGTCCTTTGGCTGGATTTTCTGGGAATTCCGCCAGCATTTTTGTGCCGATGACATCTTTCGCAAAACAGGGCATGTAGAGCATTTTTCTGTTCTGGTAACTGGCGGTGTAGCGGTCTGGCATATGATAGCTTCCCTGGTGGTAGCAAAGAAATGCCTCTTCAATGGCATCCATCATTTCGTCATATCCCACAGCTTTTCGCATTTCTCGATCGTTTAGATACAGCATGGCAAAGCTCCCTTCTGCTCTTGTCATGAATCTTTATTTATTGAACGTATCATTTTTCCGTGGGGATGTCAATCATAAAAGGCTTCCGCTTGCGAGGTTTTATGGTAAAATGGAACGATAGGAGGTATGACAATGCCGGATATTACCATGATGACCATGGAACAGGTTTCTGCCATGGTGGAAAAGGGTGAGGTTTCTTCGGTGGAATTGGTGGAAGCCTGTCTGAAACGGATCCAAGCGTTGAATCCCAAAATGAACGCTTATGTATATGTGATGGCGGACGAGGCTAGAAAGGCAGCCAGAAAAGCCGATGAAGAGATCAGAAATGGACATTACCGGGGAAAACTTCATGGAATCCCGGTAGCGTTAAAAGACTTATATTACACAGAGGGAATCCCGACTACCGGCAGTTCGGAAGTGCTAAGAGATTTTATCCCGGAGTATGATGCTACGATCACAAAACGTTTAAAGGATGCCGGCGCTATTTTGATGGGGAAGACCAATACCCATGAGTTTGCCTTTGGTCCCACGACGGAAGAAACTTGTTTTGGTCCAACCAAAAATCCCTGGAATCCAGCGAAGATTCCGGGAGGCTCTTCCGGTGGTTCTGGAGCGGCGGCCGCCACTGGCATGGCCTATGTGGCGATGGGAACGGATACCGGAGGCTCCATTCGTATTCCGGCGGCTATGTGTGGAACCGTGGGATTTAAACCGAGCGTTGGCTTGGCCAGCCTTTACGGTATCATTGCGCTTAGCTTTAATCTGGATCATCCGGGGCCCTTGTGCCGCAGCGTGGCGGATGCCGCGATTACGATGGACGCGATTACCGGAACAGATCCGCTGGATCCCTGTCCTTATGCCGTAGCAGGAGAATCGACTCATTTTTATGAGGGATTGGCGGATGTGACGGATTTGAAGGGAAAAGTGATCGGCGTGCCGACGAATTTCTTCTTTGATAAAACCGATTATGAGGTGGAACGGGTGGCCCGTGAAGCAATTGCCCGCCTCAAAGAGCTTGGGGCTGAGGTGCGGGAGATTACCATTCCAGCTTTGGAGCTGGTTACAGATGCGTCTACCTGTATTATGTTCAGCGAGGCCGCCTATCTACATAAGGACCGTTACCCGGCTATGAAGGAAAAATATCAGGCTGGCGTTGCGGCCCGGTTAGACGAGGGCGGAGCTTACACGGCGGTACAATACATTCAGGCTTTGCATGAACGGGATATCATTATGGAAGAGTGGGAGAAAGCGTTGCAGGAAGTAGATGCCGTCGCAGCGCCTACCTGCCCGATCGAAGCCTTTGACCGGGGACTGACACCGCCTTGGAATATCGTAACCAGAGGGCAGGTGGAGCCCGGAAAGCCGATGTGCACATATCATACTCGTTTGGCGGATATGACTGGCGCCCCGGCGCTTTCCCTGCCGGTTGGCTTGACAAAGAACCAGTTGCCGGTCGGGCTTATGATCATGGGCCGCCGTGGCGACGATTTGGGGGTACTGCGGATTGGATACGCTTATGAAAAACATTATTCTTATCCGGAACTGAAATTTTAACGGTAGAAAAGGGAACTGGAAAAGTTCCTTTGCAAGAACAAAAAATAATAATCCTACTAGAAAATGTATCCAGAGAAGGAGGAATAAAGTCAATTAGACGGATTCCTCCTTTTTCCGTTGGAATAATTCTCCTATTAAGATATTGACGATACGATTGGGAGAAGTGATGTAGACAATATGGGAGCAAAGGTATGGTGCGTTTTACATTTTTATATATGTAAATATTGACATGTTTGAATTGTAGTGATATAGTGGAACCATCAGAATTCATCCATGCGAAGGAGGCAGCATATGAAGTACGCAAAATTGTTTTCTCCGGTAAAAATCGGGAATGTGACGATTAAAAACCGGTTTGCGATGGCGCCGATGGGTCCGCTGGGCCTGGCGGATGCAGACGGCGGATTTAATCAGCGCGGCATCGATTATTATACGGAGCGCGCCAAGGGCGGCACTGGCTTGATTATTACCGGCGTGACTTTTGTAGAAAATGAGATTGAGGAACACGGTATGCCCAACTGTCCTTGTTCCACTCACAATCCGGTTCATTTTGTCCGGACTGCCCGTGAGATGACCGAAAGAATCCATGCTTACAATGCAAAGGTATTCTTGCAGATGTCCGGTGGTTTTGGCCGTGTGACGATTCCTACCAACCTGGGTGAATTCCCTCCGGTAGCTCCGTCCCCGATTCAGCACCGCTGGCTGGACAAAACCTGCCGTGCCTTGACGGTAGAAGAGATCCGGTCTATCGTAAAGAAATTTGGCGAAGGCGCGTACAATGCAAAACGCGCTGGCTTTGACGGCGTGCAGATTCACGCGGTACATGAGGGCTATCTGATCGACCAGTTTGCGATTGCCCTGTTTAACCAGAGAACCGACGAATACGGCGGAAGCTTGGAAAATCGCCTCCGTTTTGCCAAGGAGATTGTGGAAGAGATCAAAGCCCGCTGCGGCAAGGACTTTGTTGTAACCTTGCGTTACAGCCCGAAGAGCTTTATCAAGGAACTTCGGGTCGGCGGTCTGCCGGGCGAGGAATTTGAAGAGAAGGGCCGTGATCTGGAAGAAGGCGTAGCAGCCGCGAAATTGTTGGTTTCCTACGGGTATGATGCGTTGGATACGGATGTGGGAAGTTATGACGCCTGGTGGTGGAGTCATCCGCCGATGTACCAGGAGAAAGGGCTGTACCGTCCTTACTGTAAATTGATGAAGGAAAATGTGGATGTTCCTGTGATCTGTGCCGGTCGTATGGATGACCCGGATATGGCGCTGGAAGCGATCGAGAATGGAACCTGCGATATGATCAGCATGGGCCGCCCTCTGTTGGCAGACCCGGATTACTGCAATAAATTGCGCGCTGGCCGCGTGGATGAGATCCGCCCCTGCATTTCCTGTCAGGAAGGCTGCATGGGACGTATTCAGGAATATTCCATGATCAACTGCGCGGTGAATCCCCAGGCGGCAAGAGAGCGTTTTATGGCGTATACCCCGGTTGTAAAAGCGAAAAAAGTGATGGTCGTTGGCGGAGGCGTGGCTGGCTGTGAGGCGGCCCGCGTGTTGGCAACCCGCGGCCATAAGCCGGAGGTATTTGAGGCGACGGATCATCTGGGCGGAAACCTGATTCCAGGCGGCGCGCCGGATTTCAAAGAGGATGACATTGCTCTGGCCAATTGGTTCAAACGCCAGTTAGAGCTTTTGGAGGTTCCGGTTCACTATAACACAAAGGTGACAAAAGAGATGGTTCTGGCCGGAGGCTTTGACGCTGTCATCTGTGCGACCGGTTCCACGCCGAAGATGTTCCCGCTGGGCGACGACGACAAGGTTTATTCCGCGGCGGATGTGCTCACTGGCGCCAAGCAGGCAGGCGATACGATGGTTGTGGTCGGCGGCGGCCTGGTGGGATGTGAGACTGCTTTGTGGCTGGCGCAGCAGGGGAAAAAGGTAACGATCGTGGAGGCTCTGCCGAAGATCCTGGCGCTGAACGGACCGCTTTGCCATGCGAACAGCGAGATGTTGGAGCGTTTGATTCCGTTCCATGGAATCGAAGTGGTGGCTGGCGCTAGAGTCACTGGGTACAAAGATGGATTCCTATCCGCGACTGTGGAAGGAGAAGAAAAGAAGATTCCCTGCGACGGCGTGATTCTTTCCGTGGGATACCGGGAGAATAACTCCTTGTATCAGGAACTGGAATTTGAGGTTCCGGAGATTTATCAGCTGGGAGACGCCAAGAAGGTGGCGAACATTATGTATGCCATCTGGGATGCCTTTGAGGTGGCAAACCATATCTAAAGAAAGAGTGTTGAGATAAAGCAGGAAAGCGCGGCCAAATACCGTTGGGAGGACAGCATTTGGCCGCTTTTCCTTGCGCTGGAAAGAAGAGGAAATAGAAGATGAAAAAGGAAATGACCGCGGAGGAACTGACAAAAAAACGCTGGCTCATGGTGGTAATCAGCGGGCTGATGAATATCTGCGCAGGTTCTCTTTATACCTGGAGCGTTTTTTCCTCTCCGATGGCGGAGTTTTTAAATCAAAGAAACGGGCTAAGCCTTACGGCAGGAAGCCTGGCGATTGTGTTTACTGTGGCAAATTCTGTCGGTCCGATCACGATGATTTCGGGCGGCTTTATCAATGATAAATTGGGCCCGAAATGGGTGCTTTTTTTAGGCGGATTTTTATTCGGCGGAGGATTTTTGCTGTCCGGATTTGCCGTCAATACCGCTATGCTGACAGCGGGGTTTGGTATTTGCAGCGGCCTTGCCATGGGAATGATTTATGGCTGTTCGGTCAGCAATGCGGTAAAGCTGTTTCCGGACCGGCGTGGGATGATCGGTGGGATTATGACAGCTACCTATGGCTTGAGTTCCGTTTTAGTGCCTCCGATTGCAAATCGCCTGATTCAAAGTCTTGGTGTGACGGCAGCTTTTAAGATTTTGGGTGCGGTTTTTGTGCTGGTGCTTTGTGTGGGCAGCTTTTTTATTGTTCCCTGCCCTTCCAATTTTGTACCGATAGGTTGGAATCCACCTGCAGTTCAGAAAGGAAGCCCTTCACGGGAAAAAAATTGGAACGGTATGCTTCGGACGCCGGTCTTTTATGTGATGTTGGCGATTTTAGTCTGTGGAGCCTTCTCTGGCCTGATGCTGATTTCCCAGGCATCTAATATGGCCCAGCAGATGGTAGGCATGTCTGCGGAGGCCGCCGCCATTGTGGTTTCTGTTTTGGCTCTATTTAATGTGGCGGGGCGCGTGGTTTCCGGTTGGCTTTCCGACCGGATTGGCCGGATTCGTACGTTGGAGATTGCTTTTTTGATTGCGGTTGCCGGTCTTTTGATGCTTCTTATCAGCAATGGAAACGTAGTAGTATTTTACGGAGGCATTTCTTTTGTTGGTTTCTGTTTTGGCTCGTTGATGGGAATTTATCCGGGATTTACTGCCGATCGCTTCGGCCAGAAGAATAACAGTGTCAATTATGGAATTATGTTTATCGGGTTTGCCCTGGCAGGTTTATTTGGTCCGATGAGTATGAATCTGATGTATCAAAATTCTGGCAGCTACCGGCCGGCCTTTCTTGTCAGCATGGTGCTGGCAATCATCGGGATTTTGCTGGCGCAGGTCTATAAGGCGTTGGCGAAGAAAGAGGGATAGGCCCAACGTTCTTTGGAATGGAGCAAGAAAAATAAAAAGAAAGATAGAAGAAGGACAAGCAGAAATTTGCTATGTCCTTTTTCTGATGGAAGGCAGCTTTTTCGGAACGCAGATATAAAACATTTACAGATTGTTGCTTGACAGTGGTGAAATTAAATGATAAATAGAAAGAGACATTGTAAACCGGGAGGTATCTAAGGAGGAAGATACATTGGAAAAGAAAAAAACGAGATTATCGGTCTGTGGAATTTTAGCATCCTTGATCTTTTTTGTGGCAGGATGGAAGCTTTTGATGACCAGCGGCGTGGCGAGGGACAATCAGATTTATGTCCGGGATTTCTTTTCATTGGGACTTTGGGTTGTGCTTTTTGGCAGCGTGCTGCTGTTTTTTCTAACGTGGTTGTATCATAAGTCGCAAAGAATCCCTTTTGGGCTGGCTCTTGGAGTTTTTCTTTTATTTGTCTGCTATGCTCTGGTCGTCTGTATCGGCTGGAAGATATCTTTTGAGGAACTCCGGGAGGGACGTGAGCTTTTGGAGGCGGCGCAAAATTGGTTGCTCTGAATGAAAAGGGCGGCAATTTATTGATTTTAATCATAGAAAAAGAATCGCAGTTACCGGAAGAAAACAGGAGTAAAAAGAATGAAAACAGCAGAGTGCGCCCGTGCGCTTAGCAGGGAGATTGGGAAAATTATCGTAGGAAAAAGGGATATTGTAGATTTGGTGATAACCGCCGTATTATCCGGCGGTCATGTACTGTTAGATGATCTTCCGGGAAGCGGGAAGACTACCTTGGTACGGACCCTGGCGTTGGCCCTTGGCTGCGAGTATAAGCGGATTCAGTTTACCCCGGATTTATTGCCGTCGGACGTTCTGGGTATGACGGTGTTTAACCAGAAAACGGGAGATTTTGAACGAAAGGTAGGACCGATTCGCACGAATCTTTTGCTGGCCGATGAGATCAACCGGGCGATCCCTCGAACCCAGTCGGCGCTGCTGGAAGCCATGGAAGAGCGCCAGATCACCATCGATGGAGAAACCTATCCGCAGCCGGACCCATTCTTCGTGATGGCTACCCAGAATCCGGTAGAGAAAGAGAGCACGTTTCCTCTTCCGGCAGCGCAGATGGATCGGTTTTTTATGAAGCTGTCTATGGGGTATCCTAGCCGGGAGGAAGAGGTGCAGATGCTTTCTGAATTGGGGGACGAGACCCCTTATCAAAAGGTGGAAGCAGCGGCCTCTCCGGGTTTGCTGCAGGAAATTCGAGGGGAAATCCGAGAGATTTATTTGAGCGAGGAGATGAAAGGGTATATCGTAGAGTTGGTACACCGGACGAGAGAGCACAGTATGCTAAAAACCGGTGCAAGCCCCCGGGCTTCCCGTTCTTTGTTTCAGGGAAGCAAAACCTGTGCGGCCATGGCCGGCAGGGACTATGTGACGCCGGAGGATGTGCAAAAGTTGATCGTGCCGGTGTTATCCCACCGAGTCGTGCTGACCGGAGACGCGCGCTACAGCGGCAGGTCGCCGGAGGAACTGTTGAGAGAAATGATCCGGGATACGCCGGTCCCGCCTGCGAAAGAAGCGTGGTTTGATGGAAAAGCAAAAGGAATTCGGGAGTAATTTTGTCAGCCGCGGCGCTCTTTTCTTTCTGCTGGCGCTGGTGGTGATTACCAGCTACTATGAGATGGGAGTGCTTCCCGCGTTTTTGTTATTGGTATTTCTTTTGGCCGCGGTTTCACTGATTTGGGGGAAAAGCTCTCTCCGGCATTTGAAACTTTCTCTGGAGGGAAAAAGTGCCAGCAGCTTTCCGGGGGAAGAGATTCCTTTTACGTTGGTTGTGGAGAACGAGAAATGGCTTCCTGTGATCTGGTTGGATTTAGAGCTTCCAGAGCCCCGGCGAAACTGTGTGGATTTGGAAGGCGGTTTTTGCAGAAAATTCACCTGGCTGATGCCGCATCAAATGCTGCGGTGGGAAAGCCGAATGCGGGCAAATAGGCGGGGCGTTTACTTTTTATCAGAAGCAGAGCTGACCTCCGGGGATGGGTTCGGCCTTTCTGTAGAACATCAAAAGAACTCTTTTTCATCCAGCTTTTCTTTTGTGATTTATCCCCGCGTGAAGCCGGTGGATGTTTCCAGGTTTTTAGAAGAATATTCCGAGCTGCAAAAAGGAAGCTGGGGGCATCAGGAGGATGTTACTTTATTGAAGAGCAGTCGTGGGTATCAGCCGGGAGATGCGGGAAAGAGAATCAATTGGAGGATTCTGGCCCGGCAGTCGGAATTGGTGGTCAATGTTTATGAGACCGTTCAACCCAGGAATGCCTGCTTTTTGCTGGATCTGGATTCCTTTACCAAGAGAGAAACCATAGAAGAGGACGGAGAGAAAAAAGAGGTTTTACAGGAATTTCACGAGGAGGAGATGGAGGATATGCTGAGCCTGACGGCTTCCTGCATCGCCTCACTGGCGGAGCGTCAAGTATTTTGCAGCCTGGTACTACCGACGATTGGAACACAGGAAGGACAGGTATTCTTTCCGGAATCCCTGGACGGCATGGTTCCGGAGCTTTTGACAAGGCTTGCCTTTTTGGAGTACGCGGGGGAGCGGAGCTTTCTTGCGGAAGAGGCGGTTTTGGCCGCGGAGCATCGGTTTGGAAAATTATATGTGGTGACGGAAAGTCCCGGCGCGCTTCGCTGCCGCGCTGTTTTGGAAAAAGTGGAGGATAGCCATATTCGGCTGCTGGTGAAATCAAAAGAAGGGGAACGGCAAGGCGGCGATTATTCCCTTTGGGAAGCGCAGGAATTGTGGAGGGAAAGAGGATGAGCCAGAAACAAAAGATGGGAATTCAGCTGGCCATGCTCTTGGCGGATGTGGTGCTGATGGGAAGCGTGCTGGCGATTTATACTCTACGGCAAACCGATGAAATGCGTCTCTACTTATTTCCCTGGTGGATGGTTTTGGCGGCGGGATGGATTCTAAATCGGATTTTTACCGTAAAAAAAGCGCCGGTGAATTTAGCTCTTGCGGTGGATGGGATTTTGACGGTGCTCTTTATTTTTGCAGGGCAAAATCTTTTAAGCCTGGGGCAGGAATCCTTTGGCTCCAGAATTTTATTGGGCGGACTGCTGGCAGGATCTTTTATTCACAGTGCATCCATGCCGATGAGCGAGCCAAGGCAAAATCAGCTGGTTCTGTATCTGGACGGTTTGGTGGCGTGCCTGGCGATTTTGATGGTCTTAAACCGAGTGGGGAGTTTGAAGGGAATCGAAGGTCTGCTGACCTTTGGCGGATTATCCGCGGGAGGGCTTTTGCTGGCTCTGATATCTTCCCGGATCCGTACCCCTGGTATCGAACGCCTGGAAGGGAAAAAGGGGCAAGGATGGATGGTTCTTGGGGCGATCTTGGCGGTTGCGGTTGCTGTGGCATTTTTTGCTGGAACCCATCTGTCTGCGATTTCTTCTGGCATTGTTTTTTGCGTAACGCTTGCGGTAGATGGAATTTGGGCGGTTCTTTGCTTCATCGGGCGGGGCGTACAAAATTTTCTCCTTTGGCTTGCTTCGCTTTTTCCTTCTTCCGATGGCGAGATATTCCTGCCGGAGCCGGAGACAGGAGCGGCTATGGAAGCGGCGGAGGCAGTAGATAGCGGCAGCGGAATGCTGCTAGGGATCATGGCGGCTCTTTGGATCGCGGCGGCATTGGTCTGGTTGATGCGTCAGTTGAGAGGAAAGCGGCTGACTGGTTTTTCAAAAGAAGGGGCAGGAAGCCAGACCGGACGAGAACGGATCAAAAAACGTCCATGGGGCTGGTTCCGGCGCAAATGGAGAGAACTGTACTTTTGGTGTCAGTATCTGGGACACAAGAGGACGCCTGCGGGAATTCTCGTTTTGGCGGAGCATCAGGGAAAGAAGGCGGGGATTGGCAGGGCAGAATCGGAGAGCGGGCCGGCTTATTTACGTAGACTGGCGGCATCCGGAGCGGATTCCTCTTTTTGGTGCCTTAGGGAAGCTGCCGACGCATTGGAGAAAACGTTTTATGGGGCGAAAGAACCAACCTTGGAGCCAACGATGATTTCTGCTTGCCGTAAGGCGTTGAAAGGATTAAAAAAATGACGGAACGAAAAGAAGTGATTGCCTATTGCCAAAGCCTTCCTGGGGCTTATGAAGATTATCCGTTCCATGACGCCAACTGGACGGTTATGCGGTGCCGGAGCAGCCGGAAAAGTTTTGCTTTGATCTTTGAGCGGGAGGGAAACATCTGGGTGAATGTAAAGTGCAGCCCGGAGTGGATTTTATTTTGGCGGGAGGCTTTTGAGGCTGTGGTTCCCGCCTATCATATGAATAAGAAGCACTGGAATTCACTGATCCTGAATGGGAGTATCCCGGAAGAAGACGTGAAGAGGATGATTCGGGAGAGCTATGAGTTGGTGATGGGAAGGACAATGAAAACGAGAAATATATAATGGAGAGCATTCCGGTTCCTGTTTTCAAAAAGAACAACCACGGAGAAGGGCTAAGAAGAGTGGAACGTCCACTGTCTTTTGTCCTTCTCTTTATTTTTTGACACCTGAACCTTATTGAAAGCAGAAGTCGTTTGGCAATTAAAATATTACGTAAGATAATTGGGAAAATGACTTGACAGAAGCCGGTATCATATTATATGATTGTTTTACTATATAACATAATAGTTTTATATAATGAAACAAAAGGAGGGAGGCACGAATGAAGCGAGGGATTCAAATTGAAAAGCAAGATGATGTGATCGTTGTGCTGGAGGCTGTACAGGCGGGAGATTGGATCGAGTGGAGTATTCCAGGCGGTGGAGCTTCTATGGTTCAGGCAAATGAGGACGTCGATATCTATCACAAGCTTGCTGTCCGGGACATACCGGAGGGCGCTCCTGTACATAAATACGGGGAGAGGATTGGTATCGCTGTTCGAAAGATTGGAAAAGGCGATCATGTTCATGTACAGAATATGCGAAGCGCCGTTAAGGGAGAGGAGGATTTGGGATGAACGAACGGAAAAAGCTTTTTGGATATCGGAGGCCGGACGGCAGGGTCGGTTTCCGGAATCATATTTTGATTCTCCCTGTCAGCGTCTGCGCCTGTGATGTGGCCCAAGCTGTGGCGGCGCAGGTAGAAGGAGCCGTCAGCTTTCACAATCAAAATGGCTGTTCTCAGCCGGGGAAAGATCTAGAATATACCGTGGATGTGATGGCCGGCTTTGCCGCCAATCCAAATATCTATGGAACAGTGGCCATTAGCCTTGGCTGCGAGAGCGCCCAGATGAGCTGGATGGAAAAGGAAATTCGTGCAAGAACCTCGAAGCCGTTGGAGACTTTAGTGATCCAGGAAGAGGGAGGTTCACTGAAGACCATTGAGAAGGCAGTTCGTCTTGCGATGAAGATGAGCGCAGAAGCGGAGCTAATCCAACGGGAAGAGGTATCTTACTCCGAGTTGATTGTGGGTACCGAGTGCGGCGGTTCTGATCCGACTTCTGGATTTGCGGCCAATCCGGTGGTTGGGCGGATGAGCGATATTTTGGTAGATTTGGGCGGCACTTCGATCCTCAGCGAGACGACGGAGATGCTGGGGACGGAACAAATCTTGGCTCGCCGAGCGGCGACGCCGGAAGTTGCAGCACGGATTTATGAGATTACGGAACGTTATGAGGAAAGTCTTCTTTTGGTAGGGGAAAATATTCGAAAGGCGAATCCATCCCCAGGAAACATTCGGGCCGGTATCACAACCTTGGAAGAAAAGTCTCTTGGCTGCATTCATAAAGGTGGAACAAAAACCATCCAAGCGGTTTTGGATTATGCAAAACAGGTAAAAGATAAAGGATTGGTAATTATGGACACGCCGGGAAATGATCCGTCCTCGGTAGCAGGTATGGTGGCAGGCGGGGCGCAGATCATTGTTTTTACTACAGGTATGGGAACTCCAACGGGAAATCCGATCGCTCCAGTAATTAAGCTGACAGGAAATCGAAATACTTTTGAAACCATGAGAGACAATATGGATTTTGACGCAAGTCCAGTTCTTTTTGGGGAAGCCTCTTTGGAAGAACTAGGGGAGTCGCTGCTGGATTTGGTAATTGAAACAGCCAATGGGAGAAAACCGGCCGCTGAACTTCTGAAGTACGGGGAGATTGCAATCATGCGGGCTTCCAATTATTGCTGATTTAGATTCGTAAAAAGAAAAAGGCCTCTGAAAGGGGAATCCGTGGGATTTCTTCGGCAGGCCTTTTTTTGATGGAAAAAAACGATCTATTACGTGGAAGATAATGACAATTTCATTGAAAATCCAAATGAAAAGATCATTTGGAACTTTGAAACAAAAGAAATCGAATTAATACTTGACAGTCATCCAATGGTGTTGTAAAATAATGACATAAAATAAAACTAAAGTTTCATAATATGAAACAAAAGCCAAGGGAGGGATGAATTCTATGGTAAAAATTTTGATCATTAACCCGAATAGCAGTGCAGACATGACGAAAGTGATCGAGAAAAATGCAAGAGATTTTGCCCAGGACGATTTTCTTGTCGACTGCGTGCCAAATCCGACGGCTCCAGATTTCATCGTTACTTACGACGATATCAGCAAAACAGCTCCGGGTATGCGCGAAATTTTACTGGAAAAACAAGAGGATTACGATGCATTTGTGATTGCTTGCCACGGAGATCCGAATCTCGACATGTTAAAAGAGATTTCTCAAAAGCCGGTAGTGGGCATTGCGGAAGCTTCGATGAAGATTGCATCCATGTTGGGACATAAATTTTCTATCCTTCTGACCGGTGACCGGGGAGTTCCAGCGAAAGAAAATTTGGTTCATCGGTATGGGATGGAGCGCTTTTTAGAATCGATCATTATTGCCGATTGCAAGGGAGAAGGTTGGAAAAATCAAGAAGGCATGATTCAAGCGGCAGAGAAAGCCCTGGAGGAGACCATGGCAGAGGTGATCGTGCTGGGATGCGCCGGAATGGGGCATGTAACAGAGGCGATGCAGGAACGCTTGGGAGTACCGGTACTGGATGGAGTTACCTGCGCCCTGATCGTTGCCTATGGTTTGGCTAAGAAGAAAATCCCTCTCAGCAAAAAAAGACAGTACCGAAACGATAATAGGTAGAGGGAAGGGGAGGAAAGATGGCAAAAATTGAAGTGGACACAGAAAAGTGTAAAGAATGTGGACTGTGTATTGCGAAATGTCCGAAAAAACTGTTAAAAAGTGCGGACGAGACGAATTCCATGGGATATTACTATACGATCCAGGAAAGAGAAGAGGATTGTATTGGTTGCGGTATCTGCTATCTGTTTTGTCCGGATGCGGCAATTACAGTACGGCCATAAAAGGAGAAGGAAAGAACAATGGAAAAGCGATTTATGAAAGGAAATGAAGCGATTGCAGAGGCCGCGGTCAGAGCTGGCTGCCGGTTTTTCGCCGGATATCCGATTACACCCCAAAGCGAGGTGCCGGAATATCTTTCTTGGCGGCTCCCAGAGGTCGGAGGCGATTTTGTCCAGGCAGAGAGCGAAGTAGCTGCGATCAATATGGTGTATGGAGCGGCTTGCTCTGGTAAGGCAGTGATGACGTCCTCCTCTTCCACAGGTGTTTCTTTGAAAGCGGAAGGACTTTCCTATCTTGCCCAGGCAAAATTACCGGCGGTTGTCGTAAACGTGACTCGCTGCGGCCCTGGTCTTGGCGGAATTCTTCCGGCGCAGTCGGATTATCTGATGGCCACAAAGGCATCTGGCCACGGTGGATTTAAGATGATCGTTCTGGCGCCGTCCACGGTGCAGGAAACTGTAGATCTGATGTTTAAAGCCTTTGAATTGGCGTTCCGGGATCGAAATCCAGTGATGGTAATGCCAGACGGAGTGATCGGAATTATGATGGAATCTGTGACGCTTCCGGATTTCCGGGAACTTCCGGTTCCGGAGTGGGCGATTACCGGCAGAAAGGACGGCGTATGTCACGAGATTATTCCCATGTGTTGGACCGGCGAAGATCTGGAGCGGGATAATATCGAGATGGGACGGATGTTTGACCGGTGGGCGAAAGAAGACGTAATGGTCGAGGAATATGAGATGGAAGACGCCGAATATGTCATCGCGGCATACGGCACCACGGCAAGAATCTGTAAGACAGTGATTCGGCAGGCCAGAGAAAATAATATCAAAGTAGGCATGATTCGTCCAATCACCGTGAATCCGTTCCCGTACAGATCTTTTGAAAAGCTGAATCCAGATAAAGTGAAAAAAATATTGACAGTAGAAATGACAATTCCCAGCCAGATGAAAGAGGATGTGCGTCTCGGCGTTCACGATCAAATCCCTGTGGAAACGCTGGGACGTTCCGGTGGTATCGTGATTTCGCCGGAGGAAATCTTGAAAACGATTCTGTCCTGGAAGGGAGTGTGAGACAAAATGGAAAAAAGAATGGAAAAACCGGAGTCTCTTCGTAAAAACGGACATAAGTTCTGCCCCGGCTGTCTGCACGGCGTGGCGACTCGTCTGATCGGAGAGGCAGTGGATGAACTGGGAATCCAGGATAAGATGGTAGGCGTGATTGCCGTAGGATGTGCAAATTTAACGCAGCTTTACTTTGACTTTGATTTGATTGGAGCCGCTCACGGGCGGGCTGCCGCTGTAGCTACCGGATTTAAACGGATGTCGAAGGATTCCGTTGTGATGTGCTATCAGGGAGACGGCGATCTGTCGTCCATCGGTATTGCAGAAACCTTGCATGCAGCTAATCGCGGGGAGAATATTACCGTGATTTTTATCAACAACTGCATCTACGGTATGACTGGCGGACAGATGGCGCCCACTACCCTTGTGGGTCAGAAAACAACGACCACGGTTTATGGCAGAGATCCGCTCCATGAGGGAAATCCTCTGAAAATGGCGGAATTGATCGCTGGGTTGGAGTCTCCAGTCTATGTGGCCAGATTTCCTCTACATACCGCGAAAGGAATCCGAGATGCAAAAGCAGGTATCAAAAAGGCATTCCAAAATCAGATAGAGAAAAAGGGATACTCCTTTGTAGAGTTGTTGTCCAATTGCCCGACGAACTGGAAAATGACGCCGCTGCAGACGTTGGAGCATATCGAAAATTCGGTTAGCAAATATTTTGTACCTGGGGTCTACAAGGATTTGACAAAGGAGGGCGAGACCAAATGAATTGCAGCATATTAATTGCAGGTTTTGGCGGCCAGGGGGTTTTGTCTTTAGGCAAGCTGATCTGTATGGCGGCAGATCGGATGGGACTTTACGCAACGTTTTTCCCTTCCTATGGAGGAGAGCAGCGAGGCGGTACCTGCAACTGTACGGTGGTATTATCGGATGAAGAGGTCGGAACGCCGGTAGTATCTCAAGCGGACTATGTGATTATTATGAATCTTCCTTCCTATGAAAAATTCCGCGGCAGTACGGTAGAAGGCGGAAAGGTGATCGTAAATGTTTCTCAGGTAAAGGAAGCCCTGAATCATAAGCAGGAAAATGAGATCTTGATTGAGGCCGATGAGACGGCTCATCAACTGGGCAGCAAAATGGCCGCAAATATGGTAGTCCTGGGCTCCTTCGTGGAACTCAGTCAGATTTTGGACGCCGCGGTGGTGGATGAAACCATTCAGGAAGTTATGAAGAAAAAACCGCAGCTGCTCGCGACAAATAGAAATGCTTATGAGGCGGGAAGGAAGTTAGTCGCTAGATGATTCGAAATTTTGACGAGTTGTTGAACACAGGCAGTTTTCGGGAACCGGTCACTCTTGTCTTGGCTGGAGCCGAAGAACCGAAAATGCTAAAAGCGGTAGGGAAAGCGGCAGACAAGGGCTATATCCGTCCTATATTGGTGGGAGAACCGGAAAAAATCAGAGGATATCTGGAACCGATCTTAAAAGAGCATTCTTTCGAGCCTCAAATCGTCTCTGCCAATGGGGAAGCAGAGATTTGCGAGAAAGCCTGCACGGCGGCGCTTTCCACGGATAAAACGGTATTAATGAAAGGACTGGTGAATACTTCTTCGCTTCTTAGAAGTATTCTTCACCGAAAGCAGGAATTTGGAGTGACGGGATTGATCTCCCATATTTCTCTCCTGGAGCTTCCTTATTATGATCGTGTGTTGGGCCTCAGCGATACGAGTATCAATATTCGGCCTAATCTGGAAGAGAAAGCCCAGATTCTAAAAAGCGGCATAGATTTTTTCCATTGTCTGGGCTATGAATGTCCGAAAGGAGCGGTCCTTGCTTCGGTTGAGACAGTGAATCCGAAGATGCCGGATACGGTGGACGCCGCCGCTTTGAAGGAAATCAGTGAAACAGGAGAATTTGGCAATTGTTTGGTAGAGGGTCCGATCTCTTTGGATTTGGCCATCGATCCGGCAGCGGCTGCAGTCAAAAAATACCAGGGAAAGGTTCGGGGAGATGCGGATTTCCTTTTGGTGCCGGATATCACAGCGGGAAATCTTCTGGGAAAAAGTTTTAATCTGACACCAGGATCCAGATTTGCTGGATTTATTCTTGGAACTCGTATTCCAATCGGACTTACCTCAAGGGCTTCTTCCCCGGAAAATAAATTTTATACGATGGCCATCGGGGCGTTGCTGGCGGAAGGAGGAGAACCGTGGAAGAAAAATACCGGCTTTTAGTGATCAACACCGGCTCTACCAGCACAAAGCTGGCGCTATATGAGAATGAAACGTTGTTGGCCGGCGACACGGTCGTCTATTCGCCAGAGGAACTTTCCAAATATCCTTTGGTAACGGACCAACATGAGATGCGGAAACAAAGCGCGCTCCAATTTCTAAAAGACAATCAGACAGAGCTGTCTTCCCTTAACATTGTGGTTTCTCGGGGAGGTTCTACAAAACCGGTAGAAAGCGGAGCTTATGAGGTCGGGGATTCCATGGTGGATCGGCTGAAAAACAAGCCTTTTGTTCAACATGCGGGGATTCTAGGACCGGTAATCGCTCGGGAAATTGCGGATATGGCAGGCGTCAAGGCCTATGTATATGACTCCGCCGCTACCGACGAGCTGAGCGAAGTGGCCAGGATTTCCGGTATGAAAGAGATTGAGCGGGTCAGCTTGGTGCATGTTCTGAACACCCGCTATTCTTCCCGGCTGGTCTGTGAACGAATTGGGATGTCTTATGAGGACGCCAACATTATTGCAGTCCATATGGGCGGCGGAATCACTCTTTCCCTTCATGAAAAGGGGCGTGTTACCGACGTGGTAGGAGATGAGGAGGGAACCTTTTCTCCGGAACGCGCCGGCGGCGTGCCGACCAGGCAGCTGGTGGATTTTTGTTTCTCTGGACAGTTCCAGAGCGCAAGGGAAGTTCATAGCCGGATGAGAGGAAAAGGCGGCTTAATTTCTTATCTGGGTACCGGGGATGTACGGGAGGTAGAACGCCGAATTGAAGAGGGAGATGATTACGCCCGTCTCATCCTGGATGCAATGATTCTGCAGATTAGCAAAAATATTGCTTCTTTAGCGCCAGTGGTAAATGGAAAAGTGGATTTTATCCTATTGACCGGAGCAATTGCGAAATCCAATCGGATTGTAGAAGGAATTCAAAAGCGAGTTGGCTTTTTGGCGAAGATTTTTGTAGAACCTGGGGAGCATGAGATGGAAGGTCTTTGCTTTGGAGGCCTTGAGATTCTCAGAGGAAATATCCCTGTGAAACAATATCAGGAAAAGGAAGGATCGTGAGGTGAGAGATTTGCACGGCATTATAAAACTGTCCAATGCCAATGCCTATGTAGAGGGCCAGGTTGGACGAAAAGATATTTACTTGAAGGACGGCAGGATTTTGAAAATCACGGAGGCAGGAGAGAATGAAATGTCTGCCGACCAGGAGATTCCCTGTCAAGGAAAATTGCTTTTACCCGGATCGATTGATACTCATGTACATATCAGAGAACCAGGCAGTGAGGCCAGGGAAACTTTTGAAACGGGGACCATGGCGGCTGCGGCCGGCGGAGTGACCACGGTATGCGAGCATCCGATCTCGGTTCCCCCGCCATCGAACAGCGAACTTCTGGAAAACCGCCGTAGACTGGCAAAACCGCAAGCCTATGTGGATATCTGCTTTTTTGGAGCCTTAGGTTCCGAGAGCATACAGGAGGCGGAGGATTTAAAACGGCATGGAGTGGTGGCTTATAAAACGTTTTTACAGGAAGCTATGCCTGGACGGGAGAAAGAATTTCAGGGGATGACCATTGCCGATGATTATCATCTGCTTCGAGCGCTGCAGGAGGCGGCAAGGCTGGATATGCCAATCGCCTTCCATGCGGAGAATAACGATATCATTATCCATACCATTGAGGAGATGAAGCAGAATGGGTATGTAGAGCCCAAAGCCCACTACGATTCTCGTCCGGTAATTTCCGAGACGGAATGTATTAGCAGACTGCTTTTGTTTGCGGAAGAGACAGGCGCCCGGATTTTGATCTGCCATATCACTTCGCCGGAGGCCATGGAGTTGGTAAAACAGGCAAAGGCGAAAGGGGTGCGCGTTACAGCGGAGACTTGTCCTCATTACCTTTTTTCCTGTGAGGAAGATGCGGTTGCCCTGGGAGCTTTTGCCCGCTGCAATCCGCCGATCCGAAAAAGAGCGCAAGTGGAGAGATTATGGGGCTATATAGAAGATGGAACCGTTGACATTATCGGAAGCGATCATGGGCCATACACGCTGGAAGAAAAAGAGCGGGGGCGGACAAATATCTTTCTGGCGCCATCCGGCTTTTCAGGATTGGAAACCAGGGTGCCGCTGATGCTGGACGCTGTGCTTCGGGGAAAGATGACCTTAAAGCGAATGGTAGAACTGACGGCGGAAAACCCGGCAAAGGTGTTCCGGCTGGATAATCGAAAAGGATTTATTCGGGAAGGCCTGGATGGCGATTTCATCTTAATTGATCCGGAAAAGGAAACCGTGATCGATTGCACAAAGATGTATACAAAAGGGAGGGAAACCGCTCGTCTCTTTGATGGAAGAAAGGTAAAAGGGCAAATTGAGATGACGATTGTCCGTGGGATGGTTGTAGCCCAAAACGGTATCGTGGATACGAAAAGAAAGGGCTGCGGAGAACTTCTTTTCGGCTCAGGACAGTAAAGAGGAGAGAAGTAGATGACGGTAAATCAGGATAAACTGCGGGAAGCAGTGCTGAAAACCGGAGAGATTGGCCGCTGCCCGGAAGGCGGAATTACCAGGCTTGCATTCAGTCAGGAATATCAGGAAGCAGTCGAATGTTTGAAAAAAGAGATGACTGATCTTGGAATGTCGGTTTGTGTAGACCCCATCGGTAACGTAATTGGAACACGACCAGGACGCCGGAAAGAATGTATTTTAATGGGATCGCATCTGGATACCGTGAGAAACGGAGGAGTGTTTGACGGAAACTTAGGCATTGCGGCAGCTTTAGAAGTGATTCGCTGTCTGAATGAGGCGGACGTTGTCACAGAACATACCCTGCAGGTGGTGGCGTTCCAGGCGGAAGAAGGGGGACCCTTAGGTGGTACTTTCGGAAGCCGGGCTGCGATGGGACTTTTGGATTTGGATTCCCCTGCCGTAAAGGAAGGGCTGAAGGCTCAAGGTCTCTGTGCGGATGAAATTCGCCGGTGTCAGTTTCCGGTGGAGCAGATACGATACTTTTTGGAACTTCATATTGAACAGGGAAACGAGCTTTTTTACCGGAATATTCCAATCGGAGTGGTCAGTGGAATCGTAGGGATTTTTCGATGCCGAATTGTGGTGGAAGGAGAGAGCAACCATGCGGGAACCACGGGGATGGAAGGCAGAAAGGATGCGTTAGTGGCTTTTTCCCGTCTGGCTGTGGAGATCGACCGGATTGCCAGAGAAATAGGCGATCATCTGGTCGCTACGGCGGGAGTGGTTCATCTCTGGCCCAATATGGCAAATATCATCCCTGGCCGGGTAGAAGCTGTTTTGGAGCTTCGCCATATGGATCGCGCGGTGATTGAAGCGTGTATGAACCAAATCAAGGAGGCGGCTCAGGCAGATTCGAGCGTTTCCTTCCAGTTTGAGACTTTGGTAGACAAGAGTTCCGTTGCATGCGATGGGGAGATCATGGAGATTTTAGAAGACTGTTGCCGGGAAGCGGACTATCCTTACATGGTAATGCCCAGCCGGGCTGGACACGACACCAATGCGGTAGCCAGAAACATTCCCTCCGGCATGATTTTCGTCCCCAGCAAAGAAGGGAAGAGTCATTGCCCGGAGGAGTGGACCGAATGGGCGGACGCGGCAAAAGGAACGGAAATTTTGTTGAAAGCCATTGAGAAGTTGGATGAAAGGGGGGTGTCAAATGGAACCATGGAATGTCGGAGATTTCCTGAAGGATGAATTGATTTCCAATCGAGGAATTTACAAAGGAACCGGCGTATCGGACGACGATCTGGCCCGTCCGGTCATTGGAATCGCCAACTCGTTTAATGAGATGGTGCCGGGGCATACAAATCTGCGGCAGCTGGCTCAATATGTCAAGTATGGCGTCTACCGGGCAGGCGGAACTCCATTGGAATTTGGGACGGTGGCCTGCTGCGATGGAATCGCCACCGGCCATTGTGGAGGGAATTATGTGCTGCCTTCCCGGGAAAATATTGCAGACAGTATTGAGATTGAGGCAAAAGCGCATCATCTGGACGGTCTGGTACTGATGGCATCCTGCGATAAAATTGTTCCGGCCATGTTGATGGCGGCGGCGCGGCTGGATATTCCCTGTATTTTCCTAAATGGAGGCTGTATGCTCAGCGGTCCGCCCTTTGTCAACACGGAAAAAGCAGATGCCTCGAAAGTAACAGAAGCCTGGGGAATGTATCAGGCAGGCGGACTGGATCGGCAGGTCGTAGAGGATATGACCAATACCTGCGTACCTTCTGGAGGCTCTGGACAGTTTTACGGAACGGCCAATACCATGTGCTGCCTCAGTGAAGCTTTGGGGATGAGTTTGCCAGGCGCAGCTGCGATTCCAGCTCCCTTTAACGAGAGAATCCGCGCAGCTTTGAAAACTGGTATGGCGGCGGTGGAACTGGTAAATCGAAAGATTACCGCGCGGAAAGTGATCGGACTGGATTCTTTAAGAAATGCGGTTGTCTTTGTTACTGCTACCGGAGGTTCTACCAATGCGGCTCTCCATCTGTGCGCCATTGCCCATGAGATTGGAATTCCGCCGGAAACCATTTTGGCGATGATCGAAGAAGTAGGGGAGCAGGTACCGCTTTTGGTGGAAATTACACCGGCGTCCCGAAAATATGATATGGAGGATTTCTACTTTGCCGGCGGCGTTCCGGAGGTTTTAAAGAAAGTCCAGACCTATCTGAACCTGGATGTCATGACCGTGTCAGGAAAAACTCTGAAAGAAAATCTGGAAGAATTCCGGAATCCATACACGCATCGTGCGGAAATGATTCGGGATTTGGAGCATCCCTACAGCAAAGAAGGCGGGATTGCGATCCTTAGGGGAAATCTGGCACCGATGACCGGAGTTTCCAAATTGGCTGGTATTGCGGAAGAGGCCAGAATTTTTGAAGGAGAGGCTATCTGCTTTGATTCCGAAGAGGAATGTCTTGCTGCGATTGAGGCGCTTCGAATCCAACCGGGACATGTGGTGGTGATCCGATATGAAGGACCAAAAGGCGGTCCGGGAATGCGTGAGATGTTTAAAGCCACGAAAATGTTGGCAGGGCAAGGCCTGGCAAGGTCTACCGCCGTCATTACGGACGGCAGATTTTCCGGTACAAACAGCGGATGCTTCGTTGGCCATATTTCTCCGGAGGCGGCAGTAGGTGGCCCCTTGGCGCTGGTGCAGGATGGAGACCGAATCACCATCGACGTGATTCATAAAAAACTAGAGCTGCATGTCTCCGATGAAGAACTGGCAGAGAGAAAGAAAAACTGGGTCTATCAGCCGAAAACGCTTTCCGGTTATCTAGCGCGCTACGCAAAGCTGGCAAAGTCCGCATGTGAGGGCGGCGTTCTGGAATGAGAGAGGAGGATGCTCGATGAAGATTAATTTTCCCCCGTCGGATTTTGTATTGAAAGGATGGGAGCAAATCCCAGTCCCTCGGTTGGCAAAGGTACGGCAGCGCTTTAACGACGCCCATATTATCGATTTGGAAGGACACATCAGGGCGGAGATGAGAACAAAGATTTCTCAGCCGGAGCGCTTTTGTGGAAAGAGAATCTGTATTACAGGAAGCAGCCGGGGAATCGCGCATATTGACCGGATGATGAAGGCGGTCATAGAGGAATTAAAAGCGTGGGGGGCAAAACCTTTTCTGATTCCTGCCATGGGAAGCCATGCGGGGGGAACGGCGGAAGGACAAAGAGAGATGCTGGCCTCCTTTGGGATTACCGAAGAAACGATGGGCGTTCCCATTTTGTCCAGCATGGAGACTGTTCAATATTCCTCTCTGCCGGATGGAACCCCTCTTTATGTGGACCGCTATGCCTATGAGAGCGATGGTATTGTTGTGATGAATAAGGTCAAACAGCATACCAATTTCCATGGCAAGCATGAAAGCGGCCTGGCAAAGATGATGGCCATCGGCCTGGCAAAACACGAGGGCGCTTCTCTTTTTCATATGAAGGGGTTTGATACTTTTGCCGAGAGAATTCCTCAGGTCTGTGAAGAATTTCTGCGGTGCTGTCCAACCGCTTTTGGAATCGGCATCGTGGAAAACGCCTATAATGAAATCTTGGAGGTGGAAGCGATTCCGACCGAGAAGATTTTGGAGAGGGACGCGGCGCTTTTGGAGCTGGCAAAAGAAAATACGGCGAAGTTTAAATACCCTCGTATGGATTTGATTCTGATTGATGAGATGGGAAAAGAGATCAGCGGATGCGGCTATGACCCCAACGTGGTTTCCCATGAAGTCCTGGATTATAAGAAAATCTTTGTAAAGAGTCTTTCCGAAGGCACGCATCACAATGCCTGCGGGATTGGAAATATCGATATTGTCACTCGAAAGTATTTAAACGATGTGGACTGGACCGTAACCTGGACCAACATTGCTACATCCACGGAACTTTTCAGCGGCCGGATTCCGATGTATGTGAATACCGATCGGGAGGCGGTTCTAGTAGGGCTTCGGTGCTGCAATGATGTTGACTTCACCAGACCCAGCGTGGTTCGGATTAAAAATACGCACCATATGGATGAAATCTGGGTGTCGGAAGCCTACTGGGATCATATTCGAGACCGGGAGGATGTGGAGCTTTTAAGCGAATTTGAGCCCATTCCATTTGATGAAGAAGGTTGGATGATTTCGGAATGATCGTCTACTTGACAGTCCTCTGCTTGTGCGATAAACTGAGATAGAAATCTTGGTTTCACAATATGAAACAATGGGAGGGCTGTATGGAACGAGAATACTTTGTAAGATCGATCGAAAGAGCGATGAATGTGTTGAAATGCTTTGACAGCGAGCATCAGGAAATTGGACTTCTGGAATTTGTGGATATGTTGGGGCTGAACAAGAGCACTCTATATCGAATTCTCAGCAACCTGGTGGATGGAGGCTTTGCCGACATCAATAGCGAGGGGAAATATGTGATTGGGAGTGAGATTGTGCGTTTGGCTAATATCAGCCAGAACAACGATTTTCTAAAGCATGCGGCGGAGGATTTGCTCCGTCATGCGGCTGAAGTTTCCGGTGAGACGGCAATCCTGACGAAGTACGAGCAGGGGAAAGCCATCTGCATTGACCGAATCGAAAGCAGCAAGGTACTGAAAATCACCTCGGAGATTGGGCGTGTGGTTCCTTTATTCCGTGGGGCGACAGGAAAAATTATTGCAGCCTACCTGTCGGAGGAAGAAAAAACGCGGTGTCTTGCCGTTCAAAAAAAACTTTTTTCCAGCTGGGAAAATGAGGAAACAGAGGAAGAGTTTGGGGAGATTCGAAAAGCGGGTTACAGTATCACAAAGAGCGAAGTGGATGATGGAGTTACCGCTTTCGCAGTGCCGTTGTTAGGAAATGGCAGCCGTGTGCTAGGGAGTATCAGCATTGCCGGTCCAGATTTTCGCTTTCATGAAGAAGTAATTGAAAGTTTTCGTGAGAGCCTGATAGATGAGGCTCAGGCTTTGTCGAGAAGGATGGGACACATTTAATAGAGAGGAGGGATGCTATGGCTGTGATTGAGTAAGTATCGTCAACAAGGTTGGAAACAAAATGGATACCATACTAAAGGAGGTAAGGATATTATGAAGAAAATCATAGCGATGATGACAGCGATAGCATTAGGCGTTTCTCTTTTGGCGGGATGTGGAAATGGAAACACCACGGAAACCAAGGCTCCGTCTGCTGCAGAGACCGGAACGGCAGCGCAGTCCGGAACCGAGGCTGCGGCTGGAACCGAAGCCCAGGCGGATGGGGATGTAATTGTGATGAAACTGGCGAATCCCAATCCGGCTGGAGATATCCGTGACCAGGTTTGCCTGAAGTTTTCTGAGCTGGTCAGTGAAAAGACCGGCGGCAAGGTACGAATCGACGTATACTCCGGAGGCTCCCTGGGAGATTGGAGAGATTGTATTGAAGGATTGTCCATGGGGATCGATGAGATTGTAATTGAGGCAATCTGCTCGCTCAATCCTTATACAGAGCTGGCGAATTTTGAAGCCATTCCTTATGTGTATCGGGATGCCGATCACTTTATGAAAGTAATGATGGGCGATCTCGGAAAGGAAATCTGTGAAGAAGTTGGCGAGGCCGGCGGATTTAAGATGGTTGGCCCTCAATATCGGGGCGCGAAAGTGACCACCAGCCAGAAGCCGTTCCACAATATTGATGAGGTCAAAGGCCTGAAAATGCGTGTTCCCAGCAATCAGGTAAATATTGATACCTGGGCTGCTTTTGGAGCGTCTCCAACCCCGCTGGCACTTTCGGAAACCTTTACTGCCTTACAGCAGCATACGGTGGAAGGCCAGGACAATTCGATTATTGAATCTTATGGTCATGGTTTTTACGATGTATGCGACTATTTGATGATGACAAACCATAATTACAATGCGGATGTTTGGATTTTTGACCGGGAATATTTCAATAACCTGGATCCGGAGATCCAGACAGCAATTGAAGAAGCGGCGCAAGAGGCTGCAGAATGGAGAACTCAGGCTGTCCTTGAGGAAGAAAAAGAGTATCTGAAAAAGTGGGAGGAAGCCGGAGTAGAGATTATTTATCCGGAGCTGGATGGATTCCGGGAAGCAGTCGCCGATTTTGCAAAAGATAAATATCCGGCGCTTCAGGATTTGGTAAGCCGCGTCCAGGCGGTTCAGTAAAAAGAAGCGAAGGGTGAGTGCGATGCAAAGATATAAAAAAGTTTTAGATGTGATAGATAAAGTGGTCATTGCGTTGACAGCGACTGTGCTGGCAGCCATGACGGTTCTGATGGTATATCAGGTTGTTTTGCGGTATTGTTTTAACAGCGCAAATTCCTGGACGGAAGAGCTGCTTCGCTATCTATTCGTGTGGGTGATTATGCTGGGCGGATCGCTGGCAATCCGGAGAAATTCTCACCTGAAGGTGGATATGTTTCTGAATTTATTGAAACCAATGGCCAGACGGGTCATCCAGATTGTGATGTATTTTGCTATTTTAGGTTTTTTGGTTGTGTTGTGCGTGTTAGGAATCCGTTTGGTACTCAATACAACAAACAATCTTTCCGCAGGAATCCGGGTACCTATGGCAGTTCCCTATGCCAGCATCCCAATCGGAGCATTTTTGATGATTCTGACGACGATCGAGTATCTGTGTGATCAGTTTGGGGAGCTTCGCAAATTGAGAAAGGGGGAACCATCATGAATGTTGGCGCTTTATTGATCATTCTTCTTCTGATTTTTGCTTTCCTGGGATGTCCAATTGTATTTTCGATTGGACTGGCGTCTTTGGCTGCTATCTTGCTGGACGGCATGCCCTTGATGATTCTCCCGCAGAAAATGTTTACTGGTTTTGACAGCACCGCGCTGCTGGCGATTCCGTTTTTCCTGCTGGCAGGAAATATTATGTCCGTTGGTCTGACGAAGCGGATTATTCATGTGTCCAATACCATGATCGGCTCCGTCAAGGGAAGCCTTGCCATTGTGACTGTAGTAGCCTGTGCCATCTTTGCGGCGATTTCGGGATCCAGCGTGGCGACGACTGCCGCTATCGGCGGAATTACGCTGCCGGCTATGGCGAAAGAAAAATATCCGACGGGATTTGCCGCCAGTATCACCGGAATTGCGTCCTCTATGGGAACGTTGATTCCACCAAGTATTTTCCTGATTGTTTATGGAAGCGCGACGGAAACCTCCATCGCTAAACTATTTATGGCGGCGCTGATTCCTGGTATTTTATTGGCGATAGCGTTGGTTATTTACGCCCATGTCTATGCCAAACGCCATGATTTCCCCAGCCATGAAAAGGCTTCGACCAAAGAAAAGGTGTCGGCGGTAAAAAATGGGATCTGGGCGTTGTTTATGCCGATTCTGATTCTTGGCGGTATCTTTCTTGGCATATTTACAGCGACAGAGGCCGCGGCTGTTTCGGCCATGTATGCGTTTTTGGTAAGCCTTCTCGTTTATCGGGAGCTGAGATGGAAAGAGCTAAAAGAGGTTTTAAAACAGAGCGCTGTTTCCACGGCTGCAATCGTGATTTTAGTCGGCGCATCCAAAGTATCCAGCTGGGTTATTGTGACTTCAAATCTGCCGAATGCAATTTTAGATTTCTTTCACAGTGTTACATCCTCGCCGGTGGGACTGCTGCTTTTGTTGAATGTGCTGCTGTTGATTGTGGGAATGTTCATGGAAGGAAATTCCGCGATTATTATGTTAACCCCGCTGATTGCGCCGCTGCTGAGCGCTTATGGTATCTCCGGCATCACCTTTGGCGTGGTCATGGCGATGAACTTAAGCCTGGGACTGGTGACGCCGCCGGTTGGCTCTTGTCTCTTGATTGCCAATGAGATTGCGGGAGGAAAGTTGGAGCATACGTTAAAGGCTGTCATTGTACCACTTTTGATTGGTATTGGCGTGCTGATGTTGGTGACGTATCTGCCGCCTTTGACGCTTTGGCTGCCGGATGTAATGTTTTAATTAAATAAAGAGTAAAAGGGAGGAAACAGTCTATGAAGAAATTCGTATCTATGCTGTCTGTAGCAGTATTGTCTGCATCTCTTCTTTGTGCTTGCGGAGGGGGGACGGAGAGCACGACAACGGCTGCGCCGCCTGCGGGAGACACGACAGGCGCGGCTGTCAGTCAGGAAGAAACCGGTACGCCGGCAACGACGTCAGCGCCGACGGATGGAGATGTAATCGTAATGAAACTGGCCAATGCCAATCCGGCCGGAGACATTCGAGATCAGGTATGCCGGAGATTTGCAGACTTGGCGGCGGAGAAGACGGGCGGAAAGGTAAAAATAGAAGTGTACTCCGGAGGTTCTCTTGGCGACTGGCGGGATGCTGTAGAAGGGTTGTCCATGGGAATCAATGAGATTGTTATCGAAGGAATCGCGACCTTAAGCGCCTATACGGATCTTGCTTATTTGGATGGGCTTCCCTATGTATTTCGGGATGCAGATCATTTCCAAAAGGTAATGTTGGGAGAGATGGGACAAGAAATTTGTGACCAGGTAGGCGAACAGGGTGGCTTTAAACTCTTAGGGCCGCAGTACCGGGGAACCAAAGTTACGACCAGTCAGAAGCCTTTTTCCAATTTGGAGGAACTAAAAGGTCTGAAAATTCGGGTACCGAATAACCAAGTAAATATCGATACCTGGACCTATCTGGGCGCATCGCCGACACCTCTGGCGCTGACAGAAACGTTTACCGCTCTTCAGCAGCATACGGTAGAGGCACAGGAAAATTCGATTATCGAGTCTTATGGACATGGATTCTACGATGTCTGTGACTACCTGATCTATACGGATCATCAGCATAGTGCGGACGTATTCATTTTTGATCGGAATTACTTTAATGATTTAGATCCGGAAATTCAGCAAGCGCTCACAGAGGCAGCGAATGAGGCTGCTCAGTGGCGGACCGAGACGGTGCTGAAAGAGGAAAAGGAATATCTGACGAAATGGGAGGAGGCCGGAGTAGAGATTATCTATCCGGAACTCGATGGACTCCGTGAAGCAGTAGCAAATCTGGCTGCGGACAAATATCCGATGCTGAAGGATATGGTAGACCAGATTCAGGCAGTACAATAAGAAATAAGATGATTTAAGTTAGAACAAAAAAGGAGTACCGCAAAATCACTGAAATAATGATTTTGCGGTACTTTTTGAGATAAAAAATGTTACGGCAGCAGGCACTGCTGCAAATTTGCTTCCTCTAAGATTTGCTTTCCGATATATTCCTGGCAGATCCGAACAAATTCCAGCAGCATGGGATGAAAAAATTTATTCTTGTGGTAGGCGATCATCCATTCTCTGGTCAATTTCATCCCTTCCACAGGAATCTCATACAATGCGCCGGAGGCAAGTTCTGACCGAAACATACTTGCCGAGGTAATACAGAGGCCGAGGCCATCCATGACGGCGGTTTTGATTGATTCTGAGCCACTGCATGTCCAAAATTCTTGATACCGGATACCCTTTTCTTCCGCGATATGATGAAATAAATTTCTCAGATAACTACTGCCTCCATAGGTGATAAAGGCTTGATCATTTAAATCCTGAAAAGAAATTTGCTTTCCATAAAAAGGATGTGTACGCCCGCAGACAAAAACCAACCGATCTGTGGCCAAGTGTTGGCAGACTAAATCCGGATGTGTAATTTTTCCCTCCACGATACCTAAATCTAATTCGCTGTTTAGCAGCTTTTCTTCAATGACAGGCGTGCTGCTGCCCTGGATATTCAAGGCGGCAGAAGGGTGCTGCTTTTGGACCTCTTTCACAATTCCACTTAGAAAACGAGAACTGAACACAGCGGTGGCTCCGATACGAAGAAGCGGAGTTTGCGCGGAGTTCTTTAAAAATACTTCCATTTCATTAAAAGTAGAGACAATATAGCGGGCGTAGGACAGGAGCTGCGTACCTGTGGGGGTCAGATACAGATGGCGGGATAACCGGTCGAATAGTTTTACGCCATAATAATATTCCATCTCGCTGATGGCCTGACTGATACTGGGCTGCGTGATATTTAACGCCTTAGCGGCCGCATTCATGGTCTGATTGTCAACGACGGCTAGAAAGATTTTTAAATATCGGATATTCATCGGAGATCTCCTTGTCTTTTTTATGAGAACGTATATATCTATGTTTTCAATGAAGGAGCCAAAAAGCATCGAAACAGATGGCTTTTGGCTCCTTATGAGAAGTTGCAAATAGAAAAATAAACGAAATTTGATAAAAATTAATAGTGGATAACTTCCTCTGCGTTTTTGATTGCTTGGATGACGGGTTTTGCCTCTTCGGAGAGGAAAAATTCGTAGGTGGACGCGGGAACTACATCCTGAATCTCGGAAAGCCGGTCTTCCTGAATCGCTTTTCGGACTTTAGATGCGCTGATGGCGGTGGTTCCGTCGGTTTTCCGAGGGACAATCACACATTCCACACCGCACGCGTCCAATTCTTCTTTCATAACCTGGTTATAAATCCCGGTTACCTGACTAAAAGGCTCTTCACCCACATAGCGGCGGTTGACACCGAGGGATGCAGCGATCTTTTTAAATACATTGATATCCAGTTTCGCGTGAGAGCGGATGACCAAGTCTTCATCCTTCAAAAAATAGGAAGGAAACGTCGCATTGGAAATGATGTAGCTTCCGGTAGGGTGATATACCAGATTCTTTAAATGGGCGGAACCCGCTTTTACCAATTGGAAGCGCACGTCAAAAGGAACCAGGGAAACATCTTCTGAAACAACGAATACATGAACGACGTCGTTTTCTGAAGCGGTTTTTTCCAGAAGGTACTGGTGCCCCAGGGTAAAGGGATTGGCGTTCATCACCACGGCGGCGATCTTTTCACCAGGAACCGACGTCTTTTTTAGATCATTTAAATAATCCTGAAATCCTGTCCGGCGGTTCTCCATAAAAACCACTTTTCCGTCCACACGGGCAATCTCGTAAAATCCCAGATCGTTAAAGAATTTAGCGGAATCACACTTGGTATAGAGAAAAAGTTCAATATTTCCTCGTTCATATTGGTGTTCCATCAGGTGACTGACAACCTGATTGAGCAGTCCCTCACCTTGATGGCCGGAATCTACCGCCATACAGCGCAGCGTGTTCTTGAAGCAGGATCCGGTGGCCACCAGATTGTAGTCTTCATCGAAAAGTCCCACGCTGTAGTCCAGATTTTTATCTCTCTGGATGCCTTCTTTTTCTAAAAGCGCGTCCATCTTACGGGTATCCCGTTTGTTTGTCGCACGGATTTCACTTAATGTATATTCGCTCATGGAGAACGGTTCCTTTCTGATTTGGAATGAAAGTAATGGATTATTTTTATTATATCTGGGAATGGAATACTTGTAAAGGGAATCGTAATCTCTCGCCGAAAGTCCTTTTTGGTAGAAATCCTGTTTTTTATGAATCTAGTATCTAGAAAACCGACTTTTATTGACAGCGCAAAGAGAAAATGTTACACTATTTTCGAACTCGCCGGAAAGAAACCGGCAGAAAATTTTGCGGCATCAGGTGCAGCCATCCTTGGCTGTGAAAAGGGAAACAGGTGAAATTCCTGTACGAGCCCGTCGCTGTAAAAAGTGCTTCCGCTATAAGCCACCGGTTAGCTGGGAAGGCGGCGGAGGGAGAGCTTTGAGTCAGAAGACCTGCCTGTGCCGAGATGCTTTTGCCATTCTACGCGGTCCTGGAATTGGAAAAGAAAGAGGCAGCCCCTTTCTTTTTGCGTGGAGAAAGCGGGCTATTTTATTCGCACATTAGGAAAGGACACGATGAAAACCGGTATTGAGGAGTATTACGTCTATAAAAATAATAAAAAAATGGCCTTTGGCTATACGACGGGTACCTGCGCCGCTGCCGCAGCAGGGGCTGCCGCCTGGCTTTTACTTTCCGGCTGCTCGGTGCCGTTTCTCTCGATTTTAACGCCCAAGGGAATCCGCTTAAATCTTCCAATTGAGGAGAGCCGGTGGGAGGGAGATCGCGCTGTCTGTGGCGTTAAAAAATACGCAGGTGATGATCCGGATGTGACGGATGGCGTGATGGTGTATGCCGCTGTGGAGAAAATAGACAGAAATTGCATCGAAATCGACGGTGGAGTGGGTGTGGGACGCGTGACAAAGCCTGGACTTGACCAGAGAGTGGGGAATGCTGCGATTAACCGCGTTCCAAGGCAGATGATTCAGGAAGCGGTGGACACGGTCCGAAACGATCAGGAATATACCGGTGGACTCCGGGTTGTGATTTCAATTCCGGACGGTGTGAAGCTGGCGGAAAAGACGTTTAATCCCCGGCTGGGAATTGTCGGGGGGATCTCCGTTCTTGGTACCAGCGGCATCGTAGAGCCCATGAGCGAGGAAGCCCTGGTAGCCAGCATCGAAGCGGAGATGCGGATGCGCGTGGCATCCGGTGCGGAGTATCTGTTGGTGGCGCCGGGAAATTATGGGATGGATTTTATCAAAGGAAGCGCGGAGCTAGACCTAAAGGAAGCGGTAAAGTGCAGCAATTATGTGGGGAAAACCGTAGACCTTGGGCTGGAATTAGGCGTAAAGGGGATTTTGTTTGTCAGTCATATTGGAAAATTTATCAAAGTAGCCGGCGGTATTATGAATACCCATTCGAGGGAAGCCGACGCCAGATTGGAGCTTTTAGCGGCTCACGGAGCTTTGGCGGGAGCGGATCGTTCTTGTCTCAAACGTGTGATGGAGAGCGTCACCACAGAGGATGCTTTAGACCTTCTGGAAGAAGCCGGCGTACTGGAAACGGTGATGCAGACTGTGACGGAAAAAATCGAATTTCATTTAAGGCATCGGGCCTATGACAGGCTTATGGTCGGGGCGATTTTATTTTCCAGCCGCCGCGGGGAATTGGGGCGGTCGCCGTCGGCGGACCGGTTGGTACAACGATTAAAAAAACAGGGGGAGACGGAATGAACGGAACATTATACGGAGTAGGCGTGGGGCCGGGCGATCCGGAATTGCTGACGCTAAAGGCGATGCGGCTGATTCGGGAAGCGGATGCAATTGCAGTTCCAGCCAAGGAAAAAGAAGAGAGCGTGGCATATCGGATTGTAAGACAGGCTTATCCGGAAATCCAGGAAAAGAATGTATTGGCGATTGAGATGCCAATGACAAAGGACAAGGAAAAATTGGCGGCGAGCCATCGCCTCGGCGCGGAGCTTTTGGAAAAAGAACTTTCCGCAGGAAAAAACGTGGTATTTTTGACTCTGGGAGATCCGACGGTTTATTCGACCTATCTCTATATCCACCGTTTGGTGGGAGCCGACGGATTTCCGACGGAAATTGTCAGCGGTATCCCTTCCTTTTGCGCGGTCGCTGCCCGGATGAATATGGGCCTTGTGGAAAAGGCAGATTTGCTCCACGTTATCCCTTCCTCCTATCCGGTGGAGACGGCTTTGCAGCTGCCTGGCACAAGGGTACTGATGAAAGCGGGCAAAAAGATGGGAGAAGTAAAAACGCAGCTGCAAAAACTGTCCTGTGAGGTTTCGATGATTGAGAACTGTGGGATGGAAAATGAAAAAATCTATACCAGCGTCGATGAGATTCCAGAGGACGCCGGATATTATTCTTTAATTATTGTAAAAGAACCGGAGGGAGGCAGGAAATGATCTCTTTTGTTGGAGCAGGATCCGGCGCGCCGGATTTGATTACGGTGCGGGGACAGAAGCAGCTGCAGGAAGCAGATGTGGTGATCTATGCCGGCTCGTTGGTAAATCCAGAGTTATTAAAGGAGACGAAGGCGGGCTGTGAAATTTATAATAGCGCTGCCATGACGCTGGAAGAAGTATTTGCCGTTATGGAGCAGGCGGAAGCGGCAGGAAAAAAGACGGTCCGGCTGCATACGGGAGATCCGTGCCTTTACGGCGCCATCCGGGAACAGATGGATTTATTGGAGCAGAAGGGGATTTCCTATGAGGTTTGTCCCGGTGTCAGCTCTTTTTGCGGGGCCGCCGCCGCCCTGGGGATGGAATATACGCTGCCGGGAATCTCCCAGAGCGTCGTTATCACCCGGATGGCCGGCCGGACGCCGGTGCCGGAGCGGGAGAGCATCGCATCTTTCGCCGCCCATCGGGCGACAATGGTCGTATTTCTCAGCACGGGGCTTTTGGAAGAACTCAGCAAGGAGCTGATTGCTGGCGGTTATTCTCCGGATACTCCGGCGGCTATTGTCTATAAGGCTACCTGGGAGGACGAAAAGGTGGTCCGCTGTACGGTGGCAGCCTTGGCGGAAGCTGCTAGAGAAAATCAAATCACAAAGACGGCTCTGATGGTGATCGGAGACGTGGTGGCCCAGAGCGGATACCAGCGGTCGGAACTCTATAATCCGGCCTTTACCACGGAATTTCGAAAGGCCAGTCACCCAAAGGAATAGGAGAGATATCATGCAGTGTGCGGTGATCAGCTTTACCCTCTCCGGAGGTCAGCTGGCAGAGCGGCTGATCGCTGGCCTTCGAGAAGAAGGTCAGGTGGTTCAGGGCTGGTGTCTAAAGAAATGGTCGGAAGCGTTTCCGGATTTTTTACCCATAGAGACTTCTCTTTCCGCCTGGTGCGAGGCTCGGTGGAAGGAAGGCGGAGGCTTGATTTTTATCGGGGCCTGCGGGATTGCGGTGCGCACCATCGCTCCTTTTATCCGGACGAAGACGGAAGATCCGGCGGTGATCGCAGCAGATGAGAAGGGCAATTTTGTGATTTCCCTGTTATCGGGTCATCTGGGGGGCGGAAACGCGCTGGCCAGGCAGGCGGCGGATGTTTTGGGCGGCCAGGCGGTGATTACGACGGCTACCGACGTTCAGGGAAAGTTCGCGGTGGATGTCTGGGCCAAGGAAAATGGCCTGATTCTCCCCTCGATGGCTTATGCCAAAGAGATATCTGCGGCGGTGCTTGCCGGAGAGACAATCGGATTTTCCTGTCCATATCCCCTGGAGGGCGTCGTGCCGGAGGAACTTTCCGGCGGAACGGCGGCTCGGTTACAGATCACGGTGGGGGTGCAAAAAGCGGATCAGCCGGTCTTTTTATCCCGTTCCCTGGTGATCGGCTTGGGATGCCGGAAGGGAAAACGGAAAGAAGAAATTGCCGAGGCGGTTGAGCAGGCGCTGCGGGAAGTCCAACTGGCAAAAGAGGCGGTCCGAGGCGCGGCTACCATTGACTTGAAAAAAGAAGAGGAAGGCCTGATCGCCTATTGCAGAGAGCAGGGATGGCCGCTGACCTTTTATACGGCGGAGGAATTATCCGCGGTAAAGGGAGATTTTACGCCGTCTCCTTTTGTGAAAAAGATTACGGGCGTGGACAATGTCTGCGAGCGGGCGGCGGTATTAGCGTCCAAGGGACGTATATTAGTGAAAAAGCAGGCGGCAAATGGGGTAACCCTTGCCATTGCGGAGGAAAACAGGAGGATTCATTTTGGCTAAAGTAATGGTGGTCGGGATTGGGCCCGGCCGGTATGAGGAGATGACAATCCGCGCGGCGGAAGCGCTTAGGGCCTGCGATACCATCGTAGGCTATACGGTATACGTCGATTTGGTACGGGAGCATTTTTCTGAGAAGGAATTTTTGACCACGCCGATGACCAAAGAAGTGGAACGCTGCGAATTGGCGTTTACGGAGGCCGCCAAGGGAAAGACGGTGGCCATGATATGCAGCGGAGACGCCGGCGTTTATGGGATGAGCGGTTTGATTTTGGAGATCGGAGCCCGGTATCCAGAAATTCCGGTGGAGATCATTTCCGGGGTGACCGCGGCTATCGGGGGCGCTTCCGTGTTGGGCGCTCCGTTGATTCATGACTTTGCAGTGATCAGCCTCAGCGACCTGCTGACGCCCTGGGAGAAGATTGAGAAGCGTCTGCTTGCCGCGGCGGAGGCGGATTTTGTGATTTGCCTTTATAATCCTTCCAGCAAGAAACGGCACGATTATCTGAGACGGGCCTGTGATTTGATTCTTCAATATCAGCCGGGAACAACGGTCTGCGGAATCGTGAAAAACATTGGCAGGGAGGGAGAAGAGAAGGAAATTCTTTCCCTGGAGCAGTTAAGAGAGACCCCAGTGGACATGTTTACGACTGTCTTTATCGGAAATTCGCAGACCAAGGCAGCTGGCGGGCGGATGGTGACGCCGAGAGGTTACCGGATATGAAACGGGTACTGCTGTTCGCGGGAACCAGCGAAGGCCGGCGTCTAGCGGAGCTTTTAGAACAAGAGGAAATTCCTGCCTATGTCTGTGTGGCGACGGAATATGGGGAAACTCTTTTGCCGGAATGCGCCGGCATTCAGACGGAATCCCGGCGTCTCAATCAGGCGGAGATGGAAGCGTTGATGGTCCGGGAGGCCTTTTCTCACGTGGTGGACGCGACCCATCCCTATGCGGCGGTGGTTTCCGAAAATATTCAGGCGGCCTGCACTGTTTGCGGACTTCCCTACCTGCGATTGTTGCGGGAAGAATCCGCAGAAGACGCGGAGGATTGTATTCTGGCAGAGTCTGTGGAGGACGCCGTCCGTTATCTTCAGGATACGGATGGAAATGTATTGATCACGACAGGAAGCAAGGAGTTGGCAAAATATACGGCGATTCCAAACTATCGGGAACGGCTGTTTGCCAGAGTTTTGTCCACCGAAGAAGCGGTGGCGGAGTGCCGGAAGCTGGGGTTTGAGGGGCGAAATCTGATTGCCATGCAGGGCCCTTTTAGCGAGGAATTCAATTGCGCTTTGCTAAAGCAGATTCAGGCGAAATATATGGTGACCAAGGAGTCGGGAAAAGCCGGAGGCTTTCCGGAAAAGCTTCGGGCGGCGAGAGCAGCCAGCGTCAAAGTGATCTTGGTGCAAAGGCCCCGGCAGGAGACAGGATATTCTTTTGCGGAAGTGGCGGAACTGCTTGGCATCTCGAAGAGGACCTGCCAGGTGGCGGCTGACAGCAAGGCGGGGAGTGGAAAACCGACGCTTGCGATCGTTGGAATCGGCATGGGAGGTTCCTTATCTTTGACCGGGGAAGCGGAAAAGGCATGCCGGGAAGCAGATGTGATTCTGGGTGCCGGCCGGATTTTGGAGACCTTAGCCCGGTTTGAAAAACCTATGGAGGCGATTTACCGTGCGGAGGCCATCGGAGCTTACGCGAAAGAACACCCGGAGTACCGGAATCTGGTCGTAGGCATGTCTGGCGACGTGGGCTTTTATAGTGGGGCGAAGAAATTATTGGAACAGCTGGATGGTTTTGAGATTCGGTTGATTCCTGGGATTTCCTCCCCAGTTTATTTCTGTGCGAAACTGGGGATTCCCTGGGAAGATGTGAAGTTGATCAGCCTTCATGGACGGGCCGCGAATTTGCCTGCCTCTGTTCGGAAACATCGACGGGTATTTGCGCTGGCCGGCGGAAGGGAATGCAGCGCCGGGGATATCTGTCAAAGTTTGATGGATGATGGCTTTTCCCATGTAAGGGTTACGGTAGGGCAGGAACTTTCCTATCCGGAGGAACGAATCCTTTCCGGAACCCCGAAAGAGCTGGTAAAGAAGGAATGGACTGGTTTGCAGGTCCTGTTGATTGAAAATCCGGAAGCCGATATGGCTGTCGTGACTCACGGTCTGCCGGATGACGCGTTTCTTCGTGGGAACGCGCCGATGACGAAAGAGGAGATCCGGGAAATTTCCCTGTCAAAGCTTCGATTGACTGCAGGGGCAGTGGCCTATGATGTGGGAGCAGGAACCGGTTCCGTGGCCGTGGAGATGGCTCTTCAGGCGACCGACGGCATGATATATGCCATCGAGAAAAAAGAGGATGCTTTGGAACTTTTGAAAGAGAACCGAAAGCGTCTGGGCGTTCCCAATCTGACGGTAGTGTCTGGAACTGCGCCGGAGGCCCTAAGGGAACTTCCTGCGCCGACCCATGCGTTTATCGGCGGAAGTTCGGGAAATCTGGCGGATATCCTGAATCTGCTTTTGGAAAAGAATCCTAGGGCGCGGGTGGTGGTAAACGCGGTAACTTTGGAGACGGCTGCGGAGATGACCATTTGGCTAAAACAGCACTCCGTGGATGATTTGGATGTGGCCCAGGTGGCTGTGGCGAAAGCAAGGACGCTCGGCTCGTATCATCTGATGACCGGGGCAAATCCGGTGACAATTTTTTCTTTTACCGGAAAGGGGGAAATAAATTGAAACTTCCCAGAATCCTTTTTGGAGCGGCGTCCAGCGGAAGCGGAAAGACGCTTTTGACCTGCGGTATCCTGCAGGCTTTGCGGGAACGGGGGCTTCGGGTGTCTTCCTTTAAATGCGGGCCCGACTATATTGATCCGATGTTTCATACGCAGGTTTTGGGCGCCCATTCCCGGAATTTGGATACGTTTTTTACCGGGGAGAACTTGACCCGCTATCTGCTGGCGGAAAACAGCCGGGAGGCGGATATTGCCGTCATGGAAGGCGTGATGGGATATTATGACGGGATCGGAGGTACGACGTCCGGGGCCTCCTCCTATGATTTGGCCCGCGTGACCCAGACGCCGGTGGTTTTAATTGTCAATGGGAGAGGGATGAGCTTATCTCTGGCGGCTTTGGTAAAAGGCTTTGTGGATTTTCGGCCAAATTCCGGTATCCGCGGCGTGATTTTTAACCAGGTATCTCCTAACATTTATGAAGAGTTAAAATCGATTGTGGAAAAAGAATGCGGGGTAAAAGTGCTGGGCTATGTGCCGAACTTGAAGGATTATGTGATTGAAAGCCGGCATCTTGGCCTGGTAACGCCAGAGGAAGTGGAAGGACTGCAGGAAAAATTGGCGGGCCTTGCAAAAATTCTGGAGAGAAGTCTGGATTTTGATGAATTGATTGCAATGGCAAAGCAAGCGCCGGAACTTGAGGAGGAAGAACCAACGCTTCCACGGTTAGAGGAATCCGTTCGTATCGGCGTAGCCCGCGACGCGGCGTTCTGCTTTTACTATGAGGATAATCTGGAGCTTCTTCGAAAGATGGGGGCGGAATTGGTGGAGTTTTCTCCCCTTCGGGATTCGGCGCTGCCGGAATCTTTGGATGGCTTGATCTTTGGCGGCGGTTATCCGGAACTTTTTGCCAGGCGCCTGGAAGAAAATGAGACGCTTCGAAGACAGATTCGAGAGGCTTTGGAGGCCGGCATTCCCTGCGTGGCAGAGTGCGGAGGCTTTTTATATCTCCAAAAGGAACTGGAAGATATGAAGACCTTTTCCCATGAGATGGTCGGATTTTTGCCGGGCAAGGGCTATCATACCGGACGGCTGAGCCGGTTTGGATACGTGGAACTGACCGCTCGGTGCGAGACCGTTTTTGGTCCGGCGGGGACTGCCTTAAAGGGACACGAATTCCACTATTTTGACAGTACGGACTGTGGAAACGCATTTTTGGCGAAAAAGCCGGTACGGGAAAATACATGGGACTGCGTGCATGGGAGTGAAAACCTGGCGGCCGGTTTTCCTCACTTTTACTATTATTCCAATCCGGAAGCTGCTTTCCATTTTTTAGAAAGAGGGGTTGCATATGCTCATCGAAGAGACCATTCATAAGATTACCTGCCGGGACGCCAGAGCGGAAGAACAGAGCCGTAGGCGTTGGGATAGTATCGCCAAGCCGCTGCGGAGTTTGGGAAAGCTGGAAGACGTCGTTGTGCAGATCGCGGGAATTACGGGAACTCACCAGGTTCGTTTGGAGAAGAAAGGCGTGGTGATCTGCTGTGCGGACAATGGAATTGTGGAAGAAGGCGTTACGCAGACCGGCCAGGAAGTGACGGCCATTGTGGCGGAAAATTTTTTGGATGGAAAAACCAGCGTTGCGATTATGGCAAAGAGCGCAGGCGCAGACTTATTTCCCATGGATACCGGCATGGTAAAAGATACCCGTGTGGAGCGTCATAAGACCGCTTATGGAACGAAGAATTTTACCAAGGAGCCGGCTATGACCAGGGAGGCCGCCATCGCGGCGGTAGAGGCCGGGATACGAAAGGTCAAGGAACTAAAGGAAAAGGGATACCGGATTTTGGCTACCGGCGAGATGGGAATCGGCAATACAACCACCAGCAGCGCCATGGCGTCCGTATTTTTGGACGTTGCCCCGGAATTGGTAACGGGGAAGGGCGCGGGCCTTACCAGTGCCGGCCTGGAAAAGAAGATTCAGGTGATCAAGGATGGCATTGCTCTGCACCAACCGGACCCGTCGGACCCTATCGATGTGTTGGCGAAGGTTGGCGGCTTTGATATCGCCGGATTGACCGGTGTATTTCTCGGCTGTGCGGCGGAAAAAATTCCGGTGGTGATCGACGGCTTTATTTCCGGCGTCGCGGCGTTGACCGCCGTGCGGCTGTGTCCGGGCGTGCAGGATTATCTGATTGCCTCCCATGTGTCCAAGGAACCGGCCGGTCAGATGATTTTGGATGCTTTAGGCGTCAGTGCGTTTTTAACCTGTAATATGTGTCTCGGCGAGGGAACCGGGGCGGTAGCCTTATTTCCTCTGTTAGACATGGGACTTCAGGTATACGATCAGATGAGCACCTTTGATCAGGTTGAGATCGAAGCCTATCAGCCTTTGGCTTAAGCGGAGGACGGTATGATCGGACTGGTATATGGGGGAAGCGGCAGCGGGAAATCCGAATTTGCGGAGAATCTGGCCATGGAGCAAAGACAGGATTCCTTGATTTATCTGGCTACCATGGCTGCTTTTGATTCAGAAAGTCAAGGCCGGATTTTACGCCATCGAAGGCTTCGAAACGGAAAGGGATTTCAGACAGAGGAACGGTATACCAGGCTGGAAGAATGGGAGATTCCTCCCCATGCGACCGTACTTTTGGAGTGTTTATCCAATTTGGCGGCCAATGAAATGTTTTTGCCGGAAGGCCGTCCGGACCGTCCGCTTGAGGCAGTTCTTCGCGATTTGGCCCACTTAGCGGAGCAGGCGGATACCTTGATTGTGGTATCCAATGATGTATTTGGGGACGGAATTTGGTATGAGGGTGAGACGGATACCTATCTTCACGTGATGGCAGAGGCCAATGCCTGGCTGGCAAAGCAGGCGGATGTGGTCGTGGAATCGGTACATGGTATCCCGGTCTGGTGGAAGGGACAGGGTAACACAGTCCCCAAAAAGGAGAAGAGTTCCATGCAATTGATAACCGGAGGAGCGTATCAGGGAAAATTAGCCTTTGCCCGTACTCTGATAGAAAAAGAAGAGCCTGTCGTCTGGGAAGGAAAGAATGGGGAGCCGGAAGTCTGGGAGCAAGTGGACATTCTGGAAGATTTTCCTGCGTTCGTCCGGTACTTTCTAGAAAAGGGAAGCGAGGTGGAACCTGTCTTGGAGCGGATGCTCCGGGAAAATCCTGCTTTGGTGGTAGTGACTAGAGAGATTGGCTCCGGCGTGGTTCCGATGGACGCTTTTGACCGTCGGTACCGGGAGCTGGCGGGGCGTTTGTCCTGCCGTTTGGCAAAAGAGGCAGGGGCGGTTTACCGGGTGGCCTGCGGCCTGGCACAGAAGATAAAGTAGCGGGGCTTGTTATGACGAGAATGGAGACGGCGGGGATTGCCCTGCTTTTGGGTTTTTTGTTGGATTTACTTTTGGGTGATCCTCACTTTTTGTGGCATCCGGTCAGGGGAATCGGATGGCTGATTTCCCATTGGGAGAAACTTTTGCGTAAGGCGTTTTCCAAAAGCCAACGGGGGGAAATGGCAGGCGGGATTTTGCTTGTATTGGGGGTAATTGTTTATACCTTAATTCCACCGGCATTTTTGCTTTGGCTTGCCTACCGGGCAGGCACGGGGATAGGAATTGCGGTGGAGACACTATTTTGTTATCAGCTTTTGGCCGCTCGTTCCTTAAGGGATGAAAGCAAAAAGGTCTATGACGCTTTGCGGCAGGAAGGCCTTCCGGCCGGCAGAAAAGCGGTTTCTATGATTGTGGGGAGAGACACGGAGAATTTGACCGAAGAAGGAGTGGTCAAGGCGGCGGTGGAGACTGTGGCGGAGAATACTTCCGATGGGGAGATTGCGCCTTTGCTTTTTATGGCCTGCGGCGGCGCTCTGGCTGGATTTTTTTATAAGGCGGTCAATACCATGGATTCCATGGTTGGCTATCAAAATGAGAAATATTTGTTTTTTGGCCGTGCAGCCGCACGGTTAGACGACGTGTTAAATTATATTCCATCACGGCTGGCGGCGGTTTTGATGACAGCGGCCTGTTGGCTGACTGGATTGGATGGAAGAAATGCATGGAAAATCTATAAACGAGATCGATGGAATCATGCCAGCCCCAATTCGGCGCAGACGGAAGCCGTGATGGCGGGTGGGCTCGGCGTGGAACTGGCGGGTGACGCCATGTACTTTGGGGTTTTGCATAAAAAGAAAACCATCGGAAATCCAGACCGGAAGATTGAACCGGAGGATATTCTGCGGGCAAACCGATTGATGATCGTCGCGTCCTGTCTGGGGATGGCGGCGGTGGCAGCGGTAAAATGGGGTTGGAAATTGTTGTTCTAAAGAAAGATATATGAGGGGGAACCAACTCTAAGTTGAAAGGGTTTGTTGATTTTTGGGAGGAGAGGATATGCACATCCATGGAGGCGATGTTTACGGAAGCCGGGTGGAACTGGATTTTTCCGCTAATTTGAATTTTTTGGGGATGCCGGAGTCAGTGCGGGCGGCGGCAAAGGCGGGCGTGGATCTTGCCGAACATTACCCGGACCCGTTCTGCCGGAAGCTGCGGGAAGCGATTTCTGCGGCGGAGGATGTGCGGCCGGAAGAGATCATTTGCGGAAACGGCGCTGCCGATCTGATTTTTGGATTGGTGCTGGCAAAAAAGCCGCGGCGGGCCCTGCTCTGGTCTCCGGGATTTTATGAGTATGAGCAAGCTCTTCGAACGATAGACTGTCCGATCGAATTTATCAAGCTGCGCCAGGAGATGGAATTTCAGTTTGAGGAAGAGACTCTTTCCCAGATCGTACCGGGGATAGACATCGTATTTTTCTGTAATCCTCACAACCCTACCGGCCAGGTGGCTTCGTTTTCTTTTTTGCAAAAGCTGCTTCGGCGATGTGAAGAGACAGGAACCTTCTGCGTGGTGGATGAATGTTTTTTGGATTTTGTTGACAAAGGGGAACGACATTCCGTAAAATCCAGAATGGATCAAAATCCCCGGCTTTTTATCTTAAAGGCGTTTACCAAACTCTATGCGATGGCGGGACTGCGGCTGGGATATGGCTTATGTTTTGATACGGAATTTCTTGCTAGGATGCAGGAAGTGATGCAGCCTTGGAATGTATCCGTTCCTGCCCAGGAGGCGGGGATTGCCGCCTTAAAAGAAAAGGAATACGTACGCCGGTTTCAGGAACTTTTACAGGAGGAACGGCGATTCCTCACACAGGAGATGGCTGCGATGGGCTATCGTCTGTACGGTTCCAAAGCAAATTTTATCTTTTTTCAGGGACCGACGGATTTAGCGGAATTTTGCAAAGAACAAGGGATTCTCATTCGAGATTGCAGTAATTACCGGGGGTTATGTCAAGGATATTACCGAATTGCGGTGCGTTCCCATGAAGAAAATATCCGAATTTTACAGGTTTTTCGAAAACGAGCATAAAGAAGAAGGAGCGAGAAGATGGCAAAATCGATTATGATTCAAGGAACCATGTCCAATGCGGGAAAAAGCTTGCTGGCGGCTGGGCTATGCCGGATTTTTCATCAGGACGGCTATAAAGTGGCTCCCTTCAAATCTCAAAATATGGCTTTGAATTCTTTTATCACGGAAGATGGCCTTGAGATGGGGCGCGCCCAGGTGATGCAGGCGGAGGCCGCTGGAATCCGCCCCCATGTATATATGAATCCGATTCTTTTAAAACCGACCAATGATATGGGCTCCCAAGTCATTGTAAACGGGGAAGTATTGGGAAATATGAGCGCCCGTGACTATTTTGCTTATAAGAAAAGACTGATACCGGACATAAAAAAAGCCTATGGGACTTTAGCCTCAGAATATGATATTATAGTGCTGGAGGGGGCCGGCAGTCCAGCAGAGATCAACCTGAAACAGGAAGATCTGGTCAACATGGGAATGGCGAAACTGGCGAAGGCTCCTGTGCTTTTGGCGGGAGATATTGACCGCGGCGGCGTGTTTGCCCAGTTGGTGGGGACCGTCGATCTGTTGGAACCAGAAGAGCGGGCCAGAATTAAGGGCTTAATTATCAATAAATTCCGCGGCGATAAAACCATTTTAGACCCAGGACTTTCCTTGCTTTCCGAGCGGACGAAAATCCCGGTGGTCGGTGTGGTTCCTTATATGCAGATCGATGTGGAAGATGAGGACAGCCTATCGGAGCGGCTGACGGGAAATGATACAGTGGAAGCAATCGATATCGCTGTGATTCGGCTCCCTAGAATTGCGAACTTTACAGATTTCAATGTATTGGAAAGCATGGCCGGCGTATCGGTGCGTTATGTGAAGAGCGTGGCAGAGCTAAGGCATCCGGATATGATTTTGCTCCCTGGAACAAAAAATACTATGAGAGATCTCCTTTGGCTCCGCCAAAATGGATTGGAGGCCGCTATTCAAAAGGCGCACCAGTCCGGTACGGTGATTTTTGGCATTTGCGGCGGATATCAGATGTTAGGAGAATCCCTGGCAGACCCTCTTGGTGTGGAAGAGGGAGGCGAGCTGCGGGGGATTGGGCTGCTGCCGATGGATACGGTTTTTGCAGGCGAAAAAACTAGAACCAGGGTAAGCGGGACAGTGGGAACGCTGCCGGGTCCTTTGGCCGGACTGTCTGGGCTTTTGGTGGAAGGCTATGAGATTCATATGGGAATCAGCACGTTCCATGAGAAGCAATGCCCGATGACTGTACTAAAGGACGCGGTGACTGGCGGACAGAAGCAGGACGGTGGGGCTCTGGCATCCGGCGTTTACGGCTCCTATGTGCATGGATTTTTTGATCGTTCGGAGATCGCAAGCAGTGTGATTCGTGCTTTGGCGGCCCAAAAAGGATTGGATTTTGACGCGATGCCTCAGATGGATTATCAACAGTATAAAGAGACCCAGTATGACCTTTTAGCGGATACGCTGCGCCGTCATCTGGATATGGATCAGGTTTATCGGATTTTGGAGGAGGGCTTGGACGATGAAAATTGAGTTGGAGCAGGTACTTCCCATGGATATTGAACGGAGAAGTTTTGAGATCATTACGGAAGAACTGAAGGGGCGGACGTTTCCACCGCTGGAAGAGCCGGTGATAAAGCGGGTCATTCACACGACGGCGGACTTTGACTATGCGGACAACCTTTGTTTTTCTCATCAGCCGGTAGAACGGGCCATGGAGGCCATTCGGCGGGGAGCGGATATCGTCACGGACACGCAGATGGCAAAAGCAGGAATCAATAAGAAGGTTTTGGCGGCCTTTGGAGGCGAGGTGCATTGCTTCATGTCTGATGAGGATGTGGCAAGGACGGCGAAGGAACGCCATATTACCAGGGCGGTTGCCAGTATGGAAAAGGCGGCTTCTTTGGGAAAACCGCTGATTTTTGCCATTGGCAATGCTCCTACGGCGCTGATTCGCCTTTATGAGATGATTCAAGAAAAGACGATCCGGCCGGAACTGATTATCGGCGTGCCGGTGGGATTTGTCAATGTGGTGGCATCCAAGGAATGGATTTTGGAGACCGAGACGCCCGCGATTGTAGCCCGCGGCCGCAAAGGCGGAAGCAACGTGGCGGCGGCTATTTGCAATGCGATTCTTTATCAGTTGCAGCCGAGCCGGGTAGGAGTGAGTGATAAATGAGTATACAGATGGCAGGAATCGACCACAGTTTGGCTCCGATTCCAGTACGGGAAAAATTTTCTTTTACAAAAAAAGCGCAGATGGAAGCCCTAGAAGCCCTAAAGCTCCAAGACGGCGTGAGCGGATGTATGATTTTGTCCACGTGTAATCGGACGGAACTATGGGTCAATAGCAGGGAAGAGCAAGCGCTTCCGCTGGAACAATGGCTCTGCGAATGGAAAGAACTCTCTCTGGAAGCGTACCGAAAATATTTGGTGCAAAGGACCGGGGCGGAGGCGATTTCTCATCTGTTTCGCCTGACCAGTGGCCTGAAATCCATGATTTTAGGAGAAGATCAGATTTTGACCCAAGTACGGGAAGCATGGAATTTGGCAAGGGAAGCGGAAAGCACAGATCCGGTATTAGAGGTGCTGTTTCGTATGGCGCTCACGGTTGGCAAAAAGGTAAAATCCAATCTTCAAATGTCGACGGCCAATACTTCTGCCATTGAGCATGCGATTCGCTTTTTGAAGCAGGGCGGCTATGATTTTTCCGGCAAGACCTGTCTGGTCATTGGAAATGGAGAGATGGGGAAACGGTCTGCCTTAGCGCTGGTGGAAGAAGGGGCCGATGTAACGGTGACCGTACGCCAGTACCGAAGCGGAATGGTGGAAATTCCTGCCGGCTGTAAACGGATTAATTATGGGGAGAGAATGGAGCTGCTGCCTGCCTGCGACCTGGTGGTCAGCGCTACCAGCAGCCCCAATACGACCATCAAATACAGCGATTTGGCGAAACAGAAGATGGAACGGGAGATGATTTTTATTGATCTGGCGGTTCCGCGGGATATTGAGCCAGAAATAAAGGAACTGCCGAAGGTCACGCTCTATGATATTGACCATTTCCCCGTATGTCCGAAGTCAAAGCGGCTGCAGGAGCGTCTAGCGGTAGCGGAGCAGCTTTTGCAGGAGCAGCAGGAAGAATTCGCCAGCTGGTATGAGTGCCGGGACGTTGTTCCCAAGGTACAAAAGATCAGTCAGGCTTCGGCGGATGATCTCGTCTGGCGGATGGGAAAGACGCTGAAAAAATTGCCTCTCTCCGCCCAGGAAAGAGCTTTATTGGAGGCAGGAGCCGAGGATGCGGCGTCGAAAGTCGTCCGCCGTTTGTTGTTTGCCCTCCGGGATGAGGCGGGAAGCGATGTGCTTCGTCAATGCCTGTCTGTTTGGGAGAATTTATATCATGAATAAGAAACGTTTTCCTGTTTTTATTTCCCTGGAAGAAAAGCCAATTTTGGTGGTCGGGGGTGGAAATATTGCGGCGCGCCGTGTGAGAAGCATTCTTGGATTCGGACCAAGGGTTACGGTTTGGGCGCCGGAACTTTCTTCCGAGCTTCAGCGTCTTTTATCCGAAGGGCGTATTACTTGGTGGAGGGGGGCATACTGTACAGGAGGAATAGATGGATTTTTTCTCATCTTGGCCGCTACAGGTGATGAGAAAGTGAACGAGGCGGTTTATTGGGAGGCAAAGAAAAAACACATCCCAGTCAATGTGGCGTCGGATCAAAGTCTTTGTGATTTCTTTTTTCCCGCTTTGGTGGAAACCGAGAAGCTGGTGATTGGGTTAGCTGGAGATGGGAGCGATCATAGATTGGTAAAGGAGACAGCGGCTGCGCTGAGAGAGCATATGAAACCAATACGGGTAGGAAGCAGAGAGAGCCGTCTGGCTGTCATTCAGTCAGAAATGGTGGTAGAATATCTGAAAAAAGAACTGCCGGGGCGTCCGGTGGAGCTTTTGACCATGAAGACAATGGGCGATCGGATATTAGACCGAAGATTGGATCAGATTGGAGGAAAAGGCCTCTTTGTCAAGGAACTGGATCAGGCGCTTTTGGACGGCAGAAGTGATCTGTCGGTACACAGTTTAAAAGATATGCCCATGGAAGTGCCGGAGGAATTGCCTCTTCTTGGGTTTTCCCGCAGAGAGGATCCCAGGGATGTCTTGGTATTGCCAATCAATCAAACGGAATGGGATCGGACCCTGCCGGTGGGCTGTTCCAGCAGGAGGCGGATGGTGCAGCTGAGTAAGCTGTACCCGGACGTTACGTTTTGCAACATTCGGGGCAATGTATTGACCAGGATTAAGAAGCTTGATACCGGGGAATATGGAGCGCTTGTCCTGGCGGCGGCTGGGTTAAAGCGGTTGGGCCTTTCCGAGCGGATCAGCCGGTATTTTTCGGTGGAAGAAATGATCCCGGCTGCCGGTCAGGGTATTCTGGCTATTCAAGGACGAAAGGGAGAAGACTACTCGTATCTGAACGGCTTTTTTGATCCCGAAGCGTCATTTGCCGCCAGAGCGGAGCGGAGTTTTGTGCGGACACTGGACGGCGGATGCAGCTCCCCCATTGCGGCTCATGCTGAGATCAAAAATGGGATGCTGCGGCTGCGGGGGCTTTATTATAGTGAGGAACGGGACGATTTTGTGATCGGAGAGATTTCTGGCGAACCGGAAGCGTGCGAAATACTGGGAGAAAAGCTGGCTCTCCAACTGAAAAAGCAGCTGCTTTAAGGGATACAGGTTTGCTTTTTATGGAACAAAAAGGGTGGAACTAGCGTAGGAGGAACGCGGATGCAGGGAAAAGTTTGGTTAGTGGGAGCCGGGCCGTCAGATCTGGGATTGCTGACTTTGAAGGGAAAAGAAGTTTTGGAGCGCGCCGAGGTTCTGGTTTACGATGCTTTGGTGGGAGCGGAGATTCTGGCGTTGGCGCCTCCTGCGGCGGAGCGGATTAATGTGGGAAAACGGGCTAGCCATCATATTCGGTCTCAGGAAGAAATCAATCAAATTCTTCTGGAAAAAGCGAAGGAAGGAAAGCGAGTGGTTCGTCTGAAAGGCGGAGATCCCTTCTTATTTGGCCGGGGCGGCGAAGAACTGGAACTTTTGGCGGAGAATCAAATCCCTTTTGAAGTAGTACCTGGCGTTACCTCAGCCATTGCGGTACCGGCCTACAATGGAATCCCAGTTACCCACCGAGACGCGTGTTCGTCGGTGCACATTATCACAGGACATAAAAAAAAGGATCAACCGCTCTCGATGGACTTTGAGGCGCTGGTCCGCTTGAAAGGAACACTAGTATTTCTGATGGGAGTATCCGCCCTGAAAGAAATCTGCGAAGGTCTCCTTGCCGCGGGAATGCCAGAGGATACTCCAGCGGCGATCCTGGAAAAGGGGACGACCGCCGGGCAGAGACGTGTGGTAGCGGATGTGGCTTCTCTTCCTGGGAGGGCAGAGCAGGAACAAATCGGAACGCCCGCGATCATTGTGGTGGGAGAGGTTTGCCGTTATAGCAAGGCGTTTTCCTGGGCAGAAAAACGTCCGTTGTTCGGCTGCCGTGTGATTGTCACAAGGCCTAGGGAGAGCGCTTCCAAGCTTTCCGGAAAGCTTCGCGAAAAAGGAGCCGAGGTATTGGAGATTCCAGCCATTGCGACGGAACCGATCGCGGAAAATCCAGAATTTGAGAAAGTTCTTTTGGAATGGGAGCAGTATTCTTGGCTGGCCTTTACCAGCCCGGCCGGCGTGAGGATTTTCTTTGATGAGTGGAAGCGGCGGGAACGGGACCTTCGTGCGTTGGCAGGGAAAAAGCTGGCGGCCATTGGAAGCGGTACGGCCAGAGAGTTAAAAGAACGAGGAATTTTTCCGGATTTGGTGCCGGAGGTCTACGACGGAGCGGAGCTTGGCAGACTGCTGGCGGAGCGGTGTGAAGAAAACGCGGCCATTTTAATTCCCAGAGCTTTTGTGGGCAGCCCGGAAATTTTAGAGAAGTTGGCAGCTCGCCCAGATTTAACGGTAAAAGATCTGCCGATTTACGAGACGCGCTACGAAAAGCCGGTGATTTTAAAGATAAAGGAAGAGCTGGAAAAATATCCGGACACCATGGTGATTTTTACCAGCGCTTCTACGGTGCATGGATTTGCGGCTGTGGCGGAAAATGTGGATTTTTCTACGGTTCAGGCCCTTTGCATTGGGGAGAAGACAGCGGCGGCAGCGGCGGAGTTGGGGATGCGGACGAAGGTTTCATCGAAAGCTTCGATCGCAAGCCTTGTGGAACTGGCGGAAGAAGTCTGCCGGGAGAAACGATAGGCGTTAAGTCGAAGAATGATACAGTGTGAAATTCTTTGTTTTAAGAAAAACCGGGAAATGCGAAAATAGGAGAGAAAGAAGGATACAACGATGGAAATGACGAAAAGACCCAGAAGACTGCGTTATGGAGAAAGCCTTCGGAAAATGGTGCGCGAGACGAGGATGGATAAGTCAGCGCTCATCTATCCGGCTTTTGTGATGGAAGGAAGCGGAAAAGAAGAAGAGATCGCTTCCATGGCGGGGCAGTATCGTTATACAATCGACCGTCTTCTCTACAAGATGGAAGATCTGCTCGACGCCGGTGTGGACAAGGTGATGTTGTTCGGCATTCCCGACCACAAGGATGAAAAGGGAAGCGGCGCTTATGCAGAAGACGGCATTGTACAAAAGGGGTTCCGCGCCATCAAAGAGCGTTTTCCGGAAATGTATCTGATCGGGGACGTTTGCATGTGCGAGTATACTTCCCATGGTCACTGTGGAATTTTGCATGGCCAGGAGGTGGATAATGACACAACCCTGGATTACCTGGCAAGGATTGCCTTGTCTCAGGTAGAGGCAGGCGCGGATATGGTAGCTCCTTCCGATATGATGGACGGCCGGGTGGCGGCGATTCGGAGGCTTCTCGATCAAAATGGCCATGAAAATGTGCCGATTATGTCCTATGCCGTGAAATATGCGTCCGCTTTCTACGGTCCTTTCCGGGAAGCGGCGGATTCCGCTCCGGCATTCGGAGACCGGAAATCGTACCAGATGGATGTGCATAACCGCCGGGAGGGCGTCAAGGAGGCCTTGATGGATATCGAAGAAGGCGCGGATATCATCATGGTGAAGCCGGCCATGGCTTTTGGGGATGTGATCCATGATTTGAAAGAAAGAGTAAATGTTCCCATTGCCGCTTACAATGTCAGCGGAGAATATTGCATGGTAAAAACAGCGGCCCAGATGGGGTATATCGATGAGACGGCCATGATGTGCGAGATTGCGGTCAGCACATTCCGGGCCGGTGCGGACATCTATCTAACTTATTTTGCGAAAGAGTTGGCAAAATGTATGGATGAAGGGAGAATCGGATGAGTACAGAGCGTTCGGAGCGTTTCTTTCAGGAGGCGCAAAACTATATTCCAGGTGGGGTAAACAGCCCGGTACGAGCCTTTCAATCCATTGGCAGCGTCCCACGATTTATCCGTTCGGCAGACGGCGCGCGGATGATCGATGAAGACGGAAATGAATACATCGATTATGTCTGCTCCTGGGGACCGATGATTTTGGGACACAATTACCCTGCGATTCGGGAGAGCGTGGTGGAAGCGGCTTCCCGCGGTCTCAGCTATGGCGCGGCGACGGAGATCGAAGTGCGGATGGCGAAACTGATCTGCGAGATGGTTCCTTCTATCGAAATGGTGCGTATGGTAAATTCCGGAACGGAAGCAGTGATGAGCGCCATTCGGGCGGCTAGAGGCTTTACCGGACGGGACAAAATTGTAAAGTTCAACGGTTGTTACCATGGTCACAGCGACGGGCTTTTGGTAAAAGCCGGCTCCGGCGTTATGACTGCTGGTGTTCCGGACAGCAGCGGGGTTCCGGCAGGCTGCACAAGGGATACCTTGACGGCGGATTATAATGATCTGGATAGCGTGAAAGAGCTGTTTCAGCGTTGGGGCGGGCAGATCGCCGCGGTGATCGTGGAGCCGGTTGGCGCCAATATGGGTGTGGTTTTGCCGGAGGAAGGCTTTCTTCCAGGCTTACGGAAACTTTGCGATGAACAGGGGAGTCTGTTGATTTTTGATGAAGTCATCACAGGATTCCGGTTACAGGCCGACGGAGCCCAGGGATATTTTGGCGTTCGTCCGGATTTGACCACCTTTGGAAAGATCATTGGCGCGGGAATGCCGGTGGGCGCTTACGGCGGCCGTCGGGATGTGATGAGCGTCATCTCGCCTCTTGGCGCGGTTTATCAGGCGGGAACCCTGTCCGGAAATCCGGTTGCTATGGCGGCCGGCTACACGCAGCTGACGCTGTTAAAGGAGCATCCGGAGTGGTACCGGGAGCTGAACGAGCGGGCAGGCAGGCTGTTTGACGGAATCCGGCGGATTTTGCAGCAGTATGAGGTTCCGGCCGTACTCAATACCGTAGGCTCTCTTGGCTGCGTATTCTTTACGCCGGAAGCGGTGACGGATTATACTACGGCAAAGAAGGCGGATACAAAGGCATTTGCCGCTTACGCCAATTACCTGTTTTCTCACGGGCTCTATGTGGCGCCCTCCCAGTTTGAGGCGATGTTTGTCTCTATGGCTCACGGGGAGGAGGAAGTGGAACAGACGCTTGCTGTGATCGAGCGGTATCTAAAGCAACGCTAAAAATGGTGAAAGGAAAGGAGAGCCGTTATTGGCTCTCCAAAGCTTCCCATTCTTCAAATAATTCATCCATGGTTTTCTTTAATTCTTCCTGCTCCCGGTTTAGTTTCAGGCATTCCGATACATTCGTATAGATATCCTCATGGGTCAGAAGTTCATCGATTTCGGCGGAGCGTTTTTCCAGGGAATCGATCTTTTCTTCGATCTTTTTCATATCATTTTTTCGTTTCCGTTCCCTGGCCTGTTCCTCTTTCTGTGCTTTCCAGTCCGCATTTCCCGTGTCAGAAGCAGATTTTCCGGATACGATTTCTTCCGCGGGAGCCGTGTAGACGGCTGTCAGCTCTTCCTTCTTTTCCAGGTAATAATCATAATTGCCCAGATAGTTGATAAAGGTTCCGCCGGTCAGCTCCAAAATCCTTGTGGCGGTCTGATTGACAAAATACCGGTCGTGGGAAACATACAGGATGGTTCCCGTATAATGGGAGAGCGCCTGCTCCAAAATCTCCTTGGAAGTCATATCCAAATGGTTGGTCGGCTCATCAAGGATGAGAAAATTACAGGGAGATAGGATCAGCTTGGCCAGGGCCAACCGTCCGCGTTCGCCGCCGGATAGATCGGACACTCGTTTGAATACATCGTCGCCGGTAAACAGGAAAGCGGCCAGCGTGTTCCGGATCGTGGTATTGTTTAGGGTAGGATACGCATTCTGGATTTCATCAAAAAGCGTATTCTCTTCCGTTAAGAGCTGCTGTTCCTGATCGTAATATCCGATGGCCACACGGGAACCCAGAGTAAAATCTCCTGTATCCGGAGGTACCAGGCCGTTGATGATTTTTAGCAAAGTGGTTTTTCCTGTTCCGTTGGCGCCGATAATGGCGACCCGTTCTCCCCGCTTGATATCTATATTCACATTTTCAAAGAGATGATGGCTTCCGTAGGATTTGGACAGGTTTTTGACGGACAATACGTCGTTTCCGCTCATCTCATTGGGTTCCAGCGTAAAAAACATGGAGTCTTTCAGTTCCACCGGCTTTTCCAGCCGTTCCGTCTTTGCCAGCAGCTTTTCCCTGCTTTCCGCCCGCTTGATGGATTTTTCCCGATTAAAGGAGCGAAGCTTGGCAATGACGGCTTCCTGGCGCTTGATCTCCTGCTGCTGATTGAGATATTGATGAAGGGCTGCTTCCCGGAGCATTTTTTTCTTTTCCGCGTAAGCGGTATAATTTCCACTGAAGGAGGAGATTTTTCCGCCTTCCACCTCGATTACTTTTGTGACGATTCGATCCAGGAAATAGCGGTCATGGGCGACAAGAATCACGCTGCCTCCATAGCCGCGCAGATAATTTTCCAGCCAGGTAACGGAATGGATATCCAGATGGTTGGTCGGCTCGTCCAAAAGCAGCAGATCCGGCTTTTCCAAAAGCAGACGGCCAAGGGCAACTCTGGTTTTTTGACCGCCGGAAAGGGTGGCGTACTTTTTCTGAAATTCATCCTCAGTAAAGCCCAGACCTTTTAAAATACCGGCGATTTCACTCTGACAGGCATAGCCGTCTTTTTGTTCAAAGGTATGATTCAGCCGGGCATAGGTCTCCATCATGGAAGCAAGCTCTTCTCCAGAAGCGGCTTTCATCGCGGATTCCAGACGGCGGATCTCTTTTTCCAGGGCCAACACATCCTGCTTTGCTTCCAGGACTTCTTCATAGATCGTACGGTCTGTACTCAAATCCTGATGCTGAGCCAGATAGCCGATGGTTTTTCCTTTTGCTAAGACGACCTCACCGGTATCCGGCGTCAATTCTCCGATCAATATTTTCAATAAGGTCGATTTCCCGGCGCCGTTGATGCCGACAATCGCCGCTTTTTCTTTTTCTTCAATCCGAAAGCTTCCTCCGGAAAATAGCGGTTCTTCAAGAAATGCTTTGGAAAGGTTGTTGCAGGATAGTATCATCTTCTGTCCCTCCATGCTCTGCGGTTTCTCTGGTATTTGCAGAAACCCTGTACCAGTATAATATAAAGGAAGCCGGCCTGCAAGGATTTTATGACAGGTCTGAATGATTACAGTCAGCTTGTCATTGGCAATTCGATATGTATTGGCTCTCGGCTTGTAAAATCAGAAGTTTTATGGTAGTATGGAGATATAAAACGAAAGGGAGAGTAGGTGGAAAGATTGACAGTGACGGAACAAATAGACCAGAAACGTCAAGAAGATTTACAGCGGTTAAGAGGTTTTCGCCTGCTTGATGATGATTTTCTCACGAAGTGTTTTGAGGGAAGTACGGCAAGTATAGAACTGGTATTGCAGATTGTAATGGAAAAGCAGGATTTAAAGGTACTGGACGTTCGTACCCAGGTATTTGTGGAGAACCTGCTAAACCGTTCGGTGAGGTTGGATATCCTGGCTACGGATAGCACAGGGGCAAAAATGAACGTGGAAGTACAGCGTTCCGATAGAGGTGCTGGAAGAAAAAGGGCAAGATACAACTCCAGCATGATGGATGCAAATTTTTTAAAGAAGGGCGAGGAGTTCGATAAGCTGCCGGAAACGTGGGTAATCTTTATCACGGAGAATGATGTGATGGGAAAGGGGCGGCCGCTCTATCCAATTGAGCGGTGCTTTTTAGAAACTGGAGAAAAATTTGAGGACGGTTCGCACATACTATATGTAAATGGCGCTTATCGTGGAGATACGCCAATCGGGAAGTTAATGCATGACTTCTCTTGTATAGACGCAGCGGATATGTACTATGGGACATTGGCAGATAGAGTGAGATTTTTCAAAGAGAGCAAGGAGGGAATCGAAATTATGTGCCGAGCTATGGAAGATATGAGGAATCAGACATTGAAAGAAGGAGCAATCAATTCTGCAAAAAGAATGTTGGCAGATGGAATATTAACACTTGAAAAAATTGCAGAATATGCGGGACTTTCACTTGATGAAGTGAAAAAATTGAAAGCAGAGCGGACAGCATAGACGATATCGATTGAGAAGGTGGGAGGTAGAATCCATGATCTGCAAGAAATGCGGAAAAGAAAACCGGGATAATGCTACATTTTGTACCGGCTGTGGGATGAAACTGGGAGAGGGCTCGGAGCCAAAGGAGGAAGTTACTCCGCAAAAACAGAAGTCTTCCGGCGTAAAGATTGCGCTGGGCGTTATTGCCATTGCGCTGATTGCGGGCGTTGGATTTCTGGGATTTCGATTTTTAGCTCCAGGTACAGATGATGCGCCCACGACCAAACAGTATGTTTTGGGGGCGGAATCTTCGTCGGAAAGCGCGGGAGGCGAAACCAAGGCTCAAGTGTCGCAGAATGACGAGACGACGATCGACGTGTCCAGCTTAATAAAAGCAAGACCTTCTTTTCTTACTTATGAGGGAACTGCCAGTGAGCCCGCGAGAGCAAATGTTCCCAGTTATGCGGCGGAAGCAAATCTGGGCAACGTCGTCAATCAGGATCGGTACTATCTGTCGGATGAGGTTCGGCAGAAGCTGGAACAAAATTTATTTGTGGTAGAGGGAGGCAGCCGAAAAGATTTTCATTCTCTGTATGAAGAAAACCGATACTTTCAGTTGCCAAATTTTGTGACCGTGGATTCTCTGATGCACACGTATCACCTGTATTTCAGCTATCTGCTGCAAAATACGGAAAAGACATACCTGGCGGGAGCTTTGTCCGATCTGAGCAAACAGATGCTTGCCAAAGCGGAAGAGCAGTACGGACAACTAAAGGGAACTGAGTGGGAGGAGGCGGCCAAGCGGAATGTGGCTTTCTTTGCGGTAGGCGCTTCCCTACAGGATGCGGGCGTATCCATTCCTGCCGATGTACAGAGCCAGGCTGCCGAAGAAATCAATCGGATTATGGCGGCGGAGGCAATGGTAGAGTCCACGCTGACCGGAGACTATGAAGATTACAGCCAGTATAAACCCAGAGGATATTATGAGGGGAATGAGCTTTTAGAGCAGTATTTCCGTGCCATGATGTGGTATGGCAGAATCGGCTTTAAGCAGGAAAAAGAGGATTTGGATCGAAGCGCGGTTCTGATGACATTGGCGCTCCGGGACGGCGGTCTGGAAAATTGGGAATCTCTTTACCTGGTGACAAGCTTTTTTGCTGGCGCCAGCGACGATTTAGGCTATTATGAGTACCTACCGTTGATCGAGGCGGTTTACGGCAGTGGGATTGCTGCGCCTCAGTTGGCCGGGGATACGGAAAATTGGAATTTGTTCCATCAGTTATCCGCACAGTTAGCGCCGCCGGCGATCAACTCCACGCCGATTAAGGAGGGCGAGGATAATACCATTTTAGGATTCCGGTTTATGGGTCAGCGTTTTTCTGTGGATGCGGACATTATGCAGCGGTTGATTTACCAGGAAGTTGGGACGGACGCCGCTGGGGCAAAGCGGATGCTTCCGGATGCTTTGGATGTACCTGCGGCCTTGGGAAGTGATACGGCGTTGGAGATTTTGGAAGCCCAGGGCGATACCGGCTATGCAGGTTATACGGAGAATATGACGAAACTGCGCGAAAAATATGCCTCCGCACCGGATTCGACATGGACGGCCAGCCTATATGCCAACTGGCTAAATACCCTGCGGCCTTTGTTGGAAGAAAAAGGGGAAGGCTATCCTTCCTTTATGCAAAGCGCGGCTTGGGCGACCAAGAGCTTGGAGACCTTTTTAGGCAGTTATACGGAGCTGAAACATGATACGGTTCTTTATTCCAAACAGGTCATGGCGGAGATGGGCGGCGGCGATATGCCGGTATACGATGACAGAGGATACGTGCAGCCAGAACCGATGGTATATGAGCGATTTGCGTTCTTAGCAGAAAAGACAGCCGAGGGGCTGCGGGGATATGGAATGCTGAGCGAAGCGGACGCAGAGAATTTAAGCCGCTTGTCTCAGCTTGCGAAGCAGCTTCAGGTGATCTCGGAAAAGGAGCTTCGAAATGAAACGCTGTCTGACGGCGAATATGAACTGATCCGTAATTATGGCGGTACTTTGGAGCATTTTTGGAGCGACGCCATGAAGGGAATTACAGGACTAGAGGAGGTATACCCGGAAGAATATCCCTGCCCAGTGGTGGTGGATGTTGCGACAGACCCCAATGGCAGCGTGCTGGAATTGGCGACGGGAGGCGCTTCCACGATGTACGTGGTGGTACCGGTAGATGGAACACTGCGGATTGCCA